>CAWEMG010000001.1:0-180327 GCA_963810165.1 uncultured Gemmatimonadales bacterium
GCAACGGCAGATGAACGCGATGGGCTGAGGCTTTCCTGGTGCGACCGCTGGCTCCATGTGAGGCCTTCCGGAACCGAACCGATTGTACGTCTGATCGCTGAAGCTCCCACCCCGGCCGACGCCGAAGCACTGGTCGCGGCGGGTCGAGAACACTTGTACTGAGGTACGGCGATGTGCGGCATCGTGGGCTATATCGGATCGCGGCAAGCGGCGGGGCTGTTGATCGAGGGGCTCCGTAGACTGGAGTACCGGGGCTACGACTCTGCCGGCATCGCGGTGGTGAACGGCCGCGGGCTCAAGATCATGAAGGCCGCGGGAAAGCTCTCGGTGCTGGAGAACGAGCTCAAGGAAAAGATGCCGCAGGGCACCATCGGCATCGGCCACACCCGCTGGGCCACCCACGGCGCGCCAACCACCACCAACGCCCATCCCCACACCGACCAGTCGGGCCGCATCGCGGTCATCCATAACGGCATCATCGAGAATTCCGGCGTGCTCCGAAAGGCGCTGGAGCAGCGTGGCCACACCTTCAAGTCGGAAACCGACACCGAGGTGCTGGCCCACCTGGTGGGCGAGCTGTACCAGGGGAACCTGGAAGAGGCCGTGGCGACCGCGCTGCGGGACGTGGACGGCGCCTACGGACTGGTGTTCATCTCCTCCGATGAACCCGGCGTGCTGGTGGCGGCGAGGAAGGGATCGCCACTGCTGATCGGCGTGGGCGAGAAGGAATGGTTCATCGCCTCCGACGCGTCACCGCTGCTGCAATACACCCGTTCGGTCGTCTACCTCGACGACGGTGAGATGGCCGTGCTGACGCGCGATGGGTACCGGGTGCGCAACCTGGTGACGGCCCGGATCAGCAAAGAGGTGAATCAGATCGATTGGGATCTGGCCCAGGTGGAGCGGGGCGGATACGCGCATTTCATGCTGAAGGAGATCTGCGAGCAGCCGGAGAGCCTCAGGAACACGCTGCGGGGGCACCTGCTGGAAGAAGAGGGGACCGCCCGGGTCACCGGCCTGAACCTCACCGACGATGAGCTGAAGCAGTTCGAGCGGGTCATCATCACTGCCTGCGGGACCTCGTGGCATTCCGGCATAATCGGCGAATACATGCTGGAGGAGATGGCCCGGCTTCCGGTAGAGGTGGAATACGCCTCCGAGTTCCGCTATCGCAATCCGGTCGTGGACCCGCACACACTCGTGATCGGGATTTCCCAGTCAGGCGAGACAGCCGACACCCTGGCGGCCATCCGTGAGGCCAAGCGCCGCGGGGCCCGGACCATCGGTCTCGTCAACGTGGTGGGCTCGACCATCGCGCGGGAAGTGGATGGGGGCATCTATCTGCACGCGGGTCCCGAAGTCGGAGTGGCGAGCACCAAGGCATTCACCAGCCAGGTCGCCGCGCTCGCCCTCATCTCGCTGCGCATCGCCCGGCTTCGAAACCTGAGCATCCTTCAGGGGCGCCAGTTCATCGAAGCGCTCCATCGGCTGCCGGACCAGGCGGCGCAGATCCTGGAGCGCAGCAGCGAAATCGAGGAGCTGGCGGCCCGGTTCCTTCGCACCACCCGCAATGCGCTCTATCTGGGCCGCGGTGTGAACTTCCCGGTGGCACTGGAAGGGGCGCTCAAGCTCAAGGAGATTTCTTACATCCACGCCGAGGGCTACCCGGCGGCGGAGATGAAGCACGGGCCCATCGCGCTGATCGACGAGAACATGCCCGTGGTATTCATCGCCCCGCGCGATGCGGTGCACTCGAAGATCGTATCCAATATCGAAGAGGTGAAGGCGCGCGGCGGCAAGGTGATCGCCCTGATCAACCAGGGCGACACCGAGATCGAGCGGCTGGCCGACGCCACCTTCACCATTCCGGAAACCCTGGACCTGCTCACGCCTATCCTCACGAGCATTCCGCTGCAGCTGCTGTCGTACTATGTCGCGGTGAGTCGTGGCTGCAACGTCGACCAACCGCGGAACCTGGCCAAGTCGGTGACGGTGGAGTAGCCGGCGACCTGATAACGCCGCCACACCCCATCGCACTTGGCTACTCTGATGAAGCCCCCGGCATTGCCGGGGGTTTCATGTTTGAGGGGGTGGATGCATATACCCAACGCATGTTCCCTGTGTGTCGGTCTTCGCATAAGTCACCGAGGTCGTGATGAGGGTAGTGCTCCAGCGAGTCTCCAAGGCGGCCGTGCGCATCCACGGCCGGGTGGTGGGAGAAATCGGGAGGGGCTTTTGCCTGCTCGTGGGCTTCACCCACGGCGACACGCCGGCGCAGGTAAATTGGATGGCTGAGAAGGTGGCGGGCCTTCGCCTGTTCACCGATGCAGCAGGCAAAATGAATCTCGGCCTGGAGGAGGTTGGCGGGGAGATTCTGGTGGTGTCCCAGTTCACGCTCTATGGTGACGCAGCCAAGGGCCGCCGCCCCTCGTTCATCGCCGCCTCCCGGCCGGAAGAGGCGATCCCGCTTTATGAGGCCTTTCTTGCCGCCCTGCGCCACCGACGATTGACGGTCGCATCGGGGGAGTTCGGCGCCGATATGCAGGTCGAGATCTCCAACGACGGACCCGTGACACTCATCCTGGATCGCGCTCCATGACCGCAGCCACCCTCACCCTGGCTTCCTCCTCTCCCCGCCGGCGCCAGCTGCTGGAGATGCTGGGGATCCCGTTGCGGGTTGTGCCCTCCAATATCCCTGAGGTGCGCCGCTCGCTGGAGACGCCCATGGACTATGTCGAGCGGCTGGCGCGCGAGAAAGCCCTGAGTGTGCCAGGCGAGCTGGTGTTGGGAGCAGATACGACGGTAGTCGTGAGGGACGCGGTGCTGGAGAAGCCCAGTGATGCGGGTGACGCGCTCCAGATGCTGCAGCGGCTCCAGGGCCGCACCCACCAGGTGGTTACCTCAGTGGCACTGGTGGCCAAAGAGATCGTGCATCAGGCCACCGACGTGACCAATGTGACCTTCCGCCGGCTGGACGACGCGTTCCTGGAAGCCTACGTCGCCACCGGGGAGCCGATGGACAAGGCGGGGGCCTACGGGATTCAGGGCTATGGTGCGGCGCTGGTCGAGCGAATCGAGGGGGACTTCTTCAGCGTGATGGGGCTGCCGCTCCGACTGGTGCTTAACCTGCTGCGGGAGGCGGGGGAGGAGTACCGGTTCGGGCAATAGCCGGAGCGGCTCACGCCTTCACCCGGTATACCTGCACCGCCCGGGTGCGGCCCCGCAGCGCCATCTCGGGCAGATACTCGTATTGCACGTGCTCTTTCACCACCTGGCAGACCGCCTCACTCACCAGGATCTCGCCCGGCCCCGCCTCCGAGCACAAGCGGTTAGCCACATTCACCGCATCGCCGATGACGGTGTACTCCAGCCGCCGGTGGCTCCCGATGTTGCCGGCGAACACCTCCCCATAGTTGATCCCGATGCCGACGCCGATCTCCGGGCGTCCGCCATCCGTCCAGCGCTCGTTGAGCTTGCGGATGCCGTGCTGCATGGCGATCGCCGCCCGCAGTGCCCGGTCGGGATCGCCCGGCTGCGAGATCGGGGCGCCCCACAGCGCCATCACCGAGTCGCCCACGAACTTGTCGAGCGTGCCGCCGTGCTCGAAAATGATCTCCACCATCTCGCTGAAGTATTCGGTCAGCAGCTGCGCGATGGCGTCGGGCCGCATCGACTCGGCCATGGAAGTGAAACCGCGAATGTCGCTGAAGAGGATGGTGATGGGGCGCCGATCCCCGCCGAGCGGCACCACGGTGTCCTGCTGAGCAATCTCCGCGGCGATATTGGGAGCGAAGTAGCGCTCGAAGTTGGACCGGACCAGCGCCTCTCGCTTGACCTGCTCGGCATAGGAGCTGTTGCGGATTCCGATGGCCACCAGCCCGCTGAACGCCACCAGGAACTGGAGGTCTTCATCGCTGAATGAGTTGGCTGCCGTGATGCTGTCCACGTAGAGCAGTCCCAGCACCCGGTCGCCGGCGGCCATGAGCGGCGAGCACATGGCGCTGCGCACGCTCTGCATGACGATGGACTGCCCTTTGAACCGGCTGTCCGCGGCGGTGTTGTCGGACACGACCGCCACCCGCTCCTTCACCACTTTCTCCGCGATCGAACGGGGAACCTGCTGCACCTGCGTATCTCCCACGCGGCTCCGCGACATGGACGGCACCAGCTCCCCGGTGGTCTCGTTTCGGAGCACGATGGTGACTCGATCCACATTCATGACGTCGAACATCATGTCGACGACGTTGCGCAGCAGCTTGTCGAGGTCGAACTCCCCGGAGAGTTTTTGGGCGATGTCGAGCAGCAGCGAGAGCTTCTTGGCCTGCCGCTCCTCGGCCGATGCCGCCGCTACCCGTAGCTGCCCGAATCCGGAAGGTCGGTCCCGGCTGGTGATTCCGGGCGGGCCTCCGCCACTGACCATGAGCTGGCGGACGATGGTGTCACTCGGGACCGGGAATGCGGCAAGGCTTCGCCGGCCCCGGACCGGTTCGGGGTGGGCTTCAGGTCCTTGAGCTGAAACAGGACCTTGCCGAAGGTGATCGAGTCATTGGGGTTGAGGCGGCCGGCACTGATGCGCGCGCCGTTGATGCAGGTGCCGTTGGAGCTCCCGAGATCCTTCACACCGACGCCGTCGGCGCCCACCGTGAGCTCGGCATGGCGGCGCGAGATGGTCGGGTCGTAGATGGCGATGTCGCTGCTGACCCCGCGGCCAACGACCAGGCTCCGACCCTGCGGCAACTCGAAGGTTTGATCGCCGGAGAAGCTGACGAGGCGGTAGGGCATGGTGGAATATGGCGGGGCAGCGGGACAGGCGGGGAGGGGGGCAGGTGATTGCCGATCGAGTAAGCCTGCTACGCTGGTGACAGGTTGGTCCTTCCGCCCCGTCCGCCCCGTCTTCCGCCTTTCCCGCCCGCCCCGCCAGCGCCAGCGCCAGCAATACGGCCCGGGCCTTGGCCTCGGTCTCGTGCCATTCGGCCAGTGGGGTCGGAATCGGCGACGATGCCGGCGCCGGCCTGAACCCAGGCCCGCCCGCCCTGCATGACGCAGGTGCGGATGGCGATAGCGGTATCGAGCGTCCGGCCGCCCCAGCCTATATATCCGACCGCGCCGGCGTACGGGCCCCGGCGCACCGGTTCGAGCTCATCGATGATCTCCATGGCCCGGACCTTTGGCGCTCCCGACACCGTCCCGGCAGGGAAACACGCGGCCAGCGCGGCGATGGCATCCAGCTCCGGCCGGAGGCGTCCCCGTACCTCGCTCACCAGGTGCATCACGTGGGAATACCGCTCGACCGTCATGAACGCGGTGAGCCTCACTGAGCCAAACTGCGCCACCCGGCCCACATCGTTGCGGCCCAGATCGACCAGCATCAGGTGCTCGGCGCGCTCCTTGGCGTCGGCGGACAGCTCGGCGGCCAGGGCGGCGTCGTGGTCGGTGCTGGAGCCGCGGGGGCGGGTTCCGGCAATCGGTCTGAGCGTCACCTCGGTGTCCTCCACCCGGACCAGAATCTCAGGCGAGCTGCCGATGACGTGGATATCGTCGCAGTGCAGATAGTACAGGTAGGGCGCTGGATTGAGTGCCCTGAGGTAGCGATAGGTAAGGAACGGATCCGGTGCTGGCAGATCCAGCCGCCGGGAGAGCACCGTCTGGAAGGTGTCTCCCGCGGCGATGTACTCCTTGATGCGGCGGACATCATCCTGGAACCGGCGGTCCTCGTAGGGGCCTGACGCCCTGGGCACTGCCGGCAAGGGCTCGAGCTCGAGAGGCAGACTGGTCGAGGGGGTAGCCAGCCGCTTGAACCAGCAGTCGATGCGGGATTCCGCCTGCTCATAGAGTTGCCGCAGCTGGTCGGTGCGGGCCTGTGCCGGCACTTCGACGGTAGCAATGACCGTCGCCCGGTTGAAGAGATTGTCGAGCACCAGCAGCGTATCCGTGATCATCAGCAGTGCATCGGGCAACTGCCGGTCGTCCGCGGGAGGCTCGGGAAGCGACTCAATGGTGCGCACGATGTCGTATCCCAGATATCCCACCGCACCGCCCGTAAACGGCGGCAGCCCGGGCACCTCAACTGGCGGATACTGTCGCATCGTGCGGCCCAGGTGCTCCAGCGGAGCGATGTCGGTCTCGACGACCGTCCAGCCTGCGTCGCTGGTCCAGCGAGAGCACTCCCGCCCCCGGTAGCGGTAGACCTCCCGCGGAGCAGTCGCCAGGAAGGTGTAGCGGGCCCAGCGCTCCCCGCCCTCCAGCGACTCGAGCAGGAAGCCGTAGGGACCCTGATGGAGTTTGGCAAACGCGGTGACCGGAGTGTCGCCATCGAGAACGACCTGGCGCGTGACCGGCACCATGCCTCCTGCGCGGGCGCGCCGAGCGAAGGTATCGAAGTCGGAGCTCACTGGGGAGCCGCCACGATGTAGCTGCCGGCGCCAGGAAGCGCGGCCTGGACGTTATCCGCTGCCGGACGGGTGGAGGGCAGCAGCGTGATCTGCCCGTTGGGAATCAACAGTCCAACGGCCAATGCCTTTTCGAACGCCACGTCGCTGCCGTACACCTGACGAGCCCGTGCCGGCGCGGAGAAGTAGCGACCGTAGACGAACGTCACCGCAGCCTGCTCGGCGCGGAAAGGCAGGCTGGTGGTGACTTCCAGCCCGTAGATACCTGGCCGGGGTTTCACCTCCACCTGAACGGTGCGGCCGCTGTCTCCGAAAGCAGCGGCGGCGAAGCTCAAGCGCGCAAACGCAATGCTTTCGCCGCCGTGATACATGACGATGGTGCGGGGCGCGCCGGTGGTGAAGGTCACCGACGTATCGCCCGGTGGAGGCCCAGCCGTCTCCAGCATGAACACCCGCGCCAGAAGCAGAGTGCGGGGCGCCCCCGGGCCGGGCTCCTCCGGTACCACCGGTGCTCTGCGCCCGCCGCACGCCACACAGACCGCGCACAGCGTGATCGCCAGCCAGGTTGCCGCGTGGCGCGGCTGCCGGGATATTGCCAAAGTCACGGGGATACACGGCCGGTTAGGGGGTAGGTTCAGAAGAACCTGTAAAAGTAAGAGGTACGAGGCACTCCAGGTGAGAGGTGAGAAGTGAGAGGTGAGAAGGGGGGTACGAGGTCAAGAGTAAGACGCCGTGGCTCAGCCCTCCGCTGGGCTCTCCCGCTCTTCTCTCCCTTCTTACTTCTCACTTCTCACTTTTTACCCTTACACGCCCAATGGAACTCTCCCGCCACACTGGATCTGGTGCGCCGCGCGGTGGACCGCCGCCTCGTTGTCCAGGCCGACTCCACTCTGACGAGCTACCGGGCGCGGGCCCACGGATTTGTCTTCTTTCTGGCTCAGGTCGGTGAAGGTCTGGCAGAGCCGCCCCGCCTGGTAAAGGCGGACGAGCTCGATGTGGCGGTGTACTGGCGCGCGCCCGATCGGAGCAAGCAAGTGATCCTGGGTTGGCGCGACGGCACGTTCCTCCCCACGGACATCAGTTACCATCGCGATCATCTAGGCATTGTCACCAACAACTTCGGCCACCTGATCCGGATCGGCGAAGGGGACGAGGTGCGGGATGCGGTCCATCCGCTCTCGCCGGGAGGCCTGTACGCGTACGACTTCGCTCTGTCGGACTCACTTTCCATCACGACCGCCGCCGGCGAGGTCGTCGTCTACCAGGTGCAGGTCCGTCCCCGCGACTTCAAGCGGCCGCTGGTGGTGGGGAATCTCTACATCGACGTGGCGACGGCGGAGCTGGTGCGGTTTCGCTTCAGCTTCACGCCCGCCGCATATCTCGATCGCCAGCTGGAGGATATCAGCGTGGTGCTCGAGAGCGCCCTGCACGAGAACCGCTACTGGCTCCCCCGCCGCCAGGAGGTGGAGATCCGGCGAAGAGTCACCTGGCTCGACTTTCCGGCCCGGGGAATCATCCGGGGCCGCTGGGAAATAGGCGATTACGAGTTGAACCTCAGGATCCCCGACACCGTGTTCGCCGGCCCGGAGATCGCCGGGCTGATTCGGCCCCGCAACTCGGATTCGACCTGGTCCCAGCCGCTGAACCAGGCGATCGCTGACGTGGCCCAGCCGGTCAATGAGCAGGACATGGCGGCGCTGCGGGTGGAGCTCGACCGTCTCGCCGGCTCTCGCGCACTCGGGGGTCTCCCTTCCCAGCGCCTGGCCGCGGGCTCGCTGAGCGATCTCGTCCGCGTCAACCGGGTGCAGGGTCTCACCATCGGATTCGGTGCCAGCCTCGGGCTGCAAGGTACCCGGCTTCAGCTCCGGCCCATGGCGGCGTACGGCACGGCGGACCATCGCCTCACCGGCTCACTGGAGCTTGGGTGGAGCACCGGCGCCACCCGGCTTCAGCTGGCGGCCTCGCGGCGGATTACCGATTTCAGCGACATCCCGGTGATCGCCCCCATACTCAACTCGATCCTGTCGCAGGAAGCAGGCAAGGACTACGGCGACTACGTGCTCCTCGACGCCGTCGAACTGGGCCTGCGCCACCGGCTGGGGGGGCGGACCACTCTGGGCCTCGACATCGGCCCGGAGGATAGCCGGTCGGTGTCCACCGAGGCGTCGCCCGCCTCGGGCACCTACCGGGAGAACCCGGCGCTCGGGTCGGGCACCTATTGGGTCGCCCGCCTGTCGCTCGAGCGCGCCAGTGGCGGCATCGCGGTTCAGCGGGACCTCCAGGGCCGCCTGGCCGTGGAGGGAGGCGCGGGTGGGAGCGATTACCTGAGGAGCACCGCCACGGTTCGCTGGCTCGCGAATCTGGGTGGCACTCAGCTTCTCAGCCGGCGTATACCTGGGCGCGGGCAGCAGCGGGCTGCCACCGCACCGCAGCTTCGCGATCGGCGGACGGGGCACTTTACCAGGCGAGCCCTTCCGCCGATACGGTGGCCGATACGTGGCACTGGCTCACGTCGAGTGGCGGTTCGACGTCCCGTCTCCAGCGCTCCGTCTGGGCTCGTTCGCCTCCACCGGCCGGCAGATCACGCTGGCGCCCTTCGTGGCGGCAGGCTACACGGCGGAACCTTTTCCGGGGCTGCCGTGGCAGGGGTCGGAAGGAGTCCGCCCCGTCGCAGGCCTGGCCCTGGAGCTGTTCATGCGTCTGCTCCGCGTCGAGGCGGGTGTGGGGCTCCGGGACGGTGGAGTGGGGGTCATCGTGGACATCAATCGGGACTGGTGGGGCTTGCTGTAGTGTTCTTATCTTTCTGCCGGATCTCCCTGGTTTTCCGTCCGTCAGCCTCCACCACGCCCAGAGTGTCATGCAGTTCACTGATGAATGGCTGGTACCGTCAATCGAAACCCTCCTGTCTGCCGCCGCCGTCACCGAGCTGCGACAGGAGGCCGGGCCGGACGTCTCGCTGTGGGAGACGCTGGTTCAACGGAAGCAAGCCAGTGACCAGGACATCCTCGGCGCCATCGCCACGCGGTTCCGTTTTTCCGTCGCCGATCTCTCCAAGCTCGACGTCAAGCTGATTTCCGCGGTCCCCGAGCAGCTGGCCCGCCGCTTCAACGTGGTCCCGGTTCGTCAGACCGATTCCTACCTCGAAGTCGCCACTGCGAACCCGTTCGACATCGACGCCGAGAAGATGCTGGCCTTCGCCACCGGCCGGGAAGTGCGGATGCTGCTGGGCTCCCCGTCGAAGATCCGGGAGAAGCTCGATGAGCTGTACCGCGAGACCGATACGGTGGTTTCCCGGCTGCTCGAGGGCATCGGTGGCGATTTCGAGGTGGAGCAGATCAAGGAGGAAGAGGAAAGCGTCGCGAGCGCCGAGCAGGCCAGTCAGCGCCCGATCATGAAACTGGTGGATATGATGATCGCCGACGGGGTGACCAACCGCGCCAGCGACATCCACGTCGAGCCGATCGAGGGCGGGGTGGTGGTGCGCTACCGCATCGACGGCGTATTGCGGCAGGCCATGAAGATTCCGCGCAGCGCGGGTGTGCCCCTGGTCTCGCGGGTCAAGATCATGTCGGGGCTGGATATCGCCGACCGGCTGCGGCCCCAGGACGGCCGGGCCCGGGTCTCGATCAACGGAGAGCCGATCGACCTCCGTGTGTCGACCCTGCCGGCGTCCCTGGGCGAAAAGCTCGTCATTCGGATTCTCAACCAGAAGGCGACCTCGCTCAGCCTCGATTCGCTCGGCCTGGCCGACGACGAACAGAAATCGATCCGGGCACTCCTGGGCCAGAAGGAAGGAATCATCCTGGTTACGGGGCCAACCGGTTCTGGAAAAACCACGACTCTCTATTCGGCGCTCCGCGTGGTGCAGGGTGAAGGGGTCAACATCGTGACGGTCGAGGACCCGGTCGAATACCGGCTCGGCGCCAACATCGTGCAGGTGCAGGTGAATGAGAAAGCCGGTCTCACCTTTGCCTCCGCGCTGCGCTCCATCCTGCGGCAGGACCCCGACGTGGTCCTGATCGGCGAGATCCGGGACAAGGAGACCGCCCAGATTGCGTTGCAGGCGTCGCTGACGGGCCACCTGGTGCTGTCCACGCTGCACACCAACGACGCGCCCAACGCGGTGACGCGTCTGGTCGACATCGGCATGGAAGCCTACAAGATCGCTCCGGCCCTGCGCGGGGTGGTCGCGCAGCGGCTCATGCGCCGCCTGTGCAAGGGCTGCCGGGTTCCCATGACCGAGGACGTGAGTGATCGGCTCAAGCGCTTCATTCCGGCCGGCGCGGCGTTGTACAGCGCGGTGGGGTGCTCGGAATGCTCCATGACGGGGTATCGGGGGCGGTTCAGCATCGTGGAGGTTCTCACGATGAGCCCGGAGCTGGAGCGCCGCATCAGCGAGGGCGCTGCCGCCGAGAAGATCGCCGAAGCGGCGCGGGCCGGCGGCATGCGGTCGCTCTTTGCCAGCGGGCTCCGGCACGTGCTCTCAGGCGAATCGACTATCGACGAGCTGCTGCGGGTCACCGAGCCGCCCCACGAGGACACAGAAAATCAGCCGGCGTCTTCGAAACGGACCAAGACGTCGGCCGCGCCCCGGGTCTCCGGGCCCCAGGCAGCTCTTCGCGCGGAGCCGGAGCCGAAGCGGGTCTCGCTCGAGTTTGCCATGGATCTCCTGGAGGAGCCGGCTCAGATCGACGGCGCCGTGGGGGAAGGCAAAGGCCAAGGCGCCTGCGTGCTACTGGTGGAGGACGAGGAACAGCTACGGCGGGTCATGAAAGACCTCCTGCAGCGGGAGGGGTACGTCGTGGCGGAGGCGCGGGATGGCATTCAGGCGCTGGACGAAGTAGACCGTCATGCGCCCGATGTCATCATTCTCGACCTGAATCTTCCGGGCCTCGATGGCTACGGGGTGCTGGCCCAGCTCCGCTCCCGGCCGGCTACCAGGGAAATTCCGGTCATGGTGCTCACCGCCAAGGGTGACGAGGACAACGAGGTGCGCGTCTTTGAGCTGGGCGCCGACGATTTCGTCACCAAGCCGTTCCGCGCCCGCTCGCTTACGGCGCGGCTCGAGGCGGTGCTCGGCCGCCATCGCACTTGAGCCGGCCCGAGACCCCACCGGCAGCTCTCTTTCCTTCCCGCGTCGCTCCCAGGACTAGCTCTGATCAAGGCGTCGGTTCGGGACCAGTCCGCCTATAGCCTCGACGCTCCGTCAGCTCGGCGAAAGCTCAACCAGAACGAGTGCCCCTTTGACTTCCCGCCGGAGCTCAAGCAGGAGGTCGCCGAAGAGATGGCGCGGCAGCCCTGGCAGCGCTACCCGGAGTTCGCACCAGCTGACGTGCTGGCCCGCCTGGCCCAACATTACGGCTGGGTTTCTGACGGGGTACTGGTGGGCAACGGCTCGAACGAGCTGATCCAGGCGACCCTGGCCGTGACGCTCGGCTCTGAGGATGTCCTGGTTGCGCCGTCCCCGACGTTTTCCCTCTACCGGCTGCTCACCGCCGTCATGGGTGGCCGGTATGTGCCGGTTCCGCTGGGTGACGGGTTCGTCTTCGACGTGGACGCGTTGATCGAGGTGGCAAACCGGGAGCGGGCCCGGGTGATCGTGCTCAATTCGCCCAACAACCCCACCGGCTCAGCGTTGCCCGACGGTGCGGTTCAGCGGATCCTGGCCGGAACCGGTGCCCTGGTTGTGTGTGACGAAGCCTACCAGGACTTCGGCGGACCGAGCGCGCTTCCGCTGCTGCCCGAGTCATCCCGGCTGGTGGTGCTTCGGACCTTCTCCAAGGCCCTGGGCCTGGCAGGCCTTCGCTTCGGCCTGGCGCTGGCACATCCGGCGGTGGCGCGGGAGATCGCCAAGGGAAAGCTGCCGTACAACGTGAACCTGGTGACGCTGGCCGCGGCCCGGGCGGCGCTGCGCCACGCTCCGGAGCTGGCCGCCCGGACCGCCCAGGTGATCGCCACCCGGGACCGCTTCGTGGGCCGCCTTCGCCTGGTTCCGGGTCTGACGCCATACCCTACGGCGGCCAACTTCGTACTGGTCCGCTGCCGGAGCCTGCCGGCCAGGGAGCTGTTCCGCAGGCTACTGAACGACTACGGCATCCTGGTCCGCGACGTCTCCAGCTCGCCGCAGCTCTCCGAGTGCCTGCGGATCTCCATCGGCACGGAAGAGGATATGGACGCTGTGATCATCGCCCTGCAGCAGATTCTTGGCCCCAATGCCCCGGATCGCTGAGCTGACCCGCACGACCAAGGAGACCGATCTCCGCGTCCGGCTAAACCTGGACGGAGGCGGCGACTCGCGGGTGAAAACCGGAATCGGGTTCTTCGACCACATGCTCGATGCGCTGGCCCGGCACGCGCTGCTGGACCTGACCGTGGAAGCGCGGGGAGATCTGCACGTCGACGGCCATCACACGGTAGAAGACACCGGGATTGTGCTGGGGCAGGCCCTGGCTCAGGCCCTGGGGGATCGCGCCGGCATACGGCGCTACGCCGACTGCTCGGTTCCGCTGGATGAGGCGCTGGTGCGCTGTGTGCTGGACGTCTCCGGCCGTCCCTACCTGGCCTATGACATCGACATTCCCAAGTGGCAGATGCTGGGAGACTACGACGTGTTTCTCACGCCGGAGTTTTTCCGCGCCCTGGTGCTGAACGCGGGGTTTACCGTACATCTCGATCTGATCCGGGGCGACAACCCTCACCATATCGTCGAAGCTGCCTTCAAGGCCTTTGCCCGGTGCCTGGATGCCGCCACAGCGCTCGACCCGCGAGTGACGGGAGTTCCGTCGACCAAGGGCGCGCTATGATCGCGGTGGTTGACTATGGAGTGAACAACGTCGCGAGCGTGGTGCGCGCTCTGGCGGCGGGTGGCCATACGGCTTCGCTCACCAGCAATCCGGAAGAGGTGCGCCGGGCCGACCGGGTGCTGGTGCCTGGTGTCGGACACTTCGGCCAAGGCTCCCGGAACCTGGCCTCGACCGGCCTGGCGGATGCGGTGCGCGAAGTGGCCAGCGGACGGCCGCCCCGTTATGGGGATCTGCCTCGGACTGCAGCTCTTCTTCGAGCTGAGCGAGGAAGCCCCCGAGGCACGCGGCTTGGGAATCCTTCCCGGCCGGGTCCGGCGGTTCTCCGGAGGAATGCCGGTGCCCCACGTGGGGTGGGCCCAGGTCGATCTGACCCGGGCAGGGCAACGGCACGCCGTGCTGGGCCAGTCCCTGGGGCACTGGCCGCGGTTCTTCTACCACGTGCACAGCTATCTGCCCACCGATCTTCCCGAAGAGGCCGTCCTCGGGACCGGAGACTACGGGGGAGTGTTCCCGACGCTGGTGGGACAGGGCAGTGTCATCGGCGCCCAGTTCCATCCGGAAAAGTCGCAGCAGCCAGGGATCGAGCTTCTCTCGGCATTCGCCCGGTGGCGACCGTGACTTCGATTCGTGTCTCTCTGGTCGACGTGTACGTCATTCGTGGGTCAGGCGCCTGGACTGGAATGCCTGGTACTGCGGCGCGGCTCCGGCGGGCGCTGCCCCGGCTCGTGGGAAGCGGTGCACGGCCATATCGAGCCGGGTGAGCGGCCGGCGGAAGCCGCGACGCGGGAGCTGGAGGAGGAAACCGGCCTCACTCCGGTACGACTGTACAACCTCAGCCGGGTGGAGTCGTTCTACCAGCACCGGATCGACGAGGTTGCCATGGTGCCGGTCTTCGCGGCGTTCGTGGCTGAGGATGCCGCGGTCCGGCTGGGATCGGAGCACGACCGCTATGAGTGGCTGTCGGCTCGAGCGGCAGCCGACCGGCTGGCCTGGCCCCGGGAACGGCGGGCGCTGGACGACATCGTCCAGCTGCTTCGCACCGGCGATGGTGGGACGATCGACGACGTGCTGCGGGTATGCTAGCTCGGCGCATCATACCCTGTCTCGACGTCGCCGGAGGGCGGGTCGTCAAAGGGGTGCACTTCGAAGCTCTGCGAGATGCGGGTGATCCGGTTGAGCAGGCAACGAGGTACGACGCCGACGGCGCCGACGAGCTGGTCTTTCTCGACATCTCCGCCAGTCCGTCATCGCGCCAGACCACCCTGGACATGGTCAGCCGGGTGGCCGAAGCCATCTTCATTCCGTTCACGGTCGGGGGAGGCATCCGCTCGGTCGCGGACGCCGGCGCGGCGCTCCGCTCAGGGGCCGACAAGATCGCCGTGAACACCGCGGCCGTGCGGGACCCGTCCCTCGTCTCCCGGCTGGCGGAAAGTTTCGGGAGTCAGTGCGTGGTGGCGGCGGTAGACGTCAAGCGAGTCGGAGGGCGGCTCAGCGTGATGGTAAACGGCGGCCGTGAGAGCACCCCGATCGAGGGCGTCGAGTGGTGTCGGCGGCTGGAGATACTCGGCGCCGGCGAAATTCTGCTCACGTCCATGGACAAGGACGGCACCGGCGCCGGCTACGATCTACCACTCCTCGAAGCCGTTTCTCGCGAGATCAGCATCCCCGTGATTGCCTCAGGCGGGGCCGGGAGTCTCCTGCACCTGGCGGAGGCGCTCGAGGCGGGCGCCCACGGCGTGCTGGCCGCTACGATCTTCCATTTTCGTGAATCATCACTCCCCCGGGCTCGCGCCTACCTGCGTGAGCGGGGATATCCGGTTCGACCATGATGCTCGAAGCTTTTGCACTGGCATTCGTATTGACGTTTCCCGCCTCCGATCGCGTCGCTCCTTGCGTCCGTCCCTCCCGGGCCGGCACTCAGGTCCAGGGCGATGTGCGGGTGTGCCCCGGGCGATACCGTATCGCCGATGCCAACGAGCGCGGGGTCATCATCGCCGCGGCGTCGGGCACCAGGATCGATCTCACCGGAGTGGTGCTGGAGAGCGGCGACTCCGTTCCTGGCCGCTATACCGGCGTCGGAGTGTCCAGCCGAGGGGTTGACGCCGTCACCATCACCGGCGGCGCCATCAGAGGGTATCGCTACGGGGTGAGAATCGAAGGCGGCCGCAATCACCGGATCTTCGGCATCGATCTCTCAGGCAGCCGGCGGCAGGAGGTTCGATCCACGCCGGCACGGCCCGACTCCACCGACCGCCTGGACGTCGTGCGGCGGGAGGTCTTCGAGCGCTACGGTGGAGGAGTCCTGCTCCTCGAGACCGAGGCGGCGAGTGTTACCGGCGTGACCGCCCGAGGGGCCCAGAACGGCATCGGTCTGATCCAGGTGAGGGACAGCTACATTGCCGACAACAACGTCGGGGCGAACACCGGCTGGGGTATTCACCTGTGGCGGTCGGCGGGTAACATGATCGCCCGGAACCGAGCCGATCGTACTCGGCGCTGCGAGTCACAGGTGCCAGCGGACGACTGTGGCGCCGCGGCGATTCTGCTGCGGGACGCCAGCGACTCCAATACCATCGTCGACAACGACCTTACGGCTTCGAGTCTGGGGTTTCGACTGGCCGGGGCCCGGCAGCAGCTGCGTCAGTCCGTCGGCAACCTGGTTCACCGCAACGACGCGTCCTCGGCCCTCGGGGTGGCTTTTGCGGCCGCGTACGGGTGGAGCAACACCTTCCAGGAGAATCGCGCCGACAGCGCCGGCGTCGGGTTCCGGCTGGATTACTCCGGCGGCACCACCATCCGGGGCAATACCATCATCGGTTCCCGCTCGGCGGGTATCGTCAGCGAGCATGGCAGCGACAACGCTATCCTGGCAAATGTGCTGATCGGGGGACCGGTAGGCATCCGGATTGCCGCACCGGAACAGGCCGGCGACGCCAGTCGCAGGTACCGCATCGACGACAACGTGCTGGCTCGCCTGGAGCAGGGCGTTGTCCTGCAACAAACCACCCGGGCTCAGCTTCGGGGAAACCTGTTCGATGGCGTGCGCGACGGGTTGGTGCTTGACGGAGTGGGACACGCGACGGAGGTGACCGGCAACATCTTCCTGCGCGCCTCTCGCTGGTTCATCGACGCTCCGGATCTCACTGCCGGAGGGAACTACTGGGCGACCGCGGACGCGTCCACCGCCTCCGCGAAGATCAAAGGCCGAGTCAGCATCATGCCCTGGAAGCCGGCGACGGCGGCCGGCTACTGAAGGATCTCGTTGGCGACGGTTTTCAGATCGCGAAGGTTGAACGGCTTCCGCACATAGCGGATCCGATGCTCGGCCAGGGGTGCGGGCAGATCTTCCCCTGCTGCAAAGGCGACGACCAGGCGGCCGCACGCGGCGGGGCAGGCGTCGAGAAGAGCCCGCGCAAAGAGCTCCGCAGGACCGGCGGGCACCCGCACGTCTGCAATGATCAGGTCGAAGTCATGTTCCCGCGCCAGTCTCAAGCCTTGCTCTCCGGTACGCACCGCTTCGACGGCGTGGCCTTCGGGCGTGAAGAGGGCGTTCAGGAGCCGATGCACCGACGGATCTTCGTCCACCACCAGGATCCGCCGCCGGGCTGGGCGGCCGTTCTCGGCGCGCACCGGCGCGGGAGCGGGCTCGGGAAGTTCGGAGTCGAAGAGGGGCAGGGTGACCCGGAACTCGGCACCGCCCCCCGGCGAGGCCTCGTACTCCAGCACGCCCCCATGTGCTTTCACCAGCCCGTAGCTGAGCGACAGCCCCAGGCCGGTGCCTTCCCCCGGCGCCTTGGTGGTAAAGAAGGGAGTGAAGAGATACGGCACCAGGTGCTGGGGGACGCCGGGGCCGCTGTCACAGACCCGCAGGATCGCCTGGCCCTCGGTGCGCCTGGTCGACAGAGTGATCTGCCGGGGCTTCTCGGGCGGCAGGCCGCTCACCGCCTGCACCGCGTTCGTCACCAGGTTCAGCAGGACCTGCTGTAGCTCATAGCGATCACCCAGAACGATCGTGGGCTCGGGACTCAGATCAGATTCGAGCTCGATGCCGTGCAGATGAAGCTCGTACATGATCAGCAGCGAGGTCCGGACGATCACATCGTGGAGATCCACGGCGGTCTTTTCCGGGACGCCCTTGCGGGCGAAGGTCAGAAGATTTCGGACGATCCGACCGGCGCGCTCCGCCTGATCGAAGATCACGCGCAGGTGCTCGCGGGGAAGCTCGGGGTGGGGTGGGCGTTCCAGCAGCAGCTCGGCCAACCCCGCGATCGAGGTCAGGGGGTTGTTGAGCTCGTGCGCCACGCCCGAGACCAGCTGCCCAATGGAGGCCATCTTGTCGTTCTGGATGATCTGGGCTTCGAGGATGCGCTGCTCGGTGACGTCCTCGACCAGGATGACGACTGTCCCCCGCTCGGCGTCGGCCAGGGGGGCGGCGGTGAGACGAAGCACCTTCTGGCTGGTCTCCTGGCGCACCACCAACGGTGCGGTCCGCTCTCCCCGGTACGCCGCCTCAATCAGGCCGGTCACGGCTTCCGACGCCCCGGAGATCATGGCAGCGAAGTTCCGTCCCACCAGCTCGGATTGGGGCAGCTCGGCGATGGCGGCCAGCGCCTGGTTGGAGCGCAGCACATTTCCCTCGGCGCCGACGACGGCAATCCCTTCGGTCAGGGCGTTGAACGCCGTCTCCCACTCCGCCTCGCTCCGCCGCACCATCTCGTAGAGCCGGCTGTTGGTCATGACCACAGAGGCGTTGGTGGCGACTGTGGAGAACAGCCATAAATCCTCAGCGCTCAGCCGGCCGCCCTGGCGGTCGGCCACCGCCAGCGCTCCCATGGTGGTGCCTGGGGCGCGCAGCGGCGCCACGGCGGCCGAGCGGACCATCATGCCGGCAAAGAGACGTACCGCCGGAGTGGCCGCATCGTCCGCGACCTCGATGCGGTCGCGCGCGATGGCCCGCGCGATCAGGCTGTCGCTACCATCGCTGATCTCGCCGAGCAGCGGCTCCAGCGTGCCGGTGGCGGCGACCACCCGGAGCAGCTCGCCTTCCGCCAGCACGACGATGGCGCCATCCGCCTGAAGAAAGCGGGCGGCATACTTCGCCACATGGTCGGCGATCCGGTCCAGCTGAATCGATTGAGACAGGACATAACTGAGCTCCTGCAGGGAGAAGAGCTCACTGATCCGCCGGTCGACCTGGGTGGCCAGCTGATCGGACTTGGCCTGCGCCTCACGGGTACGCCCGCGGGCCCGCACCGCGGCGAGCCCGAAGGTGATGACCGCGGTGGCGATGCTGATGACTGCCAGCCACCAGATCCGGTCCTCCGACCAGCCTGCCACGATCCCCAGCAGGACCGCCACGATGACGTGGAGCGCGAGCTCCCACTCGGGGCGTTGGGTGGCGAGCAGCAGGACGGCCCCACCAGCGGCCACGATGACAAGCGCGCCGGCAACCGGAGGATCGCCGATGACCGCCGCCGCGAGGACGCAGCCGAGCAAGACGCCGGCTGCAACCGCCGCCAGCGAAAGCGGTGGGCGTATCGATCGGCCGCGCCAGGCTCAGGGCCCCCGGTCGCGCCGCGCGACCCGCTCGGTGCTGTACGCCTCGGGTGGGGCGTTGGGCTTTACCCGGATCGATTTGGCGGGGATGCCCACGTTGACATGGTAGGGCCGCACGTCCTTGGTCGCCACGGCATTGGCTCCGACCATCGCATTACGGCCTACCCGCACGCCGGCCAGCACCGTTGCGTGATAGGTGATCCGAACATCGTCTTCCAGTTCCGTTTTCGCGTTGGTGACGTCTTTCTGATCGACGATGCTGTGCGTGTGGCTGTAGATGTTGGCGTAATCCGAAATGCTGACGCGGTTGCCCAGCACGATCCCGCCCCGGTCGTCGAGCAGCACGTTCCGATGCACCACGACGTCGTCGCCCACTTCCATGTTGTAGCCGAAGGAAAACTCCACGTACTGGAACGCTTTGAAGTTCTTGCCCACCCGGGCGAAGATGTGCGGTGCCAGGATCCGGCGGAACCGCACGCCAAGGTGCACGTTCTGCGCGCCCAGCGGCGAGCGGTCGAAGCTGTACCACAACCATAGCAGCGGCTTGACCCGGGCGAACCGGGCCTGATCCACGTCGGCGTAGTACTCCGGCTCCAGCGTGATGTTCCAGGGATCCAGCGAGAGAAGCGTGATCTTGCTGGGGTCCGGTGTCTTGGGATCCTGGAGCAGCTCGTCGTAGTCGCTCACGCCGGGGTAATAGATCTGGAACAGCAGGTCACGGGTAATCCGGTTCCAGTCGGCTCCGGGCGCCGCCAGCGCGCCTCCAGGTCGGCCAGCCAACCGTCGTAAAACTGTTCAGCGGCCTTGGGAAGCCGGACCGGGCGGAGGGGCAGAAGGGCCATGGGGAGCTCGTTGGGCGCCAGTGAGGCGTGAGGGAAGCGCGGTCACCGTCCAATGATGCGCGCACGCGACTGTAGACACCAGTGCCGCAGAGCTCAAATGCCGGCCAGGGCAAGGGAAGGCCCGCCCGGGCGAGGGAAGCCGCCGGACGGGCCAGGGAAGAGCTTCGAGCGTCAGAAACCGGTCACGAACGGCCACCCGCACCGACCGGGGCGAGCCGGGCGTGATGTTGTTGTTGTTATGGGCGGTGCCGAAGTACTCCTGATTGAACAGATTCTCGAGATTGAGCTGAAGCCGGAGGTAGGGGCTGACCCCATAGTATGCCGCCGCGTCAACCCGGGTAAAGCTCGGCAGGGTCACGCTGTCGTCGATGGCGGCGTACATATCGTCCTGATAGATCACGCCCAGGCCGAGCCCCAGCGCCGACGTCGCCTGGTATCGGTTCCACAGCGAGACCGTGTTCCGCGGAACCAGCGGAACTTTGGCTCCTGGTGCCGCCGCAGTGGTCAGGCTGGTAATGGTGGCGTCCTGGTTGGCGTAGCCGCCGATGATCTGCCACTCCGGGGTGACGGCGCCGGTGACGCTGAACTCGAACCCCTTGGTACGCTGGCTGCCGGTCTGAAGTGTCCTCGTGGGATCGCTCGGGTCGGGCGCCGTCGTGTTGGTCCGGTCCAGGCGGTAGGCCGCCGCGGCTAGCGACAGGCGGTTGAAGACGTCCCATTTGACGCCGAGCTCGTAGTTCGTGAACTTCTCGGGCTCGAGCGTCTCGGTGGTCACGTTGAGCGAGGAGAACTGATCGCCCGAGCTGGGCAAGGCCGACACACTGTAACTGGAGTACAGGGTGACGGCATCGGCCGGCTTGTACAGCAGGGCGGCCCTGGGCGAGACCAGGTTGTCCTTTCGGCTGAGCGCTTCACCCGTCCGAAGGTTGTAGAAATCCACATCAAAGCGCTCATAACGGGCACCAACAATCGCCTGCCAGTGATTGGAGAAGACGATCTGACTTTGTCCGTACAGCGAGACGGACGTCGCGCTGGAGTGGTTATCGGCGTCGGTTGCGCTTTGGCGGAACGAGACCGGAACGGCGATGGTCGGGTCCGATACCGGCGCGGTAACGCTGGTGGCGGTGTCGTTGAAGTAGCCCGTATTGCGGAAGTTGTCCGTGATCTGGCGGCCCAAGGCAACACCACCGAGGAGGGTCTGACTGATGGCTCCGGTCACCAGGCGATAGCTGATCTCGGTCTCATTGAGCAGGTTCCGCCGATCGGTAGCGTTGTTGTAGGCTGAGATGCTCACCTCGGTTCCGGCATCGTTCACCGCGCCGGGGAACACGTTCTGGTAGATCTTGTCATAATCGGCGAACATGCTGCGGTTGCGAAGGGTCACCCCACCGCCGCTGATGTGCTCGATGCTCGCGGTGCCGATATGGACCAGTGCATCGGAATGACTCTGCGAGGGGTCGCCGAAGAAGGTGTGCGGCGTCGCAGTCGATAGGGGTGCACCGGCAAAGGAGGGGATCCCCCGGTCAGCGGTCCGGTCGTCCTTGAAGTGCTCGTAACTGGCAAGCACTTGGGTCCGCGGCGAGAGCTGAATCGTGGCCGTGGGATTGATCCCATAGCGCTCGACGTTGACGTCGTCGCGATAGAGGTCGGAATTCTCGTACACGCCATTGAGCCGGAGGGCGATGGCATCGGACACTCCCTGCCCCACATCCAGCGCGCCTCGCTTGTTGCCATAGGAACCACCCTGCAGCGACAGCTCGCGAGTCGGAGTCCACCCGGCGGCCTTCGTCACCCGATTGAGCACACCGCCACCGACCCCTCGGCCAAAGATCAGCGCGTTGGCACCCTTCAGTGCCTCGACCCGCTCCACGTTGTAGAGATCGCGAAAGTACTGGACGTCGTCCCGCATTCCATTGACGAAGAAGCCGGCGGTCGTGTTGTTGCCCCGGATGGTCGGCTGGTCCCGGTTGCCTTCTCCTTGCCCCATGGTGAGCCCCGGGGTATACCGGGTCACGTCCGCCATGCTCTGCATCCGCTGATCCGCGATCACGTTCTTGCTGATGACGGTGACGGACTGAGGAACGTCGCGGAGGGGGGTGTCGGTCTTGGTGGCGGTGGTGGTCTGACGCATGAGGTAGCCTGACCCGGCCACTCCCTTCACTTCGATGGTGGGGAGGGACATCGGGACGGTATCTCGGGACGTCGGCTTCGATGGATCGCCTTGGGCGAGCGCCACGGAGGGCAACCCGACCAGGGCCAGGAGTGGGGCGATACGCCTTAGCACGAAAGAGGTCCTCGATGAGAATGGTTTTCAAGTAGTTTTAACTACGGCGGGATCATCGTACTACCGAAAGGGGACTGCGTCAATAGGAATTGGCGTGACGGCAGTCAGATTCGCAGGGTCAGGGGGCATAAGCTGGACCCGGCAGATGCGGAGTCGAGCGCTGCTGAATGTGGGACCGCCGGGAACAGGAGGGGTGCTGCGGTTGGTTAGCGGGGAGTGCTCCGCGGTTGCTCCCGCGCCCGGGCCGCTACGCGCGCCCGTTCCCGATCAATGACCGGCTGCCTGACCGACCAGTCATCCGAAATCATGGCAGCGTAGGAGAGGGTAAACGAATCGTCGACTGGCAGCTCCTCCTCAAACAAGTAAATCGCGCTCGCCTGCTCCCTCAGATCCAGCTGATTCGACGAGAACTTCGAATTGATCGGTATGAGGCCGAGCGGTTGAAGCGCGCGGCTCCGAAGCCGGACCGTGAGGGTCTGCGGATCGAACCGGGTGTCGGCCCGGAGACCGTAGAAACTCACCAGCGCCAGGCCCGGCTTCGTCACTCCGGCCCTGGAGGCGACCGAGTCGATTTGCCGGTCCCGGCTTTCCACCAGCGAGCGCAGCGACTGAAAGGCGTCGTTCGCCAGCAGAGGCATGATCTTCGGGTCCAACGGCAGAAAGCGGATCTCCAGCTCCTCATTCCGCATTCGTATGGACAGGTCATTCTGATTCAGCGACCCTAGACTGACCGTGGTCGTCACCGGAACCGGCTGGGCTGACTGGGCCATCGCCACGGGGACGGTGCCTCCGAAGATCAGAACCGCGGAATACCAGTGCGATCTCACGTGTTCCCCCTTGCGGCAGCGGCGACGATGCTGGCGGCGAGCTCCGGAATACCCTGCCTGGAATGGCTGCTGGTGACCTCTACCTGATCTCCATGCAAGCCGAGTGCCTCGCTCAACATGTGCACCCGAGCCGATAGATTCGAGCGAGTCAGCTTGTCGGCCTTGGTCAGGACCACGAGGACCGGCCTGCCGCTCTCGGCCAGGAGCCTCTGCATGGTCAGGTCGTCGGCCGAGGGTTGGTGTCTAATGTCCAGCAACCAGACGACTCCCGCCAGGGTGGGGCGGGTCCGGAGGTACTCGTTCACCAGCTTCCGATATCCGGCCCTGGCGCCCTTGCTGGCCCTGGCAAAGCCGTACCCCGGTAGGTCCACCAGATACAACTCCGGCAGCCGGTAGAAGTTCAGCAGGGTGGTCTTTCCAGGTGAGCCGCTGACCCGCGCCAGGCCGGGACGCCCGACGAGGGTGTTCAGCAGGCTCGACTTTCCCACGTTGGACCGGCCGATGAAGGCGATCTCGGGGAGGACGGGCTCTACCTTGACGGCCGCATCGGGGAAGGAGCCGACGAACTGAATCGGCTGGGTGTGCAGAGGATTGGACGGGTCGGGTCCAGGTTGCAGAAAGGGCGAACCGCGGTCCGCCCCTGAATTACCGTCACCCCGCCGCTGGCCCGTTCGAAGGTGTTGCTGTCCGGCTGCCCCGCTGCCCCGCCGACCCTTCACGCCTCCCGCTTGGTGCGCGCCCGCTCGGTGACGATCAGAGGAGAGGTCCCCTCACTGATCGCCTCCTTGGTGATCACGATCTCGCGCACATCCTCGCGGTTGGGCAGGTCGAACATGATGTCGGTCATCATGGTCTCCAGAATGGCGCGGAGCCCGCGCGCGCCGGTGCCGCGCTTGAGCGCCCGTTGGGCGACCGCCCGCAGCGAATCCGGATCGAATGTCAGCCCGACGTCCTCGAGCTCGAACAGCTTCTTGTACTGCTTGGTCAGGGCGTTCTTCGGCTCCACCAGGATCCGCACCAGGGCCTCTTCGTCGAGAGCCTCGAGCGAGACCACTACCGGCAGCCGCCCCACCAGCTCGGGGATGAGACCGAAACGCAGCAGGTCGTCAGGCTCGACCTCCGCATAGGGATTTCCCGTGGTGAGCTGCGGATTGGATTTGCGCTCGCTGGTGCTGAACCCGATCTGCTGTCGGCCGGTGCGCGCCTCGATGATTTTCTCGAGCCCGTCGAAGGCGCCGCCGCAGATGAACAGGATGTCCTTGGTATTGATCTGGATGTATTCCTGCTGCGGATGCTTCCGGCCGCCCTGGGGAGGTACCGAGGCGATGGTGCCCTCGAGAATCTTCAGCAGCGCCTGCTGCACGCCCTCGCCCGAGACGTCGCGGGTGATGCTCGGGTTTTCGGACTTGCGGGCGATCTTGTCGATCTCGTCGATATAGACAATCCCGCGCTCGCACTCGGCCACGTTGAACTCGCCGGCCTGGAGCAGCCGGACCAGGATGTTCTCGACATCCTCGCCGACGTATCCCGCTTCGGTCAGCGTGGTGGCATCGGCAATGGTGAAGGGAACGTCGAGAATGCGGGCGAGGGTCTGGGCGAGAAGGGTTTTGCCGACTCCGGTGGGGCCCAGCAGGAGAATATTGGACTTGTCGAGCTCGACGTCTCCCTCCCGGCCGCTGGAGGCATTGATGCGCTTGTAATGATTGTAGACGGCGACGGCGAGGGTCCGCTTGGCCCGCTCCTGCCCGATCACGTACTGGTCCAGCACATCCTTGATCTCGGACGGCGTGGGGACCTGGGTAATGCTGTCCGCAACCTCGCGCTCTTCGTCCTCCGCCAGAATCTCATTGCAAAGAGTGATGCACTCATTGCAGATGTAGACTGACGGACCGGAGATGAACTTCCGGACGGAATCCTTCGATTTTCCGCAGAATGAGCAGCGGAGGTGCTTGTCGTTGGACATGGAGCCGAGTCGTGATGGAGGTGGAAGGGTGCCCGGTAAACTGCCTCCGGGCACCCTGAGCGTCAAGTCTCCTTGCCGTTCTTGCCGTCCGTGTGCGGAACGAGGTCCTTCCGAGGGGTAAAGACGCTGTCGATGATCCCGTACGACTTGGCCTCTTCCGCGCTCATGAAGCGATCCCGGTCCATGTCGCGCTCGATGGTCTCGATCGGCTGGCCGGTGTGCAACGCGTAGAGCGAGTTCATCTTGGACCGGAGATAGAGGATCTCGCGGGCCTGGATCTCGATGTCGGCCGCGGTACCCTGCGCGCCGCCCGAAGGCTGGTGGATCATGATGCGGGAATGGGGCAGCGCGCTACGCTTGCCCTTGGCGCCCGCTGCCAGCAGAAACGAGCCCATCGACGCCGCCATCCCCATGCAGATCGTATTCACCGGGGCCCGCAGGTGCTGCATCGTGTCGTAGATCGCCATACCGGCCGACACGACGCCCCCGGGAGAGTTGAGGTAGAGATAGATGTCTTTGTCGGGGTTGTCGGCTTCGAGGAACAGGAGCTGGGCGATGATGATGTTCGAGACATCGTCGTTGATCGGTGCCCCGAGAAACACGATGCGGTCCATCAGGAGCCGGGAGAAGATATCGTAGGTGCGCTCGCCTCGGCTGGAACGCTCGATGATATACGGCGGATACAGGGTAGCCATGATCAAGACTTGACCTCTTCGACGGTGGACTGCTTGAGGAGGAAGTCGAAGACCTTCTCCTCGGTGATGGCGCGCTCGAGCTCGCCCAGGCGCTTGGACTTCTCGAGTGAGGCGTAAATCTGTCCGGCGGGCACGCCGCGCGCGCCGGCCATGGTATTGATCCGCTCATCCAGCTCGGCCTCGGTCGCCTTGAGGCCGTGGGCCTCGACCAGGGCGTCCAGGGCGAGATCGCGCTTGACCTGGTTCTCCGCGATGGAATGGAACTGCTGCTCGAACGCGGGCAGCTGCTCCTCCGGCACCTTGTACATCTCGGCATAGCCGTGCATGAGCCGGTGCACCAGCGAGTCCGGCGCCTGGATGTTGTTGGCCTCGACCAGCTGGGCGATGAGGTTGCGGCGCACCTCCGCGTCCGCCTCCCGGGCCGCTTCGCGCTCCAGGTCCTGCCGCACCGCCGCGCGCAACGCCTCGAGGCTCTCGAAGTCACCGACCTCGCGCGCCAGCGCGTCATCGAGCGGGGGCAGGTCCTGGCGCTTCACCTCGTGCAGCGTGACCCGCAACTGGCGGGTCTGTCCCCGACGCGACTCGTCGGGGTGATCGTCCGGAAAACGCACCTCGGCGTCGACCGTCTCGCCGGGGAGGAGAGACATGATCCGCTCTTCCAGCTCGGGAATCGTCTGGTTCTCGCCCAGCACCAGATCGTGCGGCTGGGAGGACCCCGCGGTGCCGTTCTCGATGGTGGCCACTTCCACCCGAACCATCTGGCCGGGCGAGGGCTTGACGCCTTCCAGCGGGATCCAGGCGGCCTTCTGCTCCTGCAGCCGGGCCAGCTGCTCGTCCACCGCGCTGTCCGCCACCGCCGGCTCGCGGCGCTCGATCTTGAAGCCGCCCACCCGGTCCAGCGTGAGCTCGGGCCGAACTTCGACGTGCAGCTCGAACTCGATCGGGCTGCCATCCTCGAACTTCAGGTTGCGGATGGCCGGATCGGTGATCGGCTTCAGCGCCTCGTTGGTCTTGGCGGTCTCCCAGCTCTCCCGGATGACTTCCTCCAGCACCGTCTGCCGGATGGCATCGCCGAAGCGCTTGCGGACCACGGTATCCGGCGCTTTGCCGGGGCGGAACCCCGGGAGGCGGGCGCGTTTGGCGTAGTATTTCAAGGCCCGGGCCTCGGCCTCTCGCACCCGGTCGACCGGCACAGTCACGCGTAGCGATTTGGAGGCGGAATCCTCAGCGGTTTTCTCGACGGTGATCTGGCTCATCGTGCGGGGAATCTACCCTGACGTTGTCCCCAGGGTCAATTTTGGCCGCTCCGTTGGGCGGCGCACTGTTGCAGACCGCGCCGAGTCGCGCAAGATTCTGCGCACTGTTGATGGGTGATCCCTCTCCTCCGGCGGGTTTTGACATCATGCAGACCGTCCTCCTGGTCGATGACGAAAGCGCAGTGCGCCGTGCCCTTCGCAAGGTCTTCGAAAAGGGCGGTCTCACCGTACGGGAGGCCGGATCGGGGCGGGATGCGCTCGACGCGATCGCGACTGACAGCGACATCGCCGCCGTGGTCAGTGACTTCCTGATGCCGGAGATCAACGGGCTGGACTTCTACGATGCACTGGTCTCGATCGCTCCGCACCTGAAGGACCGTGTGGTCTTTCTGACCGGTGCGGCCAAGGATCCCCAGGTTCACAACCCACTGGAGCAGCGCGGCGTACCGCTGATCAACAAGCTGGAGGATCTGCACATCGTCATGGATGCGGTGAAGCTGGCCCTGCTGAGGAAGTAGAGGTCAGGGCCGACAACTTTGTAGGAACCCCGCCTTCGTCTCCACAATTTCGTAGGAAACTCCATCGGATATCCGGGTTAGCCGCGCTACGAGCTCATGCGATGCGTGGCATGGCCGTTGCTCTTCAGAGCGTGTTCCCATCACCGAACCGGCGTTGCATAGCCGTGACCTCGCTCGTTGGAGATGCGGGAGAATCGAGATCCATTGTTCAGCACCACCGGCCACTCGGCCGATTCATACAACTGCAAGGAGTCGCGTCATGCAAGTCAGCCGAAGCTTGGAGGGTCGCTAATGGGAACCGTTTACATGCCGAATGCAAGAGCGATGGAGCGAGAGCCGATCAAACGCTATCTGCTGGCGAGCGACTTCGATCAGACCCTGAGCTTCAATGACTCAGGCATCGTGCTGAGCGAGATGCTGGGAATCTCCGGCTTCGCGGAGACGCTGCGCCGGGCTCTCGCAGAACCCATCTGGTCCAGCAGGGCGCCGAGCTGGCGTACCTGCTGCTGCACGACCCGGAGTATCGCCGGGTCCGGCGCGAGGACCTGATGCGGGTGGGCAAGCAGATCCGGCTGAAGCGGAATATCCATCTGCTGGCGAGCCTGCTGAACGCCGTCGAAGGCTATGGGTTCGATTTCTACGTGATCTCCGCGGCACCGGAGGAAGTGATCATCTCCGCGCTGGAAGGGGTCGTGCCGGCGGAGCACATCTGCGGCACCCGGTTCCGGTACGACCCGCAGTCGGGCGAGATCCAGTCCATCGCCCGGGTTCCCGCCGGGTACGGCAAGGTGGCGGTCTGGAGGAGCTGCGGACCGAGCTCGGGGTCGGGGCGGACCGGCTGGTGTACGTGGGCGACGGCAGCTCCGATGTGCACGTCATGCTCCACGTCAACCGCATGGACGGACTTACCATCGCGGTGTCGGAGAACAAGTTCCTCACCCCCATCGCCCGGCGTACGGTCCTGAGCGACGACGCGCTCAGCGTGCTGGTGCCGGTGCTGGAAGACATCGCCGGGCTCAGCTCCGGCAGGATCCGGGCGCTGTTCGCGTCCCACGGCTTCGTGCTCCAGGAGTGGGACAAGATCCGGACCGACGCGCTCACCATTCGCGACGCGGCGCCTGCGCCCGCCGTCGCCTGGACCGGAGCAGCGCATGACCTATGAATGGATCGGGTGGGTGGCAACCGCCGTCTTTGCCAGCTCCTACCGCTGCAAGGATCCGGCTCAGCTCAGACGGGTGCAGGCGGTCGCCGCCTGCATGTGGGTGGCGTACGGCGCCATCATCGGCGCGGCGCCGGTGCTGGTGGCCAATCTGCTGGTGGCGGGGGTGGCCGCCTGGTCTTCGATGAAACCCCTTGCCGCTCGCAAGCTCGCCTCCCGCCTCAGGCGCGTAGACGGGCGGGATCTATTCCGTACTTCTTCACCTTGTAGTTGATCACCCGCTCCGTGGTGCTCAGCAAGCCGGGCGGCCTTCGACCGGTTCCCGCGGGTGGTCTTCAGCGCGTCCTCGATGAGGCTGCGCTCGAAGGTGGCCACCGCGCCGCCCAGCGAGGCACTCACCACTGTCCCCGTGGCCTCGGCGGTCTGAAGCGTCGGCGGCAGATGGTGGCCGTGGATGACCTCGCCATCGGCCATCAGGACGGCGCGCTCGATGGTGTTCTCCAGCTCGCGCACGTTGCCCGGCCAGTGGTAGCAGGCCAGCTGGTCGATGGCGGGAGTGGAGATCCGCTTGATCGTCTTGCCGTGCTGACTGGCGTACTTCTGGGCGAAGTGGTCGGCCAGGGGCAATATGTCGGACCGCCGGGCCCGCAACGGCGGGATGAAGATGGGAAACACGTTCAGCCGGTAGTACAGATCTTCCCGGAAGCTACCCTCGGTCAGCGCCTTTCTCCAGGTCCCGGTTGGTGGCCGCGACGACCCGCACGTCCACCCTGACCGGATCGGTGCCGCCGACCCGCTCGAACTCCCGTTCCTGGAGCACGCGCAGCAGCTTGACCTGGATTCCCGGGGCTCAGCTCGCCGATCTCGTCCAGGAAGAGCGTTCCGCCGTTCGCCATCTCGAAGCGGCCCTTCTTCCGGCTCTCTGCTCCGGTAAAGGCGCCGCGCTCGTGGCCGAACAGCTCGGATTCGACCAGCGTCTCCGGCAGCGCCGCGCAGTTCACCTTGATGAACGGCTTCTTGGCGCGGGAGGAGTGATAGTGAATGGCGCTGGCGATGAGCTCCTTGCCGGTGCCCGACTCTCCCCGGATGAGCACCGTAGTGTTGGTCCCCGCCACCCGGGCCATCTCCTCGTACATCTGCCGCATCGGCCCGCTGCTGCCGACCATGGTGGAGAAGTCGTATTTCCCGAGCAGCTCCTGGCGCAGCTGCGCGTTCTCCGCCACCAGCTTCTGCCGCTCGGTCTCCAGCAGCCGATGAATCCGCACTCCCTGCGAGATCATCGACGCCACGACCTTGAGGAACTTCAGTAGCCGCTCGAACTCCCGGTCCGGCTTGTGGGCCAGCTCGACCGACAGGGTGCCGACCACCCGCCGGTGCAGCACGATGGGAACACACACGAAGCTGAACTCGCCCTCGCGCCGCTCCTGCCGGCCGGCCGCGCGGTGGAGGAAGCGGGGATCCCGGCTGATCTCCGGCACGACCATCGGCTCGCCGGACTGCCGCGACCGTGCCGGTGATGCCCTCGCCCACCCGGTAGCGGGTAGACTGCCCCTCGCGGCTCAGCCCGATCGCCGCCCGGATCTGGAGCTCCCTGGTATGCTCGTCCAGGAGGGCCACCGCGCCGCGGACCGCGGCGCAGCGTCGTGCCAGAATTACCAGCACGCCCGAGAGCCCGGCGTGGAGGTTGACCGACCCGGCCAGCGCCTGGCTCACGTCCACCAGGGTCCCGAGCTTTCTGGCCTCGCTGGTCTCGGTGCGCGCCGGGCGCGGGGCACTGACACCCGGCTGAGTCGGACTGTCGCCCGATGGCGCTGGTAACAGCTCCGGGGCCTGGAACAGGATGCGCCGGCTCTGGTCAGTCATGGGATCTGTCATGCTACTCCGCAGTTGGCCCTACAACGAAAAAAGGCCCGCTCCTGCGAGCGGGCCGGGATGCGCGACAGTCGAGGTCGTGGTCCGAGTCCGCTAACACCTGGCAAAGCCGCAATTGCGGCATGCATCGGGAAGCAGACGGGGCACGGATCCTCCGGGCGAGTGCGATGAAAGCTGGCGGTAACCCTGAGATTTGAACCTAGGCTCTCCCTGCAGGTGCTGTCAACGAATTCCTGCTTTTCATGCGTATTCGTTACGCCAGTTTTACAGATTGTGGCTGGCGAGTGCCCAGTCCGTGCCCGGTTGGCTGCATCTCGTGCGAACCCGGGCCTCGAACCGGTCAAGTGGCTCCGCCGGTCCCGGGAAGCGCCCGCCAGGCTCCCGACTCGCACTCGCGCCCGGCGCTTGCGCGCGTTATGATGGGGGGACTCCGGAACAACATTGGTTTTCCCTGCGTCGAATGGCCATGGCCCCGCGCATACTGGTGGTTGACGACGAACCGATGGTTCGTGCTCTGATCGCTCGGGTGCTGAGCGACGAAGGGTACGAGGTCAGTCGCGGTTGCGAATGGACGCGCCGCTCTCGATGCTGCGCGGGGAGCGGAGGTCGGGTTCGATCTGATCGTCACCAATAACTACATGCCCGGCCTGAACGGGGCCGAGCTGATCGAGCGGGTCCGCCAGGACTTTCCCGCTCTTCCCATCCTCCACATCGACGACATCTCCCGCCAGCGGTTGGAGCAGGGACTGCCGGACGACGTGCCTACCGTCTACAAGCCGTTCAGCGTGGCCACGCTGCGTGAGGCGGTGCGCAAGCTTCTCGCCGGCTGACCCATACTCTTCCGTCCTGGTTCAGGAACCCCGAAGCATGAGCAGTTGAGCGGAGCTTTGAGCGCCCGAAGGCACTCGAGTGATCGCTCCTGGAGCATTTGCCGTGACTGAGACCGGAAAGAAGCTGGGCCTCATCGGACTGCCCCGGCCGCTAAAGGAGCTGGCGGCGGAGCGCTGGGACGTGATCGTGGTGGGTGCGGGCCACAACGGCCTTGCGTGTGCCACCTATCTGGCTCGGGCCGGCCGGCGAGTGCTGGTGCTGGAGCGGCGTGACCGGGTCGGTGGGGCCTGCACGCTGGAGGAGCCCTGGCCCGGGTACCGGGTCTCGCCCTGCGCGTACGTCTGTGGCTTGCTGCATCCCCTGGTCATCGAGGAGCTGGATCTGGTACGCCGGGGACTCGATTGGCATCCGGCCAGCCCGGGGCTTTTCGTCCCGTTCGAGGACGGAACCAGCGTCCAGCTCTGGGGGGACGACGATCGGGCCGACGAGGAGATCCGGCGGTTCGCGCCCGGGGACCTCGCCGGGTGGCGGGCCATGACCGACCTCAAGCAGCGGGTCCGGGACGCCCTGCGTCCCCAAGGCAGCGGTGACGTGTGGATCGGGAGGGCGCCCATCGCGCCGGGAGATCGAGTCCCGGCTCAGGGGCGACCGGGACGCGATCGCCCTCCTGTTCGAATGGTCGATGGTGGAGTTCGTGGAACGCTACCTCGACGATGAGCGGCTCCAGCAGTCGCTGCTGGGGCAGGGAGTCATCGGCACCAGGGCCAGTCCCCACGATCCCGGCACCGCCTCCATCCACTTCCATCATGCCTCGGGGCGGATGGGCGGCATGCCCGGCATGTGGGGCTATGTGAAGGGTGGTATGGGGCTGGTCTCCTTCCTTCTCTGCGACATCGCGCAGGAGGCCGGCGCCGTTGTTGCCGCAGGGGTGCCGGTGCAGCCGCATCCTCCCGGGCGAAGGAGTGGAGCTCGCAGGCGGAGAGCGCATCTACGCCCCGGTGGTCGTCTCCAACGCCGACCCCCGGACCACGTTGCGCTTGCTCGACGACTCGGCCGATCCGGCCTGGCGAGCGCAGGTCGAAGCCGTGCCGATCACGGGTTGTACGGTGAAGATCACCGTCGCCCTGGAAGAGCTGCCGGACTTCACCGCGCGGCCTGGGACGTTGGAGCCCCACCACTTCGGGCAGGTGAACACGCCGCTCTCCAAGGCCGGGTGGCGCCAGCAGCACCAGACGTCGATGGCGGGGGAACTGCCTGACCGGCTCTGGACCGAGCTCTACTTCCAGAGCTCCCACGATCCCAGCGTGGCCCCTCCGGGCTGCCACACCATGAGCGTGTTTGCCCAGCCGGTTCCCTACACGCTTTGCCGCTGGCGACTGGAACAGCCGGCGGGAGGAGGTCGCGCGGGTGGCGCTGGGTTCGATCGGGCGGTTCTGCAGCAACATCCCGGAGGCCGTCCTGCATATGGAAGTCATGGGACCTCCCGACATCGAGCGGAGAACCGGTCTCACTGGCGGGCACATCTTTCAGGGCGAGTGCCTGCCTGAGTACATGTGGGACAGGCGGCTCACGCCGCAGCACCCCGATGGAAGGCGTGTATCTGTGTGGGGCCGGGACCTACCCCGGTGGCAGCGTGATCGGCATCAACGGCCGCAACGCCGCGATGGAGGTGTTGGAGAGGGCGGAGAGGACGGAGAGGGAAACTGGGCCGAATCTTCGGTCGTAGGGCCGAAAGCTCCCACAGGACTGTGACCTTTCGCCCCAGCCTCACTCAGGGAGCCGCGCCAGCCCTTCCCGCGCTTCCGCCACGAAGGGCAGCAGCTCCGGATCTGCCCGGCGCCAGATAGCCGACACGAAGCCATAGCACTCGGCCGCCTTCCGCGTGTCCCCGAGCCGTTCGGCGATACGGCCGAGCTCGAGCGTGGCGAGCACGAACGACGGCGTGTAGCCGCCGCTCCACCGCCAGCGCTCCAGCAACGCGCCGGCCCGCCGATCGTCACCGCGAGCGGCCAGGAGCCGCGCCAGCGTCAGGTTCAGGTGGAAGCAGTTGTCGGCGAAGTTGTCCGCCAGGCAGAGCGTGTCCGGGATCGCGCTCAGCTTCCGTATCGCCTCGGTGGAATCGCCCCGCGCCAGATCGAGGAACGCGGCACTCGTCTCGCCGAGCAGCCGAGCCCGCAGGGCCACGATCGGGGTGCCTGGTGCCCGCGCCATGCGCGCCGCCTGGGCGCGCGAAGCGTGCCAGGGCGGCCGTGTCGCCTCGCGACAGCCACCATGGCAACCCCCTCAAGTGGGGGGGAGTGAAGAAGCCTCCCCAGGCAGCGTCTTTCTCGAGGGCACGATCGAAGGTGGCGCGCGCCAGCGAGTCCGGAACGATCCCGAGCAGGCTGAGATCCAGGAGGGGATCGAGGAACCAGCTCCATTTCGAGGCGGAAGGCTGGCGCAGCAGGCGCTCATCGGCCGCGAAGGCCTCGCGCAGCCGGCCGCGGAACGCGAGCGCTTGGGCCAGGTACTGCGGCCACATGACCGAGTCGAGGACCCACGGGAGGATTCCGCCGGCGTCCCGGCCCGGCTCGCCGAGGCGCCGCAGCAGCCGGACCGCGGTCTCGGCCGTGTCGGGCCAGGCGCTAAGGTTGAGGCCGGCTTGCCAGACGGTGTGGACCGACGCCGTGTCGAGCATCCGCTCCGCCTCGGCTCGGCCGGAATCACTCGGGTCGAGCAACAGCGCCGCCAGGCGGGTGTGGGATCGGTGTGGAGAGGTCGGGTAGAGAGCCACGTAGGTGGTCGCGTACCTTCGGGCCTCCTCCGGGCGCCCGAGAGCCAGAAGCAGTTCGAGCATATGCTCGTAGGCCGGCCCGAACCCCGGATCCAGCGCGATCGCCCGGGTGAAGGCCTCGAGCGACACGGTCGGCGGCCCCGCGATGGGCCACGGCTCGTGGTTCATGCGCCATTCCCCGAGCTCGTACCAGACCATCGGGTCCTCGGGGTAGCGTCGGACGGCCTCCTCGACCGCCGTCGACACCCGCATCCACATGCGGGCCCACGTCCTCCGGCTCGGTCATCTCGCTTGCCGCGAGGCGAAGGAATCGGCCACGATGAGGAGACTGTCCCGCGCGGGAAGCCCGTGGTTGTGGAGGGTCGCACGTCGCATGTACTCGTCACGCGGCCGGTACGCGCCGGCCGTCGGCGGGTGCCAGCCGAGCACCCGGGCCATCCGTACCAACGCCAGCGCGAACGTGCTGTCGGCCGCGATCGCCTGGTCGTAGCGCGTGAGCGCCGAGTCCCACTGTCCTCGCCGGTAGAACTGTTCGCCCTGGAGGAATGCCTTCAGCGCGGGCAGCGACTTCGAGCCGATCGAGGTCCCGCGGACCGAGCCGATCGCCCGGGCGGGCGAGAGCACCCGCAGCGCCCGGATGCCGAGCGAGTCGGCGAGCTCGGCGATCCGGGCCGCCTCCCCCGAGACCTCGATGTCCGTCTTTCCCATTCCTCCGGCACGGTCGAGCAGGGCGGCGCGGAGCGCCACCGAGTCCCGCCCTCGCGGCACCACGGCACCGTAGACGACCAGCCCCGCGCCCGTGCGGCGCCCTAGCTCCTCGGCGGATGTCCGATCGGCCCGGCCGCTCCAGCGCCGGAGCACCACGCTCGGCGACACCGTGCGGATCGGGCCGGCCCCGTCGAGCGTGCGGGAGAGCACGTCGCCCATCCCCTCCCGCCAGAGTTGGAGTGACGGCTCCAACACCTCGAACGGGGCAACCGCGAGCAGGTCAGCGTCGAGAGTGTCCTCGGCCGCAGGCCGGGTGTGCAGCCAGACGCCGGCGCCGGCGAGGGTCACCAGGAGCACCGCTGCCGCGGTTAGCAGACCTCGTCGAAGGGCAGGGCTCGCGCTCGCGCGGGGCGCGCCTGCCGCGGCCTCCAGCGCCCGAGCGAAGGCCGGCGCGTCTGCGAACCGGTCCGCCGGCGAGCGGGCCAGCGCCTGCCTGACGGCTCGCTCGACCTCCCGGGGGACGTCGCGCACGGTGCAGAGATCCGGGACGGGATCCACCAGGCGACGGGCGATGAGCGCCTGTGCCGTCCGTCCGGTGAACGGAGGCTCACCGGCGAGCATCTCGTACACCACACAGCCGAGCGAATAGATGTCGCTGCGATGGTCGAGATGGTGGTCGGCCGCCGCCTGCTCTGGGCTCATGTAGGCGGGTGTGCCCAGCGCGAAGCCGGTCTCCGTGAGGCGCTCGCCGGCGGCGTCCACCGCCCGGGCCACGCCGAAGTCGGCGAGCACGCAGCGATCGACTGCGCAGCAGGATGTTCTCCGGCTTCACGTCGCGGTGGATGATGCCCTGCCGCTGGGCGTATCCCAGCGCGTCGGCCACCGCCCGGGTGATCCGCAGCGTGTCCGCCAGCGGGAGCTGGGGCTCGCGCGTCAGGCGGTTCCGGAGCGACTCGCCCTCGACGTAGGGCATGGTGAACCAGAGCCGGCCGGCCGTTTCACCGGAATCGAACACGGGGAGGATATGCGGGTGGTCGAGACGTGCGGCGAGCCTGATCTCCCGGATGAACCGCTCGGGGCCGAGCGCGTGCGCCAGCTCGGGATGAAGGACCTTCAGGGCGACCAGCCGGTCGTGCCGGAGATCGCGGGCGAGATGGACCGTGGCCATGCCGCCGCGGCCGAGCTCGCGCTCGACCACGTAGCGGTCGCGGATAGCATCCACGAACTCCTGGGTCACCGACATCACTGGCTGCCTGGACAGGGTGACTGCAATGTGTCGAGCGAACTGAGGCGCCGCCAGCAGACTGGTCGTCGTTCATGAAGGACGTGAACAAGCAGAAGGGGCCTCTCGATCCGTCGAGAGGCCCTCGGCTGCTCCGGTTCGCGCAATAGTGATCTAAACGGAGGATGCGAACGGCGGGAGTTGAACCCGCACCCCTTGCGGGACAGGATCCTAAGTCCTGCGCGTCTGCCAGTTTCGCCACGTTCGCGTAGTCCAAATATAACTTCCGTTTCCCATCGGCACCGTCCTCCATCGAAACCGACACCACCCGCGTTTCCCTCGCACCCTCCCGATGAGCAGGCAAGCCGGGTTTTTCCTCTGAACTCCGATCCGAAATGGTGAGGGCGATCACTTCATCAGCATGTCCTCGGGGATACGTTCTCGATCCGCGCCTCGCGTCGCGAGGCAAACCTCGATTTTTTGATCTGCCCGTACCGCATAGCGGCAGCGAAGACAGCCATCGCATTCGCAGATCCAAGGAGCTTTGAAATGAGTAAACGAACCAATATCGACCCTACCGGACAGGGTAGCACCATCGTAGGCCTGTTCAAGAACCAGGTGGACGCCGAGCGGGCCATCCAGAGGCTCAAGCAGGCCGGCTTTTCCGAGAAACAGATCGGCGTGGCCCTGCGGGACCGGGGACAGCAGAAGGAGCTGATCGAAGGCACCGGAACGCAAGCAGCTGAAGGCGCAACAACCGGTGCTATCGGCGGTGGGGTGTTGGGTGGCGTGATCGGTCTTCTGGCTGGAGTCGGCGCTTTGGTGATACCCGGCGTGGGACCCATCATCGCAGGCGGTGCTCTGGCCTCGACGCTGGCTGGGGCCGGTATCGGTGCGGCGGCGGGCGGCCTGCTGGGCGCGCTGATGGGCATGGGCATCCCGGAGGAAGACGCCCGTCACTTCGACGAGGGATTCAAGGCCGGCGGCACGCTGGTGACGGTGAATGCCGAGGGGCGGGAGGCGGAAGCCCGCGAATGCCTGTTGGAGAGCGGCGCCGACCTGGGATCGACGTCTCGTGGAGCCGCACGCGGGGTCATGAGCACTGGGCTGCTTGAAGAGGACACCGAGCGGGTCTCTGAGACTGTTCGGAGGGAAGAGGCTCGAATCGAGCAGTCAGGGACGGGCGAGGCGTGGCGTGGCAACGAGCGCCGGTATCGGCACGACTTGAGCTACACGGGCCCGGAGCGCCGGCTGGCCCAGGTCTAATTCACCAGATAGACGGCGGCTTCCGGGGCAACCAGCGCCCCGGGAGTCCCCGGGCCCCACCTACCGCGACCGCCTCCTGCCGCGGGGCATCACTCTGTTGTGCCCCCATCGGAACCGCCCTACCTTAACAGCATACCGCATCAGGACGATCCGCTCGTGTCCGCTAGCAGGTCTCCCGAAGCTCCCTCCAGCTGGCCTCTCCGCGCGACCCTGCTGCGCTACGGTGTTTCCATTCTTTCGGTCACCGTGGCGGTGGCGCTGATGCAGGGTTTGAGCATGGCCCTGGGATGGGACGCAAGCCCGGTGCTGCTGGTGGCGGTAGCAACCAGTGCCCTCTACGGCGGCCCCGGCCCCGGCATCGTGGCCGCGGTGCTTGCGGGCGGGGTCTCGAGTAGTCCCGGGGTTCTCGTCGCCGGCCTGGCTCTGACTGCGCTATATAGAATCCGGCGTTCTTCACCCCCAGGCGCCGCCACCGCTCCAAAGAGCTCGGCACCGGCCCCCGCTGAAAAGCATCCTGCGACCCACTTCGAGGCGGCCGGGTGGCTCGATCGCGTTCTCATCCGAAACCCGGCAGACCGTTCCTCCGTTCATCGAAGTCACGACCGAAGCTACCTGGCGCTTTCATCACGAGAAGCCGCTGGACATCACCCTTCCCGAAGATGAGCAGGTCGAGCACCTCTACCTCTATTCCCTCCTGGCGGAGTGCAACGACGCATTTGCCAGGATGTATGGCTTCCGTACCGCCGCGGACGTGATCGGAACCCGGCTGGTGGTGTTCTGTCCTCCGTCGAACCCCGAGAATGTGGCGTACCTGAGGGATTTCATCCGAAGCGGTTATCGGCTGGAGGACGCCGAATCGCAGGAGATCGATCGCTACGGCAACGCCAAGTACTTCGTGAACAATCTGGTGGGGATTTTCGAACGGGGTCAGCTGGTAGGTGCCTGGGGAACCCAGCGCGATGTCACCGAACAGAAGCGCGGTTCCGAGTCTCAGGAATACCGTTCCCGGATCCACTCGGCAAAGAGCTCGTCACAGTAGCGGCTGTTGCTCGAATTGGCGGTCTTGGCCCTGCTGCCATCCCGCAGGACGGCAAAGGCACAGAACTGCGCCACGATCGGCTTGTCGTTCGGGCCAGTGCATTCTGGAACGGCAGTCAGATTTACTTCGATCCACACCGAATCAGGCGAGTGAGTCCGCTGCCACTCCGCACATCGTCCGTCCACGTCAGGATCCACCTGTAATCCCTTCGGCTGCACCACGATCTGGCGGACGACCGGGCTGGCCCCTGCGCTGGCCGTGGCGAAGGGTCGGACATATTGCCACGGGGTGCACACCTCCTCAACCGGTACTTCGAGACCATGCTGTGCCGCCACGCAGGACAGCCCTTTGACCGTTTGTCCGGCTTTCGGAGCCGGAAGGGAGGTCGTGTCGGCCAGGGCAGACCCATGCTGCGTCAGAATGGTTGTATCGGTCGCGGCCTCGCGTGTGATGCGAATGCGTACCGAGTCCGGGACCCCCTCGGGCTCGGAAAGGGTGAGATCCCAGGCAACCTCGACCTGCATCGAATCGGAGCTTTCCCAGATCGTGGATCGCACATCGGTGGCCTGGGCCAGGGGAGGTAACGGCAGGGTCGTAGGCTGGTCGAGGAGAAAGCCAGTCAACATCAGCCCCCCGACCAACAACGACAACGCAAAGTATACCACCCAGTTCCGGACATTCGGGGTGCTAGGGGGGTCCGGTCTGGGTGACCGCCTGCGCCGTCGAATGCTCTTAACCAGGACCTCCTGCTTCACTGCAGTACCTCAGCGCCCTGCTCGAACACGATATCGACCGGAATGCCACGCGACCCCAAGCGGGCCAGATCCTGCTGCAGCGTGGCGGGAAGCTTGCCCCGTTCCGCCATGAACCTGGCGACTCCGGCGTGGTCGCCGTCGCCCTGGAAGCGCAGGATCTGCCCTGCGAGGGCATCGACGGCCGTCCGCATCTTGGGAAAGTCGACCCGGTAGCGCCCGGTAGACGAGTCACGCGCGAACGCCCCCTGGTCCTGAAAGAACGAGAACTGCGCGGCATTGGCGCGGCCGTGCGCGCTGGAGGCGCCGAACCGAACCGACCGGATGATTCCCGCCAGGAAGGTTACGTAGTTGTCGTCCAGGGTCCCTTCCTTCAGCTCACCTCGCTCGTGCAGCTTGGTGATCATGTACAGACCGAGGATGTCGGCCTTTCCTTCCTCCAGCGCGCCGGCCTGTTCCTTGAGCGCCTCCCGGACGGTGCCCTTCCGACCCACCAGGTTCTTGATGCCGAGGCCGTGCGCGACCTCGTGGAACATGATATTGGAGAAGAAGGCGTCGAAATTGATGTGCTGCTTCTGGTCCTCCGCGATCAGCTCCGCGGCGATAGGAACCAGAATCTTGTCGAACTTGGCCTTCATGGCGTTCTTGAGCTGAAGCCGGCGGGTACCCTTCCGAAGCTGTACTTCCTCATCGTTGGGCAGGTTGATCGCGATCGTCTTGGATCCCGCGTTGGCATCGCCCGCGTAGTAGACGGCATCATAGGCGTTCAGGTCGGAATCGCTGCCGGGCTTCTCGCGCTTGTACGCGGCGGGAACCGGCAGCTCGCTTTGCAGGCCGGGTAGCATAGCGGCATAACGCGCCAGCCTTCCGCTCCACTCCTTGTCCTTGATCAGGACGAAAGCTTCATTGGCGGCCTTGTTCCCGAACAGCTGATCCTCGTAGGTCTCGATCGGGCCGATCACCACCTCGATGGTGTTGTCCTTCATATCGAGCCAGGCCAGGTCACTGGGCTGATAGTCGTCGGTTTCGAGGGCCCTGGCCCGAAGCTCGAGATAGCGGCGGAGCCCGGGATCCTCGGCCAGCGCCGCGGCTTGCCGGATTTTCGCCGCCGCAGGGGCCACGTGCTCGGCGAATACCTGATGGTACGGGATTGCCACGAGCCCACCAGCCGAGTCGCGCCGCACCATGGTGTACTGGCTTCGGAGTGCCTTCCTCGCGAGGGAGACTTCGCAGCTGCCGCCTCGAACTCTTCCGCGGTCATGTCCCGCGGGTAAAAACCGGCTCCCTTGGGCTTGGCCCCGACGCCTGGCACAAAGGGAGTGTTGTTGTCCAGCCGGTCCCAGGGCCCGTAGTTGATCTCGGCGTAGCGGCGGACCTGCGGGTCGCTGAGCGAGCTCAGGAGTGAGTCACGGTTTCCGTAGGATTGCTGCCAGTAGATGACATCCATGGAGCGGGCAGCGTCGATCAGGAGCGGGATCATTCGACGCTCGTTCTCGCTCAGCTTCGTCGAGGTCCGAGGTCAGGCGAACCGTGGTGTACTGCGCGAGTTTCCGCCCGATGGGCGAGTCGGATTCGAGTGACGACGAGGCCTTGCCGTTCGACGGATCCGGTTTGCAGGCGAGCATGCCGATCAGACAGGACTGCCGTGAGAGCTCCAGCGATCCAGGGGGCGTGGCTGGCGCTGCATCAGGCTACCGTCCTTCGAGCTCACGCTCACCCGGTATGTGTCGCGCGGCCCGGCCGGCACCCGGATGCGATTTCGCCTCGTGGTACCGCTCGCCCTTGAGCCTGATGAAGGTGACGAACTGCTCGTATTCCTCCTCCGAGAGAGCGTCTGCGATGGCGGGAATCAAACCTTTGACCAGCGTGATCCGCTCTTCGAGCTGCAAGGTATTGGCCTGATCCACCAGGGCCCGGATAGCGGGATGGTTCATCCAATCGGTTTCTTCGCTGGTGGTCATTCGGATGCGACTCCTGAGTGCGAGGGAGGCTATTCTCTGGAAACCGCCGAGAGGGCGGCAAGCTCGAGCGCATGGTCCAGGTCGGCGTAGAGGTGGCCGGTATCCCGCCATATCCCGCGGGCGCCGGCTTCCAGCAGTGCCTCTGACCGGGTGCCACCGGACTCCAGGCCCAGGAACACGACACCAGCAGCCTGGCAGGCCTGTCCGTCATAAATGGTGTCGCCTACCATGGCACACTCGGTGGGCCCCACCGCCAGCTTCTCCCAGGCCACGAGCACCAGGTCGGGCTCGGGCTTGCTGGCCTCGGCGTCGTCTTTGGTGACGAGGACGTCCGCGAGACTCGGAAGATCGAGGCCCGCGCTTCGACAGACCGCCATAAGGTGCTTCTTGTCGCTCGAGGTGGCCAGAGCGGTCCGGATCTTTCGCTCACGCAGCGCGTGGAAGAGCTCCGGCACACAAGGAAAGACCCGGAAGGACTCCCGTTCGGCGATGGCGAGAAACTCCTCCTTCTGAAGCTTCCGGAGCGTCTCTCCGTGACGTTTCTCCGCTTCTTCCCCGAGAATTGACGGGACCAGCAGGTCGCCACCCTTCCCGATCTCGACCACAATACGGCTTACCGGCACGTCATAGCCCAGCCGCTGAAATGCCCTGCGCCAGGCGTCGACGTGCGCGGGATTGGTGTCGACGAGGGTGCCATCGATATCGAAGATGATTCCACGGAGCGGCATGTTTGAAGGTAGCGAGGGAGAGGGACAGCGGGGCAGCGGGGCAGCTTGGTGGCTGAGGCAGCGGCGCCTTCCGGAGCCTCGCCAGAGGGCTAAAAGCGAAGGGGCCAAGGCTTGAATGCCTAGACCCCTTCCTTTTTACTGCCTCCTGCACCCCGCTGCCCCGCCTAGCTACTCCCCAAGCCGGATCCGATCCACCCTGCGGGTCTGGGTCCGCGGGTTGTAGATGCCGAGTGAGACGATGCTGCCGGGCTTCTCGGCCTTGAGAGCGTTGCGGAGCTCGGCTTCGGTCCGCACCGGCTTGCCCTCGACCGATAGAATGATGTCGGGTCCGTTGCGCTGCGGATCGTCTACCAGCGTCTCCCAGGCCGGTCCACCGGGTGTTACATCGGTGACGACCAGGCCCCGCATGCCCTGGGGAAGCTGAAGCTGCTGGGCAACGCTCGGGGTGACCGGCTCGACGCTGATCCCCAGGCGGTTCATGGCGGTCCCACCCGGTGCGCCGCTGTTGTCCGTCTCACCCTCCTCGGCGCTGGCCACCTGCGGCTGGTCGTTGAGGGCCTGGAGCTTGACGTCGAAGGTCTTGCGCACGCCCCCCTTCCGGGCGACTTCGACTTTGACCACGTCGCCCGGCTTCCGGAAGCCGATGACCTGCTGGAGCTGACCGACCCGCTCGACCGGCTTGCTGTCGACCGACACGATGACGTCGCCTGGAACGATGCCGGCAGCCTTGGCGGGGGAGTCCTCGCTGGGGATGTCCTTCACCACGACTCCCCGGATTTCGGGAAGCCCGACGTACTCCGCATCGGTGAGGGTGACGTTGTCGATGGAGACTCCGAGCGCGGCCCGGTGCACCGAACCGGTCTCGACCAGCTGGTTCATGACGGTGCGCGCGAGGTTGATCGGGATAGCAAAGCCATAGCCGGAGTAGAAGCCGGTCTCGCTGGCAATCGCGGAGTTGATCCCGATGACCTCACCCCGGACGCTGACAAGCGGTCCGCCCGAGTTGCCGGGGTTGATGGCCGCATCGGTCTGGATGAAATCCTGGATGCTGCCCTGGCCCCGGCCAGGGAGCCCGTTCAGGGCTCGGCCCTTGGCGCTCACGATACCGGACGTGACGGTGAAGGTGAGGCCCTCGCCGAGGGGGTTGCCGATTGCGAGCACCCATTCACCTACCCGCGCGTCCTCACTGTTCCCCAGCGCAACCGGTGGCAGTCCCTTCGCGTCGATCTTGAGCACGGCCACGTCGGTGTTCGGGTCGGTGCCGATGACCTTGGCTTTGAACTCACGCCGATCGAGCAGCCGAACCGTCACCTGTTCGGCACCCTCGACCACGTGGTTATTGGTGAGAATGAACCCGTCGGACGACACCACGAACCCCGATCCGCTGCCCTGCTCGATCTCGTCCCGGGGACGGAACTGGGGGAAGAACCGCTCCATGCCTCGGGGGACCCGCTGCCTGGTGGCGCTCTCCGTGCGCTGGGACCGGATATACACCACGCTGGGTTTGACGTGCTCGGACACGGCGGCGAAGGCCTCACTGAGCTCCTGGAGGGGGAGGGCCGCAGGAATGGAGGGGGCCGGCACCCTGGCGATGGCGCTCGTCTGGCGCCCCTGTTCCTGGGCCGCCGAGCGGTTGGGCAGGTCCAGAAGCCCTGCAAAGAGCAGCCCCAGGGCAAAGGCCAGGGCGACCAAACCACCGAACTTGAGCCAGTTTAGCGATCGTGAAGACATCGAGCGGTCCTTCGGGAAAGCGTGGGGATCATACAGCACCCGTCTAATTTAACAGTACAGGAGGCCGCCATGGTGAGTTTCGGCACATCGGGTCTCAAAGCAGAACTAGGGGCCGGATCGGTTCCGGCCCCCTAGTTCGGCCTGCGGTCCCTTCGGGCCTACTGCCCCCTCGCTTGCTGGCTCGGGGCAGGCTGTTCAGGGTAAGCGGAGGTACCCTCCGCTCACTTCCCTTCGGGCTTCGATGCCCTCAGGGTGACCGGCGGTACCCTCCGGTCACTTTTTGTCGTCTACGATCTCATAGTCCGCGTCAACCACGTCATCCTGCGCAGCAGGCTCCGCCTGGGGCCCCCGGTGAGCCGGTATCCGCCGGACCGCCACCTTCTCCCTGCGTTCCTGCACCGGCCGCCTGGTAGAGCGAGGCGCCCGCGGCCGAGTACGCGGTATTGAGCTCGTCCAGCGCCCGGCGGATGGCTGCGCCGTCCCCGCTCCGAAGAGCCTGCCTGCCGCTCTCCAGCGCGGCGTCCAGCCGCGACCTGGCGTCCGCCGGCAGCCGGTCCGCCCATTCCTTGCTGTCCTTCTCTACCCGGTAGACCAGGCTGTCGAGCTGGTTCCGCGCCTCGATCTCCTCCCGCCGCGCCTTGTCGTCCTGGGCGTGCTGCTCGGCCGCCTTGACCATGCGGTCGACTTCGGCGTCGCTCAGGCCGCTGGAGGCCTCGATCCGGATCTTCTGCTCCTTGCCGGTGGTCTTGTCCCGTGCCGTGACGTGAAGAATACCGTTGGCGTCGATATCGAAGCCTACCTCGACCTGGGGTGTGCCGCGCGGGGCCGGCGGAATGCCGGTCAGCTGGAACTTGCCGATGGTCCGGTTGTCCTGGGCCATCTGGCGCTCGCCCTGGAGCACATGGATCTCTACCGTGGTCTGGTTGTCCTCGGCGGTCGAGAACGTCTCCGACTTCTTGGTCGGAATCGTGGTGTTCCGAGGAATGAGGACCGTCGTGACGCCGCCCAGGGTCTCGATGCCCAGCGAAAGCGGGTTGACGTCGAGCAGCAGCACGTCCTTCACCTCGCCGCCGAGCACGCCGCCCTGGATGGCCGCACCGATGGCTACGACTTCGTCCGGATTGACCGACTTGTTCGGCTCCTTGCCGAAGAAGTCCTTCACGATCTGCTGGATCTTCGGAATCCGGGTGGAGCCGCCGACCAGAATGACCTCGTCGATCTGCTTCGGATCGAGCCCCGCGTCCTTGAGAGCCTGCTGCATGGGCGGGATGGTGCGCTTGATCAGGTCGTCCACCAGCTGCTCGAACTTGGCCCGGGTCAGCGACAGGTTCATGTGCTTGGGCCCGGACTGGTCGGCCGTGATGAACGGCAGATTGATGTCGGTCTGGGTGGTGCTCGACAGCTCCATCTTGGCCTTTTCCGCGGCTTCCTTCAGGCGCTGGATGGCCATGGGATCCTTGGAGAGATCGATGCCCTGGTCCCGCTTGAATTCGGCCACCAGCCAGTCGATCAGACGCTGGTCGAAGTCGTCACCGCCGAGGTGGGTGTCGCCGTTGGTGCTCTTGACCTCGAAGACGCCCTCGGCCAGCTCCAGCACCGAGATGTCATAGGTGCCGCCGCCCAGATCGAAGACCGCGACCTTCTCTTCTTTCTTCTTGTCCAAGCCGTACGCCAGCGCCGCGGCGGTGGGCTCGTTGATGATCCGCTGCACGTCCAGCCCGGCGATGCGTCCGGCGTCCTTGGTGGCCTGGCGCTGGGCGTCGTTGAAGTAGGCCGGGACCGTGATGACCGCCTTGTCCACGCTGTGGCCGAGGTAGTCCTCCGCAGTCTGCTTCATTTTCTGAAGGATCATCGCCGAGATCTCGGGCGGGGTATACCGCTTGCCCTGGATCTCGACGACGGCCATGCCGTTGGCGCCGTCCGCGACCTTGTAGGGGACCTTCTTGATCTCGTCGGCCACCTCGCTGAGGCGCCGCCCCATGAACCGCTTGATCGAGAAGATGGTCTGCTGCGGGTTGGTAACCGCCTGGCGCTTGGCGACCTGGCCGACCAGCCGCTCGCCGTCCTTGGTGAATGCCACTACCGAGGGGGTGGTGCGGCCACCTTCGGCGTTGGGGATGACTACCGGGTCCCCACCTTCCATGACGGCCACCACCGAGTTGGTGGTGCCCAGATCGATTCCAATGATTTTGGAAGCCATGTCGACTCCGAAATGAGGTCCTGCTGCCTTGGCGGGTTCTCCGCCCACGTCCGATAGCAGGGGGTCGAGCAAGGGCCGTACCGCCCAAGGCTGCCGTTTTGGCTGAAACCGGGCCCCGGTGCATGGGTGACAAGGGGGTCGTGACATGAATCACGACGCTTTCAACCGGCAATGCCTAGGATAGGATGTGTCAGCGCGGGTCGCGGCAAGTCGAGTGGTTTCCGTGGGCTCATCCCAACGTGAGGAGGTAGCCATGCTGTGGACGATCTTCGTGATACTCCTGGTGCTCTGGCTGCTGGGTGTCGTCACGTCGTACAGCCTGGGCGGTTTTATCCATGTGCTGCTGGTGGTTGCCGTCATTCTGGCTGTCATGCAGTTGATCCAGGGCCGTCGAGCACTGTAGCGACGCTACCCGGAGCCCGATTCATCGTTCGCCTGAACATGGGGCTTCTCTGGCTGGAGCCGGTGAAGCCCTGTTTTCCTCATTGAGCTGTTGAGGACCAACAATGCCGCCCGCCCGTAAACGAGGCCAGGAAGCAGGCTGGGAAGAGGAAGATCCGTTACGGGGTGCTCGGCCTCGGCCACATCGCGCAGGTGGCGGTCCTGCCAGCGTTTGCCCACGCAGAAAACTCGGAACTGACCGCGCTGATATCTGACGATCCCGAGAAGCTGGAAAAGCTTGGCCGGCGCTACAAGGTGAAAGCCCGCTTCTCCTACGATCAGTTCGATGAGTGCCTCGGGAGCGGCCTCGTGGATGCGGTCTACATCAGCTCTTCCCAACCACCTCCATCGCGAATACTCCGAGCGTGCCGCGCGTGCTGGGGTGCACGTCCTATGCGAGAAGCCGATGGCAGTGACCGAGGAAGACTGTCTGGCCATGATCCGGGCAGCCGAGGAGAACGGGGTAAAACTCATGGTCGCCTATCGGCTGCACTTCGAGGAGGCCAATCTCAAGGCAATCGATGTGGTACAGGGAGGGCGCCTGGGCGAGCCACGGCTGTTCGATTCGGTGTTCACCATGCAGGTGAAGCAGGGTGACATCCGCCTTAACCCGCGGGACCTTGGCGGCGGCCCCCTCTATGACATCGGGGTGTACTGCATCAACGCCGTCCGTAATCTCTATGGCGCGGAACCGATGGAGGTGGTGGCGTTTAGCGCCAACAACGGCGATCCACGGTTCCAGCAGTGCGAGGAGTCAATCGCCGCGATCCTGCGTTTCCCCGGCCGGGAAAGAGTGGCCAGCTTTACCTGCAGCTTCAACGGGGCCGATGTCTCCACCTACCGAGTGGTCGGGACCGAGGGGGAGCTGGTGATGGACCCGGCCTACGAGTACGCCGGGGAGCTGAAGCAGCGGGTGACTATTAACGGCCGGAGTCGCGAGCGCACGTTCCCCAAGAGGGATCAGTTCGCTCCAGAGCTGATCAGTTTCTCGGAGTGCATCCTGACCGGTGCCCCGCCCGAGCCGTCCGGCTGGGAAGGCCTGGCGGACGTGCGAGTTATTCAAGCGCTCTATCGGTCGGCGGACAGCGGCCAGCCCGTTACACTGGAACCCTTCACCAAGGAAGACCGTCCCTCGCTTGATCAGGAGATCCGCCGGCCGGCCGTCAGCAAGCCCGAGCTGGTGAACACCGAATCCCCTACCAAGTAGACGATCACGGCTCGCTTATATTGAGCCATGTTTCCGTATCGGGACGATAATCCGACTCTCGCCACCCCGGTCGCAACGTTCCTTCTCATCGGAGCGAACGTCCTGGTATGGGTGCTGGTGCAGGGGATGGGCGCCGAGCCCGATCTATCGCGGTCGGTCTGCGAGCTGGGTCTCATCCCGGGCGAGTTTCTGGGGCTGGTTCCTCAGGGCGCCACCGTCCCGATGGGCAACCAGACCGTCTGCATGTTGGGTGACGAGCAGACCTGGTTCACCCCGCTCACCTCGATGTTCCTCCACGGCGGGTGGTTTCATCTCATCGGCAACATGTGGTTTCTGTGGGTCTTCGGAAACAACGTCGAAGACTCCATGGGCCACGTCCGCTACCTCGCCTTCTACCTGCTTTGTGGCATTGCCGCGGCCGCGGCCCAGACCTTCATGAATCCGTCGAGCGCCATTCCCATGGTTGGCGCCTCGGGCGCGATCAGCGGAGTGATGGGTGCGTACATCGTGCTGTACCCCAGGGTTCGGGTGCACATGCTGGTGATCCTGGCGATCTTCATCACCCGCATCGTGGTCCCGGCCTACCTGATGCTGGGCTACTGGTTCCTGCTGCAGCTCATCGGCGGCGGGCTATCCGGTTCGGCTGAAGGCGGCGTCGCATTCTGGGCCCACGCCGGCGGGTTCATCGCGGGAGCGCTGCTGATTCAGATCTTCAAGGACCCTGAACTGGTGGCCCAGCATCGGGCGATGGCTCGGACTACGGATAGGCTGGGGTACCAGGAGCGGTAGTCAAGGCGGGGCAGCGGGGCGGCGAGTGCAACGTGGCCAGCCCGTCTTACCGGTACTTCGCCTATCCTCATATGTTCCGAATCATGCCCGACATCCCAAACCAGCAGCGCCCGGTCTCGCCTTCCAGACCCGGACCTCTCGACGTACCAGTCACGCCCCGGAATCCCGGGATGCCGCTGGAGCTCGAACTGGGTCGAGGAGATGCGGGTCAACCGAAGCGCGGTCGAGCGCCGGACTGCGACGCTTCGGACTCGCCGGACCGTCAAGAAAGAGTGGCAGGCCGCCTGGCTCTGCGGGCGATCACGCTGTTGGATCTCACCACCCTCTCTGGCGACGATACCCCGGGCCGGGTCCGCCGGCTCTGCGCCAAGGCTCGCCGGCCGGTCCGCGCGGACCTGCTGGAGGCGATGGGCGCGGCCCAGCTTCCCATCCGGGCGGCGGCGGTCTGTGTCTACCACGCGTTCGTAGAGACGGCGCTCGACGCGCTTCAGGGCTCGGGGATTCCGGTGGCGGCGGTCTCGACCGGCTTCCCGGCGGGGCTCTCCCCGTTCGAGCAGCGCATGGCGGAGATCCGCGCCTCGGTGGCGGCCGGCGCGGAGGAGATCGACGTCGTGATCACCCGCGGCCACGTGCTGACGGAGGACTGGCCCGGCCTGTACGACGAGGTGCGCGCCATGCGCGAGGCCTGCGGCGACGCCCACATCAAGACCATCCTCGCCACCGGCGAGCTCGGCACCCTGCGCAACGTGGCGCGAGCCAGCCTGGTGTGCATGATGGCGGGCGCGGACTTCATCAAGACCTCGACCGGCAAGGAGAGCGTGAATGCCGTCCTGCCGGTGGGGCTGGTAATGGCTCGAACCATTCGCGACTACCATGAGCGTACCGGGCAGCTGGTGGGACTCAAGGCCGCGGGCGGCATTCGCACCGCCAGAGAGGCGCTGGACTGGCTGATGCTGGTGAAGGACGAGCTGGGCGACGCCTGGCTCCGGCCGCACCTGTTCCGCTTCGGCGCCAGTACGTTGCTGACCGATATCGAGCGGCAGCTGGAGCATTTCGTGACCGGCCGATATTCGGCGGCTCACCGGCATCCCGACGGGGTAAGAAGTGAGAAGTAAGAGGTAAGAGGTACGAAGTAAGAGGTAAGCAGTCGCACTGATGAATTCCTTCTCACCTCTCACCTCTCACCTCTCACCTTCAACGAGAGCCCCATGGCATCCGTCCCCGAAATCTTCCACACCATGGCCTACGGTCCCGCCCCGGAAGGCGTCGGGTCCGGCCCGGCAATGGCTGGAGCAGCACGGACGGGTGTTCGGTCTGTTCATCGGCGGAGAGTGGGTTGCGCGGCAGCGGCGAAGGCTTCGAGACGCTGAACCCCGCTACCGGCAAGCCACTGGCCCGGCTCGCGCAGGCCACCGACAAGGACGTGGATCGCGCCGTCCGCGCCGCCCGCTCGGCGCAGCCGCTCTGGTGGTCGCTCGGCGGCCACGGCCGAGCCCGCTACCTCTACGCACTGGCCCGGGAGGTACAGAAACACAGCCGGCTGCTCGCCGTCCTGGAATCGCTCGACAACGGCAAGCCGATTCGGGAGTCCCGCGACATCGACGTGCCCCTCGTGGCTCGCCACTTCTATCATCACGCCGGCTGGGCCCAGCTCATGGAGCAGGAGCTGCCCGGCCGCGTGCCGGTGGGCGTGATCGGGCAGATCATCCCCTGGAACTTTCCGCTCCTGATGCTGGCGTGGAAGATCGCGCCGGCGCTGGCCATGGGAAATACGGTCGTGCTCAAGCCGGCGGAGTTCACCTCGCTCACCGCTCTCCGGTTCGCCGAGCTATGCCAGGAGATCGGCCTGCCGCCGGGCGTGGTCAACATCATCACCGGCGACGGGCGCGCCGGCGCGGCGCTGGTGGCGCACCCGGACGTGGACAAGATCGCGTTCACCGGCTCGACCGAGGTGGGCGGATCATCCGCTCCGCCACGGCCGGCAGCGGCAAGAAGCTCTCGCTGGAGCTCGGGCGGGAAGTCGCCGTTCATCGTCTTCTCCGATGCCGATCTCGACAGTGTCGTCGAAGGGGTGGTCGACGCCATCTGGTTCAATCAGGGCCAGGTGTGCTGCGCCGGGTCCCGGATCCTGGTTCAGGAGGGGGTGGCCGAGCGGCTGGTCACGAAGCTGAAGCAGCGAATGGAGACGCTGCGCGTCGGGCGACCCGCTCGACAAGGCGGTGGACATGGGGGCCATCATCGCCCCGGTGCAGCTGGAGAAGATCCAGGAGCTGGTGCGCCGGGGCGAGGATGAAGGCGCCACGCTCTGGCAGCCCTCCTGGAGCTGCCCGACCGACGGCTGGTTCTTTCCGCCGACGCTGTTCACCGAGGTGTCGCCCGCCGCCACGATCGCCCAGGTGGAGATCTTCGGACCGGTGGTGGTCCTCATGACCTTCCGCACTCCGGCCGAGTCGGTCGAGCTGGCCAACAACACCCGCTACGGCCTGGCCGCGAGCGTCTGGACCGAGAACATCAACCTCGCCCTCGATATCGCCCCCAGCTCAAGGCCGGCACCGTCTGGGTGAACTGCACCAACGTATTCGACGCGGCCAGCGGCTTCGGCGGATATCGGGAGAGCGGCTTCGGCCGTGAGGGCGGGCGCGAGGGGCTGCGGGAGTACGTGCGCTGGCGGACGGACGGGCAGGCGGACAGTCGGACAGGCGGAAAGGACAGACCAGGCAGACAAGGCGGACAAAGTCGGAACTGACTGCGGCGCAAAGCGGCCGCAGATCCTCAAGCGGCATCGCACTCCGAGCGCGTTCCGCCTCGTCCGCCTCCGTCCGCCGCTGTCCCGCCGATAAACCGCACCGCCAAGCTCTACATCGGCGGCAAGCAGGTGCGGCCGGATTCGGGCTACAGCCTGCCGGTGATGGATGTGTCCGGGCGCCAGATCGGCGAGGTGGGGCAGGGGAACCGGAAGGACATTCGCAACGCGGTCGAGGCGGCGCACAAGGCGGCCGGCTGGGGCGGCGGCACGGCCCACAACCGGGCCCAGGTGCTGTACTACCTGGCGGAGAACCTGGCCGCGCGCGCGGAAGAGTTCAGCCGCCGGATTGCCATGAGCACCGGCGATGCGGCCACGGCGGCGCGCGAGGTGGAGCTCGCCATCGAGCGGATCTACATCTACGCCGCGTGGGCCGACAAGTACGACGGGGCGGTGCATCACACCCCGTACCGCAACGTGACGCTCGCCATGCCCGAGCCGATCGGCGTCATGGGCGTGGTGTGTCCGGATGGCCTGCCGCTGCTCTCGCTCCTCTCGACCGTGCTGCCACCCGTCGCCATGGGCAACACCGTCGTGGCCGATTCCCTCGCGGCAGGCACCGCTGGTGGCCACCGACTTCTACCAGGTGCTGGACACCTCGGACGTGCCCGGCCGGCGTGATCAATCTCGTGACCGGCAGCAGCGACGAGCTGGCCTCCGGTCCTCGCGGCGCATGACGACGTGGATGGGCTCTGGTACTTCGGCACCGCCGAGATGTCGGCCGAGGTGGAGCGACTGTCGACCGGAAACATGAAGCGTACCTGGGTAGACCACGGCAAGGGCGGGACTGGGCGACTCCCGGCGCGGCGCAGGCGAGGAGTTCCTGGAGCAGGCCACCCAGATAAAGAACATCTGGATTCCGTACGGGGAGTAGAAGGAGGCTATTGGCTATTGGCTATTGGGCAACCCCAGCCATCTCGAGCAGCAGGCCATCTCTCAAGCCGAACCCGCTGACCGTAACACCTCTCCGCCTCGACCATCGCCAGCAGCTCGCGACCACGGCGAGTCCCGCCACGATGATGTCGGCTCGCTCGGGCTTGAGTCCCGGTGTCTGACGCCGCTGCTCCGGCGTGAGGCCCGACAAGGTGTCCAGCAGCTGCGCTACCTCCTCCCGCCCGAATGGTCGTGCCGTGGATGCTGGCGGGTGCTCGACTCCCGACCGGCGAGCACCATGGCCGCCAGCGTTGCAAAGGTTCCTCCCGACCCGATCATTCTCGAGTTCCGCCACTCGGGCGACCATCGCTCGCGCCGAGGACGCCGCGGATGTGCTCGTGCAGCTGCTGGCCTGAGAGTCCCGAGCTCGGTCAGCCGCACCGCTCCCAGCGGCAGCGACCGACCGCAGCGCGACGCCCACCACTGGCGCCGATCAGCTCCAGGCTGCCGCCGCCGATGTCGGCGACGAGAGTGGGCTCGATCGGCGCCGGGAAACGGTAGGCTGCCGAGCGGTAGGAGAGCGCCGCTTCGGTATCCGGAGGAGATGATGCGGAGCGGGATGTCGAGCGTGCGGACCCGCTCCACGAAGTCGGCGCCGTTTGCGGCTTCTCTGACGGCGGCGGTGGCCACGGCGGTCGTCCGCTGCACGCCCAGGCGCCGGCAGGTCTCTCTCATCCGGGTCAGGGTACGAGCAGGCCCGCTCCATGGCGGCCTCACTCAGACGTCCAGTGCTGCCGAGTCCTGCGCCGAGGCGGGGCTGGTCTTCGGCCTCTTCGACGACGCGTCAGGCCGGATCCCTGTCGAAATCGGCTACCGTCAGAAGGACGGTGTTGGAGCCCACGTCGATTGCCGCCAGGCGCTCGCGCTGGCGGCTTCACCTCGTGGTCGGCGCCGGATTCTTGCGGGCTTCGCCCCGATCCTCCGAGTGGTGCTTGATCGACCGGCCCTCCACCAGGAACACCACGTCTTCCCCGATGTTGGTGGCCAGGTCGGCCACCCGCTCGAGGTTCCGGCTCACCAGAAACAGCTCCATGCCGGAGCCGATGGTGTGCGGGTCTTCCATCATGTGGGTGAGCAGGATGCGGAACACCGACCGATGCAGGGCATCCACCTTGTCGTCCCTGCGGCAGACTTCCCGGCCCGCCTCGGCGTCTCCCCGGATGAAGGCCTCGAGCGCATCGGACAGCATCTCCCGCGCCAGCCGGGCCATGTCGATGATCTCGGGCTCGGGCGCGATGGGCCGAGCCTGGTTCAGCCGCTCGGCCGACTGCGCGATGTTGACCGCGTGGTCTCCTACCCGCTCGAGATCGTTGGCGATCTTGAGCGCCGATGTGAGCATCCGGAGATCGCGGGCCATCGGCTGCTGCAAGGCGAGCAGGTTGATGCTCTGCTCCTCGATCTCGACCTCCATGGCGTCGATCACCCGGTCGCCGGCGATGACCCGCTGCGCCTTCTCGCTGTCCCGCTCCAGCAGCGCCTCTACCGCCAGCCCCAGCGCGGCTTCCGCCTCTCCCGACATGGTCAGCAGCCGGACCTTGACGTGGCTCAGCTCATCGTGAAAATGGCGATGGACGTCGAGGCTCATCCGAATCTCCCGGTGATGTACGCTTCGGTCCGCTCGTGCTGGGGCTTGGTGAAGAGCCGCTCGGTCTCGTCGAACTCGATCAGCTCGCCCCGGTCGAAGAAGCCGGTGAAGTCCGATACCCGGGCGGCCTGCTGCATGTTGTGGGTCACGATGACGATGGTGTAATGCTGCTTCAGCTCGAAGATCAGCTCCTCGACCTTCTGGGTGGCGATCGGGATCGAGCGCGGAGCAGGGCTCGTCCATCAGCAGCACCTCGGGCTGGTTGCCGAGCGCCCGGGCGATGCAGAGCCGCTGCTGCTGGCCGCCGGACAGGCCGGTGCCCGAGCTCCTCGAGCCGGTCCTTCACCTCATCCCACAGCGCGGCCTGGCGGAGGCACCGCTCGACCAGATCGGGCAGATCGCGCCGCGTGACCAGCGCGTTGAGCGCCGGGCCGTAGGCCACGTTATCGAAGATCGACTTGGGAAACGGGTTGGGCCGCTGAAACACCATGCCCACCCGCTGCCGCAGCGACACCAGATCGGTCCCGGAACCGAACACCGACGTGCCCTCGACCAGGATGTCCCCCTGGTGGCGGACGCCAGGGATCAGGTCGTTCAGCCGGTTGATGGAGCGGAGGAACGTGGACTTGCCGCAGCCCGAGGGGCCGATGATCGCGGTCACCGCCCGGCGCTCGATGGCGAACGTCAGATTCTTGAGCGCCTGCGCGGGGCCGTAGAAGAAGCTGAAGTCCCGCACGTCCACCGCCGGGGCTCCCCTGGAGCCGAGCGGCGCCACCGGCTGGCGCGGGGCCAGCGTGACCTGCGGGCGTCGTGACGTAGGGCCTGGGACGCATGGTCGTGCTCATCCGAACCTTCCCGTGATGTAGGCCTCGGTCTGCTCGTTCCGGGGCGCGGTAAAGATCTGCCGAGTGCGGCCGGTCTCGACCATGGTGCCGAGATAGAAGAACGTCGTGGTGTCGGACACCCGGGCCGCCTGCTGCATGTTGTGGGTGACGATGATGATCGTGAAGTGCCGCTTCAGATCGAACAGCAGCTCCTCGATCCGCTGGGTGCCCTGCGGGTCGAGCGAGGCGGTGGGCTCGTCCAGCAGGATCACGTCCGGCGACGGCGCGATGGTTCGCGCGATGCAGAGCCGCTGCTGCTGGCCGCCCGAGAGCGCCATGGCGCTGGCCTTGAGCCGGTCCTTGACCTCCTCCCACAGCGCGGCCTGGCGCAGCGAGCGCTCGACGACGCCGTCGAGCTCGTGACGAGGCAGACGGCGGTTCACTCTGAGCCCGGACGCGACGTTGTCGTAGATCGACATCGTCGGGAAACGGCGTGGGTCGCTGGAAGACCATCCCCACCCGGCGCCGGAGCTGCATGGCATTCACCCGCGGCGCATAGATGTCCTCGCCGTCGAGCAGCACCCGGCCGGTAATCCAGCCGTTCTCCGAGAGCTCGTGCATCCGGTTGAGGGTGCGGAGGAAGGTGGACTTGCCGCAGCCCGAAGGCCCGATCAGGGCGTGCACCTGGTTGGGCGCAAAGCCGAGCGACACGCCCTTCACCGCCGTGAACTTGCCGTACATCGCCGTGAGCTTGTCGGTGGCCATCTTGGGCTGAGGCGATCCGTGGTCGCCAGCGGAGTCGGCGGCTGGCGCCGGCGGCATCTGGATGCGCCCGTGCTCACCGCGGGTTCAGCCATTGAGCGTGAACCTCCGGCGGACCGCCAGGCGGGCGCCGAGACTCAGCACGAAGACCACCATGATGAGCACCAGCGCGGCGGCCCAGGCGTACTGGTGCCATTCCTCGTAGGGGCCGGTCGCGTAGGTGAATACCGTCAGCGGCAGCGCCGCCATCGGCTGATCGAGATCGAAGCTCAGGTACTGGCTGCCCAGCGCGGTGAACAGGAGCGGCGCGGTTTCTCCCGCGATCCGGGCCACCGCCAGCAGGCCGCCGGTCATGATGCCCGGCAAGGTGGCGCGCACCACGACCGAGAGGCTGGTCCGCCAGCGCGGGTAGCCCAGCGCCAGCGCCGCCTCGCGCAGCGAGTTCGGCACCAGCTTGATCATCTCTTCGGTGGTGCGCAGGACCATGGGAATCATCAGCAGCGCCAGCGCGACGCTTCCCGCCAGCGCCGAGAAGTGTTTCTGCTGCGCCACGATCCAGGCCCAGGCGAACACGCCGACCACGATGGACGGCGTGCCGTTCATGACGTCGGCGACGAACCGGGTGACCCAGGTCAGCCGGCTGTTGGGATACTCGGCGCAGTAGATGCCGGCCCCGATGCCGATGGGCAGTCCCATCAGGCTCGCCATTCCCACGATGAGGAGCGTGCCTACCAGGGCGTGGGCCACGCCGCCCCCGCTCTCGCCGGCGGGGGCCGGCATCTTGGTGAAGAAGTCCGGCGACAGGCTGCCCGCGCCCTTCAGGATCAGGTTGACCAGGATGAAGAAGAGCGGCAGCAGCGCCACGACGACGGCGCCGATCATCAGCCCCACCATCAGATTGCTGAAGAGCCGGCGGAGCATCCGGCGATTCATAGCGCGCTGCTCCCGGCGCCGGACCCGCGCGCCACCCGCCAGATCAGCAGCCGCGCGCCGGCGTTGACGATGACGGTGACGAGGAAGAGCAGGAAGGCGACGTAGGCCAGCGCGGACAGGTGCAAGTCGCCGACCGCCTCGGAGAACTCGTTGGCGATCGCCGCGGCCATGGTATAGCCGGGTGCGAAGAGGGAGGTCGCGATCTCGTGCCGGTTGCCGATGAGCATCGTGACCGCCATCGTCTCGCCGAGCGCGCGGCCGAGCCCCAGGATGACGGCGCCGACGATGCCCGACCGCGCATAGGGGAGGACCGCGGTGGTCACCGCCTCCCAGCGGGTGGCGCCGAGCGCCAGCGCGGCCTCCCGCTGGGTGTTGGGCACCGCGAGCAGCACCTCCCGCCCGACCGACATGATGTAGGGCATCACCATGATGGCCAGGATGATTCCCGCCGCCAGCATCGATGGTCCGTAGATCGGGCCCTGGAAGAGCGGCAGGAATCCGAGCGTGTCTCTCAGGAAGGGAAACACGGTCGTCCGAAGCAGCGGGATCAGCACGAAGATTCCCCACAGCCCGTAGACCACGCTGGGGATCGCCGCCAGCAGACCCGATCAGGAACGCGACCGGCTGGCGCAGCGCCTTGGGGGCGAACTCCGTCAGGTAGATGGCGACGCCGAGCGAGAGCGGCACCGCGATGAGGAGCGCCAGCAGCGAGGATGCCAGAGTGCCGAAGATCAGCGGCAGCGCGCCGAACTCCTCCGCCACCGGGTCCCAGGTGCTCGATGGTGACGAATCCGAAGCCATAGCGCGCGATGGCCAGCGCGGCGCCGTCCCAGAGCTCGTAGACCAGGAACGCCGAGCAGGATCGGCACCGCCAGGGCGGCGAGCGTAAGGATCCCTTGAAAGCCCGGTCGCCGTAGTCGGCTCGCTCCAGAGACGCAGCGGCTGGGGGAGCCTGGCGGGCAGCCGGTTCGGTGGTGGCGGTCATGGGAGGATCTTACAGGCGCCTTCTCCGTGAATCGTCACGGCATTGTAACGGACAGGTCACGGGCGACGCGCAATGGGGGACTTAGTTGAGAACCTTCTTCCGGACCAGCTCGATCACCGGAACCGGCAGCGGCGCGTAATGGAGGTCGGCTGCCATCCGCTGGGCCGGCAGGCTCCAGCATCCATTTCAGGAAGCTCGCCGATGGTCCGGGCCCGGCTGGTGTCCGGATCTTGTTTTCGGATCAGCAGCCAGGTGAAGGATGAGATCGGGTAGGAATCGGCACCCGGCGCGTTCGTGATCGAGACCCGGAAATCGGTGTCCGGCGCGAGCTTCGCGCCGGCGGCGGCGGCCGCCACGCTCTTCAGCGTCGGCTGGACCAGGGCGCCGGCCGAGTTCCGGACCCTGGCCGACGGCAGCTCGTTGGAGATGGCGTAGATCAGCTCGACGTAGCCGATCGTGCCCGGCGATTGCTTGACCTGCTGGGTGACGCCTTCGTTGCCCTTGCCGCCGAGCCCGACCGGCCAGTTGACCGACGTGCCCCTGCCGACCTGGTCGTTCCACTCGGGCGAAACCTTGGAGAGGTAATCGGTGAAGATGAAGGTGGTGCCGGATCCGTCCGAGCGGTGGACCACCACGATGTCGTCCGGCGGGCAGGCTGACGCCGGGATTCAGCGCGGCCATCCGCCGATCGTTCCACGGGTGATGCGTCCCGAGGAAGATGTCGGCCAGGACCCTGCCGTCGAAGGCGAGCGCGCGTCCGGCCGAGCGCTGGGGAGGTTGTAGGTCACACTGACGGCGCCGAGGACCGTGGGCACATGCATGACGTTTCCCTGGACCGCGGCGATCTGCTGCGTCCGTCATCGGGCCGTCGGTGGCGCCGAAGTCCACCGTGCCCTCGAGCAAACTGGCGGATGCCGCCGCCCGATCCGATCGACTGGTAGTTGATCCGGACGCCGGTCTCCCTGGCGATACGCATCGAACCACTTGGTGTAGAGCGGAGCCGGGAAGGTGGCGCCCGGCGCCCGTCAGCGTCGGGCCGCTCCGCCGTGCGCGGTACCGGCCGCGATTGCCGCCTGGCGTCGCGGCTGGTCCCCGCCACATGCCGTGCCAGCGAGCGCCAGGCCGATCAGGTGACGAAATCCGGGTCTCGGCATGGCTCCTCCGGTAGTAGCGAGCGCGCGCTCCAAGGTGTTGCGGCTCGGCCTGATGTGCAAACGGCCGGCGCCTCTGCGGCACCGGCCGTTCCTTATGCAGAGTGATCCGTCAGCGCGCCGCGATCGCCTTGCCGCCGGCCTTCAGGGTGGGCAGCCGCGCCTGGATCAGCGCGACCACCGGCGCCGGCAGCGGCGCATAGTGGAGCTCGGCCGCCATCTTCTGGGCCTCGGGCGTGATCATCCAGGTCAGGAAGTCCTGGATCAGCTTGGCCTTGGCCGGATCCTTGTTGTCCTTCCTGACCAGCAGCCAGGTGAACGACGCGATCGGGTAGGCGTCCGCGCCCGGCGCGTTCGTGATCGAGACCCGGAAGTCGGTGTCCTTCGGCAGCTTGATGCCGGCGGCCGCGGCCGTGACCGACTCCAGGGACGGGGTGCTGAAGTTCCCCGCGGCGTTCTTGACCTGGGCGTAGGGCAGCTTGTTGGACAAGGCGTAGATCAGCTCGACGTAGCCGAGCGCGCCCTCGACCTGCTTGACCTGCTGGGTCACGCCCTCGTTGCCCTTGCCGCCGAGGCCGACCGGCCAGTTCACCGACGTGGCGTACCCGACCTTGTCCTTCCACTCCCGGGAGAACTTGTTCAGGTAGTCGGTGAACACGTACGTCGTGCCCGACCCGTCCGAGCGATGGACCACGATGAGGTCGATGTCGGGCAGCTTCACGCCCGGATTGAGCGCCGCGATCTTGGCGTCGTTCCACTTGGTCACCCGGCCCATGAAGATGTCCACCAGCAGGTTGCCGTCGAACTTGAGCTTGGTGTCTCCCAGGGTGGGGAGGTTGTACGTCACGACCACCGCGCCCAGCACGGTCGGGACGTGGAGCACGTTGCCGCTCACCGCCTGGATCTGGGACTCGTTCATCGGCCCGTCGGTGGCGCCGAAATCGACGGTGCCCTCGGTGAACTGGCGGATGCCGCCGCCCGAGCCGATCGACTGGTAGTTGATCTGGATGCCGGTCTTCTTGCTGTAGGCATCGAACCACTTGGTGTAGATCGGGTTGGGGAACGTGGCGCCGGCGCCGGTCAGGCTCTGGGCCGCGGCAGGCGTGCCGAAAGCGAGGGCGGCATGGCCCCAGCAGCCAGCTAGATGTCGCGTGGTCATCCTCTGTCCTCGTGTAGATTAGAAGTTCACGGTCAGCGCGCTGCGCACGCCGCTGATGCTCGGAAGCACGGTCGCCCTGGAAGCTCTGCCGCTCGTAGGCCACCCGGAGCTGCGCCCGGCTCGACATGTAGATGCCGAGCACGCCGGTGATGGTGGTGACCCGTCGTCCTCCAGCGTCGGTGTTGGGATCGGCCAGGTCGACCCGGAACGCCGGCTCGATCGCGTAGAGCCACGAGGTGGGGCTCTTCATGCGGATGTTGTACGCCGCCACGCCCTGGATGCCCTGCATCGTGAACTTTGACGCGGTGGCGTCGTTGCCGTGCAGGTATTCGGCCAGCGCGAACAGCCCTTCGTCGCCCGGCTTGCCCCACTGGGCGTCGATGTCGAAGGCGTAGTTGGTGAAGCTGGAGTCGGGCGCGCCGCCGACCGTCACGATGCCGTCGTGGGCGAACCAGGAGCCGCCGACCTCGAGCTTGGGCGTAAGCCCCACGGTCCTCGGGCCCCGAAGCTCTTCTTGCTGTTGACGTCGTTGAGACTCTCGCCCTGCCCGTTGTAGGCGCCGAATTTGACCGTGATCAGGCGCGCGTGTCATCGAGCTTGTACTCGTAGCGCAGGCTGGCGCCCACGTCATGGGAGAGAAAACCGGCGCCACCGAACAGGTCGTTGGAGGCCCGGGCGAGCAGGCCCTGTGCCGCCGCCGCGCTCGATCGACGGCAGGTTGTTCGAAGAGGTCAGCTCGTAGCGGCTGAAGGGGCGCTTCTCCTGTCCGGCGCGGAGGTATAGCGCCCCCTTGCTGGTCTACCGGGCTGAAGAGCACGTCGATGTAGGCGTCGCGCAGCCGGAATCCGCTGCGGCCGGTGGTGCGGCAGGTGATGATCGGGGTGCCGCCGCCGGCCCCAACCGGAGTCGAGGTACAGGTGGTGGTCAGCCCGGTGAGGTTCCGTCCGCCTTCGAACGACGGCTGGACGTAGACGCTCACGTTCTCGGAGATCTGCCCCCGCGCCTCGATCCGGGCCCGCCGGATGAACATGTTGCTCGTGGGTCCCGACCACGGCAGCGTAGTCCTCATTGGAGAAGTAGTAGGCCTGCTCCTGGAGGCGTCCCGAGAGTTTGACGTTCGGGTAGGTAGTCTGCGGCACTCGCCGTAGCTGCTCCGAGGACAACAACCAGCCCGATTCCCATCGCGGTTCTTCGCGCCTGCCGGCTCATAGGCCCCTTTTGGGATGGTGGTGGAAGACGGTGCCGTCCAACACGGGTGCTAAGAAGCTGGAATCAGGTCACGGAGCATAACTGTTTCTGTAACGAACAGGTAAACGGCGGGTCGCAGGCGTAGGCATGCTCCCCTCGGAGTGCCTCGTGACCGTTCCGTTGCACAATCGTTGTGTCTCCGCGACGGGTTTCGCGCAGGATCCCTCGGTACCGGCAGACACCTGGCAGCCGCGCTCGAGTTGCCTCGATCCCCCGTGACGGAAGGCCAATGCCCACTCCCTCCCTGCTGCACCGTGTTGCTCTTGCGGGTCTCCTGCTCGGCCCCACTCTCGCCATCCAGCCCCTCAGCGCTCAGGACGTCGGGCGGGTGGTAGGCCGTGTCGTCGACGCGGAGCAAGGAGCTCCGATCTCCGGGGCCCAGGTCGAGGTGTTGGAATCCAGCCTCATCACCATCTCGGCGCTGGACGGGCGATACGCGCTCAATCCGGTACCCGCCGGCCCGGTCTCGATCCGCGTGCGGATGATCGGCTTTGCGCCGAAGGTGGTCACGGGCGTCGTGGTTCCCGCGGGAGGGACGGTGGCGCAGGATATCGCCCTATCCGCATCCGCCGTTCAGCTGGCCGAGATCTCAGTGAGCGCCGAAGCAGAACGGGGGACAGTCAACCGGGCGCTGGATGAGCAGCGAAACGCCACTAACATCATCAGCTCCGTCACCAGCGAACAGATCCAGAAGAGTCCCGACAGCGATGCGGGCCAGGCCGTTCAGCGGGTGAGTGGCGTCACCGTCCAGGACGGCAAGTACGTGTTCGTCCGGGGCCTGGGTGAGCGATACACCACTACCTCGCTCAACGGCGTTCGAGTCCCGAGCCCGGAGCCGGAGCGGAAGGTAGTGCCGCTGGACATCTTCCCCTCCGGCGCTTCTGGAAGGAATCACCACTTCAAAGACGTTCACGCCCGATCAGCCCGGTGACTTCTCCGGCGCCTCCGTCAACCTCAAGACCCGGGAGTTCCCGGCCGGGAGGGTCATCAACTTCTCGGCCATGGCCGGCCTCAACACGGCCGCCAGCGGCAAGGATCTCTACCGGGCGCCGACCACCGGCACTGAGTGGCGCGGCGCGCCGGGCGACGAGCGTCAGATCCCGGCCCCCGCGGTGGCCGCGGGCGACCTGAGCGGGGCCAGCCAGTCCGACGTCAACAACATCATCAGCTCCTTTCGGAATGCGTGGTCCGCGCGGCCAGGGACCGGCTCGGGCAACGCCAGCTTCGGCGTCAGTATCGGAGGAGAAGATCCGCTGTTCAGTCAGCCGATCGGGTACATCGGTTCTTTCACCTACTCGTACGGACAGGAAGCGCGGTTGGAGGAGTCTCGTGCTCTGATCCAAAGCACCGCCGCCGGATTCCAGCCCTACAACGAGAGTGCCGGATCCACCTCCCGGAATAGCGTGCTGTGGGGCGGGATCGTGAATCTCAGCACCCGGCTCGGCGCCAGCAGCAAGCTCTCCTTCAACAACACCTATAACCGAAGCGCTGACAACGAGGCCATCCGGCTTGCGGGCGAGAACGAGGAGTTCAACGTCGATCTCGATGTCACCCGTCTGACGTTCGTCCAGCGCACCGTGCGCTCCCATCAAGTCGCCGGCGAGCATCTGCTGGGCTCCAGCCATATCGTGGACTGGTCGTTCACCGGCTCCCACGTCAGCCGTAACGAGCCGGACCGCTCTGACATCGCGTACCGGACCAGCATCGATCCAGTCACCGGCACGTCGGTTCCGCTGGACTGGTGGGGCGGCGCGCAATCCGCCACCCGGACCTTCAGCGAGCTCGATGAGAGCAGCTATGACGGGGCTGCTAATTACCGCCTGATCCTCGGCTCGCCCTCGAGCCCTGCTCTGATCAAGACCGGTGCCGCATTCAGAGCGGTGGACCGGGAGGTGGACAGCCGGGCGTTCGACATTACCAATCGGGCCCTCTCGCTGGCGGACCGCCAGGTCGCGCCCGAGCAGATCTTTGCCGGGCCGTACGCCCAGGACAGCAGGCTTTCTCTCTTCATCAACGCCAACGGCGGCCAGTACAACGCCCGAGACCGTCTCGCCGCGGGATACGCCCTGGTGGAGCTGCCGGTGACCTCGCGCCTGCGACTCATCGGAGGCGCGCGGCTGGAGAGGTGGACGCTGGACCTCAATACCCTGAGCCCCCAAGGTGACCCGTCCGCCACTTCCCGCGAAAACACCGACGTGCTGCCCTCGCTGGCGCTGAACTACCAGCTCACCGACGACCAGGTGCTCCGGGCCTCGGCGAGCCAGACACTCTCCCGGCCGGAGTACCGTGAGATCGCCGACGTCAGCTCCTTCGAGCCGATCGGTGGCCTCATCACCTTCGGCAACCCTGATCTCCAGCGAGCCCTGATCCAGAACTACGATCTGCGCTGGGAGTGGTATCCCCGCCCGGGCGAGGTCCTGAGCCTGGCGGCGTTCGCCAAGCGATTCGACGATCCTATCGAGCGCGTCTTCGTGGTGCAGACCGGCGCCCTGGCCAACAGCTTCGTCAATGCGGAGAAGGCGGAGAACTACGGGGTCGAGCTGGAGGTACGGAAGAACCTGGATTTCCTCACTCCCAGCCTGGCGCCGCTCACCATTTTTGCCAACACCACACTCATGCGCAGCACGATTACCCCGGGCTCGGAAGTGCTGACCAGCTCGGACCGTCCCATGGTGGGTCAGGCCGAATACGTGGTGAACGGCGGGCTGACCTTTGCCAGCGTCGGAGGCGTCACCGCGACTGCGCTGTACAACGTGGTGGGCCGGCGCATCCTCGAGGCTGGCGCTCAACCATTCCCTGACACCTATGAAGAGGCACGCCACATCGTGGACTTCTCTCTCCAGGTGCCGGCATTCGCGCACACCACATTCAAGCTGGAGGCCAGGAACCTGCTGGACACTCCGTACCGGGCCACCCAGGGCGGGATTCTGCGGAGCCGCTACAAGATCGGACGGGTCTTCTCATTGGGTGCGAGCTGGCAGCCGTGAGTGACTCAATCGTGACGTTTCCGTGGCTCGATCCGTGCAGCGCAACCCATTGATTCGCGCATTGGAACCACCCCCGACTTTCTCGAACCCTTCTGACTCGAGGACACGTGATGTTGCTCTCCACGCGCTCGCTTCGCGCTGCCGCAGCAGCAGTGCTTCTGACCGGCTTCCTGGCCGGCTGCGGCGATGACGACCTGACGGAACCGCCCGCCACTCCACCGGCGCCTACCGGCTTGACCGCCACGGCAGGAGAGACGTCCGTCGAGGTTACCTGGACCGCCGTCAACGGCGCGACGAGCTATGTGCTCGAGCGCGCCGAGTCATCGACCCCGGGCACCTTTACCGCGGTCGGTGGCACGATCACGGGGACCAGCTACACCGACGCTGCAGTGACCCCTGGTGCGTCCTACAGCTACCGGGTGGCGGCGGTGAACGCCAACGGTACCGGTTCGTTCAGCGCGGCCGTGAACACTTCGGTGGCGGGGGCGAAGGTCGCGACGCTCACCGGGAACTACACGACCGACCGGACGCTCTACGCCGATACGTTGTACACTCTTCAGGGGTACGTGAAGTTTGGCGGCGGCAGCACGCTGACCATTCAGCCGGGAACGACCATCGTCGGGCGATCCGGCCACCGCTGGGAGCTCGCTGTGGATTCTGCGCGGATCCTCGATCGACGCTCAAGGCACGGCCGATGCGCCCATCGTGTTTACGTCGGGCAAGCCGGCCGGATCCCGGGCCCCAGGTGATTGGGGAGGGATCCTGATCATCGGAAACGGCATCATCAACCGCACCCCGCCGGTGCTTACCGAGGGGCCCCAGGGATTCACCGAGGATTATTCGGGCGGCACCGATAACGCTGACAACAGCGGCACGCTGCGCTATGTCCGGATCGAGTTTGCCGGCTACGACGTCTCGGCGGGCAGCGGGCAGGAGCTCAACAGCCTGTCGATGTATGCCGTTGGTTCAGGTACGACACTGGAGTACGTGCAGTCGCTGGCTGGCCTGGACGATTCCTTCGAATGGTGGGGTGGCGCGGTCGACGGGCGCTACCTGGTCTCCTACGAATCGGGTGACGACCACTTCGACTGGACCGAGGGCTATCGGGGCCGGAACCAGTTCCTTATTGCGCTTCCAGTCCGCGCGGCCGGATCCAGCGCCTGGTGCCGGGGTCCCGGCGAGCGATCCCCGAGGGTTTCGAGGCGGACGGCTGTAACGGCGCGGGCTGCGCTCTGGGATTTGCCACCCAGCCGTTCTCGGTCCCGGTCTTTGCGAACTTCACACTGGTCGGTCCCGGCACCGCAACGACGATCACCAGCGGCGGGGACGTCGGGATGGTTCTCCGCCGGGGGACTGGTGGCTATCTCACCAATGGCATCGTGGCTCGCTGGCAGCGCCAGGGTCTCTCGGTGAGAGATCCAGAGACCAACACCATGATGACCACCGACTCGCTGAACCTCTCCAATCTGCTGCTGGCGGAAAACGCGTTGAATTACGATGACGACGCCGGCACCGACTTCGGCAAGGCGGCTGCTTTCGCGGCGTCCAACCACGTTGTCTCCGGCGACCCCGCGGCGTCGCTCTTCACCAGCCTGACCCCGGCGTCGCTGGACTGGACCCCGGCGGCAGGGTCGGCGGCGGCATCCGGAGCCGGAACCGTAGTGATTCCGCCGGAGTACACTGCCGGCTTTTTCGGTGCAACTTTGACGAACACAACGTATTTCGGCGCCGCGGATCCAGCTGGAACGAAGTGGTGGCAGGGCTGGACCAATTACGCCACGAACTAATGAGCCGAGGGGCCAGGATAGAGAGCTTGCGTCTCTCTATCCTGGTTCCGATACGCGAAAACCTATGTCACTGCTGTTCAGGACGCTGCTCGTAATGGGGGCTGCCGGCGTGTCGCTCGGGTGCGAAAACGATGAGGTCCGCGCCACCCCAGGTGCCGTGCGGGTGGTGGACAGTTTCATTCCCCGGGACTCATCGATTCAGCGCTTTCAGAAAGACCTAGAGCCGGTCGCTCGGCTGGAAAATGCGTATGGCAGTCGTGACTCGCTTTTGGCTCGCGTACGTCAGGGCATTGGCGCAGCGGGACACGGCGGCCCTCGCATCGATGGCGGTGAGCCGAGCCGAGTTCGCGTACCTGTATTACCCCACCGCGGCGGAAGGTCTTCCCCCCTATGATCTGGAGCCAGGTCTGATGTGGTACCTGCTCCAGCAACGCAGCGAGCGCGGGATTCGCCGGGCGCTCGCCGTCTACGGCGGGCAGCGTCTCAAGCTTCTCGGCCACGAGTGCGGCACGGAAGTGAGCCGTGAGGGCGAGAACACAGTGGCAGGCCCTTGCGTCCTCCGTCTGCGCGATCAGCGGGGTCAGGCGGTCTCGGTTCGCCTGCTGACTCAAATCCTGGAGCGGGGAGGGCGTTACAAGATTCTTAGCTACGCGAACAAGCTGTAGTCGTTACTTCGGTCTGGTTCAGAGTGGGCTGAGCAATACGAACGGCGCCAGCGCAGCGGCTGTTGCCGCAGCAATGAGCTGCCCGACGAGAACATCACTGGGATAGTGCACCCCCAGGCGCACCCGGGAGAATCCCACCATGACTGCCGCAATCGCCAGTGGCAGGGCCCAGGCCGGGAACACCGCTCCATAGGAAAGCGCGAGGGACATCGCAGCGGTGGCGTGTCCTGAGGGGAACGAGAAACGATCCGGCTCCTTCACCAGTGCGACCCAGCCGGCATCCGCTGCAGGACGGTAGCGTGCGACGGTCCGCTTGACGACCTGCACCAGGAGATGAGAGACGATCAGTGTTGCCAAGGCCAGTGCCGAGGCGCGATGCAGGGCGCAGCAGGCGAACCATGGCAGTCCCGCTGCCAGCAGCGAAGGTCCGATGCCGCCGAGATGGGTGACCGCGATCCACGCCGCGCGTGATACCCTCGGTGCGGAAGGGGTGATGGCGCACCGATGCATCAGCGCCCTGTCGTGGGCGCCGAGCCGAACCAGGATCGATGTTTCCATGTATCCACAAATCTCTCCACAACTCGCAACCGATTGACCGCGAAACCACGACGATCCGGTAACGGAAAATCGGCTCCATCGAGAAAACCGCCCTCTGGTACCAATTGAGACCTCAGCTTCACCAAACCGTGACCCGCTGAAAGCACCTTGAGCTGTCCCGGACCGGAGTGTCGATGCGCGTTCTGTACTGTACCGATACGTACCCGCCGCAGCTCAACGGCGTATCGGTGGTAACCTCCATATCGGTGGGGGGACTGGCACGCCGCAATTGGGATTGCCTCGTGGTGGCGCCGCGATATCCGCGAGCTCCAGGAGCCTCGGAATGGGACGCGGATGGGGCGAGCAGCCTTCCTATCGAGGTGGTTCCCGTTTCCAGCCTACCGCTGCCGCTCTACCCCGAAGTACGGTTAGCCCTGCCGTCTCCCCGCGCCATGAACGCGCTGGTCCGACGATTTCAGCCCGACCTGATCCATTGCGCCACCGAATTCAGCGTTGGCCGGATGGGTCAGATCGCGGCAGCGCGCGCCGGGGTACCGATGGTGTCGTCGTACCACACCGACTTTGCGCGCTACGCCGTCGCGTACGGAACGTCCTGGCTTCGAGGAACCGTGTCGTCGTATTTGGGTCGGTTTCATCGCCGGAGCAGGCGGGTCTATACTCCGTCGACCGCCTCGCGGGATGATCTGCTTCGGCTGAATGTTTCCGATGCCGAAGTGTGGGGACGCGGTGTGGATGCGGAGCTGTTCCATCCAGGGCGGCGCACTCAGGAGATGCGTGCCGCCTTCGGCATGGGGAGCCGCTTCACCTTCTTGTATGTAGGCAGGCTGGCCGCCGAGAAGCGGGCCGACCAGGTCATCCACGCATTTCGGCTCGCCTGCGAAAGCCTGCCGCGAGGTGTCATCCACCTGATCATGGCGGGGACCGGCCCCCGCGAAGCCGAACTCCGGGCCGCTGCTCCGCCCGGAGTCACCTTCCTGGGATTCCTGGAGCGCAAAAGCCGGCTGCCCGATCTCTACGCGAACTGTGATGCTTTCGTGTTCGCCTCCGTGACGGAGACCTTGGGACTGGTGGTCCTGGAGGCCATGGCGAGCGGCCTGCCGGTGATAGCGAGCCCGGCCGGCGGGGTGCGGGATCATCTTCGTGATGGGAGGAATGGTCTCGCCTGCCGTGAAGGTGACCCGGGGGCAATGGCCGCGGCAATGGTGAAACTGGCTGAGGATTGGAGTCTCACCCAGCGGCTTTCCCGAGGGGCTCGCCGCACCGGCGAACGCGCTCACGTGGGACCGCGAGCTGGACCGCCTGGACCTGAGCTATCGCGAGGTCTGCGAGGCCGCTGCTAGAGGATCACGGGGCGTGGCGCTCGATGCAGGGAACCAGCAGGTGACCGTGGTGCCCACGCCGCGCTCGCTCTCCGCATAGACCCTGCCGCCGTGCGCCTCGACCAGGTGCTTGACGATCGCCAGGCCCAGTCCCGTGCCTCCCTCCTCCCGTGAGCGGGAGTGATCGGCCCGATAGAACCGCTCGAAGATCCGTGGCAGATGCTCATGGGGGATCCCCGAGCCATTGTCCGAGACGCTCACCGCCACCCCGCCATTCTCCAGCCGGCTTCGACAGACAATGTGTCCACCCCGGCCGGTGTGTCGGAGTGAATTCTCGAGCAGGTTGGTCAGGATCTGGCGCAACGCGTCCGCGTCCGCGTGGAGGGCGCCCGCGGGCGTCTCGGTGTCCACGGTGAACTCGACGCCCCGTGCCGCGGCTCGCTCGGCCAGCTCACTCCACATTTCCCGAGCGGTTTCCGCCACGTCGATCGGCTCTGGCTCCGGTTGCCAGCGGCCAACCTCGATTCGCGCCAGATCCAGCAGATCGTCCACCAGCCGCTGCATCCGGCGCGCGTTGTCCAGGATGGTACCCAGGAAGCGCCGAGTCGTCTCCGGGTCGGGCGTGTCGGTCAGCAGCGTCTCGGCGTAGCCCGAGATCGACGTCAGCGGCGTCTTGAGCTCGTGGGACACGTTGGCCACGAAGTCGCGGCGCACCGTTTCCAGCCGCCGGATCTCCGTCAGATCGTGGATCACCAGCACCGCGCCGCCCGAGGGGAGCGGCCTGGCGTTCATCAGGATGGCTCGCTCATCCACTTCCAGCTCCCGGTCCTGCACCGCTTGCCCCTGGAGCACGGCGTCCACGACCTGGCGGGCTGCCTTCACCCGGAAGAGCTCCGCCAAGTCGGGAAGCTCCTCCGTCAGGCTGTAGCCGAGCAGCCGGCGCGCCGCCACGTTGGCGGTAATGATGCGGCCCCGCTCGTCCGCGGCGATCACCCCCTCCACCATCGATTCCACCAGAGCGGCCGTTTCGGCCTGCTCCCGCCGGAGGTCCTCGAAGCGGTCGCCCAGCTGCCGGTGCATCTGGCGCAGCGCCTGCACCAGCCCGTCAATGTCGGGAATGCCGGATCGGGGAAATCGCGGCGGAGCGCCGGCGGCGATGGCCCGGGCGGCCGCGCTGATCTGCGATGAGCGGTTGCGCGATGGACCGTCCTGCGGCCAGCGCCAACAGGCTTCCGACCAGCAGCGCCAGCAACGCTGCACCGGCGACGGCGCTCTGGGCCCGGCGGACCACCTCGTCCACCTGCTCCAGCCCAGCCGCGACCCGCACCACGCCGGGCCCACCCGGTATCGCCACGTAGAGAAAAGGGTGACCCACGGTTTCGCTGCGCCGACTTGCCAGGCCCCGACCGCTCCTCAGGGCGGCGACCACCTCAGGGCGCTGGGCGTGGCTCTCGATGGCGGGAAGGGGTCCGACGGGGAAGTCGCTGTCGGCACGGACCCGGCCATTCGCGATCGACGAGGGTGATCCGATGCCTGACCTGGCGGGACAATTGGATGACGGCGGCTTGCCAGGCCGTGGAGTCCGGAGGGAGAGCCTCGCGAACCAGCCTGGCCTCGTTCTCCAGCGTGTGCGCGATCTCGCCTTCGAGATCTCGCCGGAGCGAGCGTTCGGCGACCCAGAGCAGGATGGCGACAGCCAGAGTCAGGATGAGGACCGAGCCCAGGACCAATCGCCGGACAAAGGTCACCGGGCCCGGGCCCCGCGCTCGTTCCCCTTGAAGCGGTAGCCGAAGCCGCGCACCGTCTCGATCAGCTTCCCGGCGTCACCCAGCTTGGTCCGGAGCCGCTGCACATGCATGTCGACGGTACGGGTCTGGATGTCGGGCTGCGCTTCCCAGACGATCTCGAGCAGCTGGGGCCGCGACTGCACCCGCCCCCGGCGCTCGACCAGCGTCAGCAAGAGTTTGTACTCGGTCGCCGTCAGGCTCAGCTCCTGCCCGTGGATGGTGGCTCGGTGAGCCGACCGATCGATCACGATCGGACCGGCGCTCAGAGTCGACCCCGCGCTGACGGCCGGGCTGCCCAGCCGTCGCAGCAACCCGCTCACCCGCAGTGACAGCTCCTGCGGCGAGAACGGCTTGGTGAGGTAGTCGTCCGCCCCCAGTGAAAGACCTCGGATTCGGTCGGTTTCCTCCCGCCGCGCGGTCAGGAGAATGACGCCGACCTCGCGGGTTTCCTCCCGCTTGCGCAGCTCGGCCAGGATGTCGTAGCCCGAGACACCCGGCAGCATCAGATCGAGGATGACGATATCGGGTCGCTCCTCCCGGGCCGCCTTGAGCGCATCGGTCCCGTTCGCGGCGGTCGAGACGCGAAGCCCTGCCTTGGCGAGGTGATACGCCACCAGCGCCGTGATGTCGGGCTCGTCGTCGACCACGAGAATCCGATGCGTCATGCGGGCTCCTGGACTCGGCTTCGGGTATGGGACCGGCTCCGATCCGCGGCGCGGTGCCGCTCGGCGCGGAGCACGCCATCGTCATGGACGACGGCATCGAGGATGGCAGCCAACATTCGTCCGTGGGCTCCCCCGTTTCGTCGCAAGCGGTACAGCACGAACTGGGCGATCGGCGTGTCCCGCACCAGGTCGGCCCGGCGCAGAACCTGCAGATGGCGGGAGACCGTCGGCTGAGGCAGGTCGAGCACCGCCTGCAGGTCGGACACGAACAGAGGCGCCGCCGCCAGGCAGTTCAGGATGCGAAGCCGGGTGGGCTCCGCAACGGTGAGCAACAGGTCTGCAGCAGAGGTAGCCATATTCGCGTAAACAGATATACGGCCAGGTGAATGTGCGCAAGGCCGGAAGCGCCGTCCCTTCGCGTTCGCTCAGCGCATGCCTTCCTTCCCTCCTCGGCCTTCCCGATATTTCCTCGATGCTCCCCACCATCACTCTGCTGCACTTCCTCTCGTCAGCCTCGCTGCTGCCGTATACGAGCGTCCGTGCGCCGGTCCATCGGGCCGATACGGCCCACGTGGTTGTGGTCGCCACGACCGACGTGCACGGCCACGCTACCGACTGGGATTACGTCGCCAATCAGCCGTTTCAGGGCGGGCTCTCTCGCGTGGCGACGATCGTGGACTCCTTGAAGGCACGCTATCCAGGGCAGGTGGTGCTGGTGGACGCGGGAGATGCGATCCAGGGCGACCCGTTTGCCACCTATTTCGGCCGCGTCGCACCGCGGGACCCCAATCCGGTCATGGAAGCCATGAATCTGACCGGCTACGACGTCGCGACTCCAGGGAACCACGAGTTCGACTGGGGGCTGGGGGCCATGCGGGCGATCTTCGCGGGCGCCGCGTTTCCCTACGTCAGCGGGAATCTGTACACCCTGCCTGCGGATACACTGCTCTATCCCGCCTTCGTCGTGCTCCAACGGCAGGGGGTGCGGGTCGGTGTGACCGGCTTCACCACTCCCGGGACGCAGGTGTGGAACCGCGACCATCTCGCGGGAAGAGTGCGGGTCGAGAGGATTCCAGTCGCAGCGTCGCGGGTGATGGATCAGCTGCGGCGCGAATCCGATCTGGCCGTCGCCATCGTACACAGCGGGCTCAGGGGCGCGGCGTCGTACGACACCACCGGCGTTGGGGGTGAGCATGTGGCAGCCGCCCTCGCGGGTCTTTCCGAGCCGCCCGATCTGGTGGTGGTGGGCCACTCGCACCGGGAAATGCGCGACACGGTGATAGGCGGCGTTCACTTCGTGCAGCCGCGGCCATATGGCGGGAGTGTCTCGGTCACGCACGTCTCTCTGGTGCGACAGGCAGGGCGCTGGAGGCCAGTGCGAGTCGCGGCGGAGCTGGTGTCGACGGCCGGGGTGTCCCCATCTGTCCGCTGAACCAGCGGCTGGCTTCGGCGCACGCCGCGGTCCTCGAGTGGGCCGACACGCCACTGGGTGAGGCCACCGGTCCGATGCCCGCGGCGGCAGCCCGGCTGGAACCCAGCGCGATCATGAGCTTCATCCACTCGGTGCAGCTCGAGCGCACCCGGGCCCAGCTGTCGGCGGCGTCCGCATTCAATCTCAGGGCCGGCTTCGACAGCGGCGCCATCCGGATGAGGGATCTGGTGGCCCTCTATCCATTCGACAACACCCTGCGCGCCGTGCGCATCAGCGGCGCCCAACTCAAGGAGTACCTGGAGCACAGCGTCCGTTACTACCGGGCCGATGCCGCCGGCCGCATCTCGATTGACCCGGGCGTGCCCGGCTACGACTTCGACATGATTGCCGGCGCCCGATACGATATCGACCTCCGGCGGCCCATCGGTGACCGCATCCGCAATCTCAACGTCGGCCGACGCGCGGTGACTCGGACCGACAGCTTCACCCTCGCGGTGAACAGCCACCGCCAGACCGGCGCGGGTGGCTACACCATGCTGCGCGGCGCCCCGGTGGTCTATGACAGGAAGGAGAACATTCGCGACCTCCTGATCCAGAAGGTCCGGGCCGGAAGACTATCGAGCCTTCCGACTATGCACTTCGCGAGTGGCGGATTGTTCCGGAGGTGGCAGCCGTCGCGGTTCGCGGCCTGTTCAGGGTACCGGCTCGCCCGTTGCCGGTGGGTCCCCGCGATACGCTGCTCCTCCGGGTGCTGGCCACCGCGGATCTTCACGGCGCCTTGCTGCCTCACATCCGGGAGCAGGGCACCTCCAGCGGAGGGGCTGCCGCGCTCGCAGCGACTCTGGACAGCCTGGAAGCGGACTGCGCTTGTCCCACACTCCGGCTCGATGCCGGCGGCGCCATGCAGGGCAGCGTGGCATCGAACGTCACGCGGGGACGCGCCATGGTGGAGGTGCTCAACCGGCTGGGCATTGCGGCGACCGCGCTGGCCGAGCACGACCTGGAGTGGTCGCTCGACACCCTGCGGCGCCGGATGTCGGAGGCGCGATATCGCTGGCTCGCGGCAAACGTCTTCGATTCGGCCACCGGCCGGCGCCCCGAATGGGTAATGCCGTACATGGTGCTGCCGGTCCGAGGACTGAAGGTGGCGGTGGTGGGCTACATTACTGCCGAAGCCAAGACCAGCGTGAAGGCGGAATTGACTGCCGGACTCCGCTTCGGCGAGGGCGCGCTGGCCATTCACGATGTGCTGGCCGAGGTCCGCGCGTTGCGCCCCGATCTCACTGTGCTGCTGGCGCATGCTGGTGGGAGCTGCGACGGTCCGGTCTGCAGCGGCGAGGCGATCCGTTTGGCCGATGCGGTCGAGTCGCGGACGGTGGACCTGCTGGTCGGAGGCCACACGCACCGGCTGGTCAACACCAGGATCGCCGGGATCTCCATCGTCGAGGCCGGGCCGGAAGGAAGCTCCGTCGCGGTCGCCGACCTGGTGAAGACCTCCGCCGGGGGCAGGGAAGTGAGGACCCGAATCGAGCCGGTCAGCGCCGACCGGGTCGAGCCGGATCCGGAGATGGCAGCGCTGGTGGAGAGCTATCGCCGGCGGACCGACTCGATCACCAGCCGTGTGGTCGCGACCATCAAGGTCCCGCTCAGCCGGGCCGACGAGCAGCAGCGTCTGGGCGGCCTGATCGCGGAAGCCCGCCGCAATGTGCTGCGGGCCGATGTCGGTCTGGTGGGTGACGCCGCGGTCCGAGCCGACCTTCCCGCCGGCCCGGTCACCTACGGGCAGCTGTTCGAGATTCAGCCCTCGCAGAGCAGTCTCGTGAAGGTGACACTGACCGGCAGGCAGCTCCGGGAGGTGCTGGAGCATGCCCTGGCGCAAGGCAGCGGGCCGTCGGCCTACCTGGCAGGGGCCCGGGTCCGCTACGACCCCCGGCGTCCTCCGGGAAAGCGGGTGCAGAGCGTCGAGCTTCAGCGGGGGCAGAAGCTCCGGTCCGGGGCCGAGTATACCCTCGCGGTGGACGACTTCCTGGCCTCCGGCGGCGAGGGTTACCTGATGCTGGCCCGGCTGCCATCCACGCCGGCCACCATACTCGACGTGGACGCCCTCGTCACCCATTTGCGGCGCTTGCCCCAGCCGGTGGACGTCCGCGCCCGGCCCGGATTTCAGGCGAGCCGGTGAGCGAAACCATTCGGGTGTTCGTGAACGCCGGTACGGTGGATCTTCCGGCCGGCTCTGATGTCGGCTCGGCGCTTCGCGCTTTCGATCCGGAGCTGGACCGCCAGGTCGCGTGCGGCGCAGCGTACGTGACCGACGGACGCGGCATCGAGATCTCCTCCGACGCTCCTCTCGCCGGTGGGGCCATCCTTCGTGTTGTGGTCAGATCCCGGAAGGGTACGAACATCGATGCTGACGCGTGAGCTGATCGGCCGGCTGCCTAAAGCCGAGCTTCACGTGCATCTGGATGGGTCGCTGCGGCCCACAACGATGATCGAGCTGGCCCGCAAGGCGAAGGTCGTCCTGCCGTCCTACGAACCGGAGGCGCTGGGTCGCTTCATGCTGGTGGACGACGCTGCCGATCTGCAGGACTACCTGGACCGGTTCGACCTTACCATCCCGCTGCTGCAGACTCCCGAGGCGATCGAGCAGGTCGCCTACGAGATGGTGGAAGACGCGGCCCGCGACAACGTCCGCTATCTCGAGGTCCGCTACTGCCCCCACCTGAGCCAGCGACAGGGCCTGACCCTGGACGAGGTCATGCAGGCAGAGCTCCGCGGACTGGCGCGGGGTGAGCGCGACTTCGGAGTCATAGCCCGGGTGATCAACTGCTCGCTTCGGCACTACGATCCTGCCGTGTCGGTCGAGATCGCGGAGTGCTCTGTGGCGTTCCGGGACCAGGGCGTGGTGGCCTTCGACCTGGCCGGCGGGGAGGCCGGGCGTCCTCCGGGCAACCACCGCGCCGCGTTCGACGTAGCGGCCCGAGGGCTCCTGGGAGTGACCGTGCACGCGGGAGAGGCGGCCGGCGCTGAGTCGATCGCTGAGGCGGTGCACCTGTGTCACGCCGACCGGATCGGGCACGGAACCCGGCTCTACGAGAACCCCGCAGCTCATGGCCTATATCCGCGACCGGCAGATCCTGATCGAGGCCAATATCACCAGCAACGTGCAGACCCGCGCGGTCAGCCGGGCATCGGAACACCCGGTTCGAGGCTACTTTGATGCCGGCCTCAACGTCACCCTGTGCACCGATGGCTGGCTCATGGCCGGGGTTTCTCTGAGCGATGAGTACTGGCGGGCGCACACCGAGCTCGGGTTTACCCGGCCGGAGATCGACCAGCTGATTCTGAATGGGTTCGCTGGAGCCTTCCTTCCCTGGCCCGAGCGGCTCGAGCTTCTGAGCCGAGCGCGGGACGAGCTGGCCGACATCCGCTGACGGAGAACGTAAGCATGCGTGCTGCGATCCTTGCGGTTCTCCTCTCTCACCGGCGCGATGTTCGCGGCCTGGGTGGTGCCGGGACTCACCTGGCAGGGCGTCAACCGCGTGCTGGCGCAGCAGACGCCGCCGGTTCAGACCGATTCTCCGACAGTCGCTGCCACCCAGGAGCCGAGCTCCCCGCCCACATCGGAGCCAGCGAGCGTGTGGCTCCGTCTCAGAGGCCTTCTTGGCATTGCCGCCATCCTGGCGATCGCCGTTGCACTCTCCCACAACCGAAGACAAATCCGCTGGCGCGTCGTGGCCTGGGGTCTGGGCCTCCAGCTGCTGTTCGCGATCTTCGTGCTCCGGATTCCCGCCGGCCAGCAACTGTTCCGCGCGCTTGGCAGCTTCGTGACCTCGATTCTCAACTACTCGTATGTCGGCTCGCAGTTCGTCTTCGGCGAGCTGGGCAAGCCCGACTCGAGCCTGGGAGTCATCTTCGCGTTTCAGCTGCTGCCTGCCATCATCTTCGTCAGCGCACTCTTCGCCATCATGTACTACCTCGGGATCATGCAGCTCATCGTGCGGGCCTTCGCCATGCTGATGAGCCGGGTGATGGGGGCGAGCGGGGCCGAAAGCCTGAACGTGGCGGCATCGATCTTCATGGGGCAGACCGAGGCGCCGCTGACGATCCGGCCCGTTCCTGCCGCGGATGACCCGCTCGGAGCTGATGACGGTGATGACGTCGGGCATGGCCCACATCTCCGGCTCGATCATGGTGGCGTACATCGCGTTCGGGATCGAGGCGCGGCATCTGCTCACCGCGGTGATCATGACTGCGCCGGGGACGATCATGATGGCCAAGCTCTTCGAGCCGGAGACCGAGGTGCCCGAGACCTATGGGAAGGTCAAGCTCGACATGCCCAAGCAGGACGTGAACCTGCTCGACGCGGCGGCGCGAGGAACCAGTGAAGGGCTGAATCTGATGCTCAACGTCATCGCGATGCTGGTGTCGTTCGTGGCGCTGGTCGCGCTGCTCAATGGCGGGTTCGCCGCGGTACACAGCTATGTCGAATGGTTCCCCTCCAACCTCCAGACGGTGCTCGGCTGGGTCTTCCGGCCGATCGCGTGGGTGATGGGCGTGCCATGGCATGACAGCGACGTCATCGGGAGCCTGTTGGGCACCCGGATGGTTCTGAACGAATTCATCGCGTACGCAGAGCTCGGCCCGATGAAAGCCCAGCTGGACCCGCGGTCGTTCATCATCGCGTCGTTCGCGCTGGCGGGGTTTGCCAACTTCAGCTCGGTGGGCATCCAGCTCGGCGGCATCGGGGCCCTGGTTCCCGACCGCAAGCGGGACCTGGCCCGGCTGGGCATCCGCGCGATGCTTGCCGGCACGCTCGCGAATTTCCTTTCGGCCACGATCGCCGGAATTCTGCTGTGAAGGCGGCGGGGCAGGAACTGATCCACGAAGCCGTCGATGCTGTCAGGAAGAGGATTGGGAATCGAAGGCCGTCGGTGGCGGTTGTGCTCGGGTCAGGCCTTGGGTTCTTCACCCAGCGAATTCAGGACGCGGTCACGATTCCCTATCGTGACATCCCCGGCTTTCCCGAGCCCACGGTGATCGGCCACGGCGGAGAGCTGGTGGCGGGAAGCCTTGGCGGGAAGGAGATCATCGCCCAGAGCGGGCGGTTCCATCTCTACGAAGGGCATGACCCCGAAGTGGCAGCTCTACCGGTGCGCATCTTCGCTGCTCTAGGGGTCAAGACTCTGCTGCTCACCAATGCCGCAGGCGGGATCCGCCGGACCTTTGCCCAGGGAGCGGTGATGCTCATCGCCGATCACATCAACCTGACTTTCCGGAACCCGCTGTTGGGCCCGGTACTGCCCGGTGAGGAGCGGTTTCCGGACATGTCGGACCCCTATGATTCAACGCTCCGTGGTCTGGCCCGCGATGTGGCGCGAGAGAAGCGGCTGGGCCTGGACGAAGGGGTGTACGTCCAGCTGCTGGGGCCGAGCTTCGAGACGCCCGCCGAGATCCGGATGCTGGACCGGCTCGGCGGCGATGCGGTGGGGATGTCTACCGTGATCGAGGTCATCGCCGCACGAGCGCGTGGGCTTCGCTGTCTCGGCTTCTCGGTGGTGACCAACCTGGCCTCCGGCATCTCACCGACCAAACTCAATCACGAGGAGGTGATGGAGACGGCCGACCGGGTGACTGGCGAGCTTGGCGCGCTGATCGAGGGGATCATCGAGCGGATGTAGCCGCCGGCACCGTGTGGTTCAGCGGGCCATGGCCGGCGCCCAGGTTTGGCGCGGACGCGATCGCGCGGTGCACGAAATCCAGGGCGGTGGCAACGGCAGTCCTCCAGCGGCCGTCCCAGCGCCAGCCCCGCGGTGATTGCGGCCGAGAGGGTGCAGCCGGTGCCGTGGGTGGAGGTGGTCTCGATTCGCGGGTGGGTGAAGCGGCGCATGCCGGCAGGAGTAGCGAGAATGTCGGTGATTTCGCCGGCGAGGTGGCCGCCCTTGACGAGTACCGCCCCGGCCCCGAATCGCAGCATGGCGGCGGCCGCCCGCTCCATGGTCGCCAGGTCGTGGACCACCCGCCCGGTGAGAATGGCCGCTTCGTCGATGTTGGGGGTGACCAGCGCGGCCAGCGGCAGGAGGTCTTCGCGGATGACGTCTTCGGCTTCATCGGTGAGCAGGCGGGCGCCGGAGGTGGAGACCATGACCGGGTCCACCACCAGCGGAGACCAGCCGTTCTCCCGGATCGCCCGTGCGACCTGACGGACCACGCCGGCTTCGGCCAGCATGCCGGTCTTGAGCGCCGCCGGCGGCAGGTCTTCCGCCAGCGCGGTAAGCTGGGCCCCGATCATCGACTCCGGCACCGTCTCGACCGCGCGCACCCCCACGGTATTCTGAGCCGTCAGGGCAACGATGACCGAGGTGCCGAAGACGCCGAACTGCTGGAACGTTTTCAGGTCGGCCTGGATGCCGGCGCCGCCGCCGGAGTCCGAGCCGGCAATCGTCAGCGCGATCTTCATTGGGTGGGCCTCCGCATGAGCAGCTCTCTCCAGACGCTGGTCCGGGACCTTCACCGACGCCGCGGGCGGGAGCGGCGCGGCCTGGCGCTGGCCGAAGGAATACGTCTGGTCGAAGAGGCGCTCGCCACCGGCATCAACATCCGCGGCGCCGCGGTGTCGCCGGCGCTGGAAGCTACCATCCGCGGGAAGTCGCTCAAAGCCGCCCTGCTCGAGCGCGGAATCCGGGTGGAGGAGGTGAGTGACGCGGAGCTCGATGGGCTGACCGACACCGAGCATCCGCAGGGCATAACCGCCGTGGTCGAGCCGAAGAGCTGGAGCCTGGCCGACATCCGGCTGACGCCCGGCATGACGGCGCTGGTGCTCGACGCGGTGCAGGATCCGGGCAACGTGGGCACCATGCTCCGGACCGCGCTGGGGCTGGGCGCCGCCGGCGTCATTGCGCTCAAAGGCACGGCCGATCTGACCAACTCCAAGGTCATCCGGGGCGGCATGGGCGCGACCTTCCGCCTGCCGTCGGTTGCCGCCACGCCAGAGGAAATGGTGGCCTGGGCCCGCCTGCAACGGGCCGAGATCTGGGTGGCGGCCGTCGGCGGCGAAAGCCCCGATAGCCTCCCGCGCCGCACGTCTGAGCGGCCCCCGGTCCTGCTGGTCGTCGGGAACGAAGGCGCCGGCGTGAGTCCCACCCTCGAAGCCGCCGCCAACCGCCGGATCGGGGTCGACCTGGCTCGCGGCGTGGAATCCCTCAACGTGGCTGTTGCCGCCGGCATCCTCCTGCATGAGGTCACGCGTGATTGATCTGGCTCCATCCCGGTCCGCTCGGCGTTGCCTGCGGCGCGCTGTTCGGGGCGCTGATCGGAAGCTTCCTGAACGTCTGCATCCTGCGGTGGGGGGCCGAGCCCAAGGAATCGATCGTGCATCCCCGCTCTCATTGCCCCCGGTGCGGCAAGGGACTGTCCTGGTACGAGAACGTTCCGGTGGTCTCCTGGCTGCTGCTGCGGGGCCGCTGCCGCGGCTGCGGCCAGCCGATCTCCCTGATGTACCCGCTGATCGAGCTCGCCACCGCCGCGCTCTGGGGCTACATGGTGTGGCGCCGCGGGCTGACGCTGGAGGCGCTCCGCGGCGCGGTCTTCGGTACGCTGCTGCTGGGCATCGCCATGACCGATGCGCGCAAATACATCATTCCCGACGAGTTTACCTGGGGCGGGCTCGTCATCGGCTTACTCTTCAGCCTGGCTGGAGGGTTGGAGGGGCTCGGCGCCGCGGTGCTGGGCGCGGCGGTGGGATTCGGGATCCTCTGGCTGGTGGGCACGGTGGGAACCTGGGTGTTTAAGGAGGACGCGATGGGAGGTGGAGACATCAAGATGATGGCGATGGTGGGCGCATTCCTGGGCTGGCAGGGAGTGCTGCTCACGATCTTCCTCGGAGCGCTGGCAGGCAGTCTGGTCTTCGTGCCGCTCCTGCTCATGGGCCAGAAGAAGCTGGTGCCGTTCGGAATCTTTCTGGCCATCGGCGCTGCCATCTGCTACGAGGCCGGACCCGCCTTGATCGGCTGGTACAGCCGATACCTGGCCGCCGCATGAGACACGTGTGGCAGACCGTCGGAGTCGCGGTGATGGCACTGCTGCTTGGTTGCCGGGGCGATGCGCCTGCGCGGGCGGGGGCGGCGACGATGGAGCGGCTGGTGGACAGCCTCCAGGCGCCGGTCGAACGCGCCGCGGGTCTCAAGTTCAAGAGCCGACCCCGGGTCGCCAGCCGCACCCGGGAACAGGTCCGAGGCTACCTGATCCGGAAGCTGGACGAGCAGCTTCCGCCTGCCAAGCTGAAGGGGCTGGAGACCACCTATAAGCTGTTCGGCCTGCTGCCCGACTCGCTTCAGCTCCGCGCGCTGCTGCTCGATTTGTACACCGAACAGGTAGCGGGATACTACGATCCCGATTCGGCGACGCTGTTCGCGGTGGCCGATGCCGATCCGTCCCAGCTGCGGCTGGTGCTGGCCCACGAGATGATCCACGCGCTTCAAGGCCAGTACATCCCGCTCGACTCCATCCTGTACGACGGATCCAACAACGACCGTCTGACTGCGGCTCAGGCGGTCCTCGAAGGGCAGGCGACCCTCGCCTCCATCGAGGTCCTCGCGCCGGGCCAGGACGTCACCGCCAACCCGGAGTTCTGGGATCTTTATCGCCAACAGGTCCGGCAGCAGCAGTCGTCGATGCCGGTGTTTGCCAGGGCTCCACTGATCGTACGCGAGGCGCTCATCTTTCCGTATCTGGCCGGAGCGGAGTTCATGCATTGGTGGAGGAGCTCCTCGCTGCGAGACACCGTGCCGTTCGGGCCCCGCATGCCGGTCTCGACCGAGCAGATCATGTTTCCCGACCGCTATCTCCCGGATCAGCCGCTTACGCTGAGCTTCACCACCAATTCGGAGCGGATCTATGAGGATGTCCTCGGCGAAAGCGAGATCCACATCCTCATGGCGCATCTGATGGGCCGGCAGGAGCTGCGTGAGGTCCGACCGGCCGGCTGGGGGGGCGATCGCTATCGGGTCGTCGCCACGCCGTCCGGCCCGGCGCTGGTGTGGTATCTCGCCTGGGACGACAAGCGCTCGGCGGACCGGTTCACCTGGGGTTTCGGTGGCAAGCTCAGGCAAACCAGCCGGGAAGGCTATCGGACTCTGCTGGAGACCTTCGAGCTCGACGGTAAGCCGGTGATGCGCTACGTGCTGGCGCCGGTCCGCTGGGACGGCTGGGGCGACGTGCCGACGGTCGCGTTTGGCAAATAGGCCTACAACAGCCGGGTCACGGTGTAGAGGGTCAGTCCCACGAGGCCGCCCACCAGCGTGCCGTTGATACGAATGAACTGCAGGTCTCTTCCCACCAGCAGCTCGATCCGGCGGGAGGTCTCCCGGGGGTCCCACGCGCTCACCGTCTGGGCGATCAGCTGGCCCGCCTCGTGGCGGTGCTGATCCACCACCCGCAGCACCGCCCCGATGACCCAGCCATCGATCTTTTCCAGCAGCGCTTCATCGTCCAGCGCCGCTCGCGCCAACGCCGAGAGGCCCCGGGCCACCGCCTCGATCGCTCCGCCCTCGTTCGACTGGTCCTGCCGGCCGAGCGCCGTCTTGGCCTCGTTCCAGAGCGACGCCGCAATCCGCCCGCTGGTTTCGGGATCGAGCACCTGCTGCTTGATCGCCTCGGCCCGGGCGATGACCTCCGGCGACTCCTGCAGCTGAACGATCCACTCGCTAAGCAGCCGATCGAACTGATGTCTGAGCCGATGATCCGGATCGACCCCAACCTCATAGAGGGTGCGCTCGATGCCGCCCAGGACCTTCCGGTGAATCTTGTCGTCCACCAACTCCGGTACCCACCAGGGACTCTCCTCCCGTATCCGGTCCCGGATCAGCGCTTCGTTCTCGGCGACCAGCGTGGTCAGACCACCGATGATCCGGTCGAGCAGCTGCTGGTGTCGGTCGTCCACCGTGAGCAGCTCCAGCCCCTTCGATAACACCGGCGCAATGGGCACCCGCCGCAGCGGCTCGATCACGCTGCGGTCGAGCAGCGCGTGGACATCTTCGTCCCGCACTACGTTTCCCGCGCTCTGCAGCACCGACCCGATGTTGCGGGCGGCCTTGCGTGCGTTCTCCGGCTCGGCCAGCCACTCAGCAGCCCGCCGGCTGATCAGCGCGGCTCGCAGCTTGGCCGAGAGGACCTCCGGCGACAGAAAGTTGTTCTGCACGAAGTTGCCGAGGCTGCGGCCGATCTTGTCCTTGCGGCTGGGGATGATCGCGGTGTGGGGGATCGGCAGATTGAGCGGATGGCGGAACAGCGCGGTGATGGCAAACCAGTCGGCGATGCCCCCCACCAGCGAGGCCTCGGCGGTGGCCCGTACGTACCCGAGCCAGGCGTAGCGCGGCTCCAGCACCCGGGCCACCACAAACAGGCCCCCCATGAACACCAGGAGCCCGGTGGCCCGGCGTTTCATGCGCTCGAGCTGCCGCTGCCGCTCTTCCTCGTCTCTGATGGGCTGCATCGGCGGGCTCGGCTGCATGGTGGAAATTAGGCGGTAAGGCGGTAAGGCGGTAAGGCGGTAGATAACGCAGCGGAAGGGGAGGACGGCGGAAGCAAGGAGCGGCGGAATACCGCCTCAGTTCCTGACCGCCTCAGTTCCTACCGCCCCCGCCCGCCTTGAAGAAACCTCATTCCTGGCGATTACTCTTACGGGCTTATGTTCGACGAGCTTTCGAGCAAACTCAACGCCACGCTCCTGCGGCTTACGGGGCGCGGCGTTCTGACGGAAGAGGCGGTCAAGGAGGGGCTCCGGGAGATCCGGCGCATTCTTCTCGAGGCCGACGTCAGCTTCGATCTGACCCGGGACTTCCTTACCCGGGTGCAGGAGAAGGCGGTTGGGCTCGCCGCGCTGAAGGAGGTGCGGCCCGGACACCAGCTGGTCAAGATCGTCTACGACGAGCTGGTGCTGTTGCTGGGAGAGAAGCAGGCGCCGATCGCGCACGCCACGGTGCCGCCTACGGTCATTCTGCTGGTCGGCCTTCAGGGGTCGGGCAAGACGACGACGGCAGGCAAGCTGGCTCGGCGGTTGAAGCTGGAGCAGAAGGCGCCGTTCCTGGTCGCCGCCGACGTGTACCGGCCCGCCGCGATCGATCAGCTGCATACGCTGGGACGCCAGGTGGACGTCGGGGTTCACAGCGAGAGCGTCAACGGCGACGTCGTCAAGATCGTGCGGGACGGGATCGTGGCGGCGGGGAAGGCGCGGGCCCGGACGGTCATCGTGGACACCGCCGGCCGGCTCCAGATCGACGAAGAGATGATGCGCGAGCTGAAGCGGCTGAAGGCGGCGGTGTCGCCCCACGAGATCCTCCTCGTGGCCGATGGCATGACGGGCCAGGATGCGGTCCGGATCGCGCAGGGCTTCCACGACGCGCTGGGCATCACCGGGGTCATCCTCACGAAGATGGATGGCGACGCCCGTGGCGGCGCGGCGCTCTCGATCTACGGCGTCACCCACGCGCCGATCAAGTACATCGGCGTGGGAGAGAAGCTCGACGCGCTGGAGCCGTTCCATCCGGACCGGCTGGCGGGGCGGATCCTGCAGCAGGGCGACATACTCTCCCTGGTCGAGAAGGCGCAGAGCACGGTCGATGAGAAGGAAGCCGAGCGGCTCGCCAAGAAGGTCCAGTCGAAGAAGGGGCTCGACCTCGGCGACTTCCTCAATGCCATGCGGCAGATGCAGAAAATGGGTCCGCTCAAGAACGTGCTGGGCATGCTGCCGGGGATGAACCCGGCCATGCTCCAGGCGGCCAAGCTGGACGACAAGAAGATCAAGCACGTCGAGGCGATCGTGCTCTCGATGACGCCGAAGGAGCGAACCAATCCCGACGTCATCAACGGCCAGCGCCGGCTGCGCATTGCCAAGGGGTCGGGCCGGACGGTGCAGGAAGTCAACACACTGCTCTCGCAGTTCAAGCAGATGCAGAAGTTCATGAAGATCGCGGGGAAGACCGGAGGCGCCGGTCTGAAGCTGCCTTTCGGGCGCGGCGGATTCCCCGGTTAACCCGTAGATCAGGAACCCAGATGGCCACTCGCATTCGTCTTCGCCGCATCGGGCGGAAAAAGCTTCCGCTGTACCGCATCGTCATCGCCGATCAGGAGGCGCCCCGCGACGGCCGCTTCATCGAGATCATCGGGACCTACAACCCGAAGGGTGAGACGGCGCCGACAAGATGCAGGTGGACGCGGAGAAGGCCCGGCAATGGATCGCCAAGGGAGCCACGCCGTCGGACACGGTCCAGTCCCTGCTCAAGCAGGCGGGGGTTTTTCACAGCGGGAACAGCGAAGGCGTAAGCGGGAAATGAAGAGCGTAAGCGGGAACTACAAACGCAGGCCGAACGCCCCGCTCACGTTGTTTCTTCCCCGCTCACGCTGTTTGGTGGCACGACAAGCGTGATCGGTCACGTCGTCGTGGGCCGGCTCCGGAAACCGCACGGCCTGAAGGGCGACTGCAACCTCTTCCCGCTGACCGACGATCCGGCAGACGTCTTCGCGCCCGGACGGCAGATCTGGGTGGTGGATCTGGCGGGAGAGACGTGTCGCCGGGCCGCTGACGGTCGAGCGGAGCAGGGAATACCACCGGGAGTGGCTGGTAAAGTTCGCCGGCGTGGAGAGCCGCGATGCGCTGGAGCCGTTCCGGGCCCACTTCCTCGGAGTGCCGGCCGATCAGCTGAGCCCGCTCGGCGAGGGCGAGGTCTATCTCCACGAGCTGGACGGTTTCTCGGTGCGGCTGCCGGACGAGACCCCGCTGGGCCTGGTGTCGGCGGTGTACGAGATGCCGGCCGGGCTCATGATCGAGGTGCAAGGGTCCCCGGCGCGAGTTCCTGCTGCCGTACAAGAAGGAGTTCGTGCAGCAGGTGGATCGGCAGGCGCGGCGGCTGACCGTGACGCCGCCGGAAGGACTCTGATCGAGCGATCTGAGGCGTCTGCCGTATGCTGACAATCGACGTCGTCACGCTGTTCCCCGAAGTCATCGCTCCCTACGTGGCGACGAGCATCCCGGGCCGCGCCGCCGCGGCAGGGCTGGTGCAGTTCCGGCTGGTGAATCTGCGCGACTTCACCCACGACCGGCACGCGACCGTGGACGACTACGCCTATGGCGGCGGCGCGGGAATGGTGCTGAAGCCGGAGCCGTTCTTCGAGGCGGTGGACACGCTCGCGGCCTGCCGGACCGATCGTGCTGCTCTCCGCGCGCGGGCGACGCTTCACCCACGATGACGCGGTGCGCTTCTCGCTGGGTCAACGGCTCACGCTGCTGTGCGGTCACTACAAGGACGTCGATCAGCGGGTGGCCGATGGGCTCGCTACCGAGGAGCTGTCGATCGGCGACTTCGTGTTGTCGGGAGGAGAGCCGGCGGCCCTGTGCGTCCTCGACGCCGTGGTGCGGCTGCTGCCGGGCGCGTTGGGAGACCACGAGTCAGCCAGCGCCGATTCCCACTACGACGGCTTGCTGAGCCCGCCCAGCTATACCCGGCCGCCGGAGTACCGCGGGTTGGAGGTGCCGGAGGTGCTTCGCTCGGGAAATCACGCCCAGATCGCGGCGTGGCGCGAGGCAGAGTCGGAGCGGCTGACGCGGGAACGGCGGCCGGATCTGTGGGAGAAGCACAATCTGTCATCCTGAGCGCGGGTTGTCAGTCCTGAGCACCGAGGGCTGACAGACGAGAGATGACAAATCGTGCTCGTTGCACTAAGATCGTACCAGTTTTTCTGTTACCGGACGCCACGCGGCGCGGAGGGTGGATCATGGAGCGATTGGCAGAGGTGGCCCGTGAGGGCTTGCGCACGGACATACCTGCTTTCGAGCCGGGAGACACCGTCCGGGTCATGGTTCGAGTCCGCGAGGGAGACAAGGAGCGGCTCCAGGCGTTCGAGGGGATGGTCATCGCGAAGCGGGGGGGCGGGATCAGCGAGACGTTCACGGTCCGGAAAATCTCCGCGGGCGTCGGCGTCGAGCGGCTGTTCCCCATGCACAGCCCCACGATCTCCTCGGTGGATCTGGTGCGCCGGGGCCGGGTGCGCCGCGCCAAGTTGTACTATCTGCGCGCGCTGAGCGGCAAGGCCGCCCGGATCCGGGAGAAGCGCGAGACCTGAGCCGATGGCGCCTCGACCCACGCTGATCCGGGAACGGGCGGTATGGGCGCAGGAGCATCTCCTCGTCGGAGTTGACGAGGCCGGCCGCGGCCCCCTGGCTGGACCAGTGGTGGCTGCGGCCGTCGTATTTCCCGCCGGTTGTTCCTGCGTGCGAGGACTCCGGGACAGCAAGATCCTTCCGGCCAGCAAGCGGGCCCGTCTGGCGGAGAGGATCAGGGGGCGGGTGATCGCGTTCGGGATCGGCGCCGCGTCGGCCCACGAGATCGACCGCTACAACATCCGCGTCGCCACCGCCATGGCCATGCGCCGCGCCATTGGCCAGCTCTTTCTCCGCGCCGTGCTGGGCCGCCCCTATCGCATCCTCATCGATGGACTTCCGCTGCCGGAAATCGGCTATCCCCACGACGCCCTGGTCGACGGCGATGCGCGCTGCCAGTCGATCTCGGCGGCCGCCATCCTGGCCAAGACCGTCCGAGATCTGCTCATGCACCGGCTCGCCGCCCGTCACCCCGGCTACGGCTGGCATACCAACGTGGGGTACGGCACCGAGGAGCACCAGGAAGGGCTTCGGGTCCAGGGCCCCACTCGCCACCACCGCCTCACCTTCGCCCCGCTCGCGCAGCTGACCCTGTCGCTGTGATCCGAAAGGTCACGCTGTCATCCTGAGCGCAGCGAGGGACCTACTCCAGTGTCCGCTCGAAGGGATCGCTTGGCTAGCCGCCCACCTCGTCGATGGGCTCGGGATGCAGGGTGCGCTCGGAATACAGCTTCAGCCTGGTTCCACCCGCGCATCACAGCAAACCAACGCCGAACGGATCCTCAGCGGTCGCGATACCCCATCGCACGACTATGACCTGATTCATCAGCGGATCGAAGTCGGCAACTTCGACTGGGATGCCACCGCCTTCGACGGCAACGTCACCACCACGGTCGCGTCGCTCAGGCCGGGGCTGGATTCGATCGTGCTCAACATGGGGCGGCGGCTGGCGGTCGACGGTCACGGGTGCACGCGGCAGCCGCGGCCCGCACGCAGTGCGCCCGCTCCACTTTTCGCGGGTGGGTGATTCGATCGTCGTGCGGCTGCCCCGACCCGCCGGTCTTCGCGACACGATGCGTCTCACCATCAACTATCGCGGCAAGGTGGTGCAGGGCCGCGGTCTCTATTTCTTCAAGGCCGAGCCGGGCCGTCGACGCCGGACCCAGCAGGTGTACAGCGGCGGCGGCACCGACGGCAATCCCAACTGGCTTCCCACGTACGCTGGCCCCCACGACAAGGCGACGTGGGAGCTGATCGCCCGGGTGCCAGTCGGTCTCACGGTTGTCTCGAACGGCCGGCTGGTGAGCGACAAACCCGATCCGGCGCGGGGAGGTCGGCCGGCCGCGTCAAAGCAGCGCACTCACACCGTGCACTGGCGCCAGGAACGGCCCGCCTCGACCTACCTGGTCTCGCTGGTCGTTGCGCCGTTGACGAAAGTGACCGAGCGCTGGCGTGACATCCCTCTGGAGTACTACGTCTCTCCCGAGGATGTGCCGCTGGCTCGCCGCCTCTTCGGGGTGACGCCGGACATGATGGAGGTCTTCACCCGGCTCACCGGCGTGAAGTACCCCTGGGCCGGCTACCGGCAGACCACGGTCTCCGACTTCATCGGCGGGATGGAGAACGTGGGCGCCACTACGCTGGTAGACTGGCTGCCTGATGCCCGGGCCTATCGTGACCGGCCCTGGTACCGCCAGACGCTGATTCCGCACGAGCTCGCCCACCAGTGGTTCGGCAACCTGGTCACCACCGAGAACTGGTCCAACTACTGGCTCAACGAGGGCATGGCCGAGTTCATGGCGGGCCAGTACTGGGGCACCAAGCTGGGCCGCCATGCGGAGGACGACTTTTACCTCGACGAATACCGGCGTTTCCTGGCCGCCGATGTCCGGCGGCGGGTGCCGCTGGCATCGTTCAACTCCAACAACGTCTATACCAAGGGAGCGCTGGTGCTGCAGATGCTCAAGAAGCATCTGGGCCCGGAGCGCTTCTGGGCCTCCATCAACCGGTATCTCACCCGGCACGCCTTCGGCAACGCCACCAGCGACGATCTGCGGCGCGCGGTACTCTATGCCACGGGGCAGAATCTGGACTGGTTCTGGGACCAATGGATCTACGCCGCGGGGTACCCCGAATTCACCGTCACTTCCGCCTACGATTCGGTCGCCGGGACGGTCGCGCTCACCGTGCGCCAAACCCAGGTGGACACCGCCCGAGCCGACAGTTCCGGCGTTCGGTTCGTGACGCCGCCGGTGTTTCGCGGTCCGGTCATGATCCGGGTGGGTACCGCAGCCGGCGATGTGCGGAAACGCGTCCGGCTCGACGGCCGGGAGCAGGTCATCCTGGTCGAGGGAGTGAAATCGCAGCCCCAGATGGTGGTGTTCGACGAAAACAATGCCATGGTCAAGACCTTGACCTTCGAGCAGCCGACTCGGTGGCTGGCCAACCAGCTGTTCCGCGATCCGGACCTGTGGAACCGGAGCTGGGTCATCGATCAACTGGCGCAGCGCGCCGGTGACTCGCTTGCTGCAGCGACGCTGGCACGAGCGGCGCAGCGGGCGGACTACTATCTGACCCGCGGTGGACGCGGTAACGGCGTTGCGCCGGTTCCCCGAGCGAGTGGCGCTGCCGGCGCTCCAGGCTGCGATGCGCGACACCTCCGCCGCGGTGCGGGAAGCGGCGATCAGCAGCCTCGGAGTTCTAGGAGGGAGCGAGGCACAGGCGGCCGCCCTGAGCGCGTGGAAGCGCGACTCGAGCTACGAGGTCAGGGCCAGCGCGCTCACCGCTCTGGCTCGCCTGGATTCAGTCGGGTCTCGGCCTCAGGTGCTCGCTGGACTGACAACGTCCTCCTACCGGGACGTCATCCAGAACGCGGCGATCGCCGCGGCGGCCCGCTCGCCTGATTCGACGCTCATCGACGGACTCGAAAAGATCATTGGGGACCAGCAGATGCCGTCCATGGTGCTGGCCACGCTGGCCTCTGAAGGAGACACTCAGGCCCTGACCGCGTTAGTGAAGCACCGGGAGGATTCTCGGCCCTGGGTGCGGCGCTGGGTGCTGGAGGCGATCGAGCAACAGATTGAAGGGAAGAGCCGGCCCTGAGCGGAGCGAAGGGCGGGAAGAATGGGTAGGGCGCGCTTCACGTAGCCACGGGCATCCGGCTCAGCCAGCCGACCACCGTGCGCATCGCCTCGGTCCGGTCGGGATATGCCGTTCTCGGCGCGGTCACGACGCGGTCCAGCCCCGACAGTCGAGCGATCGCGGGCGCGTTCACGCCGGTGGTCTGATCGGGCGACTCCGGTGTGGTGAGCAAGACGCCGGCACAGGAGACCCCAGCCAGCTCGAGCGCGCTGAGGGCGAGCAGCGTGCCGTTGATCGCTCCCACCCGATCGACCGCCACCACCAGGACGCAGGCGCCCAGCGCCTTGGCCACGTCCACCATGTTCCACTCCCAGGTCATCGGCGTGAGCAGGCCTCCCACTCCCTCGATCAGGAGATAGTCGGCGTCGTCGGCGTAGCGCTCGAGCTTCAGCACCAGCGCATCGAAGTCGATGGTGATGCCGGAGCGGTCGCTGGCGAGCGCGGGCGGCACCGGTTCGGTCACGCGGAAAATGGCGTGGGTGGGGTGCGATTGCCCGGTCGCCTGGGCCAGCAGCACGCCGTCCTCTCGCTCTCCTGGAGCCCCGGAGCAACCGGTCTCCACCGGCTTTATCGCCACGACCCGCCGTCCGGCGCTTCGAAGCGCCTGAGCCAGCGCGCATCCCGCCCAGGTCTTGCCCACGTGGGAGTCAGTGCCCGTTACCAGGATCCTCATGCGCGGAGACTACAGGCGGTCGAGCCCGGAGGGAAGAGGCTCTTTGCTTGACGGGGTACATCTCAGCGTCTAAAGTTTGACCTACCGAATTACATAGAACCCGTAGATCGATCGCGATAGAGCGGCTGGAGGGCCTGTGCTCCATGGTTGTTCCGTGGCAATCCACCCCCTGCTACGGTGGGCGTTTGCCCTTGTGCTTGTCACCCTGGCATGTCGTGACATGCCCGAGCGGGGCGCCGGGCCCGCGCCAGATTCACCTGGCCCCGGCGGGTCCGCGGATGACAGTGACCAGCCGATCCGTCTGTCGTATGTGTGCGGCAACCGGTTCATTGTCGCCAGCTCCTACTCTGTTCCGGTCAGCGTCAGCTGGCGCGTGATCGGAACCACTGAAGAAGGCGCTGCGACGCTTCCGCCTGCCCCGGCGGACGATCCATCGGTGGCCGAGGCGCAGATCGAGACCAGCAGCCGCGGCTCCGTCGAGCTTTCCTTCGAGGGACGGGTCCTCACCACCCGGGCCAACGGTGAGGTTCCCTGCACCCCCACCGGCCTCGTCGGGGAGCTTGCCGCCGCCACGCTGGCAGAGGCCGGGTCCTGGAGCGCGCCCTTCGCGTGGGGTGAGCCGCAGATCGTCGCGGTACACCTGAACCTGATGAGCAACGGCAAGGTCCTGTCCTGGGGCCAGCATGGTGTGCCTCAGGTGTGGGATCCTGTCACGCGGACATTCACCCCCCGTCCCAGTCCGCTGCCACTCTTCTGCAGCGGCCACGCCTTCGCGTCCGACGGCCGGCTGGTGGTTTTCGGCGGACACATATCCATGGAGCACGGCTACCCCAACATCACTCTCTTTAACGGGACGAGTTGGTCCGCCTCCACCCCGATGCAGCGAGGGCGCTGGTACCCCACCGTCGCCACCATGTCGACTGGCGAGATGGTCGCGGTATCGGGGAAAGACCAGAACGGGGTGATCGTCCCGGTGCCCGAGGTCTGGAAGAACGGAGTAGTCAGGAGGCTTACTGGCGCCAGCCTCACGCTGCCCTATTACCCAGTCATTTTCCTGGAGCCGCGCGAGGGGAAGCTGTTCTATGCGGGCGAGCAGCAGACCACTCGGATGCTGGACATCTCGGGCAGCGGCAAGTGGACCACGGTGGGCCAGCGCAAGTTCGGGGTCAGGGACTATGGGTCGGCCGTGATGTACGAGCCGGGGAAGATCCTCTATGCCGGGGGCGGTCGCACGACGGCCACGGCCGAGACCATCGATCTCAACAGCGCTACACCGGCCTGGCAGTGGACCGGCGCAATGGCCCAGCCTCGGCGGCACCATACACTGACGATGCTTCCGACGGGCGAGGTGCTCGCCACGAGCGGCACCGGCGGAAGCGTGTTCAACGATCTCACGCGGTTCGTTCTCGCCGCGGAAGTGTGGAATCCGAAGAGCGGTGTCTGGACCACGCTCGCGAGCGGTACCACACCCCGGGTCTATCACGCTACGGCTCTCCTGCTTCCGGATGCAACGGTGCTCGTCTCCGGGTCGGGCGACTCGAGCAACAACCCGGATCAGAAGAGCGCCGAGATCTTCTCTCCGCCCTATCTGTTCAAGGGCGCCCGGCCCCGCATCACCACTGCGCCAACCGTGGTGCTGTACAACTCCACCTTCAGGGTGGTGACGCCCGATGCCGCCGGCATCTCCAAAGTGAGCCTGATCCGGCTGGGATCGGTCACGCATGGACTGGACATGAATCAGCGATTCCAGACGCTGGGCTTTACCCGTGATGCCACAGGGCTCAACGTCTCTCTGGTCACGTCGCGCAAACGCACCCCTCCCGGGCACTACATGCTGTTCATTCTGAACGGCAAGGGCGTGCCCTCGGTGGCGAAGATCATTCAGATCAAATAGCAGACGATCCCGAGAGCGGGTTTAAGGGGCAATCCGGTACTCTGACAGCTTTCTTCCTCCGATCAGCAGCTGATCGAGAACGGCCCGCTGGGCGGGCTCCTGATTCTTGTACCGCAGCTCGAAATGAGTCCACGCATAGGGCTCGTCTCCCCAGCGTCCCATCCGGCCGATCGTCTCTCCCTGCAAGACAGCACTCTTACGCCTTATCGTGATGGAGGCGGGGTCCAGATGGGAATATTGACTGGTAAATCCGCTGCCGTGATCGATGTACACGAAGGGGCCCTCGGGGCCGCAGGTGCTCTCCGTTGGGGGACGAAGACAGATGTCCCTGACCGTGCCATCGGCCGCCGCTCCTACTCCGGTTTCGTCTGGAGCTCCTTCCGGCGCTCTGAAGTCCAGACTGAAGCGCGAAATCCCGGCGTGCGAGCACTCGCGCCCTCCATCCTCACGGAGGCCTCCTTCACCGGCAGTACACAACGTAGTAGGGCTTCCAATCTCGGTACGGAGCACCGAGCTCGGGGCAACAGGAAGACGAAGGTCCAGGTGAACCACGATGTGAGCGAAGCCGGCTGATTGCTCGGTCTGGGCTAGGATGCCGGCGGATCCGGGCGAAAGTGCGGTGACAATTCCCGCCGGGGAGACCGAGGCGACGGCCGGCGCGTCGCTGGACCACTCGATATCCGCTTCGGGGACGAGGCGGCCTTCCGGATCGCTGACAATTGCTTCGAGCGTCACCCTTGCTCCGACCGCGAGTGTGACTGCGCTAGGAGCCACATTTACGGTGAGCACCGAAGGTGTTCGAAGGCCCGCTGGCTCGTCGGAGCAGGCGAGACACGCTAACCCCAGGAGGAGTGCTCGGCAGCCCAGACCGGGATGCGAGGCAGGAGCGGAGAACCAGGCCATACACTATGGTGGGCAGTTCCGGCTGATCGGGCAAGCCGGCGATTGAGGCGGTGTGGTGCTGTACAACTCCACCTTCAGGGTGGTGACGCCCGATGCCGCCGGCATCTCCAAAGTGAGCCTGATCCGGCTGGGATCGGTCACGCATGGACTGGACATGAATCAGCGATTCCAGACGCTCGGCTTCACCCGTGATGGCACAGGGCTCAACGTCTCTTTGGTCACGTCGCGCAAACGCACCCCTCCCGGGCACTACATGCTGTTCATTCTGAACGGCAAGGGAGTGCCGTCGGTGGCGAAGATCGTTCAGATCAAGTAAGCGCCAATGTCAGAGCGGGGTGAGTCGGGCCAGGCGTTCGGCGTTCTGGGCCTCCGCCCGCAGCTTGGTACATATGGGGCAGCGGCTCCGGCACCGGTGGCCCGCCTTCCGATATTTTATGTCGATCTCCCGGCCTGCCGGGCATTGGTCGTCGTCGTGGTACACATTGCGGTCTCGTTGGCGTATGGAGTGCCACGGTGGGATTTGCGCCATCACATCTGCCTGCGTGCTAAATGGGTCAGTCCGCCTCCAAGGGTCGGAGCATAAGTAACCATCGCGACCGCACAAGGATGTGACTTCGCGCACCACTACAGCACCGATTTTCCTGCCGAGAGCTCGCCCTGCGGCGCTTGTGCAAGGCGGTATAAGGGAAGAAGATTCAGGGACTCGGGGGCGTAGCTCAGTTGGTAGAGCAAGGGACTTTTAATCCCTAGGTCGTGGGTTCGAGTCCCACCGCCCTCACTAATAGAAGGCCCGCCTGGAACCTCCGCTAATCAGCATTCATTTGTCCGGCCTCGCTACCGCGCGACGCTCAGTCGTGCGAGGCCGCCGGCTTCCTGTCCTCCCACGCGTTACAGGGGCAAAGCTTCTATCCTATGAACTCTCGACCAACGTCCAATGGTCTGGCCGCTCGCCACGCCGTACTCTTCCGATTCGCGTACGATGCGCCATCTCGCCGGCGCGACCCTTTGGAGAGCACGGAAGTGCAAGCACTCCCGGGCCATCGTCCCTAATCTTCGTAAATGCAAAGCGATAGCGTGTTCGCGCTCGCGGCCCTGATCGGTTTCGTCGCAGGTTTGCGCTCCCTCACGGCTCCCGCCGCCGTGAGTTGGGGAGCCCGACTGGGCTGGCTTAACCTGGACGGCTCCCCGTTCGCCTTCATGGACTCCACCGTGGCGCTGCTGGGTTTTTCCTTGCTGGCCCTGGCCGAGTACGGCGCTGATCTGCATCCGTCCACGCCCAGCCGGACTCGGCCCGGGCCGCTGTTCGCGCGGGTCATGATGGGTGGACTCTCGGGCGCGTGCCTCTGCGCCGCAGCCAATCGCTCGCTTTTGGCCGGTGCCGCCCTGGGTGGAGTGGGCGCGGTGATCGGCGCGTTCGCTGGTTATGAGGGGCGCACCCGGCTGGTGCGGGCCTTGGGTGTAAAAGATCGAGTGATCGCGGTGGCTGAAGATCTGATTGCGATCGTCCTGGCCTGGTGTATCGTGTCGTGGCGGTAATCCATCACTATCAGCATGAGCGGCGCGCTCCATACTGAGATACCATTGAACAATGGTTCAGGAACAATGGGCGCCGGTTCAACAGAGGAGAGATTCAAAAATGACCCGTACCATTACCCGCCCGAGCACTCGCTCGAGCGAGCGTGCCGAGGTTTCCCGGCAAGCCAGTGAGACCCGTTTTGATGCCCCCCGGATCTTTCCGACCAAGAACGACTTGCCAGAGCAGACCAGAGTTCAGGTCATCGGGCTGCTGAACCAGCGGCTCGCCGATGCCATTGATCTTCAGACCCAGTGCAAACAGGCCCACTGGAACGTGAAGGGGCCGGGGTTCATCGGCTTGCACAAGCTGTTCGATGAGATCAACGAGGACGTCGAGGAGTACGTGGACCTCATTGCCGAACGGGCGGTCCAGCTCGGCGGCGTCGCGGAGGGCACGGCGGGTGTCGTCGCCCAGCGCACCACCCTCCCTGGCTACCCGCTGGCGATCTCGAGCGGGGCGGATCATGTGGCAGCGCTCTCGGATGCCTTGGCTGCTTTCGGACGCACCGTTCGCATCGGGATCGAGGAGATGAACGAGCTGGAGGATGCCGGCTCGGCCGACATGCTTACCGAGATCTCGCGCGGGATCGACCAGTGGCTCTGGTTCGTGGAAGCGCATCATCAGGACTCCGCGGGGGCCGGCCGCTGACGTCCTCAAGACCGGCCCTCACCGCCGCTTCCCCCAATCGTTACCATTTCGTGACGAAACCGGCTGGCGGCGGAGCCCTTCTTGGTAGATATCTATCGCAAGCTCATGACCAGCCCCCAGCCATCGGCCCAGCCCCGGCTTGCCGCCATCGATGTCGGAAGCAACACCATCCGGCTGATCGTCGCCGAAGTCCAGGACGATGACAGCTACCGGGTGCTCGACGAAGAGCGGGAGATGGTGCGCCTGAGCGAGCATCTCGACCGGACCGGCCGGCTGTCGGATTCGGCGGTGGAGCGGGCCATCGGCCGCGATCGGGAAGATGAAGGCGATCGCCGACGGCTTCAAAGTCAACGACATCAGGGCGATCGCGACCAGCGCGGTGCGGGATGCGGCCAATGGGCGCGCATTTATCCGGGAAGTCATGCGGCAGCATAAGCTTCGCATCGATGTCATCTCCGGAGACGAAGAAGCCCAGCTGGCCTTCCGCAGCGCCGCCCGGCACTTCGATCTGGAGGGTCGCTCCACCGCCGTGGTGGATATCGGCGGCGGCAGCGTCGAGGTCATCCTCTCGGCCGGAACGGCGGTGGACCACGTTTACTCGCTTCCGCTGGGAGCGGTGAGGGTCACCGAGCGCTTCGTCCGCTCCGATCCGTTGCGGCCGAAGCACTGGAAGGCAATGAAGGCGGAGATCGACCGCAGCCTCCGGGCGACCATTCGGCAGTCGGCGCACCGCGCCGAGATCATGGTCGGCAGCGGGGGAACCTTCACGGCCCTGGCGCACATGTCGAAGTGGCAGCGCGAGGGCCGTCACGGATCGGTGCAGGGCTACGTGCTGACGGCTGCCGAGGTGATCCACCTGCTGGACCGGCTACGGGAAGCGCCGCTGGAAGCACGCCGCCGGATGGAGGGGCTCAGCGCTGACCGGGCCGACATTATCGTGGCGGGCGCCACGGTCATCAGCCGGCTGGTTAAACGGCTGGGTGCGCAGCAGATCATGGTTAACGAACGCGGCATTCGCGACGGCGTCCTTCTGCACATGATCGCCGATCTGCCTGGGCGTCAGCCGGTGGCCCAGATTCCCACCGCCGGGAATCGGATGGAGTGGGTCCGCCGCCTGGCGCGGAAGTGCGGGTCCAATGAGCGTCACTGCGAGCAGGTGTCCACCTTGGCACTCCAGATCTTCGATGCGATCAAGAGCCGGTTCGAGTTGCCGGCGGAGTCGCGCGACGTGCTTCAGGCGGCTGCCCTCCTGCACGATATCGGCTATCTGATCAGCCACTCCAAGCACCATAAGCATGCCTATCACCTGATCATGCATGCCGATCTGCCGAGCTTCTCTCCCCAGGAGGTGGAGCAGATCGCCAACGTGGCCCGATATCACCGGCGGGCGTTTCCCAAGAAGTCGCACGAAAACCTCGCCCGCGCCTCGTGCCGAGGAGCGGAAGCTGATCGCGCGGCTCAGCGGGATCCTCCGTATCGCCGATGGTCTCGACCGAACCCACGCGCAGTCGGTGACCGGGGTCAAGCGTGCGCTTCGCTCCGGGGCAAGCTCCAGATCAGCCTCGAAGCAGACTCGTCGCCCGACGTCGAATCTACCGATGCCACGCGCAAGTCGACGCTGTTTCAGAAAGCGTTCGATACGGAGGTACAGCTTCTCTGGCGGCCCGGCCCGCGCGCGCAGGGCCGCGACGCGCCACCCCCGGCTTCGCGTTGTCGCGGCCGGATGATCAATCGAGCCTATGCCTAAAGGCCTTCCCGAGTTTTCTCCGGAGCACTACCTCAACCGCGAGCTCAGCTGGCTGGAGTTCAACGCCCGGGTTCTGGAGGAAGCCGCCGATTCCACCAACCCGACGCTTGAGCGGATCAAGTTCCTGTCGATCGTCAGCTCCAACCTGGACGAATTCTTCGAGATCCGGGTGGCGGGGCTGCAGGAGCAGCTCTATGCGGGGCTGGAGCCCCAGGACTTTCCGGCCGATGGCCTGGCACCCGCCGAACAGCTGGCCAGCATCGACCAGCGGGTTCACCGGCTGGTGGAAGAGCAGTACCGCCTCCTGCACCAGGAATTGATCGGGGACCTTCATAGCAACGGTATCGAGTGGGTGCGGTTACCGGACCTATCACCGGCGGAACGGACCTACGTGGACGAGCTGTTTGCCGGCAGCATCTATCCGGTCCTCACGCCGCTGGCGATAGATCCCGGTCATCCCTTCCCCCACGTCCATAACAAGAGCCTCAACATCGCGCTCCGGGTCGAGCGAACCCACGCCAATCAGCTCCAGGAGCTGTTCGCGGTGGTGCAGGTCCCCGGGGTGCTCGACCGGGTCGTGATTCTGCCGGGCGCTGGGGAACGGGTTCGTTTCGTCCTGCTGGAGGACGTGATTGCCGACCACCTCGGTACGCTGTTCGGCGGCTTCCGGGTGCTGGGGCACACCGTGTTTCGGGTCACGCGCAACACCGACCTCACCATCGACGAGGACGCGGCGGAGGATCTGCTCCAGACCATCGAGGAGCACCTGCGCCAGCGCATGCACGGCGACGCGGTGCGGCTGGAGATCGAGGATGCCGCCGACGAGCGGTTCGTGCAGATGCTGATGGGGGCGCTCGATCTGCAGGACCGGGACGTCTACCGGGTCGAGGGGCCGGTAGACCTGACCGTTTTCATGGCACTGCACCGCCTGGAAGGCTTCCGGGCTCTGAAGGACGAGCCGCTGGTGCCGGGTCTGCCGCCGGCGTTTGCCTCCGGCGGGGATGTGTTCGAGCTGATCCGAGGCCAGGACATCCTGGTGCACCATCCATTCGAATCGTTCAGCAGCGTGGTGAACTTCATTGACCGGGCCGCCGACGATCCGCAGGTGCTGGCCATCAAGCAGACCTTGTACCGCACCAGCGGCGCGAGCCCAATCATCCGGGCCCTGGAGCGGGCGGCGCAGAATGGAAAGCAGGTGACCGCCCTGGTCGAGTTGAAGGCGCGCTACGACGAGGAGAACAACATCGTCTGGGCCCGCTCTCTGGAGCATGCCGGCGTACACGTGGTGTACGGCGTGGTCGGTCTCAAGACCCACTGCAAGGCGTCCCTGGTAGTCCGCCGCGAGGCGGACGGCATTCGGCGCTACGTCCACCTCTCCACCGGCAACTACAACCCCACCACTGCGCGGGTGTACACCGACCTGGGCCTGTTCACCGCCAGGACCGACTTCGGGGTGGACACCAGCGAGCTCTTCAATCTGCTGACCGGCTACTCCCAGGGCCGGCGCTGGCGGAAGTTTCTCGTCGCGCCGCTCGGGCTCAGGGAGCAGGTAGTGGAGCTGATCGACCGGGAAGCCAGGAACGCGGAGGCTGGCCGACCGGCCCGCATCATCGCCAAGATGAACGCGCTGGTGGAGCCGACCGTGATCGATGCCTTGTACCGGGCGGGACGCGCCGGCGTGCGAATCGATCTCGTGGTGCGGGGGACCTGCTGCCTGCGGCCCGGCATTCCCGGGCTCTCCGAGAACATCAGGGTCATCAGCATCGTGGACCGCTTTCTGGAGCACAGCCGAATCTTCTACTTCGAGAACGCGGGCGCACTGGAGGTCTTCCTCGGCAGCGCCGACTGGATGCCGCGGAACTTCCTGCGACGGATCGAGGTCATGTTCCCGGTGGAGGATGCGCGTCTGCAGGCTCGCCTGGTCCAGGAGCTCCTTTCAGTAATCCTGAACGACAACGTAAAAGCGCGCGAGCTGCAGCGCCGACGGGACTTACGTGAGGGTTCAGCCCGCTGAGGGCCAGGAGCCCATTCGATCCCAGGCGGTCTTTCAGGCCCGGGCTCGAGAGTCGGCTCGGGTGGCAGTGGACTCGGCGCTCCGGTTTGTGCCTATCTACGGCGCCGCCGGGGTGCCGCCCGCGGATATGACCTTGAGTAACGGAGAACCGGTAGGCAAGCGCTCCAAGTCGCGGCGCGCTCGCCCCGGGCTCGCCAGCGAACCGAGTCGGCGTGAAGCTGGTCATCTTCCGGCACGGTCCCGCCGGCAACCGCGAAGAGTGGGAGGCGGAAGGCCGCGATGATCGGGAACGACCATTGACGCCGAAAGGAAAGAAAGAAGTGCGGAAGGCGGCGGCCGGACTGGCCCTTCTCGTACCTCAGCTGGATGTGCTGGCGACGAGTCCGCTGGTCAGGGCGGCGCAGACAGCCAAGATCGTTGCTGCCGAGTACGGCTCCGAAATCGAGAGTCTGGAAGCGCTGGAGCCCGAACGCGATCCCGAGGAGATGCTGGCCTGGCTCGAGGCCCATGACTCCGCCCAAACTGTGGCGGTGGTAGGGCACGAGCCTCATCTCAGCACCCTAACCTGCTATGTCCTGACCGGCACGAAATCGTCCTTCCTCGAGCTGAAGAAGGGCGGAGCCTGCCTGCTGGAGTTGCCCCAACCCTCACGGCCCGGTTCTGCAGTGTTGAATTGGCTTTTGACCGATCGCGAGCTCCGCCGCCTCGGCGAGTAGTACCGTGCCTCCACGTCTTCCCCCTAATCTGCTGGATCGCTCGGCCCGGGAATCCGCCCGCCTGTTGGCCCTGAACTATCTCGACCAGATCGACCGCGCCGAGCGGCGACTGGCCACCCCGTCGGATAAGGAGGCGCTGCACGACTTCCGGGTAGGACTCCGGCGTCTGCGCAGCTCGCTCAGCGCCTACCGGGCGGAGCTCGAGGACAGCGTAACGCCCAGCATGCGCCGCCGGATCAGGGACCTGGCCCGGGCCACCAATGAGGGCCGAGATGCCGAGGTCCAGCTCGAATGGCTGGGCAAGCAAACCGAGCGTTTGGGCGGGGATGATGTGCCGGGTTTCTTCTGGCTGGTGGGGCGGTTGGAGGACCGGAAGCAGGACACCCTCAACCAGGCGATCGCGGAGGTTTCCAGAAAGTATCACAAGCCTGCCGGGAAGCTGCGGAGGACGCTCGGAGTGCTGACCATCCAGGTTCAGGCTGGCCAGGGTGTCGCGCTTCCGACGTTCCGGGAGGTGACCGGCGCGCTGACGATCCGCCAAGTCGCTCGTCTGCGTCACGATCTCGGCGCTATCGCAGGCTCGTCGGACGTAGATCAGGCACATCGCGCTCGGATCTCCTTCAAGCGGCTGCGCTACCTGCTGGAGCCGATTGCCCGGCGGAATCGCCGCGCGGCCGCCCTGGTCCGGCTCTTCAGGGAGGCTCAGGACCTTTTGGGCGAGCATCACGACATGCACATTTTGTCGGGCATCATGGCCTCACTCCGGAGCGAGCTCTCCGGGACTGGCGCCGGGCGGGTGGAGCCGGGGCTTGCGACTCTCGTGCGCTTGGCTGACCAGGGGACGACAGCGGCGTTCGAGCGATTCCAATCGCTGTGGAGCGAGGACATGGCCAGCGGGATCCTGACACGGGCCGAGGAGCTTGGCCGATCGCTGGAGGAGCAGCTGATGCCGGCCGTCAACGGCGGCCGCCCGGTCCCGGCCAAGCCTGTCACCTCCGAGCCGCCTCGGCTGACTGAGCACTCGCCCCCGATAACCGAGGCCGGGTGACACCAGTCACTGCTCAGTTATCGGCAACGGGATAGTGAGAAGCATGCAAAGGAACCAAGAGAGAAGTTGACGTGGGATTTCAGGAGGTATCAGATGGCAAAGGTCAAAGATCAACTCGCGCAGGTCGGCATGGGCACCCTCGTTGCCGGACTGAAGACGGTCCAGAGGAGCCTCTCCAAGAAGCAGTACAAGCGGCTCATCGCCACGGCGATCGCACAACTTCTCACCATGCATCCGGACCTGGGCCCCGGCCAGGCACGCCGCCGAGCCCGCAAGGTGGCCGGTGCGAAGCCGGCCAAGAAGATGCTGGTGAAGGGCAAGGCTGGAGCGAAACAGGGATTGGAGGCGGCCGCAGTGGCCGCGGCGGGAGGCGCCGCGCTGAAGGTCGCAAGCAAACTGAGCCGCAAAGTCGCTGACCGGGTCAAGGAAGCCGTAGAACCGCAGAAAGCAGGGAGCGCAGCGCAAGGTTAGCTGTAATACTCCGTGCCCATCATACGTCAGAGCGGCGCTGTCCTCGTCCGGCTGGACGGCAAGGAACCGAAGGTTCTGCTGGTCACCAGCAAACGGAATCGCGGAAAATGGATCTTTCCCAAGGGGCACATCGAAAAGGGAGAGACGCCCGAAATCGCGGCGCTGCGCGAAGCGTTGGAGGAAGCCGGCGTAGTCGGCCGTTTGGTCGGGCCGGCCGGGGTGCTGGAATACGGCTTCCTCGGCGCCAAGGCCCGGGTGGATTACTTCGTCGCCATCTTCACCCGGGAGGCGGGACCGCCGGAGGACGGCCGGGCCCGGCGCTGGTGTGTCCTGGATGAGGCGCTCGAGCTGCTGGGCCACAAGGGCACCCGCAAGCTTCTCCGCAAAGTATGGAAGGACCTCGGCTCCATGACCGGGCGGAGTCTGCGCTAGCGCTGTTAGCCCAACGCCCCCATCGGGAGGTATGTTGGTTCTTTCGATTTCAGCGAGCCAACACCGATCCGACCGGGGTTCCCATGCGCCAGATTTTCCGCAACAATGGTTTGTCCATCGTCCTGGTCTCGCTGTTCCTGATCTTCTGGGCGGGCCAGAGTGTGGCCGGCCACCGCGAGTACAACAGCGATCAGCAGGAGCACGGGCAGCCCGGATGAGACTATCTGAGCTACCTAACTAGCGCACACTTCTGGGAGGCGACGGCGGAAAACTGGGAGAGCGAGTTCTTCCAGATGTTCGGTTACGTGATCCTGACTGCGTTCCTGTTTCAGAAAGGCTCGTCGGAGTCGAAGGATCCGGAGGAGACCGAGCCGGTGGACCGCGATCCCCGAAAGAGCAAGCGGCGCGATGCTCCCTGGCCAGTGCGACGGGGCGGACTGGTGCTCAAGCTGTACGAGAACTCCCTCTCACTGGCGTTCCTGCTGTTCTTCCTCGTCAGTATAGCGCTGCACGCCAGTGGCCGGGCGCGCGAGGTCTACAATGAAGAGCAGGCCGAGCATGGCCAGCCGGAACACCTCGTCAGCGCTCCAATATGCCGGCACCTCTCGGTTCTGGTTCGAATCGCTTCCAGAACTGGCAGAGCGAGTTTCTCGCCATTGCCAGCCATGGTCGTATTTTCCATCTTTCTCCGGCAACGCGGCTCACCCGAGTCCAAGCCGGTGGACAGCCCCCACCATCAGACCGGTAGCGAGTAGAGAACCGCTTATTCGCCTACGCGCTGGGCGCGTCTCCTCTCCCGGGGCCGGAAGAGCTCCCCGCGGCCGTCACCCTGGGTGTATCCGGGATTTTTGATCTTGTACCACGCCGTGGCAGGGGAGTAGGGGTCAGCCTTCCGCTTGGCGACGATGCCTTCGAGGTCCATCTTCTTGATGGCGCTGAACAGGGCTCGACCGTGCTCCTCGAGGGTGAGGATCTTGTAGAGCGGGCCGGTGTCTTCGGGCAGGAGCTCGCCAAGGAGACTCTTTCGCTCCGCCAGCGGGCGGTGCCGCAGGTCGGCGCCGTCGAGCCAGAGCAGGTCGAAGGCGGCAAAGGCGATGAAGCCCTGGCCGCGGAGGAGGTCTCGAAAGACCGGCTTCCCTTGCCGGTTCAGCGCGACGACCTCGCCGTCGAGGATCGCGTCCCGCGCGCCGAGCACGCCGGCGACCCGGCGGCACAGGTCCTCGAAGCGGTCGAACTGGATATCGCGCCGTGACCGGATCTGGCAGATCCCCTTCGAGTGGTAGAGGATTCCGCGGAAGCCGTCGTACTTGGGCTCGAACAGCCAGTCCGGGATGGTCGAATGAGTCAGGACGCGCTGACAGAATGATCGGATCGATCTGCGGAAGGTCGCTGGACCGGTCCGAGGGTGTGTGGCGAGAACTCGCGGGCATGACAGCTCCAGGGCCGAATACGGCCGGGGAGCCCTCCCCACGAGGAAGGCAGGTTTAGGGGCCAGAAACAGCAGCCTTGTCGCCTACAAATTACTCGATTCAGACTGCGGGGGAAGAAGGAGCATGCGCCAGACATGAGCGGCGTTGGCGGTATCCATCACGTGACCGCGATCGCGAGCGACCCCCAGCGAAATCTGGACTTCTACGCCGGGGTTCTCGGACTCCGCCTCGTGAAGCGAACCGTCAACTTCGACGATCCCGGCACCTACCACTTCTACTTCGGCGACGAAGCAGGCACCCCGGGGAGTATCCTGACCTTCTTCCCCTGGCCCGGCGCCCACCGGGGAAGGCAAGGCCCGGGCCAGGTCGCGGTCACCTCGTTCGCCATAGCGCATGACTCTGTGGGCTTCTGGATCGAGCGCATGGTGCGCTATGGCATTTCCTACGAAGGACCGGCAAAACACCCGATCGGAGCGGGGGAGCGGGTGATTTCGTTCAGGGATCCCGACGGACTCCTGCTCGAGCTCGTGGCGACCGAAGCAGCTGCACGCAGGCCCGCATGGGGAGGTTCGCCCGAGGTCCCATTAGAGCGGGCCATTCACGGATTTCACTCAGTGACCCTTTGGATAGAGGAGAGCGGCCCGACAGAGCGGCTGCTGGCCGATCCCCTGGGTTTCCGCACTGTTGGAGAGGTGGGCTCCGTCCGACGGCTTGCCACTGGAGATGAAGGACCGGGGGCAATGGTGCAGATTCGAGCCACCGGAGGCTTCGTGCAAGGCGTCACCGGTGCCGGAACGGTTCACCACGTCGCCTGGCGGGTGCCGGACGACGCTGCGCAGCTCGCGCTCCGGTCCAGGATCGAGAGCGCCGGTCTCGATCCCACGCCCGTCATCGATCGCCAGTATTTCCAGTCGGTGTACTTCCGCGAGCCGGGCGGGGTGCTCTACGAGCTGGCAACGAACTCTCCCGGGTTCGCCATCGATGAGCCGCTGGAGCGATTGGGAGAGCGGCTGATGCTGCCGGCCCAATACGAGCCGCACCGAACTCGAATCGAAGCGGCGCTCCCCCCGGTGCACCTCCCGCGGCCTGCCTCAGCGGATTCCTTCCTGCCGGCCGGCAATTGAATGCGAGGCCGTATCGGGGCCACGCTCGCACCGGCGTTCTTTCTCCTGTTTCTGCTCCTGCCACTCGGCAGTCTGGCCCCCGCCGCGCACCGGCTGGCGGCGGTGCTCGCGGCCGTGGTGGTGCTCTGGGTGACCGAAGCCTTGCCGCTTCCGGTAACCGCATTGCTGGGTGCTGCTCTCTGCGTGCTGCTCCAGGTCGCGCCGGCAAAGGAGGTCTTCGCTCCATTTGCCGACCCGCTGATGTTCCTGTTCATCGGGGCCTTCATTCTATCCCGCGCGATCTTCCTCCATGGGCTCGACCGGAGAGTCGCCTACGCGGTGCTGGCCCTGCCTTGGGTGGGCGCCCGGCCCAGCCGGATTCTGTTTGCATTCGGTGCGGTCACGGCACTGATCTCCGCCTGGATCTCCAATACCGCCACCACCGCCATGATGTTCGGGATCGGGCTGTCCATTCTCGCTGCACTCCGCGCTCCCGACACCGGCGTCACCATCGCTCCCCGGTACGCCACCGCCCTCATGCTGATGACCTCGTTCGCCGCGTCCGTCGGAGGCCTGGCGACACCGGTCGGCACGCCACCGAACGTGATCGGGCTCGGTTTCATTCGGGCGCGGCTGGGAGTGGAAGTTCCGTTCTTCAGCTGGATGCTGGTCGGTGTCCCCATCGTGCTGGTGCTGTTCACGCTGCTGTTCGTCTACCTGAACGCGGTGGCGCCGGCCGGCGTACGGGAGCTGCCGGCCGGCGCTGAGCTCATTCGCCAGGAGCGGGCCCGCCTGGGCCCCTGGAGCAGGGGGCAGCGGTCGGTCGCGATCGCCTTCGGCGTGACGGTGGCTCTCTGGGTTCTCCCGGGCGTGGTGGCGCTGGTGGCGGGAGAACACAGTGCCACGTATCAGCTACTGCTGCGGCGCCTCCCTGAAGGCGTGGCCGCGCTGTTAGGGGCCATGTCGCTCTTCGTTCTGCCAGGCGAGAAGGGCCCGGCCATTACCTGGCAGGATGCGGTGCAGATCGATTGGGGGGTCGTCCTGCTCTATGGCGGCGGCTTTGCGCTGGGAGTGCTGTCGTTTCAGACCGGACTGGCGGAGGCGATGGGACGTGGTCTGACCGGGGTCCTCCCAATCTCGGGGAGCCTGGGAATGTTGGTGGCCTCGGTAGTGGTGGCCGTTGTCCTGTCCGAGACCACCTCGAATACCGCGGCCGCAAACATGGTGGTCCCCGTCGTCATATCCATTGCGCAGGCGTCCGGCTTCGATCCGCTGGAGCCCGCCCTGGGCGCCACCCTCGCCGCGAGCCTCGGCTTCATGCTGCCGGTCTCGACGCCCTGCAATGCCATCGTGTATGGCTCGGGATACATCCCCCTGAGGCAGATGATGCGCCATGGACTGGCGCTGGACCTGGCAGGCATCGTGGTGATCGTGATTCTGGTCAGGCTGCTGCTGCCCCTGATCAGGTAGGGATGGCCGCTTAACGCAGACCCGCTGCCGACGTCAAATGAGGTGCGTGCATCCCAGTGGAGACAGAACCGATATCCAGGCGTGACACGACGGCCGTAGGCTTTCAATGGTTCTCGGGCGGAGGGCGTTCATGCAGGGAAGCAGTGAAGCAGCCACGATTTTGGTGGTAGACGACGAAGTCTCTATCCGGCTCTACATGACGCGAGTCCTGGAGGACGAGGGCTACGCCGTCCTGGAGGCCGGAAGCGGCCCGGACGCGCTCTCAATGCTGGATGGTGAGATCGGGCGGGTTGACCTGGTGATTACCGATGTACTCATGCCAGGGATGAGCGGAAAAGATTTCGCCGCGCGGCTGGCGGATCGGCCCTGTTCACCGCCGGTTCTATTCGTCTCCGGCAGTCATACCGATGTGCCTGGCCCTCTCCTCAGGAAGCCCTTCCTCCCGGACGACCTCACCGCCGTGGCGCGGAACCTCATCCACCTGTAGTGCCTGGGCTGCGCGCTGGGTCAAGATTCATGATGCCTCGCACCGCGTTCAGTTCGTCGTCATTGATCGTATGACCCATGCCCGGGTAGAGACGCATGGTGACGACTCCGCCGAGTCGTTCCAGCACTGACGCGGACAGCCGCACCCTCTCGGCTGGAATATGCGAATCGATGTCGCTGCAGCCCAGAAACACCGCCGCTGCCGTCGAGCGACCCGTCGTAGTTCCGCGGAGTTCCCTCCGGTCCAATCAAGCCCCCGCTGAGTGCCACCACCCCTCCATAGCGACGTGCATGACGGGCCGCGTACTCGGCAGCCAGACAGGCACCCTGGGAGAAGCCAAGCAGCACCGTTCGCTCCGGTGGAACGCCACCGGCAGTGATTCGGGCAAGCACTCCTTCCACCGCCAGCATGGCCGAAGAGATGCCCGGTTCATTACTGCGAATGGGGGCGAGAAAGCTCTGAGGCCACCAGCTGTTGCCGCCTGCCTGCGGCGCCAGGTATGCGAAGTCGGACACACCCAGTGCCGGCACCAGGGTGAGGATGCTCTCAGCCGTCGCCCCTCGTCCATGGAGCATGACCATCGCGCCGCGAGCCTCCTTCAGGGGCGCGCCGGCAACCCGGATCGGTTGATTCTGATGCGGACCTTCCACGTCTTTACCTCCCCGCCAGTGCGTCGCTGAAGCCGGGCCCTGCTGTAGCGAGCTCGACCGGTTGGCCGTCCGGGTCCCGGGTGAAGAAGCTCTTGAACTGCCCCTGGTCCTCGATGGGGGAAGCTGGCAGCCGCGCGGCGAGCAGCCTGGTGCGCCACTGCTCCAGGGCCGCCTCGTCGGCCACAGCCAGGGCATAGTGGTCGGTCTGCCCCGGCCCGTGCGCGACCGCCGCCTGACCTGGCCGCTCGAAGTAAGTGACCACTGTTCCTGGCTCGCCAGACCCGGCGCTCCAATACCAGTGAAACGAATCGGGCATGTCGAAGTTCGAGGTCCGCTTCACTCGGCGCAGGCCCAACATGCCGTGGAGAAATTCGTGGGTGGCATCGATGTTGGCTCCGATAGCGGTGATGTGGTGCAGGCTCCCAAAGCGCATATCGGAAGTGATCTCCGGCACCGGCTCGGGCCAGGTCTCGGCCTGGATCCGGTCCTTGTCGCGATTCCCCTTCAACATCTCGGGAGGTGGCGGGCGGTGCTCGGTGCCTATCCGGTCCGGCGCCTCGTCCCGGGTCCAGCCCGCACCCCGGGTTGCAATCTCGATGACGGTGCCGTCGGGGTCCTTGTGATAGATCGATTCGAAATAGTGCCGATCCAGCGGACCATTCACGCTTATGCCGCGGTCGACGAGGCGGCGCTTCCAGCGCAGCAGCGCCGCCCGGGTCTCCACCAGCAGGGCAAAGTGGTGAGTCCCACCCACGCCTTCATGACCGGGGGGCGTGTCCGCCTGCTCGAGGAACGAGATCAGTTGGCCGGGACCCCCTTCGCCCACCGCGAGGTAGAGGTGCTGTTGCCGGTCGTGCGTGGGGGCCGGTCGGCTCCGCGCCACCACGCGGAAGCCAAGTGTCCCGGTGTAGTACTCCTCGGTCCGCGCCGCGTCGGCACAGGCGATCGTGATGTGGTGCAGACCGAGGATACTCATTGCCGGCCGGCTTCCGACGCCTGGGCCGCCTGCTCGGGCCCCCGCAGGGGCGGCAGGCTGGACTCGATCGCGGTCCGGTTCGTCTCGAGCCAGGGAGGAAGCACCAGCCGTGCTCCCAACTGGTCCATGGTCTCGTCAATCCCGAAGCCTGGCCCATCTGTGGCAACCTCGAACAATGCCCCGCCGGGTTCCTTGAAGTACACCGACTTGAACCAGAAGCGGTCGATCACCTGGGTTGGGCGCCGCCCGGCCTGCTGCAGGCGGCGCTGCACCGCCAGCTCGGTGGCGTCGTCCGGAACCCGCCAGGCGATATGGTGCACGCTGCCGGTGCCCCAGGTCCCGGGACGCTCGGACGGTGCCTCCTTGATGTCGAGGACTCGTCCCGAGCGCGGGCCGGGGAGGGCAAACCGGCGCCAGCCATCCTCCTCGCCGATCGCCTCGAATCCGAGAGCCGAGGTCAGAAAGTCCACGGTCTCCGCCGCGCTTCTCTCCAGCAGCCGCACGCCATGAAGACCGCGTACCTGGCGCACAACCGGAACCGGACTCTTGTCCCAGGGCGTGAATTCGCGCGGGTCCGCCGTTTCGACCAATGCGAGTTGGAGCCCGTGAGGGTCAACAAGGTTGAGCAAGGTCTCGCCGAAACGGGTCGAGACCGGTCCTGGCTCGACGCCATGTTCAGCCAGCCGGTTGGCCCAGTATGGCAGGCTCCCCGGAGGAACGGCCAGCGCCACTTCGACGGTCAGCCCTACGCCTCTGCGGCCCGGTGCCATGTCGGGCCAGGGGAAGAACGTCAGGTCGGTTCCGGCGTGCGCCACGCCATCGGCGTAGAAGAGATGGTAGGTGCCCGGCACGTCCTGGTTGACCGTCTTTTTCACCAGCCGCATGCCCAGGACCCCGGCGTAAAAATCCAGATTCTCCTGCGCGTCGCCTGCAATGACGGTGATGTGATGCAGGCCGGTGATTGTGTTATCGAGTGCCACGGCGGGCCTCGGCTTTCCGGCGGGCCAATGCCGAATCAAGCGAATATTCCCCGGGACCGGCCAGCGCCAGCGCCAGTGAGCTGCCGAGCAGCGAAAGGGCGAACTCGATGCCATTGGGCATGAAGAAGCCGCCCTTCAAGTGCACGAAGAGGATGGCGCCGAGCATGTCCGCCACGAACAGCAATGCGAGAGGACGGGTGAGCAAGCCCAGAACCAGGCCGATACCGCCAAAGAACTCCAGCAGGGCGACGGCAGGGCCTAGAATTCCCGGCAGCGGAATCCCCATCTGGCCGAACGCGCCGGCTACCCCCGCAAAGCCGAAGGTGAACAGCTTCTGGGCCCCGTGAGCGATAAAGATGGTGCCCACCACGAGCCGCAGGACCAGCAAGGCGGCGGACAGGCGTGACGGCGGGACGAGTGCTGTGGCAGGATACGTCATGTGAGCGGCTCCATGTATTGAGGTGCCCGCCTCGGTAGCGGGGTCGCATCTATGTGTGATAACACACATCTGGCCGATTTGGTTCTAGCCCCGGTCTCTGGCGTCAGCCAGCAGGTCAATCAAGGCGCGCAACTTGGCTGCGTCCCAGGTGCCCCAGCTGCTGTTGATGAAGATCGATCACGACCTGGTCCAGGCGGGCCAGGAGGTCGAGCCCTTTGCGCGTGATCCTGGCCCGGACAAAGCGGCGGTCTCCGCCCTCGCGACCCCGCACCACCAGTCCGGTCTCCTCCAGCCGGTCCAGCAGCCGGGTGGCATCGGGCACCCGGGCCACCAGGCGGTCCCGGACCTCGTTGCGGCAAAGGCCGTCCGGACCGGCCCCCCGCAGAATGCGGAGTGCGTTGTACTGCGTCGGCGTCAGGCGGTACGGCTTCAGAACGTCGAGCATATCGTGATCGAGCCGGGCAGCCGTACGCGCCAGACTCAGCATGGCCTCCTGTTCGAGGCTGCTGAAGGGCTTGCTGCGCTTGAGCTCGGTCTGCAGGTTCTTCGGCATGACGGAGACTAGATGTGATAACACATATAGTCAACTAAACGTCATACGGTTGCCTTCGTCGGTCGTGCAATGGCTTCCTGCCGCTCCAGCGCCTGGCGGTCCCAGCGTGCCAGGTCCGCGGCCGCGGCGTAAGTGGTCTGAAGGAACTCGAGCAGGGTGTCATCGGGTGTGGAGGAAGTCCGGACGGCGTCGTAGGGGAGGACGAACTCGCGCATCGTCTCGTCGTAGCGCGCCGCGGCCGGCGCCACCGGATAGCTCCTGAATCCCTCCGGCTCCGGATATGCGTAGGCATAAAACACCGGCTCGGGAATCGGACCACCACCGGGCCAGAACCCTGCGCTGCTGCACTCGTGGGAGTAGGCCTCCTGCATGACCCAGTTTCCCAGGTTGGGCGCGCCGCCCGGATGGGGTGGCGCCCGGCGTCCGGAAAAGCGCGTGGCTGCCAGATCGAAGCTGCCCCAGAAAAAGTGGACCGGACTCGCCTTACCCAGAAAGCGGCCCCGAAAGCGCTTCAGCACCCGGTCAGTCTGCGCCAGCACCCGCCACGCTCGGTTGGCCCACTCCGCATCGTAGGAGGCATGAATCCGGTCGTCGGGAAAGCGGAGCGAGCTCTCGACCTCCACCGGCATGGGCCAGATCTTCACATCGAGCCCGAGCGAGTGAAGCATCTGCATGTACTGCCGGTAGAATTCCGCAACTGTCTGCGGCACCAGCGCCATTCCCGCGACGGGGCCGTCGCTGGTGCTGACTCTCAGCTGATGATCGACAAAATCGAGCTCGATCTCGAAGCTGCGCTCGCCGTAGGGCACCGGCGACGTGGTGAGCCCTCGCGCAGTGACGTATTGGGTCACGTGCCACCAGTGATTTTGCGGAGGCGCCAGGGCCAGGCGGGTCTTGCCTACGATCTGGGTCCACATGTGGAGCGTCGCGTAGGTGTCACGCCACGCGTCGAGCGGAAGCTCCGGCCAGGTTTCTCCCATCTGGTCAGCGGGCCACTGGAGCCGGCTCCAGAAACAGCCGATCCACGTAGCACCAGGCCCAATTCTCGCCAGGCTCGAAGCTCCGTATCATCGGATGGCCATGGACCTCGAAGTGCCGAGTTGCATGTTTCCCCGGCGATTGGTCACAGCACCCCACATGACCGCAGGTGAGGCAGAGTCGCAGATGCACCCAGCGGCCGCCGGTCTTCAGGCACTCTTCGCAGCCCTGCGGGGTGTGTGGCGTCACCGGCTGAATGTCTGCGATGTGAGGACAGGGATTTGCCATGGCGCTCTCGTTGCAGAGTAGCTGTTAAATAGCCCTGCTGTAAGGTAAAACGCTATCGGCGAAGGCTGCTCTTGACACATCAATGGTATTTGATACATTGATTCCATGGCGACCAATACCAAGCCCGATACCGAACGCGCCGTCCAGCTGTTTCATGCGCTGTCGGACGGCACCCGGCTCTCGATTCTGCGGCGGCTCCGCCTGGGAGAGCGTTGCGTGTGCGACATGACCGACGCGCTGGATGCCGCCCAGTCGCGTCTTTCCTTCCATCTCAAGGTCCTGAAAGAGGCGGGGCTGGTCACCGATCGCCGGGACGGACGCTGGATGTACTACACCCTGAATCCGGACACGCTGGCCGAGGTTGCCGAAGTGGTAGACGCGCTGGCCGCCGCGCCCTCGGCAGCGGAGCTGAAGAGCGGCTGTTGCTGACTTTTTTCGATGATATATCAACCAAACTTGATGTGGAGGACGCAGTGAGCGACGACGTGAAGGCCACGGTTCGCGAGCGATATGGCCAGGCGGCCTCCAAAGTAGCATCGGGAGAGAAGAAGCTCCTGTTGCTCGACCAGCTTGCTGCGGCGGCGCGGAGGATCCCGATCACCTCGAACCTTTACAGCGCCTGCGGAGACGGCGGGTGCTGCCGGAAGACCGCGGTGCTGGCGTCGCTTGGGTGCGGGAACCCTACCGCCTTGCCGAGCTAAGGAAGGCGAGACGGTGCTGGACCTCGGCTCCGGTGGCGGGATTGATGTGCTACTCTCCGCCCGGCGGGTCGGGCCCGTCCGGCATGGCGTATGGCCTGGACATGACCGATGAGATGCTGGCTCTGGCCCGCGAGAACCAGCGGCGGGCCGGCTTGGAGAACGTGGAGTTCCTCAAGGGCGAGATCGAGTCGATTCCACTGCCCGACAACTCGGTGGATGTGATCATCTCGAACTGCGTGATCAATCTTTCCACCGACAAGGAGCCAGCGCCATCGCCGAGGCGTTCCGGGTGCTGAAGCCCGGCGGCCGCTTCGCAGTGTCCGATGTGGTGATTCGGGGCGAAGTGCCGACCTCGGTTCGGCGCAGCATGGAGCTGTGGGTCGGATGCGTGGCGGGAGCGCTGACTGAGCAGCAATATGTCCAGAGCTTGCGGAACGCAGGCTTCGAGGACATCGGAATCGAGCCGACTCGCGTCTATGAGTTCGAGGATGCCACGGCGTTCCTGGCCGGAGCGGGTCTCGACACCGAAGTATTGGCGCGCGAGGTGAGCGGCCGCGTCATGGGCGCCTTCGTGCGTGCCCGGAAGCCCAGCTCGAGGAGGCAGGCATGATCTCGGAAACCAGGAGTTGTGACTGCCTGGAGTTTCGTCCGGCTCGGCCGTCCGATCTTCCCCAGGTCCTGGCCATGCTGGGCCAGGCGAAGCTTCCGGCGGCCGGCGTAGCACAGGAGTTGTCTCACTTCTTCGTGGCCGACAATGGGGGCACGCTGGTCGGCGCGGCAGGGCTGGAGCTGTATGAAGCGTCCGCTCTGCTGCGCTCGGTCGTAGTCGAGGATAGCTGGAGGGGAACCGGCGTGGGCAGAAGTCTGATCGATCGCGCGCTCGACGAGGCGCGGCGCCGTGGCGTCGACGACGTATTCCTGTTGACCACGACTGCCGAGCATTACTTTCCGCGTTTCGGCTTTGCCTGCGTCAGCCGGGATTCCGTCACGGAAGATGTAAAGGCGTCGGTGGAGTTCCAGGGCGCCTGCCCGTCATCCGCCGTGGTCATGCGAAAGAGCTTGAGCCGATAACTCCCGAGCCGCTCCGACGCTAGTGACAGTTGTTGCTGCCCGAATCTCTCCAGGTTTTTCCTGCAACTGGGACGAACTCCCACTTATACCATGTGGGATAGAGCGAGAACTTCAGCACCCCGTGGGTCGAATTCTGTCTGACCTGGAGGTTAGGGGTCTTGGCCTTCATCGGGAGGAGAGGCGCTCCTCCGGTTCCCACCACAAACGCCCGTATGCCACGAGCCAGGTCGGCGACGCCGGCGGGATCCTGCGGATAGAACCGCTCGTAGATGTGGTTATGCCCCTGGACAAGAACATCGACGCCGGCATTGTACAGGATGGTGACCAGCCCCTTCAGCGAAAGGGCAGGCGGAAGGTCGCCCGAGGTGAAGTAGGGTTTGTGCCAGTAGGCCAGCGTGCACCGCTTGGGGTTGGCCGCGAGGTCGGCTTTCAGCCACTCCGCCTGAGTGGTCAGGTTCCGCTCGCTATCGAGCACCACGATGTGCCACTCGCCGAGGTTGTAGCTGTAGTAGCCGCGACCAGCCGGGCCCGCCTGGGTTCCGAAGTAGCCGAAGTATCCTGCTCCGCGACCGGTGTGGTATTCGTGGTTTCCCACCGCCGGGCGGGTGCGGGCCCGGTGCCGTCCCCAGCTGGGTCCGTAGCAATCATTGAATTCGGTCGCGGTGCCGTCTTCATAAACGTTATCGCCTAACGTGAATACGGCGCCCGCGATGCCGTCCAGCAGCTTGGCGGTGGCCTCATCGGCGAAATTGGACGGACAACCGGCAATATCCCCGGCCCCGACCAGTATTGCGGGTATAGCAGTGCCTGCGAACTCGGGCGAGAAGGGACCGCCGGAGTCTGTCCTCGGTGTCGGTACAGCCCAGTCCGAGAATACCAGCGGCAAGGGCAACGTAGCGGTAGTGCATTGAGGTGACTCGCGGGTCGAAAAGATGTACTCGGCGGGTGATCGCCGATAAGGCGGAAGGGGCGCAAACTTCTCATGGGTTGTTGAGGGCCGGTGACAACGGCAGGAAGAACGTAGAGGCGAGGCAGCGAGAGTGCAAGAGGGGAATCATCCCAAGCCATGGCTGGCAGGTCGAAGGCGATTTACATTCGACTGCATGACAGCGACCGCGAAGACCAAGAGCAGCACCCCGGCCCAGGGGGTCGGTACGCCCACGATCTGGCTCGACGGTGAGTGGTGCGACCGGGAGACGGCGATGATCTCCGTCTACGATCACGGCTTGCTGTACGGCGACGGCGTTTTCGAAGGTATTCGCGTCTACGGCGGCAAGATCTTCCGGCTCGAAGAGCACCTGGACCGATTGTACGACTCGGCCAAGGCCATCTGGCTGACCGTGCCGGTCGAGAAACCGGAGCTCGCCGCCGTCACCCGTGAGGCGGTCAACCGATCGGGCATTGCCGAGGCCTATATCCGCCACATCGTGACGCGCGGTGTCGGTGATCTCGGCCTCGACCCCCGTAAATGTCCCAAGGCCTCGATCATCATCATTGTCGACACGATCAAGCTGTGGCCCGAGCAGGTGTATGAGACCGGCTTGAATGTCGTTACCGCCGGGACGCCTATACCGCAGCGCGAATCGCTTTCTCCGCGCGTGAAGTCGCTGAACTACCTGCCCCACATTCTGGCCAAGATCGAGGGCATTCACGCCGGGGCGGACGAGGTGCTCATGCTCGACAGCTCAGGGGCAGTGGCCGAGGGCTCAGGCCAGAACGTGTTCGCGGTCAAGAAGGACCGGATCATGACTCCGCCTCCGCACGCCGGCATCCTTCGAGGCGTCACCCGGGACACGGTGATCGAGCTTGCGCGCGAGGCGGGCTACGAGGTGGCCGAGACCATACTCAACCGCTACGATCTGTATACCGCGGACGAAGCATTCTTCACCGGCACGGCGAGTGAGATCGTCGGCATCAGGCAGCTCGATGGCCGGCTGATCGGGACCGGAAAGTCGGGCCCGGTTACTCGGGACCTGCGGGCACGTTTTCAGGCGTTGGTGCGGAGCTGATCACTCCGCCGGTGGGCTCCTTCTGATGCCGTGGAGAGTCCTCGAGCATGCGGAACGGGTCTGGAACGTCTCTATCGCTGCCGAGCGGCGGCCCAACTCGCCGCATTGGAACCTGGTATTTTCCTTCCGAACCTCCGATCCGGCCCAGCGCCCGGTCTGGGGCGCCTATCCGCTCTCCTCATCATCCAAGGCCGCGCTGTTTGCCCAGGCCGAGCGCGTTTCCAATCACGATCTCATCGAGCTGCTTGACCCAGTTGCTGGGGTAGCTGGCATGGGGCTTGCCCCTCGGCACCGCGACATTTCTCGCTGATTTTCAGGCTCGCGCAAGGACCCCATGTCGACGCCAGATCCATTTCCCGAGCGGCTCCGATTTGCCGAGTTTACGCTCGACCGGTTGCCCAATGGGCGGTGTCGTGCCCGGGTCGGACTGACCTGGAGAGATTCGGAGCAGTTCACCGGCGAGGGAGAGGGTCTCGCGTCCCAGGCGGGTGAGCTGCGCTGCTCGGCCCAGGCCTGCGTGGTCGCTCTGGGTCAGGCGGTGCAGGGCGGCCTCAGCTTCGAGCTTCTTGGGGTCAAGGCGGTTCGTGCCTTCGACGCGACGGTGGTGATCGTGTCGCTGGCGGTACACGGGGAGGGAAGTGGAACCCGGGTGGTTGGCTCGTACCTGACCGAGGCTGACACTCCCCGTGGCGCGGCGCTGGCCGTGCTCAACGCGACCAACCGGATCCTGGGCAACCGGCTGTACATGCGCTGACGGCGTTCCTGTGCCTTGCCTCAGTTCGCCTCTGGTCCCGCGGTTTGCAGGTCGAAACACAGGGTTTTCTCCCATTCCTGACCCGAAACATTGCCGAAGGCGCGATCCGGCTCGCGAATCGCGCCGTGGAGCCATCCATGCCCGGTAGCTCGAGTCCATCGCCTGCTGGTCCAGGCCCTGCTCATGGGTGTGGAGGTCGCGGATCCGCGTCCCACCCGGCGCCCACGCCGCCGTCCTCGCCGCTGACTTCGTACTCCGCTCCGGTCTTAGGCTATCCGTTGACACCGACTTGCTCGATCCCGATGCCGATCCCGCGCTGGTGGCGGCCGATACCGCTGCCGAGTTGCAGGTGGCGGCCGACTCCGCTGCCGATGAAGCGGTGCTGGAAGAGCTGGCCGACGCGCACCCCAGAGTCAGAGGATGTGGACGAAGCCGGTGATGCCCAACCGGAGGGGATTCCAGGCGGCGCCGAGGCACTGGCGGACGCCGTCACCTGGGATATCGACGTCGAGACGTTCAACAGCCACGCCCGGGTTCAGTACTACCTCGACTTCTTCCAGGGCCGCGGCCGCCAGCGGATGGCAATCTGGCTGAGCCGCATGCCCCGCTACGAAGCGATGATTCGCGAGCGGCTCCAGCGCGAGGGCCTTCCGGGTGACCTGGTGTATCTCGCGCTGATCGAGAGCGGCTTCTCCAATACCGCCACCAGCCGGGCCAAGGCGGTTGGGATGTGGCAATTCATGAAGGCGACCGGCAAAGGGTATGGTCTCCGCATCGATTCCTGGGTGGACGAGCGGCGTGACCCCATGCGGGCGACCGACGCCGCGGTGAGGCACCTGCGAGACCTGAATCGCCGGTTCAACTCTCTGTACCTGGCGGCCGCGGCGTACAACGCCGGGTCGGGGAAGGTCTCGCGCGGCCTGGGCCGACTTCCCGACGAGGAGAGTGATACCGCCAATACCGATGCCATGTTTTTCCGCCTGTACGACACCAAGTTCCTGCGGCGCGAAACCAAGGACTACGTCCCCAAGCTGATCGCGGCCGCATTGATCGCCAAGCAGCCGGAGCGCTATGGCTTCAAGGTTGAGCGCGCTGAGCCCATCGCCTACGACTCCATCATCGTGCCCGACATGACCGGTCTCGACGTGCTCGCGCGGTTGGCCGACACCACCGTCGCCGCCATCCGCGAGCTGAATCCTCAGTATCTTCGGCTTGCCACACCCCCCGGAACCCGGTCAGTGGTTCGCCTCCCGTGGGTCATGGCCCAATGACTGTAGCCGCGTACGCCGACCTTCCCCCCCGGCAGCGGGTAACATTCGTGGAGCATTTCGTGGTGCGGGGTGAGACGCTCAGCGGGATCGCACTGCGGTATCGGGTGAGCCAGGCCATGCTTATGGCTTCGAATCCCAAAGCCAAGAGCCGGAGTCTGAGGATCGGGCAGCGAATTGTCGTTCCCACCGGCGGAACGCTCTCGACCAAGGTCGCGCGGCGCATGGCCGAACCGGTGGTCGCGGCTGGCACGGCGCGGCGTACCTTCCACCGGGTTCAGCGCGGCGAAACGATCTCCGAGATTGCCGACGAGTATGGAGTGACGCAGCGGGAGCTGCTGGCCTGGAATGGGCTGGACCACCGAGGCCGGATCCGTGCCGGCCAGCGCATCCGGGTCGCATCTCCGGAGACGCGGGCCCGCGTCATGGCGCCGAAGCATGGTCGACCGGCGCAGCAAAGACCCACATCGTGCGGCGGGGGGACACGCTGAAGGGCCTGGCGAGACGTTATGGCGTCTCGATCCAGGCCCTCAGAGAAGCAAATGGACTGACGGAGCAGGAGACCCTGAGAACGGGCATCGCGCTCAAGATTCCTGGTTAGCGCACCGGCTCGGTCGAGTCGATCGGACGAAAACCCTTCAGCACCGCGTCAGAGTAGCCGTTTGCCGGGTTACCGCCCTTGGCCAGAATCTTGTTCACGTTCGCCGGCCCCCGGTTGTACGCCAGCAGGGCCAGGTGCACGTCGTAGTTGAACTTCGCCAGCAGATCGTTCAGGAACCGGAAACCGATCCGCAGGTTGGTATCCCGGTCGTACAGGTCCTTCTGCGTGATTCCCGGCTGATAAAATCTCGCCGTGGCAACCTGGAGCTGCGTGTACCCATACGCGGCCATGTTGCTCTTGGCCTTCGCCTTGAAGCCGCTCTCGATCTTGACCAGCTGATAGCCGAGCGACGGGTCGATCCCTTCGCTGAGCGCTATGTCGTAAATCGCGGCCGAGAGATCAGCCGGGATCTGATAGCGGGTCGAGTTCTCCATGATGGCGTTGGCGCGCTCGAGCTGAAGCTTGACGACCACGGCCTCACCCCGGGCGGCCTCCAGCTGTTCGCTGAGGCTTCCCATTTGCCGCGCGACAGCCCCCACGTCCGGAAGGGATACCGAGACATTATCGGTTGCCCGGACGAGCTTATTCCAGCCACCCAGCGCCCCGATGCCGACGGCAGCCGCGAGGAAAACACCTCCCCGCAGCAGCAGTCGCTCCGCCGTCATCGGCTTCGGGTCGTCGTAATATTTGGGTCTCGACACGCGCAGGCCCCTTTCTTGTACGAGAAGGCCGTTCCGCCTACGACTCGGATCGGCGCCAATCTCCCCGACTTCCCCCCGTCTTGCTCACCAACCGAACATCCTCGATCGTCATTCCTCGATCCACTGCCTTTACCATATCGTACACCGTCAGACACGCTACCGCGACCGACGTGAGGGCTTCCATCTCCACTCCGGTCCGCCCGGTCGCCTTCGCCATCGCGGTAATCCTTACGCCCGGCAGCTCCGGCTCGAGCCTCGCCTCTACCTCGACCAGATCCAGGCCGACCGGATGACAGAGCGGAATCAGCTCTCCAGTGCGCTTGGCGCCCATGGCGCCCGCCACCTCGGCCACCGCGAGAACGTCCCCCTTGGCCACCGCCTGCGAAGCCACGAGATCAAACGCCTCGCGGGACATCCGCACCGCCCCTTCCGCGACCGCCGTTCGCTGGGACTCCGGCTTGGCGCTCACATCCACCATCCGGGCCCGGCCCCGCTCGTCCAGGTGCGTGAGCTTCACAGGACCTCCGCCAGCTCTTCGCCCAGGACCGCGAGCAGGATCTGCGGGTTCACGTTTCCCCATGCTGCCTCGCGCGCGTCGGCCACGTGCTCCATGGCTCTGAGAAACGGGCCCGGCTGCCGGTGCCGCAGAAGCGCCTGGGGAACGGGCCGGCGCACCGGCTGTCCAACAGTGGCTCTGGCTGCGTCGCCCAGCGTTTCGGCCAGTGCATCGAGCATGGCGGTGAACTCACCCCGGGCTGACCAGGGGGCCTGCTTCAGCGCGCGCTCGAAGGAAGGGCCGGGCCCAGCCAACACTGCCTCGAGCCACCGCTGCGCGCCTTCCTGGGCCTTCCCGGCTTCTTCGCCGCTGTGCAACGCCATGCCGATAGAACCCTGGGCCAGCGCGACTCGTTGCTCCAACTCCTTGGATGAAAGCGCCGGCTTCAGGTGCGCCTTCAGAAACGCGCTCACCTCGGCGTCCGCCAAGCGTCCCAGCCTGATCGGAACTGCCCGGGACCGCATCGTCGGCAGCAGCAGCCGGGGCTCGACCGTCGTCAGTATGAACAGGCTTCCGGCCGGCGGCTCCTCCAACAGCTTCAGGAGCGCATTCGCGGCTTCCTGTGCGGAATCCTGGGCGATCAGGCGATCCGCTTCTCCCAGGATGAAGATCCGCCGCCCGCCTTCAACCGACGTCAGCGATGCCTTTCGAAGCAACAGCCGCACACTTGCCAGACTGTGGGTCGCCATGCCGTCCGCAGCCTGATACAGTGGCTGGAGCCGGCGGTCGTTCATGTACCTGGGCGATGCCCTGGGCCGCTTCCTCCACCTGCTTGTCCGAATCCGAAGCCTTCGGCCGCGCGATCGGGACAAACCAATGCAGGTCCGGATGCGACAAGTTCAGTGACCAGATGGCAGGGCCGGCATGCCCCACACGGCTCCTCACCCGCCTGCTCGCACAGGGCCAGCTGGGCCAGCCACAGTGCCAATCTTTGCTTGCCTACGCCCGCCGGGCCCGTCACCAGGAGGACCTGTGGCAGCTTGCCAGTCCGGATTGCCTGGGCCAGTCGATTCCGGGCCGTCCGGTGTCCTACCAGCGGGTACGGGTGCATGGAAAGCAAGCTACGTACCCAAGGCAAAAGGGGAAGTTAGAATAATGTAACAATATCAATATCAACAACTTAGCACGCAGCTCGGTGCAAAGATCGGGGCCACAATGTCAAAAAAACAGGCCGTCAATTTCCGGCCGGAAACGGGTCAGTAACGTTGAACCGAAATGCTGGCGGCGAGCCGAAACCGGCTTGCATCCACAGGCCATCATTGGGGTTATCGTCCTGGATCGGACCCTCCCAAGATAGGTAGGTTGGCCGAGGAGCGGCTGTGGCACGGCTCACTCCTGGCTGCAAGTTATGGCAGGGGGCGAGTGGCGGCTAGTTTGGGGGGCTAGTCGCTAGTCGCCAGTCGCCAGTGGCTCGTAGCTAGTGGCTAATGGCGACTCACGACCGAGTACTCTTCGACCTGGGCAGCACATGAGAGCTTTCTTCCTGTTTCTTCTGCTCGTGGGGTGTCACTCGAGCGGAGATACCCGGCAGCGCACCAGCGAGCGCGAGCGCGACAGCGTAGTTGGGGCATCGAAGCTGCCGGGTGCCGCCGGTGTTAGAGGGGCTCTTCGAGCCGCAGATTCGGGCGCGGCCAGAAGCGCGCGGGTCGATTCGCTGGAGCGCTGAAGCAGCGTTGCCTATAGCCTGACGGGCCACTACTTTTTGCCCTGCCGGCGGGTACCGCGCGTCGACGATCCCGAGTAGCTCAGTTGGTAGAGCAGGTGACTGTTAATCACCGGGTCGGGGGTTCGAGTCCCTCCTCGGGAGCTCCGCAGAACACCGCAGAAACAACTGCTTACGTCATTAGCTTCAAGGGCTTATTAGAAACTAATAGGCCCTTCGTATTGCGGGCTCTTGCCTCCTTTTGCTTCAGTAGCACGCGACGCTGTACGCTATGGCCTCTGGCCAGCCCGTTTCACCCGGGCACGATCTTGAAGACGAAGCCCTCCTGCGTCAAAATGTAGAGCTCCCCTTCAGAATCTTCCCCGAAGCTCGTCACATGTCGGCCAGGGCTCAGGGCCGGCCAATCTCGGTGATCTAAGGCTGCTCCACCCTCCACTCTGAAGCTCCGTACCCAGCCCTCACAGAAGTCCGAGTAGAGGTAGTGTCCCTGAAGACTTGGTATCTGACTTCCACGGTACACGTAGCCACCGGTGATGGAGCATCCGTCGGCGTGGTCGTACTGAACCAGTGGAAGTGTGAGTCCGGTTCGATCGCATGCTGAAGAGTTCACGCAATCGGTCCCTTCCATCGTGCTCCATCCGTAGTTCGCGCCCCGACCAGCAGCGGCTGCGGCGCTAGAGACGTTGATTTCCTCCCACCGCTGCTCTCCGACGTCCGCAATGTAGAGATCGCCGGTGGACCGGTCGAAGCTGAAGCGCCATGGGTTCCGTAGCCCGTAGCTCCATATTTCGGGGCGTGCGCCGGGCGTGCCGACGAACGGGTTGTCGGGTGGCACTGAATACGGGACACCTGAGCGAGGATCGATCCTCAAGATGGAGCCGAGTAGATCACCGAGTGCTTGAGCACGACCTCGATCGTTACCCTCGCGGGAGCCTCCGTCGCCGAGTGCGATATACAGAAAGCCATCTGGTCCGAAGAGGATCTGCCCGCCATTGTGCGACGCAGCGGGCTGCTCCTCGGTAAGCAGCACCGACTCGCTTCCGGGATCCGCGCGGTTTGGGTCAGCGGAGATGCGAAATGTCGACACCCGAGTATCCCAGTTGACGTCGGTGTAGTGCACCACGAAGCGTCCGCTGGTGGCGTAGTCCGAAGGAAAGGCGAGTCCCAGGAGACCCTGCTCGGGGCCCGTAGAAACCTGTCCGGTGATTTCGAGGAACGGTGTCTCGAGCAGGGTGCCATTCTGAACGATGCGCACGGTGCCGCCCTTCTCCACTATGAAGAGACGGTCGTCCCCCGGGGGCGCAGTGAGGTAGAGCGGAAACGCGAGCCCCGTCGCAATTTGCTGCAGGGCGAGAGATCCTGGGTTCGCAGTTGGGGTCACTCCGACTACTGTGCTGCCCGTCACCCCTGCTGCCGTCGCGCGGACCTCGACCTGACCCGGAGCTACACCCGTTACCAGGCCCTCCTGAGATACGGTGGCTATCGCGGCATCAGAACTCGTCCATTCGAACGTGATTCCCTGGATGGGTGTGCCGACAGCGTCCGCAGCGCTTGCGCTGAGCTGCAGCGCCTGACCTACCTGGACCGATGCTGCCGGCGCGGAAACGGAGACGGTACTGACTTCTGGTGGCCCCTGAAGATCGCCGCCTTGGTCACCGCCGCAGCTCGACAGCACCAGACCCAGAGCAATAGAAACGCAGCAAGGCGTTGCGGCAGAGAGAAAGACGCTGGCCATGGTCCAGCGTATATGACGATAGTCCTTGCGACTGTGATTTGGCTAACAGAAGGCGATTCCCCCGCCCAATACGTCCTGTCACACCACGGCGTGGTCTGCGTAGCCGAGATGTAAAGCACCCGAAGGTCGGGCCGTCCGGTTATCTGAGCGAAGCTGGAAGCCACTTCCGGCTACAACACGAGACTGTCTTCTGTTAATCACCGGGTCGGGGGTTCGAGTCCTTCCCCGGGCGCTGGAAGCCACCCTCAGCCACTCAGCGGGGCCGCCGAGGAGCGAACGCGGGGAATCCATGGCGTCGCCGGACCAGCATCCATGCCAGGGGAGCGAAGACCAGGACCAACACCAGCGCGATGATGGTGTGCGTGTTGGACACTTTCAGAAGCTTGAGGGCCGAGGCGAGCAGGACGAAGGCGAGTGCCCGACGGATCAGGCCACCCGACGCCCGGGCCGAGAGATGGGCCCCCACCCACACCCCAGGCACACACCCCAGCAGCAGGGATGTCGTCAACTCCAGCTTGAAGTCTCCGAAGCAGATGTGTCCCAAAGCCGCTGACGCCACCAACGGCACTGCCTGAACCAGGTCGGTGCCGACCAGCTCGCTCGCTTTGAGGGTCGGATACAGCGCCATCAGGGCAATGATGATCAGGGATCCGGAACCGACTGAGGTCAGGCCCACCACGATCCCGCCGAACAAGCCGAGCACGGCGGTCTGAACCGGCCGCACATCGACCGTGGGCCGTCCCTGAGGCAGAGGCGCGGCTCGGCCGTCTCGATGGCGGGCACGTTCCACCAGCCGGAGATAGGCCCGGACAGTCAGCCCCGCGGCGGCAAGCAGGAGGGCCACGCCGAGGGCCGTACGGATGATGTCCTGCACCTGCTGGCCGGTCCCCAGGGCGCGGGCGATGAGCACTCCGCTGAACGCGCCGGGCACCGAGCCGATGCACAGCCACTTCACCAGCTCGAGGTGGACGGTGCCGCGCCGGAGGTGCACCAGCGATCCCACCGGCTTCATGATCGCGCTGGCCACGAGGTCGGATGACACGGCGGTCAGCGGAGCCACATTGAAGAACAGAACCAGCGCCGGGGTCATCAGAGCTCCGCCTCCCATGCCGGTGAGCCCGACGACAATGCCGATCCCGAACGACGCTATGGCGAGCACCGGATCGATGGTCATCGACGGCCTCGCCGTGGGCTGGAGCTGACAGGTCGGTTCACGACAGGTTTCTCCTCGTGAAAGGAAGGCCAGGCCACAAGAATACCGATCAAGGCCGTGGGAACGTATACTTGGCAGGACCCGATCGGGACCGAGGGGGGACCTGCGCCGCTGGCGCTTCATCCAAAACCTGAGGGCGGAATGGCTACGAAACTCGACAAGACGATCAAGCGAGAACTGGATCTCGAGGGAAAGCTCTACACGGTGGCGATTTCGCCGGAGGGGGTGAAGGTCACACCCAAAGGTGCACGCAAGGGGCACGAAGTCTCATGGAGCACACTGGTTGGCGGCGACACTGAACCGCGGCGTGATGCGGGAGGCGGAAGCGACGCTTTCTGACCGCAGGCGGACCTGCTCGACCGTACTCGTACCATCGGGAAAACGATGGCGGCCGGCACAGCCTAACGGCAGGACCGGCCGCATCTCCGGGTCGCTCTCGCGCAGGAGGATTCAATGGCGGAGCCGAGCTTTGCGGATCAGATGGCCACGCTCAACTCGACACTGGGTGCCATTGAAGTACGCCTGGCGCTCGGGCGAGCCCCGGTGGAAGGCCTGGAGCACTTCAAGAGCGCGCTGGACGATATGCGGCTTCGGCTATGGGGCCTGTTGAGCGCCGGAGGTGGCCCCGACACCCGGGGCTTCCAGGAACAGTTTCGCATCCGGCGCGCCACGGAGATGTGCCGCGGACTGGGCGGTGACCTCCAGGCGGGGTCCGTCAGCGCCAGGCACCGCGAGCTCACGTCGCTGCGGGAGGCGGCGGTGGAGCTGGCGCAGAAGATCGAGCAAGCACAGCGCGACGCGTTCTAACGCGTCGTGAGCGCTACACCCACTCTTCATACGTCTCGCCTGCTCCTGGGGCCGTTCCAGCCCGCCGACGCGGCCGAGTTGCAGCGGCTGGCCGGCGATCGGGAGGTTGCCGACACCACGGTGTCGATTCCCCACCCCTACGAACTGGATCACGCCCTGGCTTGGATCGGCCATCAGCGCCGCGAGGCGGTACGCGGCCGGGCCACCAACTTCGCGGTTCGCCTGACCGACTCGGCCCTGATCGGATGCGCCGGGCTTCGGGACATTGACCCGGAGCATCTCCAGGCCGAGCTCGGCTTCTGGATCGGCCGGGAATGGTGGGGCCAAGGATACGGGCGCGAAGCCGCCGGCGCCGTGGTTCGCTTCGGTTTCGAGCAACTGGGGCTTAACCGGATCTGTGCCCACCACATGGCCCGGAATCCGGCGGCCGGGCAGGTCCTGCGCCACATCGGGATGCAGCAGGAAGGGTTCCTCAGGCAACGGGTGCGCAAGTGGGGCGTATATGAGGACGTGATCCTGTACGCGATTCTTCGAGAGGACCGGAACTGAGCGGTGCCAGCCGAGGGCGATCCGATGATTAACAGGCAGGCGGAATATGAGAAGACCGAAGGCCCGGCACCCGCCGTGCAGGCCGCAGCGGACCCGCTGCTGACCGGCCGTCCGGGCCGGGTCCACTGGGTGGTGGTGACGACGAAACGCATGGAGGGGCAGAGGCGCTGCGGGATCGCCCAACTTGATCACCCGTTTCTGGCATCCGCGGGATCATCGCTGGAGCGAGAACGTGTTCGACTCGCTCGACCACGCCTTGCGCTTGTTCGTGGACGAAAGCGGATGGGTGCTGCGGCAGCAGCAAGCTCTCGATGCGCCCGATACGCATGAGCTGATTTTCGAAGCCAGGCGGGAGGATTTCAGCCGTCCCAGCACGGCTGAAATGCTGGAGGATGTCGGGCTGACCCGTGAGGATGTGGCCAAACTGCTCGACCGGGCTCGACCGGGACAGCGAAACATCGTAAGGCACCGATGTCCCGCTGTCGGCCGGAGCCGTCGGTCTCAGCGGCCGGCGGCGTCCGTCTTGCCGGTCTTCACCCGAAGCTCGTCGATCAGCTTGGATGCTTCCGCCTTGGTCAGGCCGGGCTCCACTTCCACGCCCGCCTCGGTTGCCAGGGTATGCAGATAGGACTCCTGGGCGCCCGTCATCGGCTCATCACCGGTCGTCCACTCGTCGGGATCCTTGATGGTGTTGGACTGGTCCTGTGTCTGGTCTTTCGAGTTACGTGCCATTGTTCGCTCTCCTGCTCACGGTTCTAAGCTGCCTGCATCCCGAAAAAAAGCCGAACCCTGAATTTCCCACAAGAGGACCCTAGCGCCGGGGTCGTTTGAACACCGGTCGGGGCTCATCGTCGTCGAGCTCCTCTTCCATTGGCTCAGGGCGGCGGGGGGCTACAGGCCTTCGGCCACCTCCGAGGAGATCTGATCGTTCGACCCGCTTGTTCTGGACTCGCCCCAGCGCAGACTCAGCGGTGTCCCGGATGATCTCGAGCGAGTTTTCCACGGTGCCGCGCACCAGTAGGTGCAGCTTCGGACCTTCAACCGCCAGCACGGCCTCCACCAGACTCTGAGCATCGGCCTCGCTCAGACCAAACCCCATCCGTCTGAGTGTCGCCCTGACGATCTCGACCGACTCCGGGCTAGGCGAGATTCTCAATCCCAGTTCCAGTGGCGTCATGTTCGGCTCCGGATCAAAGCTCCAGCGCGCGCCAGAGATACCAGCTGGCCACGCTTCGATAGGGGCGCCAGCGTTCCGCTCGCCGGCTCAGGGCCGCGGGCTCGGGCAGCTTACGCTTGCCGAACGTCAACGCAAACCCTTTTCTCACCCCCAGATCTGCCCAGTGGCAAAACGTCGGGCCGCCCCAGCTTGAAGATCAGCAGCATCTCCACGGTCCACCGGCCTATGCCGCGCACAGCGGTGAGCCGCTCCACGATCTCCTCGTCCTCCATGCGGCGTACCCTGGCAAGCGACGGAACCGTGCCATCGAGCGCGCGAGCGGCGAGGTCCTTCAGCGCCGCGGTCTTCGCGGTCGACAGGCCGGCGGCCCGCAGCCGTTCAGGTGGAACCTCGAGCAGGTCCAATGGCGTGGGGAACCGCTTGGGCGCGAACAGCCGAACGACCCGGCCGAGGATGGTGGCGGCCGCTTTGCCGGTGAGCTGTTGGTAGACAATCGATCGGACGAGCACCTGGAACAGACTGTGGGCCGGTATCGGGCGCATGGTGAAAGCTCCGACCCTGGCGATCAGCGCGTCCAGCGCCGGATCGGCGCCACAGAGGTGCCGGCAGGCAAAGTCGGGATCGTAACCCAGGCCATCGGGGCGCACGATCAAGGCTGGGAGAGTCGAGGTCATCCTCAAAACATACTGTGGTCAATTGGCAGAGCGGACCGGCGCCGCAGCGGGTTCCGGAGCGGCCGTGAGCAGGAGGCTGGCTCCAATGACCAGCAGGGAACCTCCCATCTGCCATCTGCTGGGCTCTTCCCCCAACACCGGGATGGCCAGCAGGTGGGTCAGCACGATGCCAAGACCGGACAGCGCGGCCAGTGGCGCCGCCCGGTGGAGCGAGTAGGCCCGAGTCATCGCGATCTGGGCTCCCCCGCCCGTCAAACCCGCACCCAGGAGCACCAATGCTCCCTGGGTATCGGGCCAGACCCACTGCGGGATGGCGAAGAGGAGCATGGCGCACAGGCCCACCAGCGAGAAGTGCAGCACGATGGCGTAGGGGGTCTCTCCCGGGCCCACCTTTCGGAGCCAGATCAAGGCGAGGGCGTAGAGGATTGCTCCCGCGATGGCCACCGCCGCGACCGGCGCCGCGACACCGAAGGATGGGCCGACCACGGCCACGATCCCGGCAAAGACCAGGAAAATGGCGATCGTTACGCGCCGCCCCACGCGTTCGCCGAGCAGGGGGGCCGACAACAGGGCCACGAATATGGGAGCGGTGGCACCCAGCGTGGCTACGTCCCCCAGCGCAATCCGGTCCGAGGCGAGCGCGTAGAAGGTGCATACTGCAGATAGCGCCCCAAAGACGCTGCGGCGCCAGGCGCTCCTCTGGTCGGTGATCCGCAAGAGGACACGCCCTGATACCAGGCGAGGGCGCCGGCCATGAGCGCGCCGACCAGAAAGCGTGCCGCTCCGACCTCAGCCCACGGCAGGTCTCGTCCGCCCAGACGGGTGCAGAGGTTCATTCCCGCGAAGAACACTTGCGCCACGAGCATCCACCAGATGGCGGAATTCATGGGCTGGAAGATTTCCGGCTCCACGCCAGAATGACAACACTCCTTCCCTCCATCACTCACTCCGCCCCATCTTCTCTGGCATGCATACCGAGGACTTCCGCCGCCACGCCCATCAGCTGGTCGATTGGATGGCCGATTACATGCGGGACGTCGGGCAGCTGCCGGTCACCCCCGACGTGAACCCGGGTGACATTCTGCGGCAGCTCCCGCCATCCCCGCCGGTCGAGGGCGAGCCATTCGACCAGCTGTTCCGGGATTTCACCGATCGCATCGTCCCGGGAATGACCCACTGGAACCATCCCGGGTGGTTCGCGTACTTCCCCGGAAACACCAGTCCCCCATCGGTGCTGGCCGAGATGCTGACCGCCACTCTAGGCGCCCAGTGCATGTCCTGGGCGACGTCGCCCGCCGCTACCGAGCTGGAGCAGGTGACGATGGACTGGCTGCGCCAGATGGTCGGGCTGCCCCCACAGTTCACCGGCGTCATTCAGGACACCGCGTCCACCTCAACGCTCGTGGCGCTGCTCTCGGCCCGCGAGCATGCCACTCGTTCCAAGGGGCGGCGGCGAGCCGGCGATCGACCGATCGCGCCTGACCGTCTACGCCTCGAGCGAGGCACATTCTTCGGTGGACAAAGGCGTGAAGCTGGCTGGTTACGTCAATGAGCTGTTCCGCCGGGTGCCGGTGGATCCAGCGATTCGCGATGCGGCCGGACGCGCTGGATCAGATGATCGACAGCGACATCGCAGCTGGACTGATTCCCGCGTGCGTCGTGGCGACAGTCGGGACCACGTCCTCCACCGCGATCGACCCGGTAGACCGCATAGCAGAGGTATGTCGTCGGCACGGGGCTTGGCTGCATGTGGATGCGGCATATGCGGGCACTGCCGCGATCGTCCCGGAGCTGCGCGGGCTCTTCGAGGGTGTCGAGCACGCCGACAGTCTCGTCTTCAATCCTCACAAATGGATGCTGGTGAACTTCGACTGCAGCGCCTATTTCGTGCGGGACACGGACGCGCTACTGCGAACCTTCCAGGTCACGCCCGAGTATCTCCGAACCGCGGCAGACTCGGCGGTTGTGAACTATCGGGACTGGGGCATTCAGCTGGGCCGCCGCTTTCGGGCCCTGAAGCTCTGGTTTGTCATCCGAAGCTATGGCGTGAGTGGCCTGCAGGCAGTGGTCCGGACCCATGTGGCGCATGGCCCAGGAGCTGGCTCGATGGATCGAGGAATCATCCGAGTTCGAGCTGATGGCGCCAGTGCCGCTGGGGCTGGTCTGCCTCCGCTACAATCCGCCCAGGCTAAAACTCGATGCAGCTCGACTCGACGAGCTCAATGCAGCACTGCTGGCCCGCGTGAACGCGACGCGCCGGGTACACCTCACCCACACTCGGCTGGCGGGACGTTATGTGATTCGGGTGGCTGTGGGTCAGCGGCAGACCGGCCGGGAGCATGTGGCGGAGGTCTGGCGCCTCCTGCGGGACGGCGCCGCTACACTACAGGGCGCCTGATTCCCAGGGGCCCCAGATTGCGAACGTCATCCCCTTGTCGCTACCGGGGTTCTCCTGGGGATTCGTCTCTCCCTGGAGGTTCACGAAGAGTGTGCGGCCCTGAGGACTGAAGCAGGCGCCGGCCCATTCCGATCGGTTGAGGTTGTTCCGAACCAGGTCAAAGACCAGGCCCTCACGCGTAAGTCCCCGCACGAAGTTGGTCCTGATTCCATCCTCGCAGATCACAATTCCACCCCTCGGGCTCACGCATATATTGTCCGGACTGCTGAGGACCTCCGGGGAGGGAGATTCAAAAACAAGCTGAAGCTCGTTCCGTCGGGTGTGATACTGCCAGACCTGCCCCACCCCGGCATTGCCCCCCGTCGTGGCATTGAAATAGATGCTGTTGTCGCCATACCAGCAGCCCTCCAGACGGGCGAACTGCGCCGCACCCTTTGCGAGGCCCTGGTTGTAGACGTAGCCGCTGGGTAACACCGGCTCATCCGAATCCGGGCTGTCGATCGTCACCCATCGCACCCGATGGGGGGTAAGCACAGACTGGTTAATTCTGCTGTCATAGCCGTCCGCATCGACGATGGCGAGCGCCTCGAGTGTTCCACCCTGACTCAGCTGTCCTGCGACGGCGGGCGTGAAGCGATAAAAGCCCGCCGGCGTGCGGTCTTCGGTCAGGTAGAGCCAGCCGGTTGCCGGATCCACGGCCAGGGCTTCATGCTCGAAACGGCCCATGGCGCGCAGCGGAATTGGAATGACTGGGCCGTTTGATGCTGCGGCGACTTCGAAGGCGTAACCATGGTTCCGGCCTCGCCCGGTTGCAGTGCCTTCGACGGTCTCCTCGCACGAAATCCAGCTGTTCCAGGGTGTCGGTCCGCCGGCGCAATTGACACAGGTGCCGGTCAGGCTGGCGAACTGTCGAATGATGCGGGCCTCGCCATCCGGTCGCAGGAGAACTTCGACCGTGGTCGTTCCACCGGGCCCGGCGTCATCGTATGGCCGCTCCCCGAAGGGACGAGACACAGCGGCGCTATCGCGAACCTCGTGGTTGCGAACCAGCCGCACCCTGTCCGGGCCGGCTGCAAACGCAGCCATGCCGTCGAAAGCGTATGGAACGAACCCGCCCACCATCTCTTCACCGGCCGTGCTCAGCAGAGCGGCTCGAAACCCCCTGGGGATCGAAATGATTCCATCGAGCTCTCTGCTCGGGAGCAGCGCACCGTAGCCGCCGTGACCCGGGCGGGCCGCCGGTAGAGGACCGTTGCCGGGTGAGGGAGAGGTTGCACAGGAAAGGAGGCCACTGAGAGAGGGTGCAAGCAGGCCGCCAGCCGCAAGCGCGGAGCGACGCAGGAAATCACGACGCTCGACAGGGCTCATTGGATTTTCATACCGCGAGAGCAGCCTGAGCTGGAGAGAGTAACGGCCGGAGATAACGTCCGGTGTGCGAATCCAAGGCTTCGGCGATCTCCTCAGGAGTTCCCTGCGCGACGACCCTTCCGCCCGCGCTCCCCGCCTCCGGTCCCATGTCAATCACCCAATCGGCTCGTTTAATGACGTCCAGGTGGTGTTCGATGACCACCACGGTGTGCCCGGCATCCACCAGGCGGTCGAGCACGTGGAGCAGCACGCGGACATCGTCCAGATGAAGCCCGGTGGTGGGCTCGTCGAGGATGTAGAGCTTTCGCCCTTCGCGTTTGCCCGCCTGGGTCAGCTCGCGCGCAATCTTGAGTCGCTGGGCTTCTCCGCCCGAGAGCGTGGTGGCGGGCTGCCCCAGGCGGAGGTACCCCAGACCGACCTGCTGCAGCTGCCAGAGGGCGGCGCCCAGTCTCGGCTGATGACGGAAGCGGGTGATCGCCTCGTCCACGGTCCATTGCAGCACGTCGTGGATCGACTTGCCCTGGATTCTGACGTCCAGGACGTCACGCCGGTATCGCGTGGCGCCGCAGGCTTCGCAGGGCACGAAGACATCGGCAAGGAACACCATCTCCACTTGCACGTGGCCGGCGCCTTCGCATGTCTCGCAGCGGCCGCCCGGCAGATTGAAGGAGAATGTCGCCGCGGTGTACTTCCGCTGCCGAGCCAGAGGTTGATTGGCGAATAGCTCCCGGATCTCGTCGAAGGCCTTGATGTAGGTAACCGGATTGGAGCGCGGCGACCGGCCGATCGGAGACTGATCCACCAGCAGCACGTCGTTCAGGAACTCCCAGCCGGTGATCGCCGCCACCCGTCCCACCGGCTCGCCCAGGTGCGACTTGGCGGAGTGCTCCCCTCGAAGCTTGGCCTCGAGATTCCGGTAGACCACATCGTGCAGCAAGGTGCTCTTGCCCGACCCCGACACTCCGGTGACCGCCGTCAGCGTGCCGAGCGGAATGTCCACGTCAACGTCCTTCAGGTTGTGCAGGTCGGCGCCACGTATCCGAAGCCACTGGGGACCGGTGGGACGCCGCACGCTGGGCACCGCGATCTGCCGCTTCCCGGTGAGGTACTGGCCCGTCAATGAAGTGGATGCCTGTTCCACGGGACCTGCGTGCACCACCTTGCCCCCATGCTCGCCGGAGCCTGGCCCCAGCTCCAGCATGAAGTCCGCCTGCTGGATGGCCGCCAGATCATGCTCCACCACGACAACCGTGTTACCGGCGTCTCGAAGCCGGTGCAGCAGCGCGAGCAGCCGGTCGGTATCTCTGGGATGGAGTCCGACCGACGGCTCGTCCAGCACGTATAGCGTATCCACCAGGCGCGAGCCCAGCGCATTGGACAGCGAGATTCGCTGCGCCTCGCCCCCGGAGAGAGTCCGGGTCTGGCGGTCCAGCGTGAGATACCCCAAGCCAACATCTCGCAGGAAGGTCAGCCGGGCATCGAGCTGCTCGATGATCAACTGAGCCACGGACCGGTCCCAGGCTGTGAGTGGCAGCGAGTGCAGCCAGGCATGGATGGCATCGATGGACCGGCATCCCACCGCTCCGATGTCCACGCCTCCCAGGCGAACCGACAAGGCGTCCGGATTCAGCCGGGTTCCCCGGCACTCGTTGCACGTCTTCGCCAGCTGGTACTGTCGCAGGAAGACTCGGATGTACTGCTTGTATCGTTTTTCCTCCAGGCCCTTCAGAAAGTGGTGGATTCCGACGAAGCGGCCCTTGCGGCCGTAGAGCAGCTCTCTGCGCTGGGTCTGCTTCAGCTTGGACCACGGCCGGTGCGGGTCCACGCCGATGGAGCGGGCAAAGTCCAGAAGAATTCTGCGGCGCGACTCATATCGAGGTTTGGTCCAGGGATCGATCGCCCCCTCGGCGAGACTCTTTTCCGGATCGCAGATGATCAGCGAGTCATCGTACTCCAGCACGGCCCCGAAGCCGTTGCAATTGGAGCAGGCTCCCCGGGGATTGTTAAAGGAAAACAGCGCCGGCGTGACAGCCGCCGCCCGGGTGTCACAACTGCTGCAGGCAGAAAACTCGGTGAAGCGGAGCCGCGCGGACGAGTCCTGACCCAGGACGATGGCGACTCCCTCGCCTTCCTGAAATGCGGTCGCCACCGCCTCTGCCAGGCGGGCCGCTCCGGCTGGCCCTGCCTCGAGACGATCCACCAGCACCAGCAGCTCCTCGGACTGGGTGAGATCGAGACGCCCATCCAGGTCGTCGAGGTGTAGCGGGACGCCGTCGGCGACCACGCGGATAAAGCCCAGCGCCCGGAGGTTTTCCAACACCGCCTCGTGGGTCAGCCGGGCCACCGGTGGCAGAGGAAAGCAGATCTGGATCCTGCCGGTCAGCTGCGCCGCTACCGACTCGCAGACCTCCTGGGTGGTATCCCGCCGGACCGGCCCGCCGCATACCCGGCAGTAGCACTTGCCGATCCGGGCCCACAGCAGACGGAGGAAGTCGTACACCTCGGTGGCGGTGCCGACGGTCGACCGGCTCGACACCACGGGATTGCGTTGCTCGATCGCCACCGCCGGGGCGAGCCCCTCGAGCCGATCCACCGCGGGCTTCGGCATGCGGTCGAGGAACTGCTTGGCGTAGGTCGACAGGGACTCGATATACCGCCGCTGCCCCTCGGCGTAGAGCGTGTCGAAGGCGAGCGTGCTCTTGCCGGAGCCCGAAGGGCCGGTGATTACGATGAGCGCGCGGTGCGGGAGATCGACCGTGATACCCTGCAGGTTGTTCTGCCGGGCGTTGACGATGCGGATGACGGACTGAGACATTGTCGAAAAATAGCGGGGAAGGCGCTATTTTCCCCCTCGATGCCCCTTCTCCTGACCCCTAAGCTCCTCCTTCGCGGCTTCGAGATCTTCGTCCTCGCCTCGCTGGTGGGTTGGGGAATCACTCTCCTCTATGGTAACGACCTTCCCGCCTTCCTCGCCGGTTTCAGACGGGTTGAATGGATCTGGGTGCTTGCCGGCCTGGTGCTGGCATCCCTCGACTGGATCGGCGGCGGCTTACGGCTGTGGGTGGTAGCCCGCCACATCTACCCCAAACCCCCGCTGAAGGGGCTGATTCTGGCTGGAGGCATGGGTGCCTGGGCGGGATACATCACCCCGGTGAACTCCGGGGCGGGTCCGATGACGATGTACACGATGCGGCGCTACGGAGTCCCGCTGCCAGTGGCGGTGACCTCCACTTTCATGAGCTTCGTGGCCACCGTGCTCTTCTTCGCCATTGCGGGCCCGCTCGCAGTGTTCTTCGGAGCCGGCCGGTCGCTGGGCCAGCGCGGCAACGTCCTGGGCCTGTCGCTGTTCGACCTGTTTCTGGGCAGTCTCGTGATCATCGCCGGCATCGGGGTGCTCATGGCAGTCGTGATGTTTTTTCCGCGAGCGGTGCGGGACCTGCTCCACCGGCTGGCCGAGGGAATTGGCCGCCGGCACGCCGGGGTCGCCGCCCGGCTGGAGAAGCTTCGCGCCGGCATCGATCACGCACACGAGAGCGTGGTCGCCTTCAACAGCCCGCGCGGGTGGCTGGCGCTTTTCTGGGCCACCGTGCTATCCGGTCCCTCCCACGCCAACAAGCTGCTGGCGGGGTACGTGGCGCTGCGGGCCGTCGGGCTGCACGCGAACTTCGTCGACATCCTCCTGGTTCAGACGCTGGTCATGTTCCTGTTGTACTTCGCGCCGACACCGGGTGCCTCCGGTGTCGGCGAGGTGCTGTCCGCCGCCGTAATGTCTTCCTATGTGCCACGTGAGCTGACCCCGATCTACATCCTGATCTGGCGCCTGACGCTGAGCTACTTCACGATCGCGTTCGGCTTCGTGGTGTTCTCGGGGTGGGTTCGGCGCGGGCTCAAGGGGGTGGACGATTCGGCGCTGGCGGAACCGGCCGGATGAGCCCAGTGGAACAAGACGAAGCGTTCGACAAGGGCTATGACGCCGGCCTGCTTCGCCGGCTGCTGGTCTACCTGCGTCCCTACCGTGGCCTCACCGCGCTCGCGGTTCTGCTGCTCCTGTGTGGCGCAGGGCTGGCACTGGTGGGACCCGTGCTCACGCAGCGCGCCCTCGACGTTGCTATACCGGCGGGCGACACCGGGCTCCTCGGCACCCTCGCGGTCCTGTTTCTCGCGGCGCTGCTGCTCGAGTTCGTGGTCGAATATGGCCAGACCCTGCTGACCACCTACCTGGGACAACGGGTGATGTACGATCTGCGCATGCAGATCTTCGGCCATCTGCAGCGGCTCAGCATCAGCTACTTCGACCGGAACCCGGTAGGGCGACTGATGACGCGGGTCACCTCGGACGTCGAGACCCTGAACGAGCTGTTCTCTTCCGGGGTCGTGACCGTGTTCGGCGATGTGTTCACCCTGCTGGCGATCATGACAATGATGCTGTGGATCGACTGGCGGTTGGCGCTGGTCACCTTTGCGGTAATCCCTCTGGTGTGGCTCACGGCCCGGATCTTCCGCCGGCGGGTGCGGCAGGCGTTCGGGGACATCAGAGTGCGTCTGGCTCGACTGAACGCGTACCTGCAGGAGCGCCTTTCCGGCATGCGGGTGGTGCAGCTGTTCGGCCGGGAGGCCGACTCTGCGGCGCGCTTCGCCGAGCTCAACCAGCATCACCTGGAGGCACACCGCCGCTCGATCACGATTTACGCCGTCTTCTTTCCGGTGGTGGAGCTCCTCACTGCGGTGTCCCTGGCGCTGCTGCTCTACTACGGTGGTCTTCGCGCGCTGAGCGGAACTATTACCGTAGGTGTGCTCGCCGCCTTCATCCAGCTCAGTCGCCGGTTCTTCCAGCCGCTGCAGGACCTGTCGGAAAAGTTCAACCTGCTTCAGAGCGCCATGGCGTCCTCGGAGCGGGTGTTTGCGCTGCTTGACCAGCCGATTACGGTGCTCGAGCCCGCCGAGTCCGTTCGGCTCCCGCAACCGGTACGGGGCGAGGTGCGCTTCGAGGGAGTCTGGTTTCGTTACAGTCCGGGTGGGGCCTGGGTTCTGCGGGATGTCACCTTCACGGCGTCCCCGGGGCGGACCATCGCCCTGGTGGGGCATACCGGGGCAGGGAAGACCACGATCGTCAACCTGTTGCTCCGCTTTTACGACCCCGAGCGCGGGCAGGATCCTGGTAGATGGCGTGGATATCAGGCAGCTCTCGACCTCCGACCTGCGCTCCCTCATCGGCTTCGTGCAGCAGGACCTATTCCTGTTCGCCGGCGACATTCAGCACAATCTCACCCTCGACGCCGGCATCCCGGCCGAGGCCGCATGGCAGGCTGCCCGGCGGGTGGGAGCGGACCGGTTTATCGAGCGGCTGCCGGAGGGGTACCGCCACCGCCTCGGTGAACGTGGTCGCAGCCTCAGTGTGGGTGAGCGCCAACTCCTGAGCTTCGCGCGCGCCCTGGCGCTGGACCCTACCATTCTCGTTTTGGACGAGGCGACCAGCTCGGTGGACGCTGAGGCCGAGGGGCAGATTCAGCGCGCCATTGCCGAGCTGATGTCCGGGCGAACCAGCATCGTGGTAGCGCACCGGCTCAGCACCATACTGCATGCGGACGAGATTCTGGTGCTTCAGCATGGCGAGATCCGGGAGCGGGGCAGCCACCGCGAGCTACTGGGGTTCCAGGGCCTCTACCATCGCTTGTACCAGCTGCAGCTGCGAGGACAGGAAGAGCAAAAAATCGCGTGATCGTTCTAACCTCAGTTTCCTTGCATGGTTATGAGACGCGCGATACGTTACACGGCACTCGACTTTCTCCTCGGGACCAATCGATGATCCATCTCGAAATCGACGGCGAGCGCTACCCCATCGCCGCCGGCGAGACAGTCATAGGCTCCGATGCAAGCAGTACGGTGGTTCTAGCGGGAGCGGGGGTGCGCCCCCGGCATGCCGTGGTGCAGGGGATGCAGGCCGGCGCCGCGGCTATCCGTGTGGCGGACCGGGAGGCGGAGGTTCGGGTGAACGGGGTCCGGCTGGGGTCCGATCCCACCCCGCTGCTCCACGGGGACAAGATCGAGATCAGCGGCCGGGAGCTCCTGGTAGTGGATCCGGCCCGGGCCGGCAGTACCCAACTCTTCGACTCCGGAGCCTTCGCGGACCTCGTCGCGCGGCCGGGGCCGAAGGGAACGAGAACGAAGACGGGGGGCCGCCTGGTGTGCCTCACAGACGGGCGTGAGTATAGCGTTGGCGCCGGTCCCCTCTCGCTGGGGCGCGATGCCGGATCCGACGTCGTGGTGTCGGGGAATGAAGTTTCCCGCAACCACGCCGAGATCCGCAGCGAGGCGGACGGGTATCTGCTCCTCGATCTGAGCGTGAACGGTACTTTCGTGAACGGCGAGCGCATCGGCAAGACGCACACACTGGCACGGGCCGACGTAATCCGCATCGGAAACGATGAGTTTCGGTTCTACGCGGATGCCGCCAGCCCGGCCGCACCCCAGCCGGCGGCCGAACCCAGCCAACCGGCGAGCCCTCCGGCGGTGCCCCCCGCGGGCGCGTCGCAACAGCTGTCCGACACGATGCACGGGCTGCCCGCGGAGCCGGAGCGGAACACGCCGCCTGGCCCGGAGGCGGCGCCGCTGGCCTCCCTGTTGTTCCGGAGCGGAGACTTCAAGGGACGGAGGCTTCCGATCAAGGTACCGGTCGTCAATATCGGACGAGGGCACTACAACGACGTGGTCATCAGCGATGCCAGCGTCAGCACCATGCACGCCAAGCTCCAGCGCCGCGAGGCCATCTGGATCCTGTCTGATCTGGGCTCGACCAACGGCACCTTCGTGGAAGGCGAACGGCTCACCGGCGAAGTGGCGCTCACGCCGGGCACGACGCTGCGGTTCGGCGATGTCATCGCGCTCTTCGAGCCCCTGGACGAGCACGTGCCCGCGGCCCGGACCAAGCAGACGCGCATGGTGGGTCGCATCGAACCGGCCATGTCCCCGAAGCCTGCCATTGAGGTGCCCAAGCCCGCCGTGGAGATGCCGAAGCCGGTCCGCTCCCGGCGCCCCATCCGGGTGGTCCCTCCCCGCCAGAAGGGGCCGTCCCCGGTGCTGGTGACGTCGCTGCTGGTGCTCCTGGCGATCCTGGTTTTCCTGTTGTTAGGCTGACGAATCTCGTGAACTTCACCTGCGCCGCCCGCACCGATGTCGGCATCGTCAGATCGGGCAACGAAGACAACTACCTCATGCTGGCCGAGCACGGCATCTTCATCGTGGCCGACGGCATGGGCGGCCATGCGGCGGGTGAGGTCGCCAGCGAAATGGCCGTCCGCATCACGGCGCAGAAAATCGGCTCGCTGCGCGGCCTCAGCGACGAAGAGGCGGGCGAGCGGGTGCGAACCGCCATCCGCACCGCTAACGACGCCATCTTCGAACGGACCTTGTCGGAGCAGGACAAGCGAGGCATGGGGACCACCGCAACCGTGCTGGTGCTCCTGCCGCAGCGCTATCTCATCGGGCAGGTAGGTGACAGCCGGGCCTATCTGATGCGTGAGGGCCGGATCCACCAGCTCACCAAGGACCATTCCTACGTCCAGGAACAGGTGGACGCCGGGCTTCTCACGCCGGACCAGGCGCGGGTCCACCCGTACAGCAACGTGATCACTCGCTGCGTGGGGGCCGGCGTCGACGTGGCGCCGGACATCTATTTCGGCTCGCTGGAGAAGGGTGACATTCTGCTGCTCGCTTCGGACGGCCTGACCGGAATGCTGGAAGACGAACAGCTCGTCAACATCCTGGAGTCCAATGGCGGCCCCCAGGCATGGGTGGACCGGATGGTGGCGGAGGCCAATCGGCGAGGCGGGCTGGACAACATTACCGCGATCGTGGTCCGGATCGACTCGGTGGACAGTGACACCGGGGAGCACCCCGTGGTTCCGGCTGCCGCAAGCCAGAGGAGCTAGGCGCAAGCTCCCACCTTCAAGCCTCCAGCTCCCAGCTCCAGTTTTCCCCCCGTGATCCCCCGCACATCCTCCGCCAGTCCCAAACACTACTCTCCGCGTGTTGGGGAAGTACGACCCTTAGCGGAGGATCTAGCGTGGACATTCTTACCTGGATCATCGTCGGGCTGGTTGCCGGGCTGCTGGCCTCGCTGGTCATGGGGGGGATCGGTTACGGCATCCTGGGTGACATCCTCATCGGCATCCTCGGCGCGGTGTTCGGCGGCTGGTTGTTTGCTCAGATGGGATGGGGAACGCCGTTCGCAGGTCTGGCTGGAATGATCTTCGTGGCCTTCATCGGGGCGGTGGTGCTGTTACTTATCGTCCGGCTGCTCCGAGGTGCGAGACGGACACCATAGGGTCACTTAAGCCTCAGTTCGAGCCGGATATTGGCGCGCTGGTACCGGGGATCTCGGGCGAGCGGTACCTGGACGAAGCCATGTTTACGGTAAAGCCGAAGCGCCGTTTCGAGCATGGTGTTGGAGACAATCGAGATCCGACTGGCTCCGATGCGGCGGGCGAATGCCATGGAGGCTTCCATGAGGAGATCTCCGAAGCCGAGGCCCCTGGCGGTGGGGGCGACGGCCATTTTGGCGATCTCGCATTCCCACGGCGAGTGCCGGATGACGGCGCAGGTGCCCTGCACCTCGCCCTGGTGGAGCACGAAAAAGACCTCGCCGCCGCCGTCGACGATCTCCCTGCGGGGGTTGCCCAGTACCTCCCGATCGGCAGGTTCTACCGTGAAGTACCCTTCGATCCACTCGCGGTTCAGCCGTTCGAACGCGGCCTGGAATTCGTCGCGGAACGGAACCACTACAGCGCCCAGTCCGGCAGCCTGATCGGCGGCACTACGCATGACGTTCTCCATCCCCCCATTGCTGGTCATCCTGCTGGTGACCGGAGTAGCCTGCGCCGGCCGCACTGCCGAGGAAGCGCCGGATCCGTCCGGATCGACGCATGGTCCAGGTCCAAAACGAGGGCTTCAGCGATATGGTAGTGTACGCGGTCAGCGGCGGCCAGAGAATCCGTCTGGGTGTCGCCACCGGAATCCGCCGTTCCGATCCGCACCCCGAGGAGATGACGGTCCTAGCCGCCCGGTGAGCGAGGTGACGTCGGTGATCGCTGACGATTCCGCCCCAGTAACACCGAGGAGTCGAACTATGAGTTCCCATTCACGTGACCCGCTTCCCGAATCCGCCATGGGCGGTGCGTCGGACGCGGGTGCGCACGGCAAGCATCCCGCCTCGGCGGCGAAGCTGGAAGACAGATCGGCCCGGCCGGAGGATGTGCCCGGCGACGCGGCGGTCGAACGCCGGCACGGGGGAAACTCCAACTACACCGGGCCCGAACGTCGGCTCGGACGCGCCGGAGGCTCACATGCACAGGATTGAAATCACGGAGCCGGCGCCCACGACACCCGTTGAGGAGGGGATGGCGTCGGACGTGGCGTATCTCAAAACCGTCTTTGTAAATCTGTTTTTCTCGGGACGTCCGGGCGCACCCAGCGGATCCTGGGTGCTGATTGACGCCGGTATTCACGGATCGGCACCATGGATCCTCGCCGCCGCCGAGGAGCGCTTCGGGCCCTGGGCGCAGCCGTCGGCGGTTGTGCTGACCCACGGACACTTCGATCATGTGGGCGCGCTGCACGCGCTGCTCGAGCATTGGGATGTGCCGGTTTACGCCCACCCGCTGGAACTGCCATACCTGACGGGCCGGTCGGCCTATCCGCCGCCGGATCCCACCGTCGGTGGCGGGGGGATGTCGGCTCTGTCTCGATTCTATCCTCGGGGCCCCTTCGATTTCTCGGGCCGGATTCAGCCTTTGCCGGCCGACGGCTCGGTGCCAGGAATGCCGGGCTGGCGCTGGATTCACACGCCCGGCCATACCCCCGGGCACATTTCCCTCTATCGTGACTCCGACCGGTCCCTCATCGCGGGCGACGCCTTCGTCACCACCCGGCAGGAGTCGGCTATCTCGGCGCTGACGTATAAGCCCGAGATTCACGGGCCGCCGGCGTACTTCACGCCTGACTGGGTTTCGGCGCGGCGTTCGGTGGAGCAGCTGGCGGCTCTGGAGCCGTGGCGGGTGGCGACGGGACATGGGCCGCCGCTGGAGGGTCCGGAGATGCTCGATGATTTGAAGCGGCTGGCGCGGGACTTCGACCGGCTGGCGGTGCCGCGGCACGGACGCTACGTCCGCCAGCCTGCTGTCGCCGACGAGCGCGGGGTACTCGAGGTGCCGCCGCCGGTGCCGGATCCGCTGCCCCGAATCCTGCTCGGGTTAGGCCTTGCCCTGGTGGCCGGGGCTGTTCTGCGACGGTCGACCCGCGGACGCTAGTGGCGCGCGAAGATCCGCGTACTACCGTCGGACTGGAAGACAAGGACGTCGAAATCACCCGGCTCCGCCCCCGGGGGGGCCATGCCCGGCGTGTGGGATGGCATCTCGGGCACCGCCAGCCCTGCGGCCTTCGGCCTTTCCGCGAGTAGCCGGCGAATGTCTGAAGCCGGAACGTGCCCCTCGATGAGATAGCCCTCCAGGCGTGCCGTGTGGCATGAGCGTACCCCGGAAGGCACTCCCAGCTTGTCCTTCAGTCGCTCCATCTCCTCTTCATCGCGGATGACGGGTGCGAAGCCGTTGGCCCGGATATGGTCCACCCACTTGGCGCAGCAGGCGCAGGTACTGCTTTTCCAGACGCTGATCGGTGTGGGACTTCCCGCCAGAGACGGGGACACAGCCCACAGGCGGCGGCCGGCGATGCCGGCCGCCAGAAGGCCCACCATGTGAGATACAAACGCGCGTCGTTCGGTCATTCCACTTCCGTTCACCAGAGGTTTTCTCCTGTATGGAGCCGCCGCCTCACTTCGTCCGCAGGATAGGTGAGGACCGCCAGAACCGGCTCCAGCGATACGCTGGGCTGTCTGGAGACAAAGATACGAAGGCGGCGCGCGCTTCGGTACAACTCATCGCCCACCCGGGGCAATCCCAGCTGGCCGGCCCGCCCGGCATCGGTAAGCCTCTCGATCGCTCCGCGGCGGGTACGCAGCGGCAGGTTCACCCCGAGCATCGAAGAACGAGCCGGAAAATCCACGAGCAGGCCCCCTTCCGGCAGACCTGCCTTCCGGGCGATAGCATCCTCTGCCAACTCCAGCAGGTCGGGGTCGGCACTGACCCACGACTGGAGCTCTGCGGGCACATCGGTGGCCGGCAGGTCGAGCGCGCGTTTGTGCAGGTGTCGCGCTTTGATAGAGGCGGCGAGCTGGTTGCAGTCTCTGCCGATCAGGAGCTCCATCAGACCGTCGTCGGTCGCTTCCGCGATGAACTCCGGTGTCACGCTGCCTCGACGTACCGCCTGGCGCACCGCCCGCTTGAACATGCAGGTTGCCGAACGCACCGCGTGGTGCCAGTACACGTTCCGATACATCTGGTACTTGGCGAACAGGAGCGATTCCAGTGCGCTGATCCCCTTTTCCCGCACGCCGACCTCGTAGCGTCCTGGCTCAACCTCCACCAGCGTCAACGAAGAGAGCAGCCGATCCACGTCCACCGTGCCGTAGGGAACTCCGCACATGCGCGAGTCGCGGCTAAGGTAGTCGACCTTGTCCAGATCGATCGAGCCGGAGATCAGGCCCTGCAGCGGACTCGCGCTCGTCCCGCTGATCAACGCCCCTACCGTTGCCGGGAAGTCCTTGCCTCCGATCTCGACCAGGCGCTCGCCCAGCTCCCCCTGCGTGAGCTTCGCCACTCCAAGCGCCTCGTGCGAGGGAAAGCCGGCCTCCTCCAGGGCATGAGAGAACGGATAGTGCCCGATATCATGCAGCAGCGCCGCCATGCGGACCGCGAGACACTCCACCGGCGCGGCAGGCCCCAGCTCGCCGATCTCCTCCAGGCCCGCCAGCGCACGCCGGGTCAGGTGATACGCGCCGAGGGCGTGTTCGAAGCGGGTATGAGTGGCGCCGGGATAGACCAGAAAGCTGTGACCGACCTGCCTTATGTACCGGAGACGCTGAACGGTGGGAGTGTCGAGAGCGAGAAGCGCCGGGCGGTCGACGCGGATGTTATCCCAGAGCGGGTCGCGGATGGTTTCAGCGGGGCCGCCGGACAGCGGGTCAGGACCTGCCCTGCTCCCATGCCGCCCCGCCGGCGTCACACAATCGGCCCAGCCGCCGCTACCGCAGGAGGAACCTCCGACCGATAATGCTCGAAGTTCTGGCGAAACATGGTGGCGAGCTTCTTTGCCTGCGCGTCGTAGGCCGCGGGATCGCTCCAGGTGGAGCGCGGCGACAGCACCCCATCGGGTACGTCTGGGACTGATGACCGGCACCTCGAACCCGAACACCGGATCCCTGGTGAACTTCCCCCGGTCCAGGGCCCCGGAGAGCGCCGCACGGAGCATGGCGCGGGTATGGGTCAGCTTCATGCGCGACCCGGTGCCGTACGGACCGCCGGTCCACCCAGTGTTGACCAGCCATACCTTGGCGCCGTGCTTGGCAATGCGCTCACCCAGCATCTTGGCGTAAACTCCGGCGTGCAGCGGAAGAAACGGCGCCCCGAAGCAGGCAGAAAAGGTCGCGGATGGTTCCGTGACCCCGCGCTCGGTGCCGGCAACCTTGGCGGTGTAGCCCGAGAGGAAGTGATACATCGCCTGATCCGGCGTGAGCCGTGCAATCGGGGGCATGACCCCGAACGCATCCGCGGCCAGAAAGACCACGTTTGCCGGGTGGCCCCCGGCCCCGCTCGGCAGGTGATTGGGGATCGAATCGATGGGATAACAGGCGCGGGTATTCTCGGTGATGCTGTCGGCGTCGAAGTTCACCCGCCGTGTGGCTGGATCGAGCACCACGTTCTCGAGCACAGTGCCGAACATCTGGGTAGCCCGGTAGATCTCCGGCTCGGTGTCGGGACGGAGCCGGATCACCTTGGCGTAGCAGCCACCTTCGAAATTGAAGACCCCGCGGTCGCTCCAGCCGTGCTCGTCATCGCCGATCAGCTGCCGGGTTGGGTCGGCGGAAAGAGTCGTCTTTCCGGTGCCGGATAGTCCGAAGAATATGGCGGTGTCCCCGTCTGCCCCGACATTGGCGGAACAATGCATCGGCATCACCCCCCGGCCAGGCAGGATGTAATTGAGGGCGGTGAAGATGGACTTCTTCATCTCTCCCGCATACCGGGTGCCCCCGATGAGCACCACCTTTTTTTCGAAGTTGATGACGACGAACGTACCCGTCCGGGTCCCGTGACGCTCTGGATCCGCCTGGAAGTCCGGCGCGTGGAGAACGGTGAACCCGGGCCGGAATTGGGCCAGCTCGGCCGGCACAGCCCGGATGAACATGTTCCGGACAAACAGCGCGTGCCACGCGTTGGGCGTGATGAACCTGACCGGCAGCCGGTAGGCAGGATCGGCCCCGGCAAAGAGGTCCTGCACAAAGAGCTCACGGGCGTCGAGGTAGCCCCGGACGTCCTCCTGAAGTCGGTCGAACGCTTCCGACTCGAGCCGAGCGTTCTTCTCCCACCAGATGCGGTCCGCCGTGGCGGGCTCCTCTACCAGGAACTTGTCCTTGGCGGAGCGGCCGGTGTGCGGTGCGGTGACGGCGGTGAACGCGCCGCAGTCGGTGAGTACGCCCTCGCTCCGTCGCACCGCGTGCTCCAGCAGCTGCGGCGGCGTCAGGTTCGCATGAATGCGGATGGGAAAGAGGCCGTGCTCGACCAGGGTGAGGTTTTCACGGGGGGCTGCAGTGGTTTCGGCAGTCATGCCCCAAATCTCGACAGCCGCGAGCGGCGATGCAACCTCACCGTGGAGCGGCGGTTAGAGTTGGCTCGATATGGTAGGCCAGCTCGGCCGTGGACCGATCGCGCGGGCTGAGGGTGGACACCACCGGATCGGCGTACATGATGTCTTCCGGATTGGTCGAGTGGGTGAAGATGCCGAGCGAGTGGCCGATCTCATGGGTCGTGGTGAGCGCCATGCACTCGTCTACCCCTGGTGAGCCCGGGGTAAAGCGGGGATCCACGTAAGATCCGGATCGGCCGCAGGATCTGGTCCCCGCCGGCCGAAAGCTCGACGTCCGTGGCTCCCTGACATTCCGGGGCCAGTCCCCGCTCGAGCCGGGTAATCGAAAATCCCCCTTTCGGGGCGATGCCGACGCGGACGATCACGTCCGCGGCGGTCGAGTCGGAAACCACCTCTCCCTCGAACTCCCCGTAGAGGAAGGCCGCCTCCCACTCCCCTATGCCATGCTGGACATGAGCCGGCAGGTTCAGCGAGTCCTCGGCCCAGAAGCGCACCGGCAGCTCCGCCTTCGGCCAATGGAAGCTGAGCGTGTCCACGCCGCCGACGATACGCCGCCATTCATAGGCATTGCTCCGACTGGGCGCGGCGATATCGGCGCAGGACAGGAGCAGAGATCCTGTCGCTAGCCAGAGCAGCGGTCGGCCTGCCGGAATCATGGGCGCCCCCGGGCCAGGCCCACGGCTGCGGAAATTCGCTGCACGCCCTGACTCTGGCTGAAGCCGCGGGTCTGGAGCTCGTCGGTAGTGAAGCGGTGGAAGTCATAGCGCAGGGAAGCCATCAGGTCCCAATTCGACCAGGCGCGCCGGCGATAATCTATCCCTGCTCCGGCGAGAAAACGGGTGGTTCCGCCTTGCAGAAAGATCCCGCTTTCGTCGCTGGGCCAGTAGCCCAGCAGGCCCGCGCCCGCCCTCCAGTAAAGATCACCGGAAACCGGGCCATGCAGACCCAACGTGATGCTGCCGGTACGGACCGTGCCCAGGTCGGTCGAGGCGCCGGCCTCGGTCGCCTGGTACCCCGCGCTGGTGAGCGTCACTTCCAGCCCGGCCTGATAGAGGGGCGCAATGGGAAGCGAGGCGCCGAAAGCCAGCGTAGGCGCCAGCTTTTGCTGAACCTCGATCTCTTCGATGATGTCGTCACGGATCAACGGCGTGGCCCAGGTGACACCGACCCGCGCGTTGTAGTCCACCTGTGCCTGAAGCACCGGTGAGCCCACGACCGGAGCGATGATCAACACCGCCAGAATGGCTCGCATGCCCGCAAGTATCGCCGGGGAAGGGAGACCGGTCAACGAGCGACAGCGCGCTCGAGCGTACCGCCGTAGTCGCCGGAGCATTTTCCGGTCTGCGGTGACCCCATCATCGCCCTTAGGCGTCTCGATGATCTTGATGATGTGAGCCAGTCGGGGATCGGTCATGATGCGGCGGAACGGCTCGGGACCCAGCGAGCCCTCCCCGATCAGCTCATGCCGGTCGCGCCGCGATGCAAATCTGGTCTTCGAGTCGTTCAGATGAAGGCACAGGAGCTTGTCCAGGCCGATGATCTCGTCCCACGACCGCCAGACGCCCTCATAGTCGCTCCGCAGATCATAGCCGGCCGAATACAGGTGGCAGGTGTCGGCACAGTACGCCACCTTGTGGCGCACATCGTCGCCGATCGCCGCCCGCAGCAGGGCCAGCTCCTCGAAGGTGCAGCCCAGCGCAGTCCCGCAACCGGCGGTCGTCTCCAGCAACAGCACGGGCGCTCCCGGTACCGCCCGAAGGCAACGGGTGTACGCCGCGGCGTTCCGGGCAATGCCGGCGGCGCGGTCGTCCATGTAGTTGCCGGGATGGGACACCAGATAGGGAATTCCGAACCCTTCGCACCGGCGGAGCTCTGCCATGAAAGACGCCTCGGAGCGGGCGCTTAACGCCGGGTCAGGGGAGGCGAGGTTGATAAGGTAGGAATCATGCGCCACTATACTGGTTAGCTTGCAGCGCTCGTATTCCCTTCGGAATGCGTCGCACACGTCCGCGGAAATGATTGGCTCACGCCATTGGCTCGGTGTCTTGGTGAATACCTGGATCGCGGATGCCCCGATGGTCTTGCCCCTGACCGGCGCCGTTTGAACGCCGCCCTGGACGGACACATGAGCGCCAAGACGCTCCAATGGACTCAACTGATGCATCTGTTCCTCGGTCGCGCGTGATTCAAGGGGCGGTGGAGTCACCCGGTCGGCCGAGGGTCCTCCTCCTGGGCGAACCGTCGGCCCGGCCGGCCGGCCTTGAACGAGCCCTTACCCGGGCCGGCTTCCAGCTGGTCGAGCGGGAAGATCCGTCGGCGGATCCGGAAGCCGATGCCATTCTCATAACGCTGAAGAATACCAGCGAAGATACCCTCAGCCATCTGTTGGCCGCCTCGGGAACCGGACCTCAAGCTTCCCCCCCGCATCGTGGTCATTGCTGAACCGGACCCGGACGCGCCTGCGGCGGCCCTGTGTCTGGGCGCCGAGGACGCGGTGGCGGCGCCGATCCATCTACCCGAGCTGTGTGCCCGGGTGCATGCGCGCATTCGCGAGAAGCTACACGCGGCTCGCGGCACCCAGGCGGAACCGCTTCGGGATGGCGCCGCAGCCGTAGCCCTGGAGCAGAATCGGCGAGTCGGACTGAACGGTGGGAGCCTCGGCGATCGGCCACCGGTTCCCGACTCCGATGCCCCGCTTCGCGCACTGGATTCCCGGGTCCGGGAAGAGTTCGAGCGCGCCCGCCGCTATTCACTGAGCTTCAGCCTGATCCTGCTCGGGATCGACGAGCTCGTCGGGGTTCGCGAGCGGCAGGGACCCGAGGCGGCAGAGCGGTTGAGGCGCGACGTGGCTGACGTGCTGCGGCGCGAGCTGCGGTTGCCCGACTTCGTGGTGGGCTATGGCACCAGCGAGTTCGCCATCGTGCTGCCCGAGACGGGCCCCGGCGGGGCGCGCCAGTCGGTGCTTCGGGTCCGGGAGCGGCTGGCCGTGGTGCCGACCGAGGGCGACCCCCGGCTGGAGCATCCGCGCTTCAGCGCCGGCATCGTGACCTATCCGCATCCCGCGGTATCGCAGAGCGACGAGCTCTATGCCATTGTGGAGGCGGCGCTGATGCGAGGGAAGGCGCAGTCGGGCGAGCGGATCGGCGTGGCGGTGTAGGAGGTCAGCGGGTCAGCGGGACAGATACATCGGAGCCATAAACGCGGACAGAACAGGCTGACCCGCCGACCCGCTGTCCCGCTGTCCCGCTGACCTCCTACCGCCTCCTCAACCATGTCGCCGGATCGAGCGCGATCTGGTTCTCTCCGCGAATCTCGAAGTGCAGGTGAGGACCGTAGTCCGAGTTCTGACCACCCACCGCTCCGATCACACCACCCCGGCTGACCGACGCTCCCAGCTTCACGCCGGCCGACTCCAGATGGGAGTACACGGAGTAGTACCCGTTACCGTGCTCCAGCACCACTGTCAGGCCGTAAGTGCCGAACTGTCCCACCAGCCGCACTGTGCCGCTCTCCACCGCCTTCACCGGCGTCCCCACACCGGCGGCGATGCCCACCCCATTCCAGCGTATGATTCCGCCGCTCGGCAGGGTATCGCGCCCGAACTTGTAGACGATGCCGCCTTCCACCGGCCACTCGAGGTTTCCCAGGTCGGCCGTCGTGATCGAGCCGGGCGTCGTCACCGTACCGCGCAGCGCCCCGCGTGCCAGCTCGTCCCGCCGCGCGCGCTCCAGGGAGGCGAGGAGTCCATTCAGGCGGGCCTCATCCTTCTGTAGCTCGGTCAGCCGGCGTTCGGTGCTCCGGGCCGAGCGCTGCAGGCTCTGGAGCCTGCGCGCCCGGGCCGATGCCAGCGCGCTGTACTTGCTGAACTCGGCCTCCCGCTCATCCCGGCGGCGGTCCAGCTCGCCCCGGACGTTGAGGATATTGTTGCGCTGGGTGACCACCCGGTTGCGCAGCTTCTCGACATCACTGACCAGCGAGCGATCCTGCTGACTGGTCAGGTAGAGATACTTGTACCGGCTCAGCAGGTCGCCGAAACCTTCGGCCGCCAGCAGCACCTGAAAGGTGCGGAGCGGACCCCGCTTGTAGATGTCGACCAGGCGTCGTTCCAGCACCGCCCGCCGTTCCGCCAGATTGTCCTGCGCCAGGATGAGCTCGGCGCTCGAACGGTCGAGCTGGGAGGCGAGGCCGCCAATCTGGCGCTCGATCTCGTTGACGATCCGTTGGGTGGACTCCCGCTGCCGCTCCAGGTTGCTCAGCTCGTCGTTGACGTCGTGCACCTGGCCCTGTAGCCGGCGTTGCTGCTGCTCCAGCCGGTCGCGCTCGGCGCGGATTTCCTCCAGTCGGCGCCGACTCTCCTCGAGATCCGGGGTTCCCTGGGCATGCGCGGCTATCGGCAACGCGAGCAGCACCATGAGGCCAGCGAGCGGGGAGGCGGGGAAGCGGGGCAGGAAAGCTGCAAAGGTCAGTCGTAGCAGCATAGCGGAGAAGAGTTGACCGCCCCGCCGCCCCGCTGCCCCGCCTCCCCCTAAACATGCCTCAAATGCCTCCCCACGCTGACCATGCTCCCGCCCAGCCCGAGCAGTACGCCGAAGACGATGATGAGCACCATGTGCTGGGGGCCGAAGAAGATGAGCCCGGAAAGCGTGCCGCCGCTGCTGTCGCGGAAGAGCAGGTATCCGGCGTAGCAGAGGACCAGGGAGAGGAGCCCGCCCAGCAGGCCCTTCAGCGCCCCCTCGAGCAGGAACGGCCCGCGAATGAACCAGTTGGTGGCGCCGACCAGCCGCATGATGGAGATCTCGCGGGCCCGCTGGAGCAGGGTGAGCCGGATGGTGACTCCGATGATGACAACGGCCACCGCCGCGAAGGCCAGTCCGATCACCAGGCCGACCAGGCCCGTGAGGTTGCGCAGCTGATCGAGCTTCTGGACCCACTCCCGGCCGAAGCGCACGTCGTCGATGAAGCCGAACCCCTTGAGCCGCTCGGCCACCCGCCCCACTGTGGCCGCGTCGCGGTAACCCTCCTTCAGCCGAACCTCGATGGACGCCGGCAACGGATTGACCTGGAGATCGCGATACGCATCCCGGAACTCGACCATCTCGGCCCGGGCCCGGCGGAGCGCTTCCTCCTCGCTGACATAGCTCACGTCGCGGACTTCAGGGAACGCGGAGATATCCTGAGTTGCGATGGCGACGGTCTCGGCCGGAGTGCCCCGGAAAATGTAGGCCACGATCTCCACCCGCTCCTCGAGTCCTCGGAGGGCCTCGCGCAGGTTGATGGCGACCAGGCCGAAAAGCCCGACGGTGAACAGCGAGAAGGCGATAGTCGTGATGGACAGCACCGAGAGCAGCGGGGCACGCCGGAACGACAGCAATGCCTCGCGGGTGAGCAGCTTCACGGGCCTTCCGCCGCTGCCGCCTCGTCGACATCGCTGTCGTAGACCAGGCTGCCGTCGCGCATCTCGATAGTCCGGTATACCGTCTGGCGCACCAGATCGAGGTCGTGGGTGGCCATGACGACCACGGTGCCGCCGTTGTTGATATCGCGCAGGAGCTGAAAGACGCCGCGAGTGGCCCGCTCGTCGAGGTTACCGGTTGGCTCATCGGCCAGCAGAATGGCGGGATCGTTGACCAGCGCCCGCGCAATGGCCACCCGCTGCTGCTCCCCGCCGGAGAGCTCGCGTGGGTACGCCCGGCTCTTGGCCGAGAGCCCTACCTGGGTCAGGACTCGCATGACCCGGGCCGCGATCGTGTCGGTGCGCGCTCCCGTCACCTCCAGCGCAAAGGCCACGTTCTCTTCCGCCGTTCGATCCTCGAGCAGCCGAAAGTCCTGGAAGACCACACCGAGCCGCCGCCGAAGACGCGGCACATCATCTGGCCTCAGCGCGCTGACGTCGTAGCCGGATACCCGCACCTCTCCGCCGCTGGGCCGCTGCTCGGCGAAGAGCAGTTTCATGATCGTGGATTTCCCGGCCCCGGAATGGCCGGTCAGGAAGACGAACTCGCCCTTGGAGACGTGAAAGGTCACGTCCTTCAGGGCCATGGCACCGTTGGGATAGGCTTTGTATACGCTGATAAAGCGGATCACGTGCGGATTATAAGGTGAGAAGTGAGAAGTGAGAAGTGAGAGGGAGGGCTGCCGTTCGTTCCCACTTGCCCGTTTTTACTTCTCTTCTCCACTCAGTCTGACGCCTCTCACCTCTCACTTCTTACTCTTACTTCTCACTTCTCTCCCTTCAGCCCCTGCTCCAGATCGCCGATGATGTCCGGCGCGTCTTCGATGCCGCAGCTCAGGCGGAGGAACCCGTCGGGGATGCCGATCTTGCTGCGTCCCTCGGGCCCGATTCCCTTGTGCGAGGTGAGCCGCGGCTCCGAGACCAGCGTCTCCACCCCCGCCAGGCTGGGCGCGTGGGCAATGAGCTTCAGCCGCTTGAGCATCCGCTCGGCGGCCCGGGCTCCGCCCTTGAGCTCGAGTCCCACCATTCCGCCGAACCCGCCCAAGACGGTACTGGCGTGCGCGTGGTCGGGATGGGATGGGAGTCCGGGATAATGCACCCGAGAGATGCCGGCGTGCTGCTCGGCCCAGCGCGCCACGGCCATGCCGTTGGCGTTGTGGCGCTCCATTCTGAGAGCCAACGTGCGCATGCCGCGATCGATCAGCCAGGCGGCATGGGGGTCTATGGCCTGTCCCCACAGGCGCATCAGCCGGATGACTTCTTCCACGAACGACGCCGATCCCGCCACGGCGCCTGCGATGACGTCGCTGTGCCCGTTGAGGTACTTCGTGGCGCTGGTGATCACGACGTCGGCGCCGTGTTCCAGGGGCCGGTAATTGATGGGGCTGGCGAAGGTCGCATCGACCAGCAGAGCCAGCCCCTGCTCCTTGGCCACGTACGAGATCGGACCGAGATCGATGACCCGCATGAGCGGGTTGGTAGGCGTCTCGACGAAGATGGCCCGCGTGGCCTTGCGGACCGACTTCCGCCAGAGCCGAGGCTGGTCGGGACTGACGTACGTCACGTCGATACCGTACCGGCCCAGCTCCTCGTCGAACAGCTTCTGGGTGCCGCCGTAAATCCAGGTACTCGAGATCAGGTGGTCGCCCGGGCGCAGCACCGCGAGATGCGCCAGCGACGTCGCCCCCATGCCGCTCGCCACGAACACGGCGGAATCGGCCCCTTCGAGCAGGGCGTATTTGCGCGCCAGGTCCACCTGGTTCGGGTTGTTGCCGTAGCGGCTGTAGAGCACCTCGTCTTCCGAGCCGATTGGATTGAGGAAGGTGCTGCTCTGATGGAGCGACGGCGCAACCGGACTCCAGTCGGGTCGGCGGTGGGGAACGCCATGGATGGCGACTGTCGAGAGGCCCAGCTTGGGCCGGCTCATGCAGTTTGAAGCGGGTAGTACAGCTCGCCGATCGGTCGGACCAGCCGGTTGACGGTGAGGTCGCCCAGGGCTTCACGGCTGCGGGTCGGGGTCCAGCCGAGTCCTCGCGCCAGGCCGCTCACATCGAGCGGGCCCCGCTCCACGATGCACGCGAACGCCTCCCGTGCGTCGGCCGGCACCCAGCCGAGGAGCCTGGGAGCGTGACTGCCGGGTGGGACCGCGGTGACTGCCAGCCGGTGGTGGGTCAGGACGTGGTCGATGGCCTCGTGGTGATCCTCCCGCAGACCCTGCAGGACTACGAAGTACGCGGTACGGACGGTCAGCAGCAGCTTCGCGACGACTTCATCGGCGCAGCTCAGGTCCACCAGCTCGATATCCGAGAAATCGAGCAGCGCGGTGAGGCAATTCGAATCGGCGAGGGTTGCTTCGATCCGGGTACGGACCGCCGCCCCGGTGGGCCGCGTAACCAGGTTGCGGTAGGGTGCCGCAACGGCCTCGCGCAGGAGCATTCCGATCCGGATCGTCTGGATCACCGGCTCTTGGCCTCCTGTGCGGGGATGATGATCTGCACCTGGGCTCCCGGAAAGTGGGGAAGATGGTCGCTCATGGGGACGTCCTCGTCCCAGGGCGGGACAATGGACAGACGCGCGGTCCCGCTCCGAATGGAGATCTTACCCTCCCACTGGTCGAGAAAGCGCTTGATGAACGCGAGACCCTGACCCCGGCCCGGGTCCCGAAAACGGCTGACATTCTGAATCAGCGCAGCTTCCAGCGCGGCACCATCTCCCCAGCGTTCGCCGAACCGCTTGGCGTGGGCGGTTTCGAGCGAGCGGCGAAAACCGACGCCGGCATCGCTGACCGCAATGACGACGACGCGTCGCCCCAGCCGGCGACGAAAGGTGTAGGCCTGCACCGCCACCCAGCCGCTGGTGCCGGCGTGCTCCACAATATTCTGGCACGCCTCCGAAAGCGCCATACTGAAGCGGAGCGTGGCCTTCATTTCGAGGCCCAGCTCTCCGTGCAGGATCCGCGAAGCGCTCTCCGAGATCTTGTGCACCACACCATGGACGTCTTCCGATGCGCGCACCGGGGTCACGTCGAGCAGAACGTCCGACGGTCCGGTGGTGCTGCTGCGAGGCACTTTCCCATGCAGCTCGAACAGCTCGGCCGCCTGGGTGAAGAATCCCGCCCGGGCCCAGTAGCGCTTCACCTCGTCGCTGGTCGGCACCGTGAGCAGCGGCTTCTCCCGCTTGGCCTCGCTGAGGGCCTGTCCCGCCGTCAGAATCCCGATCAGGCCGTAGGGCGAGGCCCACTGGGTGGCGCGCGCGTCCACCAGGACCTTTTCCCCCGGCGGCCACTCGCCGAATCCAGCGGCGAAGGTGTCGAAGCTGCGGTCGTCGAAATGGGTGGGAACCTCGATGACCCGCGTCACGGGGTCACCAGCTCACCACGCAGATGACTCGCCAGACCCGTGGCCCCGCGAAAGCCGGCGTTGCGGGCGGCGAGCCTGGTGGCATGGCGTAGCGCGGCCTCCACGGTATCGCCGGCCAGCAGACGCGCGAACGCAGCGGCGCCAAACACGTCTCCGCAGCCAGTAGGGTCGATGGCTTCGACGGAGGGAGCCGGGATCAGCGCGGAGCGCGACGGTCGGACGGTCGGACGGTCGGACGGTGGACTTCCCACAGTCTCGATCGTGCCGCGCTGCCCTGACTGTCCGCCGCTGCCGTCCGCCTGTCCGCCAGTCCATCGAACCCCGGCGCGGCCACGTAGGCGACTCCCTTGGGACCTAAAGTCACCGCCAACAGCGAAACGCCGCTCTGGAGCGCCTGGGCCGACAGGCTGAGCGGGTCGGGCGACAGCTGCCTCATCTCATCTTCGTTGAGCTGCACGACGTCGAAGCATCCAAACCACTCCGAGGCCTGGGGCAGCGGTTGAAGCACCCGCATGCCGTCCTGCTGCATGCCGAGGAACAGGCTGTGAAAGTCAGCATAGAGCGGCCCGGGGAATCCCTGGCGCAACGCCTGCGCGGTCCCGAGGCACAGCTCGAAGCCCGAAATGAAGTTGACATACACCGCGTCGAGGTCCCGGACCATGGGCCCCAGCTCGGTCCAGGTCCAACCCGGCACGCCTCCAGCCATCCGCTCGCAGCGCCGCTCGGTCGACTGATAGTGGAGCACCACACGATTATTGGGCGCCGTCACCTCCACACAGCGGCCACCCGGCGTCAGCCGTGTCAGCCCGCCGAGCAGCTGTTGCGCCTCGCGCCCGAGGTCCCGCCCCACCTTGATCAGTGGCACGATCTCCCAGTCCCGGGGCAGACTCGCGTCGAGCCCGGCCAGAGCATAGGCGATCCCGCCCCACTCCTCCACCGGCGGCGCCAGCGGATCGCGTCCGTAGATCAGGTCCCAGACGAGGGACCCCACTATTCCTATTTTCGGCATCTAGGGCCGCGAGGCTGCTGAATCCAGGAACACCTTTGCGGCTCCGTACACTCCCGCTGTGCCTGTCAGCTCGCAGGGGACGATCCGGCATACCTCCACCGCGGGCTTGAAGGCGCGGCGGGCCACCTCCCGGCGAAGTGGGGTGAACAGGTGATCGCCCGCCAGCGTAACCCCGCCGCAGACCACCACGACTTCGGGGTTGAAGATGTTCAACAGGTTGGCGATCCCGATGCCGAGGAACTTCGCGGTATCGTTGACGACATCCATGGCGAGCTCGTCGCCATCGTGCGCGGCCTGATATACCGTTTGCGCCGTGATACGGCCGAGGTCGCCACCGACGTACTGCGCCAGGCTGCTCTCGGCACCGGCCTTGATCTCCTCACAGGCGCGCAGCGCGATATTCGGTCCCGAGGCATATGCCTCCAGGCAGCCATAGTTGCCGCATTTACAGCGGCGCCCTTCGCTGTCGATGGTGGTGTGGCCGATCTCACCCGCGCAGTCCGATGCCCCGTGGTACAGGCGGCCGTCCAGAATGATGCCGCCTCCGATTCCGGTGCCGATGGTGATGCCGATGGCGTTCCGGGTTCCCTGTGCCGCGCCCCGCCACCACTCGCCGAGCACCGCGCAATTGGCGTCGTTGTCCAGCGAGGCGGGCAGCTTCAGCCGGTCATGGATGATCTGTCGCAACGGCAGATTGACCCAGCCCAGGTTGGGGGTCAGCAGCACGATGCCGCTCTTGGTGTCCAACGGGCCGGGTGCGCCGACACCCACGCCGATGATCTCGGCGTCCGGGATCTCGCGTCTCGTCTGATCGATGGTGCGCTTGGACAGCGCGATCAGCCGGTCCAGGACGTCGCGCTCGCCCGCTTCGGCTCCGGTGGGCTCGCTCCCCAGGGCATGCAGCGCGGAGCCGTCCTCGGCGACGCTGCCGACTACGAGGTTGGTGCCTCCGATGTCAATTCCGAGGACAAATCGCACGCGACTCCTCTTGACTGAGCACGGCGGCCAGGGCCGCGGCTACGGTTTCGACTGACAGGTCACGCATACAGCGGTGGTGTCCCAGCGGACATTTCTGCGGGCCGTGGCTGGAGCACGGCCGGCACGCCAGTCCCTCTCTCCCCAGCGCAATGTCTCCTGGTCCCCGCGGCGCGAATCCAAACTCGGGTATCGTGGGACCGAAGATGGCCACCACCGGAGTTCCCACGGCAGTTGCCAGGTGCAGCGGCGCGGAGTCATTGGTCACCAGCGCCGCGGCCCGGCTGATCACTGCGGCGGAGATGCGCAGACCAACGCTGCCGGCGGCGCTGGCGCTTCGGCTTGGCGCCGCGGCGAGGATGTCAGCGGCCAGCGAGCTGTCTTCGGTGCTCCCCACGATCACGCAGGGCCGGTCCAGCCGCGCGGCGAGCTCGCGGTAGTAGGGCCAGCGCTTCGTGCCCCAGATCGACCCCGGGGCCAGCGCCACGAAGCCCGGCCCGACTCCAGAGGCCTGAAGCCACTCCTCGGCGGCCCGGTGATCGTCGGCGGTGAGTCCCAAACTAACCGGTGCCGATACTGGGGCGTCATCCAGCAGCGCCAGCAGCCGCTCCACCTCGTGCCCCGCGGCCGGCCGCGGCACCCGCCGGGTGTAGGTCGCGGCGGCGAGAGTGCCGGCGAAACCGATCCGCTCAGGGGCGCCCGCCCAGAGCGCCAGCATCGCCGACCGGAGGGAGCGGTGCGGAAGATAGACGGCCGAGTACCCTTGGGCCCGAAGCGCAGCCGAGACCCTGCCGGAATCCGGCGAGCCCCCGGTCGACGCCGTGCTTGTCATACCGGATGATCGCCCGGACCGCCGGGTGTCCTTCCAGCAGCGTGGCGGCCGCCGGCGTGGTCACCACATCCACCGGCCCGCGCCGCTGGGCGAGAGCGGCGAGCAGCGGCGTGGTCAGCACGACGTCGCCGAGGAAGGCGGTCTGGATGACAAGGGCGGACGGATGGACTGGTCGGACGGTCGGACGGCTCGGGGCGATTCGCTTGACCGCCCGTCCGCCTGTCCGCCTGTCCGCCTGTCCGCCATCAGTCCACCTGCAACACAGCCAGAAACGCCTCCTGCGGAATCTCCACCGCGCCGATCTGCTTCATCCGCTTCTTCCCCTCCTTCTGCTTCTCGAGGAGCTTGCGCTTGCGGGTGATGTCTCCACCATAGCACTTGGCCAGCACGTCCTTCCGGAACGCGGAGATGGTCTCCCGGGCGATGACCTTGTTTCCGATGGCCGCCTGGATCGCCACCTGGTACAGCTGGCGCGGGATCAGCTCCTTGAGCTTCTCGGCGACCTTCCGGCCCCACTCCTGGGCCTTGTCGCGGTGGATGATGACGCTGAAGGCGTCGATCGCGTCGCCGTTGATGAGCATGTCGAGCTTGACGAGATCGGATTCGCGGTAGTCCGCCGCCTCGTAGTCGAGCGAGGCATAGCCGCGGCTCAACGATTTGAGCTTGTCGTAGAAATCGAGCACGATCTCGCCCAGGGGGAACTCGAAGTCGAACTCCACCCGGGCGGTGTCGATGTAGTGCATCCCATTGTAAATCCCGCGCCGCTCCTGACCCAGCTTCATGATGCCGCCGATGTACTCGGCCGGCGCCATGATGCGGGCTTTGACGTAGGGCTCGTCGATCCGTGCGATGTTGGCCGGGTCCGGCAGGTTGCTGGGGTTTTCCAGCAGCAGCATCTCGCCGTCGGTCTTGTAGACGTGGTACTCCACCGTGGGTACGGTGGTGATCAGATCCAGATCGAATTCGCGCTCCAGCCGCTCCTGCACGATCTCCATGTGCAGCAGACCCAGGAAGCCGCAGCGGAAGCCGAACCCCAGCGCGGTAGAAGATTCCGGCTCGTAATGCAGGCTCGCGTCATTCAGCCGCAGCTTCTCCAGCGCGTCGCGCAGGCCCTCGTACTGCTCCGAGTCGGTGGGGTAGACGCCGGCGAAGACCATGGACTTGACGTCGCGATAACCCGGCAGGAGCTCAGTGGCGCGGTTCGAAGCGTCGAGAATCGTGTCGCCCACCCGGGCATCACGGACATCGCGCAGGCTGGCGACCACATACCCGACCTCCCCCGCCTCCAGGCTCTCGGTCGGATGCTGGCCCAGCTGGAGATAACCCACCTCGTCCACGTGGTGTACCTCGTCCGGGTGGGCGCCGAAGACGATCTCGGTGCCTTCCCGGATCACGCCGTCCACCACGCGGATGCTGGGCACGGCTCCGCGGTAGCGGTCGTAGTAGGAATCGAAGATGAGGGCGCGCAGCGGAGCGTCCAGCCGGCCCCGCGGCGGCGGTACCCGGGCGACGATCGCCTCGAGCAGCTCGGGAACGCCGGTTCCCTCCTTGGCCGAAACGGCCAGGATCTCCTCCCGCTTCGCGCCGATCAGATTCATGATCTCCTCGGCGCGCCGCTCCGGCTCGGCGCCGGGAAGATCGATCTTGTTGAGCACCGGGATGATCTCGAGCCCGGCATCCATCGCCAGAAACAGATTGCTCAGGGTCTGGGCCTGGATGCCCTGCGAGGCATCGACCACGAGAATCGCGCCCTCGCACGCGGCCAGCGAGCGGGAGACCTCATAGGTGAAGTCCACGTGACCCGGGGTATCGATGAGGTTGAGCTCGTAGGAGCTCCCGTCGGCCGCCGTATAGCTCATGCGCACGGCGTTCAGCTTGATGGTGATCCCGCGCTCTCGCTCCAGATCCATCGTATCCAGCAGCTGCTCCCGCATCTGGCGCTTCTCGACCGCGCCGGTGGCCTCGATCAGCCGGTCGGCCAGAGTGGATTTGCCATGGTCGATGTGGGCGACGATGCAGAAATTGCGAATTGTTGAGCGAGACATGGGGGGAAGATAAGCGGGGCAGCGGGGCGGCGGGGCGGGCAGCAGGGCAGTTCGCATAGCTCGAGGTGATTACTCTTTAGCGCGATGGCCACGACAATCCCGCGAGGCGTACCCGCCTACCCGCTGCCCCGCTGCCCCGCCGCCCGCGGCTCCTGACGTCGCAGGACGCCGGCATGCTGCTGGTCTGCCTCATCTGGGGCATGAACTTCAGTGTCACCAAGTCGGCGTTCGATCAGCTCGCGCCGCTGCCGTTCACCGCCATCCGATTCACCATTTCCAGCCTGCTGCTGTGGGTCATCATCCGGCTGACCGAGGGCGCCACCCGGCTGCCGCGTCCCGCGCTCATCAGGCTGGTCGTCCTGGGCCTGGTGGGGAACAGCTTCTATCAGCTCGCCTTCATGCTGGGCCTGGCGCGGAACCACCGCCACCAACAGCGCGCTGATCCTCTCCACCGTGCCCACCGTCGTCGCGGTGATGGCCGGGGCGCTCGGCCTGGAGCGGATCACCCCCCGGATGTGGTGGGGGATCGCCCTGGGGACGCTCGGAGTGGTGCTGGTCATCGCCACGCGCGGGCGTCGGCTTCGATCGCGCGACCCTGGTCGGCGATCTGCTGACGGTGCTGGCGGTGCTCTGCTGGGCCGGCTACACCGTCGGGCTCCGCCGGGTGCCCGAGGGCGTGAGCCCCCTCCGGGTCACCGCCATCACGACCATCGCGGGAACCCCCGTGCTGCTGCTGGCTGGCCTGCCCGGGGTCCTTCGCCTGGACTGGGATTCGGTGGGAGTGCACGCCTGGCTGGCGGTGGCGTACTCATCGGTGCTGTCGCTGGTGGTGGCCTACCTGCTCTGGAACCGAAGCGTGAAGGCGATCGGCGGCGCCCGAACCGCCATCTACATGTGCCTGACCCCGGTGGTGGCGGTGTTCGGCGCCTGGCTCCTGCTGGGCGAGCGGCCGCACCCGCTGCAGGGCGTGGGCGCGGTCTTCATCATCGCGGGCGTGCTGCTCACGAGGACGGGAGGCGGACGAAGCGTGATGACAAAGCGTGAGCGGGTCGTTGTCCCGCTCACGCTGTTGCTGTTCCCGCTTACGTCGTTGTTCCTCGACGATCTCCTTGTAGCTCTCCGGCTTCCATTCCGGGCGCTTCGCCGCGTTGCCGACCTCCTGGCCCAGATAGAACAACAGCTTGAGGATGCGCGCTTCCTTCTCGCTGTTGATCTTCTCGGGCGAGTCGGTGACCTCGTGATAGTCCTCGTGCACGCCGTTGAAGAAGAACAGGATGGGCACGCCCTTGCGGGCGAAGTTGTAGTGGTCCGACCGGAAATAAAAACGCTCCTCGGGCCAGCGGTCGTCAATGGCGGTCATGCGTGAGCTCGGGATGGGCCGCGTTGACGCGGTTGAGCGTAGTGCCCAGGTCGGAGTGCTCCTTGCCGATTGCCACGATGGTGTCGGGCCAGTTGCGGCCGATCATGTCGATGTTGATGCCGGCCACGAGCTGCTTCACCGGTACCGGAGGGTTGTTGGCGAAGTAGTCGCTGCCCCAGAGGCCCTTCTCCTCGCCACTGACCGTCAGGAAGATCAGCGACCGCTTCGGCCGCGCGCCGGGCCGGCTGAACGCCTCCGCCAGCTCGAGGACGCCCGCGGTGCCGGAGGCGTCGTCATCGGCGCCGTTGTTGATGCTGTCGGGCTGTCCCGGCGTAATCCCGACGTGGTCCATGTGGGCCGAGTACACCACGTATTCGTTCTTGAGCCGAGGATCGGTTCCCTCCAGAATGCCGACGGTGTTGGGCGCCGTCAGCGAGGAAGTCACCGTGTCCTTCATCTCGATTCCCACCTGCAGCGACGGGATCTCCCGCGCTACCGGGGCGGCAGCGGTGCGGAGAGTCGCGAGCTCGACGCCGGCTGCTGCAAGCGCGTTTCTGACGGCGCGCGGGATGGACCTGAAGGATGACCGGTTTTTCGGTCGGCATCCCGATGACCGTCCGCTCCGGATGTCGCTTCGGGATGGCGCTGGCAAAGGCGGCCGAGTCGGCATCGCTAAGGATCAGCACCGCCTTGGGCCCCGCCAGAAAGAGCACCCGTAAGACCTGCTGCAGAGCCTCCGGATCCGCCTTCGCGGGCGTCACGAACACGACCATCTTGCCTCGCACATCCAGCTTCCCCGCGGTTTCGGCCGTGTGAGTGCCCGCCACCAGCATGGCGCCTCCCCGCACCGGCTGTTCCGGGGCGACCCCGCCCTGAAAGCGCGCCGCGTTGACAAAGCTGGCCGATTCCTCCGTGCCACCGGCTGAAAACACAACTCGCGAGCGAGCCGGATCCAGCCGCCGCCGGGTAATCGGGTAGCGCTGAATCGAGGTCTTCAGTCCGAACTGCCGGAACTGGCTGGCGACGTATTCCGCCGTGAGGTCCAGACCCCGGCTGGGGGTGTCGCGACCCATCATGGAGTCGTCCGCGATAATGCCGATCCGGCGCGCCACGTCCACTGCCGTGATGGATGCGCGCGGCCTGGCGACGGAGTTTCAGCCGGTCTGGGCATGGCTGGGTGGGGCGAGCAGGGAGATCCCCGCGAACAGGCCAAGAAAGGTCACACTGCGCATTCGCATTCCTGTTTATTGAGGTTACAGCGGTTTACCGGCGTTCGACGATCTGGCGGTAGCTCGCTGGCATCCCACTTCGGGCGCGGCATGGTGTCCGCTATCCGCGCGCCCAGATAGAAGAGAAGCTGCACCAGCCGGGCTTGTTTCTCGACATCGATCCGGCCGGCCTCATCGGTCGGCTGATGATAGTCGGGATGGGTGCCGCTGGTGAAGAATAGAATGGGCACGCCCTTGCGGGCGAAGTTGTAATGATCGGACCGGTAGAAGATGCGCTCCTCCGGCCATCGATCCGCAATGGGTGTCATTCGCAGTTCGGGGTGCGCCGCTACCACGGATCGGAGAGTGGCGCCCAGATCGGTTTGCTCCAGACCGACCGCGATCACGGAGTCCCGCCAGTTCCTCCCGATCAGGTCCATGTTGATGTTCGCGACGATCCGGGAAAGCGGGACCGTAGGGTGTTCGGTGAAGTGCGCGCTGCCCAGGAGACCGTCCTCTTCGGCGCTCGGCGCCAGAAACAGGATCGACCGCCGCGGCCGCACGCCCGGGCTGGCTGAACGCCTGGGCCAGCTCCAGCAACCCGGCTACGCCAGAGGCATTGTCATCGGCGCCGTTGTTGATGCTGTCAGGCTCGCCCGCCCGAATGCCGATATGATCGATGTGTGCCGAGTAGACCAGATACTCGTGGCGCAACAGGGAATCGGTGCCCTCGAGAATCGCCCACCACATTGGGCACCTCGCCGCGCGATGACACCAGTCTCGCAAGCCGGAGCTCGATGGCCAGGCCTGGAAGCAGGCGGCGCGCGGTTGTTCCCGGCCTTCGCAATTGCGCCGGATCGATGCTTTGCCTGACGAAGCACCGCGTCTACCGCGCGCTCGTGCAGCTCAACGACGACCGCTCCCGTGTCAGCCGTAGCTCCCTCGCAGCTGCGTTCTCGGGCGAGCCGCGACGGCCAGCCTCTGAGCGAATGTGGCCGAATCCCGGTTTGACAGGACCAGCACCGCCCTCGGACCTGCAGCCGCGAGCTCGACAATTCTGGAATTCAGGTTTGCCGCCAGCGGCCGTGAGAAATCAACGATGAGTAGAACTATTCTGTCCCGCACATCCGAGCCGGCCAGCACTGCGGAGCTGTCCGACGCCGCGATCAACATCACCTGGCCTCGAACCAGCTGATCCGGAATTTTCCCGAGAATGTATCTCGCGTCCGTACCGACCCGAGCCACGCTACGGGTGCCTCCGGCGGTCAGCGTCACTGACGAAGCCGTGTCGACGGTCCACCGGACAACCCCGAATCGCTGCATGTACCCACCATCTTCGCCGGCGGGCTTGAGACCCATCCGCTGGAACTCGGACGCCACGTAGCCGGCGGTGCGCTCCAATCCGGGACTCGGTGTGGCACGCCCTTGCATGGAGTCGGCCGCGATGATTCCGATGCGACGCAGGATGTCAGACGATGTGATGGTGGCGGCGGCGAGCTTGGTCGGCGGGCCTGATTGGGCCGCGGCCGGCGGTCCGAGGAGCACCGCTATCAGCAGAAGAGGTCGCATAGGATGAGGCTACGAACCGGCAGGGGTTACAGTTTCAGGCACGCTGACGGCTGGATCACGGCTTCCGCCGGCGCAGCTCAGGCTCTCCGGTGCTCTGGGGGTTCTGGGCTCCGCGCTGGACTGGCGGGACCTTTCGTGGCTCGCGTTCGGCCGGCTGCCGGTCCGCAGCCGGTCGGCGATCCGCCGGCGGTGGGCGCTTTGGGGCCGTGTCGCTGAGGTCGCGCCGCAAGACCGGCCCGCGCTCGTCGCGGGCCCGGGGAGCAAGGCGTTCAACCTGACTCATGCCCGGGGCGGGGATGGCGCCCTTTCCTCCGATATCCGCACTGGTGCGCTCCCGCTCCATCCGGGAACGACGCCGCTCATGACTCTCACGCTGACGGATGCGGGTAACGTATTCCCCGCCGGGTTCGGCGTCCCTGAACACATAGCGGGGGGCCGGCCGCAGCGGCCGACCTGCGACAACACTGCGGCCCTCGTTGTAGCGGTAGGGATAGTACGCCGGATCGTCATAGACCACCACACGGTACCGAGCGCACTCGGCGGCATAGGGATCCCACTCATCATAGCGTGCGTACGAGTGGCAGTCGTAGCAGACGAAACGAGGGTAATCGTAGCGCCGTCCGACGTAGTAGGGGGCGATGTCGTAACTGTAGTCCCCCCGGGGCGCCAGCATTCGGGCCAGATCGGTCAACGCCACATACGGGTCACCCCGGATCCTGCCCTGGTCGATCACCCGGAAATCCCAGTAATCGCCCCGGGTGACAGGGCCGTAGTCGAACGGATGCGGTGAGGTCACGGCAAAGATGTAGCCGATGCCCGGACCATCGTCCACCAGGAAGGAGGGATGTCCCCGGCTGTCGGTGACCTCCTGCGTGCGGCCTCTGCGCACCGGGCTTTGTCCCCAAGGCTCTCGCGGAAAGAGAGTACGGACCCGGCCGTCGGTCTCGACCCGGAGGATGGTCACGTATCCCGGGCGCTCGGTACGAAAATAGAGCCTGCCGCGCTCGCCCCGCCGGTACGGCTCTTCCCGGTCGGTCCACACGCTCACGCGCCCGGCGGCCGATTGGCGCTGGGCGGGTTCCTGCGTTGCTACGGTTCCGAGAGCGGGGGGCGCGTGCAAGGCCGACAGTACCAACAGCCACCCCAGGGTCGTGCGCATTGAATCCTCCAGACCTGGTGGCCGGCGTGTCAGCACGGGGCATGCCACTATGAGTCGGCAGGCATAACGCACGGCGGGCGAAAGTCTTGTGACTCCAGCGCCCAGGTCACTGGCTCCCGAATCTGTACTCGGTGGATGACACTCAAATCAGTTTGACTTCACCAGTAGCGCACGGATACGTTGCGCCGGGCATGGACAGTTCTGACGCGCCCCGCGCGCGCGCACGCCTCGACCTGCTCGACCCGATGGAGGTTTCCAAGCTCGGTGGGCTGGAACTCACCACCGAAGGTGTGGTCGAAGGATTTCTCAGCGGGTTGCACCGCTCACCCAGGCGGGGCTTCTCAGTCGAGTTCGCCGAGCACAGGATGTATCAGCCCGGTGATGAGCTCCGCTACGTTGACTGGAAGATTCTGGGCCGCAACGACCGGCTGTACGTGAAGCAGTTCGAGGAAGAAACCAATCTCCGGGCCATGGTGGTCTTCGACATCAGTCGCTCCATGGCGTGGACCGGCGCGCCCGCAACCGTCCTCCCCAAGATCGCGTACGCCCAGCGCCTCGTCGCCGCGCTGGCACTGGTGCTGATCCGGCAGCGCGACGCCACCGGCCTGATCACTTTCGATGAGGATGTGCGCTCGGTCCTGCCACCCAGGGCCCGGCTGAGTCACTGGCGGCAGCTTCTCGGAACCATCGCCCAGGTCGAAGCCGGCCAGGGTACGGCGGCAGAGCCGGCCCTGCGTCGCGTGGTGGGACAGCTCCATCGCCGGGGTCTCGTCGTGTTCGTCTCGGATCTTTTGCTCGATCAGGCCCTGGCACTGAAGGCGCTTCGCTTCCTGCGCCATCGAGGTCATCAGGTCCTGGTGCTGCACATCATGGATCCCGCCGAGGTGGCGCTCGGCGGCCCCAACGAAGCCCGCTTCGAGGATCCCGAGTCGCGGACCGCGGTGGTGCTGCGCCCCCGGGATTGGGCCGGCGCGTATCGGGATACCGTCCACGCCGTCGTCACCCAATGGCGCCTGGCCTGCCGCAGGCATGGTATTTCCTACCACCGAGTCACCACTGATACTCCCTACGGCGTGGTACTTCGAGAGGCCCTGGCCCCGCCATCACGTTCGGCATGATTGGATTCCTGCACCCCTGGGTGCTGGCCGGGCTGGCGGCGGCGGCGATCCCTCTGCTGCTCCATCTGCTGGCCCGTCGTGAGCCCCCCACCGTCGTCTTTCCCGCGGTCCGGTATCTCGTCACCACCACTCGCGAGCACCAGCGGCGGCTGAAGCTCCAGAACTTGCTGCTGTTGCTCCTCAGAACCTTGCTGGTGGTCACGCTGGTGATGGCTGCCGCCGGCCCGACGGTACCGCTGAGCGGCGTCCCCGGACATGCGCCCAGCGCGCTGGTGCTGATCGTGGACAACTCCCCGAGCAGCGGGACCATGGTGGGCGGATCGCCCCAGCTGTCACAGCTCGTTGCCGCCGGTCGGAACGTCCTGGCCCGGGCGACGCCGGACGATGCCTTGTGGCTCATCGCCGCCGACGGAATACCGCGCCGGGGCGATGCCGCGGCGCTCCGGGAGCTGCTGGATCGGCTGACGGTCTCTCCCCGCCGGCTCCCACTGGGCGACGCGCTCACGCTGGCGGGAGAAGTGCTCGCGGCGGAGAGCCGCCCCGGTGAAATCGTGCTGCTGACCGATCTTCAGGCCACCGCCCTCTCGGCAGCACAGGTATCAGCTCCACTCCTGGTCGGCCGCCCGACAGCACCGCCTCCGCCCAACACCGGCATCGGACAACTCCAGGTTGGAACTCAGCCCTGGCAGTCCGGGGGCGGCAGGATCTCGGTGGTCCTGGTGGGCGACTCCAGCGGGTCTGTTCCAGTAAGCGCCCGCCTCGGTGCCCGGCCCGCCGCGCCAGGCGCTGGGCCGTGCCGGCGGCACCGTGACCCTCGCGATTCCTGGAGCGCCGTCCGGCTGGTGGACGCTCACCGCGGCCCTCGATCCCGACGAGTTCAGGCCGGATGACCGCCGGGTGGCAGCAATCCGGATCGCGCCGGTGGCCCGGGTGAGCTGGGATTCGACCAGCCGGTTTCTGGCGGCAGCCAGTGAAGTGCTCGCCGCTAACGGCCGTATCCTGCCGGGCCGCGAGGTAACCCTGGGGCGGCTGGCCCCCGGCGCCTCGGTGGTGCAGCCGCCGAGTGACCCCGCTGCCCTCGGCGCGCTCAACCGGGCGCTCGCGGGGCGGGGTCTGGCCTGGAAGTATGCCAACGCGGCCACCGACGTGGCATTCAGCGATAGCGGCGCACTGGTAGGACGCCATCGAATCGCCCGCCGTTACGCCCTCGAGTCCACCGCAAGCGGCCGCACCGGCGTGCTGGCGACGGTGAACGGCGCTCCCTGGATCGTTCGAGACGGCAACGTGATTCTTTTGGGCAGCCGCCTGGAGCCGGCCTGGACCGATCTGCCGACGTCCGCCGCGTTCATGCCCTTCATGGACGTCCTCCTGAACCGGCTGGCTCGAGGCGAAGCGGCTTTGGGCCAGGCTGCCCCGGGAGATCCGGTGCCGCTTCCGGATCAGGTCAATCTGGTCCGGCAGGGCGAGCAGGAGTGGAGAGTCGAGGGAGGAGGGCTGTTCCAGCCGCCCGAATCCGGGGTCTTCTACCTGCTCGCCGGACCCGACACCGTGGGCGCCATCAGCGTTAATCCCGATCCTCGCGAGTCGCAGCTGGCCCGGGCCAGCGACGCCCAGGCGCGGCAGCTATGGAAGGGGGCGCGGCTTGCGTCTCTTGATGATGTGGGCGACGACGCATTCTCCTCCGCATCGCGGGGAGATCTCCGGGGCCCGCTCCTCTGGCTGGCGTTGATTGCCGGGCTGGTGGAAGTGGGCCTCGCGAGCTCCTGGCGCCGCCGATGACGCTGAAGCCCGTCCTCGATGCCTTCGCCCGCGCGCCCGCGGTGCGGGACCTCGCCGAACGAATTCCTGCGCGCCATCAAACGCTGAATCTGAGCGGGCTGCCCGGCTCCAGCGGAGCGGTACTCGCGGCATGGCTGGCGGAGAATCATCCGCAACGCCTGTTGACCGTCGTGGCCCCAACCGCGGCTGACGCGGAGCGCTGGCTGTCCGATCTCGCTCATCTCACCGATGCCCCGACGGCCCTTTACCCCCAGCGCGAGGCGCTGGGAGAGGATGAGCCGCACTACGAGATAGCCGGCGAACGAGCCGAAGCGATCCAGGCTCTCCTGCAGGGGCGCCTCAGAATCCTGGTGACCACTGCGCGAGCGACCGCGGAGCGCACGCTCCTGCCTGAGGCACTGGAACGAATGCGTTTGCATCTCGCTCGCGGCGCGCGGCGGCCGCCGACCGAGGTGGCCCGCGCGCTCGAGAGCATGGGTTACCGCCGGGTCCCCACAGTCACCGAGGTCGCCGAGTTCAGCGTGCGCGGCGGAATTCTGGATGTGTACGGCTTCGGCATGGCGAGTCCGGCGCGGCTCGAATGGTGGGGGGACGACATCTCGTCACTGCGCGGGTTTGATCTGACGACGCAGCGGTCGCTCGAGGAGCTGTCCGATGTCACCGTGCTTCCCATCAACACGGTTGCCGTCCGGGAAGAGGCCGAGGGACCGAATGGCCGCCCGTCCGCCCGTCCGCCCGCCCGCCGCACCCTCCTCGAGCTCCTTCCCTCGGACACCCTCGTCATCGAGGAGGCGTTCGGGCCCGACCTCGATGAAGTCACCCGGGCGTGGGATGAGGCCGAGCACCACCTGGAGGTCGCCCGCCGGCTGGGGGAGGACGTGCCGAGCCGCGAGGCGATCTTCGCCGCGCCGGCCGACTGGCGGAGCTCGATCGAGGCCTTTCCCCGGCTGCTTCTGCGCGCTGACAGGCCCGACATCCAGATCGGGTTCTTTCCGCCGGATCGGGTCGATCGGGACCTCAACCGCCTCCGCTCCCTGCTCGGCGGCGAGCCCCCGACCCTGATTCTGTGCGACAACGAAGGTCAGCTGGAGCGGATGGAGGAGCTGCTCGAGGATGGAGCCCGATCCCGCACCGGGGCGACGCTCGCGATCGGGGCACTGGACGGCGGCTTCGTCATGCCGGGGCTCCGGGTGCTTACCGACCACGAGATCTTCCGGCGAGCCCGGCGGCTGCGGCGGGCGCGTCGCTACCGTCAGGCCGCACCATCGGCAGCTACCGGCGCGCTCACACTCGGCGACTACGTGGTGCATCTGGAGCACGGCATCGGTGTCTACCGCGGCATCCAGACCATCACCGTCGGCGAATCCACGCTGGAAGTGGCGATCGTCGAGTACGAAGGCGGTGACCGGCTCAACGTCCCGCTGTACCGGCTCGACCAGTTGGAGCGCTATCGTGCCGCCGGTGAGGATGGCGACCGTCCGCCCCCGCGGATCCATCGGCTCGGCGGCAGCAGCTGGCAGAAGGTGCGCGAGAAGACTCGCCAGGCCATCAAGCAGATGGCCGCCGAGCTGCTGGACCTCTACGCCCGGCGCAAGGTCAGCGGCGGCTACGCCTTTCCCCCCGACACCAAGTGGCAGCGCGAGCTGGAGAGCAGCTTCCTCTACGAGGATACGCCGGACCAGCGCAAGGCGACCGAGGAGCTGAAACGGGATATGGAACAGCCGCGGCCAATGGACCGGCTGCTGGTCGGCGACGTCGGCTACGGGAAGACCGAGATTGCGGTGCGTGCGGCCTTCAAGGCCGTGCAAGGTGGGAAACAGGTGGCGGTGCTGGTCCCCACCACCATTCTCGCCGAGCAGCACGGACGCACCTTCATCGAGCGGCTGGCCGATTTCCCGGTGAAGATCGAGGTACTTTCTCGCTTCCGTACCGCGAAGGAGCAGCGAGCCGTGCTGGCCCGGCTCGCCAGCGGGGAAATCGACGTGGTCATCGGTACCCACCGGCTGCTCTCGAAGGACGTCGTGTTCAAGGATCTCGGCCTGCTGGTGGTGGACGAAGAGCACCGCTTCGGGGTGAAGCACAAGGAGCGGCTCAAGGCGATGCGCTTGGCCGTTGACGTCCTCACCCTCACGGCCACGCCGATTCCCCGGACGCTGCATCTCTCGCTGGCCGGTCTGCGCGACCTCACGCTGATCGAAACGCCGCCGCGGGACCGCTCCCCCATTCTGACCTTCGTCGAGCCATGGGACGACCCGCTGCTGGAGGAGGCGTTTGCCCGCGAGATCGACCGCGGTGGGCAGGTCTTCGCCGTGCACAACCGGATCGAGACCATCGACACCATTGCCGCCAAGGTGCAGTCGCTGTCGCCGCGGGCCCGGGTCGGAGTCGCTCATGGCCAGATGGCCGCCGACGAGCTGGAGGAGGTCATGCGCCGGTTCGTCGCCGGCGAGGTGGACATCCTGGTGTCAACCATGATCGTCGAGTCCGGCCTGGACGTGCCCAACGCGAATACCATGGTGGTGCACGATGCCCACCGCTTCGGGCTGGCCCAGCTCTACCAGCTGCGGGGTCGGGTAGGCCGGAGCCACCGGCGGGCCTATTGCTACCTGCTGGTGCCGGACACCATCGATGCCGACGCCGAGGATCGATTGAAGGTTCTCGAGCATCATACAGATCTCGGGGCGGGCTATCGGATCGCGCTCAAGGATCTGGAGCTTCGGGGCGCGGGAAACCTGCTCGGGGCCGAGCAGTCGGGTCATGCGCAAGCCGTTGGGTTCGATCTCTATATGCGGTGGCTGGAGGAGACGGTCCGGGCGCTTCGGGGTCAGGGAACGGTGGAACAGCCCGCACCCCCCGACGTGGTCCTGGACCGGCCGGCCCACCTGCCGGACGGCTACGTTCCCGATGACGACGTCAAGCTGGATCTCTACCGGCGACTGGCGCGAGCCGGCGAGTCCGGCGAAATTGATGGGCTGCGAGACGAACTGCGTGAACGCTTTGGCCCGCTGCCGGAGACGGCCGAGAACCTGCTCGACATGGCACGCCTCCGCGTCATGGGGGCGGCGCTGGGCCTGCAGAACGTGCTGGTCCGGGGCGACGAGGCGCGAATCACCTTTCGTCCCGGCACCACCCCGCGGCTCGCCGGGCTCACCTCGGCGCTCGACGACGTGCAGCTGGCGGCGGAGGTCCGGCGGACGGTGCCGCTGTCGCTGCGGCTCACGCGGCTCGGTGGCGAGCCGATCGTGCCGGCGCTGGTGCGCGCGCTGCGTAAGGCGTTGTAAGGAGGCCGCGGACCGGCCTCAACATGTGACTCGCGACTCGCGACTCGCGACTTCTTCAACCGGAGTACCAATGGGTCGTTCCACACTGTTCTTGCTGGTGCTGTTTGCCGCTATCCTGTCGGGCTGCGATGGCGCCCGGAATCTCTTCTCCGCTCACGCCGACGTGGCCGCCGAAGCCGGCGGTCAGAAGTTGACCGCCGAGCGGCTGGCTCAGATCCTCGGCAGCGGAAAGGGAATCAAGCCGAGTCACGAGACCGCGACCTTTATATCCAATATCTGGGTGGATTACGCCTTGTTCGCCCAGGCTGCCGCCGAGGACAAGCTGCCATCGGACTCGGCCGGCATTGCGCAGGTGGTCTGGCCCGAAATGGCCGAGCTGCGCGGAAGCCACTGGCACGATACGCTGATGGCGCGCCGCTCCAACATCTCGCCCGGCGCCGCCGACAGCGTGTACAACGCCAATGAGGTTCGACTGCTGCAGCACATCCTGTTCCGGGTCGAGCCCAACGCCGTGCCCGAGGTGCGGAACGCCGCGCGCCGGAAGGCGAGCAACGCGCTCGCGCGGGTCAAGGGCGGCTCCGACTTCGGGACCCTCGCTTCCCAGCTCTCCGAGGATCCGGGCAGCAAGGCCGATCTGGGCTTTCTGCCTCCCAGCCCCAAAGGGAAATTCGTCACCGCATTCGACAGCGCCGGCTGGACCCTGGCCCCGGGGGGAGTCAGCGGCGTAGTGGAGACCCCGTTCGGCTACCACATCATCAAGCGGCCAACCCAGGACGCCGCGCGCGAGCGTATCACGGCGTATCTGGCCCAGAGCGCCGGCATGCGGCTCGATTCGATCTACATGGACAGCCTGGCGAAGACGCAGGAGATCAAGGTCGCTCGCGGCGCCGCGTCGGCCATGCGCAAGGCGGGCGAGGATCCGGACGCGGCCCGCCGCTCCAAGAAGACCCTGGTGACCTTCAAGGGTGGCGAGCTCACGGTCGGCGAATTCATGCGCTGGGTGCAGGCGCTTCCGCCGCAGTATATCGCCCAGCTGAAGCAGGCCGACGACAGCATGCTGACCCAGTTCGCCAAGATCCTGACCCAGAACGTGCTGCTGCTCCGCCAGGCCGACTCCGCCGGGATCAATGTCACGCCGGAGGAGTGGAAGGGGCTCCAGGCTCGATATCGCAGCCAGCTCGACACGCTTCGCGCCGACATGGGACTGGACAACGCCAGCCTGACCGACTCCAGCGCCAAGGGGACTGATCGCAGCAAGGTCGCCGCCATGAAGCTGGACCAGTACTTCGACGAGCTGGTCGGTGGAAAGACCCGTCTCCGGCCGATCCCGTCGGCGCTGGCGACGGTTCTGCGGGAGCGCTCCAGCTACCGGGTCTATGATGCCGGACTCAACCGAGCGGTGGAGCTGGCGCAGGCCACCGCGCGACAGGCCGACTCGGCCCGGGCCGGCACCGGGGCCATGCAGCCGGCACCGGGCCCGGCCCCGATTCCCGGCGTCGGTCCGGCGCCGGGTGCTGCCAATCCGGGCGCGGCTCCGTCGCCCGGCAATCAAGCACCGCGCCCAGCACCTCCGGCCGGTAGACCGGCGCCCCGGGACTCGGCGGCGCCCAAGGCAGGGAACTGAGCATGCACCGCAGGCGGGTCAGTACCCGCGCTTCCCTGACGCTGGCTGCGCTGGCGTCATTCGCGGCCGGCCCGCTTGCGGCCCAGGACAGCGCGGCGGTTGCAGATACCGCACCGGCTGCTACCGACTCCTCTTCGGTCACCAGAGCGCTCGCGGCACCGGCGCCTGACGGCTGCACCTCCAGCCGATACCACGTTCATGGTGGACCGGGTGCTGGCGGTGGTGGGAAACCGGCCGGTGCTGGCGTCCCAGGTCGAGGAGGAGATTTTTTCGCGCGAGGCCCAGGGAGCCAAGCTGCCGACCGATCCGGACGGCATCAACGCCGTGCGACAGCAGGTCATCTCCTCGATCATCGACGAAGAGCTGCTGGTCCAGCAGGCCCAGCGCGATACCTCCATCACCGTCACCGACGAGGAGATCGCGAGCGGCGTCGAGGAGCAGGTGCGGAAGATACGCGGCAACTTTACCTCGGAAGTGGATTACCGGGCCGAGCTCAGCAAGGCGGGGTTCCAGACTCCGGAGGAGTACCGCCGCTGGTTGAGCGACCAGCAGCGCCGTGCGGCGTTCCAGAACCGGCTGATCGAGAAGCTGCGCAGCGACGGCAAGCTGAAGTCGGTCCCGCCGACCGAGAAGGAGATGCAGCAGTTCTTCGACGAGCAGAGGGCCAGCCTCGGCAAGCGCCCGGCGACGCTCTCGTTCCGCCAGATCGTCGTTTCCCCCAAGCCATCGCCCGCGGCAAAGGCGGCCAGCAAAGCTCAGGCTGACTCCATTGTCCTCGAGCTACGCCGCGGCGCGGACTTCGCTACCGCCGCGCGCCGGTTCTCGCAGGACCCCGGGTCCAAGGAGCAGGGTGGATCGCTCAACTGGTTCCGGCGCGGCGTGATGGTGCCGGAATTCGAGCGGGTGGCCTTCGGTCTGAAACCGGGCACGATCTCGGATGCGGTCGAGTCGCCTTTCGGATATCACATCATCCAGGTCGAGCGAGCGCAGCCGGCGGAAGTCCAGGCCCGCCACATCCTCCTGGTGCCACCGGTCGACTCGGTCCATGTTGACAGTGCCCGCATGAGGGCGGACGCCGTACGCAATGCCCTGATCGCCGGTGCGTCGTTCGACTCACTCCAGCGCAGAAATCACGACCCGTCGGCCGAGCGTGCGGCGGAGAGCGTGCCGCTCGACAAACTGCCGGAGAACTACGCCAAGGTCATCGGCGAAGCCGACTCCGGAACCGTGGTGCCGATCTTCACCATTCCCGCCGGCGGCCGCGAGCAGTTCGTGGTGCTTCAGGTGACCGGGAGGCGGCCGGAGGGAGACGTGAAGTACGAGGATGTGCGGGACCGCATTCGCGATCAGCTGGGCCAGCAGCTCGCCATCCGGCGCTACCTCGACCGCCTGAGGAAGGCGACCTACGTCGAGATCCGGTCCTGAGGGCGAGGACAGAGAAGCGGAGAGGACGGAGAGGACGGAGAGGCGAAGAGGACGGACAAAACCGCGGTAAGCCCAGACTTGCCGTGACGCTGGGCGATCCACGAGGGATCGGGCCCGAGATCACCGCGGCCGCGCTGGCTCAGCCGCTCGATGCCGAGATCACGCTGGTCGGCGCGGAGGACCAGATCCGTCCCATCCCGGCACAGCGGAAACTCGCCGTGGGAACGTGGGGGCTCGGCAGCGGCGAGGAGAATCTGGACCGAAGCCGCGTGATCCGGGCCGGCCGCATCGCCGGACACGCGGTCGAGACCGCGGTCAAGCTGGCGCTCAGCGGCGAGGTCGATGCGATCGTCACCGCGCCGGCCCACAAGCACGCGCTGCACCTCGCAGGCTTTCCCTATCCCGGTCACACCGAATGGCTGGCGCACCTCGCCGGCGACGTCGACGTGGCCATGATGCTGGCGGCTGAGCCGCTGCCGGCCGAGCCGAACGGTCATCCCTTCCGAGTTGTCCTGGTCACCACCCACGTTCCCTTCCGGGATGTGCCGGCGCTTCTCACGACTGAGCTCGTCGTGCGCACCGGCCGAACGGTGGACCGCGCACTGCGGGGGTGGTGGGGAATCGCGCGTCCCCGCCTGGCGGTGTGCGCGGTCAATCCTCACGCGGGCGAGTCAGGGCTGTTCGGCGACGAGGAGGAACGGGTGCTGAAGCCGGCGGCCGCCGAGCTGGGTGCCGCGGGCCCGCTGCCGGCCGACACGGTGTTCGTGCGGGCGATGCGTGGTGAGTTCGACGCCGTGCTGGCGCCGTATCACGACGTGGGGATGACGGCGATCAAGGTGGCGGCGTTCGGCCGGGCGGTGAACGTCACGCTGGGTCTGCCGTTTCCGCGGACGTCGCCGGATCACGGAACGGCGCTGGACATTGCGGGTACTGGCAAGGCGGATGCCTCGAGCATGCGGGCGGCGATCGAGCTGGCGGCGAGACTGGCGGTAGGTGAAGCGGCGGTAAGGCGATACGGTACTGCGGCGGTAGGCGGAATCGAGGAAGCGTCGCGACCGTAGATCGCTCAGCCAGGCGGGTAGCTCGCGAGCTACGTGCCTGCTGCGCTCGGGATGAGGACTTTCTACCGCCTTACCGCCGCTTCACCTACCGCCGCAGTACCTACCGCCGCTTCACCTACCGCCGCAGCTATCTACCGCTCTTCACCTACCGCCCTTCCAACCTCTCCATCAAGTCCAGATACGCATCCAGCTTCAGCTTCTGGCTCGCCCGGTTCGCCACCAGCACCGCTCCGCAGTGCAGAATCGTCCCCCGCTCGACCAGCCCGTTCGCCTTCAACGTGTTGCCGGTGTCGACCAGGTCCACGATCCAGTGCGACAGGTTGAGCAGCGGCGCCACTTCCACCGATCCGCCCACCTCGATGATATCCACCGGCCGGCCGGCGGCCGCGAAGTAGGCCTGCGATAGCCGGGGGTACTTCGTGGCTACCCGCGCGGTCACTCCGCCCGGCAAACGCAGGGTACGGCGCGTCGGCCGGCGCCGCCACGACCAGCCGGCAGAATCCGAACTGCAGCTCCAGCGGCTCCAGCACGTCGGCATTGGTCTCGCGCAACACGTCCGTGCCGGTGACTCCGAGGTCAGCGGCGCCGGACTCGACGTAGACCGGCACGTCACCCGGCTTTACCACCAGGAACTCGATCGCGGGATCGCTGGAGGGGATCAGCAGCTTGCGGCCGGAATCGGCGGCGAGCTCGGCCCCGGCTTGCCGGAACCGGGCCACCGCCGGCTCGAACAGGCGTCCCTTGGCCAACGCGATCCGGAGCCGGCTCATACTGCCATCTCGGCTATGGTGTCCAGGTCGAGCGCCACTCCCACCGCCGGCATGGGACGGCCGAACCGCGCCATCAGGCCGTCGTAGCGGCCACCGGCGCCCGCCGCCCGCCCGGCACCCGCCACATAGAGCTCGAAATGAATGCCGGTGTAGTAGTCCAGTCCTCGCACCTCGCCCAGATCGTAGACGATGTGGGCCCGTTCCTGGGCCGTAAGCTCGGCGTCGAGCGCCAGACAGCTGTTCCAGTCCCCCCGCGCGGAAGCGGGCGCGGTGCGCGCCGCTTCCTCGATGGCGTCCCGCCGCCCGATCACGAACGGCAGCGTCATGAGGGTGCGCGCGTCGCCCCGCAGATTCTCCAGCGCGCCGCGCAGGCTGCCGCGATCCTTCCGGTCGATCCAGCGCCTCACGTCGGCTCGAAGCGGGTCCTCGATTGCTTCGAGCCCCGAGGCCAGCACACCCACGTGACCCAGATTGATCTGGAAGTCCTTGAGGCCGGCGGCGGAAAGCAGCGTCAGGGTGAGCCGCACGACCTCGATGTCTGCCGCCAGGCCGCCCTGGCCCAGCAGCTCCGCGCCCACCTGGAGCATTTCGCGGGGCCGGCCGCCCCGCTCCGGGTCCTGCCGAAACACCTTTCCCGAGTAGCACAGCCGGAGGGTTCGTCCGGCGTCCGAGAACGTCGTCGCGGCAACCCGAGCCAGGCTCGCGGTAAAGTCGTAGCGCAGCGCCAGTATCCGGCCGTCGCGGTCGGGGAAGCGCACCAGCCGCTCGGCCACTTCGGGCCCGCCGGCCCGAACGAAGGTGTCCTCGTACTCGAACGTCGGCGGGATCAGCTCCTCGTAGCCGGCTTTCTCGAGTGCACCCATGGTGGCCCGCTGCAGCTCACGCCTCCGGCGGGCCGCTTCTCCGGTCAGGTCAAGCGCGCCGGGAGGGATCGCGGCGATGGACGTGGGAAACATCAGCTGGAGGTCAGGCGGGCTTGGAGACCGGCGCCTCTTCCGGCTTGGGGCCGTGGAGGCGGATCGTCTTCACTCTGCGGCCTTCCATCTCGACCACCTCGAACGTGAACGGCCCGACACTCACCCGGTCGCCCGGCCGAGGCAGGCGGCCCAGATGGCCGAAGATGAAGCCGCCGATGGTGGTGTAGTCGGTATCGTCGAGGTTGGCCCCGAACTCCGCGTTGAACTCCGAGATCGTCATGGAGCCGTCCAGCTGCGGAGCGCCGTCGGCGGGATCTATCCTGGTCTGCGGATCGTATTCATCGTAGATCGGGCCGACGATCTCTTCCAGCAGGTCCTCCATCGTCACCAGTCCGGCGGTGCCGCCGTATTCGTCGAGCACGATGGCCAGGTGGGTCTTGAGCCGCTTCATGTCGGCCAGCACATCTTCCACTTCCCGGGTTCCCGGAACGAAGAGCGGGGGCCGCATGATGATGCGGATCGTCTGACCCGGCCGGGCCCGCAGCGCGGCCAGAATGTCCTTGGCGTGCACCACCCCGATGATCTCGTCCAGCGACTCGGTGTAGACCGGATAGCGGGATCGCCCGTGGATCGCCACCTGGTCGGCCGCCTCTTCCACCGTGAGGTCGGCGCTGAGCGCGGCGATCTGGGTGCGCGGCGTCATCACATCCTGGGCCGTCTTCTCGCTGAACTCGAACACGCCCTCCAGCAGCCGGGCGTCCTGCTGCAGCAGGCTGCCACCCTCGGTGCTCTGCTCCACCAGCATCCGGATCTCCTCCGGCGAGTGCAGCCGCTCGGTCTCTCCGGGAGGGTCGATGCCGAGCAACCCGAGCAGCCGGTTGGCGGTTCCGTTCAGGACCGCGATGGGACCGGACATGATCCAGGCGAACCCCATGAGGGGGGCGGTCACCCAGAGACTGACCTGCTCGGGATACAGCAGTGAGATGGCCTTCGGCACCAGCTCGCCCAGGATGATGTGCAGGACGGTGATGATGAGGAACGCGATGGCCGAAGCCACGCCATGGGTCGCAATGGTGGCGACGGACGCCGGGGAGCCAGCTGAAGCCGTTCTGAATCAGGCCGGCCAGCGCCGGCTCGCCGATCCAGCCGAGACCCAGGGATGCCAGCGTGATCCCCAGCTGAGTGGCGGAGATGTACCGGTCGAGCGATTGTACCGCGCGGCGCGCCAGCCTAGCTTTGCGATCTCCCGCCTGCGCCATTTCGTCCAGACGAGTCTTCCTGGCCCCTACCAGGGCAAACTCGGCCGCCACGAAGAAGGCGTTCGCCAGGACCAGAACCACGACGGCCACGAGGCCCAGGAAAATCGGAGGCGATTCTGGAGGTTCCATACGGTCAAAGTCTAGTAGCCAATCGCCTCCCCAGCGAGGGCGCCGCCTGATCCGCCGCCTCGCCGTGCCACCGCTCGAGGCACTGGAGCCGTACCTCCCCCGGGTCGCGGGTGCCGACCCGGAGACCCGGCGCATCGTGGGGGCCATCGTCGAGGACGTCGCCGCCCGGGGAGACCCGGCGGTGCGCGAGTACACCCTCCAGTTCGACGGGGTGGACCTCCCCCCCGAAGCGTGGGAGCTCGAATCAGCCGCCTGGCAGAGTGCCCTCGGCCGTATCCCGGCCCCGCTCCGGGCGGCGCTGGCGACCTCGGTCCAGCGGGTCACCGAATACCACAAGCGTCAGCGGGAGACCGGTTTCCATCTCACCGAGGACGACGGCAGCCTGGTCGGAATGAAGGTGGCGCCACTGGACCGGGTGGGACTGTACGTGCCCGGTGGGAAAGCCTCCTATCCCTCCACGGTCGTCATGAACGCGGTCCCCGCGCTGGTGGCCGGGGTGCAGGAGATCATCGCGGTGGTTCCACCCCAGGGTGTGACCGATGTGGTGCTGGCCGCGTGCGCGCTCTCGGGGGTGACGCGGGTCTTTCGGGTGGGGGGAGCCCAGGCCATCGCAGCATTGGCGTATGGCACCAGGACCATCCCCCGGGTGGACAAGATCGTGGGGCCGGGAAACCGCTGGGTGGCCGAGGCCAAGCGGCAGGTGGTGGGGCGGGTGGGGATCGACATGATCGCCGGCCCAACCGAGGTGCTCATCATCGCCGACTCGACCGCCCGGCCGGATCGTCTTGCCGCCGACATGATCGCCCAGGCGGAGCACGACGAGGACGCCATCAGCTGGTGTGTGTGCACCGATCCGGACGTGGCCGAGACCCTGCCGGCCGCTCTGGAATCGGCGCTGGCTCGGGCGCCCCGGGCCGAGATTGCGCGCGCCGCGCTGGAACGAAACGGGCTCATCGTGCTGGCCGGTTCGATGCGGGACGCCATCGAGGTGGCCAACCGCCGGGCGCCCGAGCACCTCCAGATCGTGGCGGACGGGGCCGAGCGAATCGCCAGCGCCGTCCGCAACGCCGGCGCCATCTTCCTCGGTGACGATACGCCGGAACCGGTCGGCGACTACATCGCCGGGCCCAGCCACGTCCTGCCCACTTCCGGCACCGCCCGCTACGCCTCGCCGCTCGGTGTCTACGACTTCGTCAAGCGAACCAGCGTGATGCGCTACTCCCCCGCCCGCCTCCTGGCCGATGCCGACGCCATCATCGCGCTGGCCGAGGCCGAGGGACTGATGGGGCATGCGGAGGCGGTGCGGATGAGGTCGGGCAGCGGGGCAGCGGGGCAGGGGGACAGGGGGACAGCGGGGCAGCGGGGCAGCGGGGCAGCTAGATTTCGAGCATGACATGGATCCAGCATCCGACACTGTCCCAGCCACGTGCTCTGCGGGCGACTGCACCTCACTGGCATCGAACCGCCCCGCTGCCCCGCTGCCCCGCCTGTGGGTGGTCCTCGGTCCTCACCATCGTCTTCATGATCGTGGAAGCGGTGGGGGGAGTGATCAGCGGCTCGCTGGCACTGCTGGCCGACGCCGGGCACATGCTCACCGACGCGGGCGCCCTGGGACTGACCCTCCTCAGCGCCTGGATCGCGCTCCGTCCCGCCAACCACAGCAAGACCTACGGGTATCAGCGGTGGGAGATCCTGGCCGCGCTGGTCAACGGGGCCGCCCTCTTCGGGATCGCGGGCTGGGTGGTGGTCGAGGCGATTCAGCGGATCCAGCGGCCCCAGCCGATCGAGGCGGGACTCTTCCTGGTGGTCGCGGCGGCCGGCCTGGTCGTCAACCTGGTCAGCCTCTTCATCCTCCACGGCATCAGGGACGGAAACCTCAACACCCGGGGCGCGTACCTGCATGTGCTGGGTGACGCGCTCGGCTCGGCCGGCGCCCTGGCTGCCGCCGCGATCATCGCGACCACCGGCTGGACCCTCGCCGATCCGATCATCTCCATCGCCCTGTCCATGCTGATTCTGATCGGCGCGTGGCGGCTCCTCCGCGAGAGCACCGACATCCTGCTGGAGAGCGTCCCGGGCCATGTTTCGATGGTGGACGTGCAGAACTGCATGCTGGCGGTCCCCGGTGTCACCGGCATCCACGACCTTCACGTCTGGGCGGTGAGCAGCGGGATGGTGGCGATGAGCGGTCACGCCATCGTGCCGGACCTGGAGCATCACCCCGCCGTGCTGGAGCGAATCCGGGCCGAGATGTGCCGGCTGGGGATCGGACACGTCACCATCCAGCTCGAGGTTCAGCACGAGTGCGAGGAGGTCAGGCCCGTGGCGGGCTCGGCCACCTCGCAGCATCCCCATGCGGGGCATCGGCATTAGCGTCGGTAGAGCCACCCACCACCGATGCAGCGGTCCTGGGCCGAGCCCCTCCGGCTTCGAGGGTCAAACTTCCCCCCGCCACTTCCCCTTACACTCAGCCTTCGGGGCTCAGCCCAATTCCGCTGGCTCCCCCACCCTGCGGGTCTGAGGAGGGGAGCAGTAACCCTGGAGGGCGCGTCAGTGCGCGCTGGCATCTCTGCGTGATTTTCAACGCCGAAGCGCACTGCAGCGCCTGGAAGGGTTTCTGCTCCCCGACTGCGTTTGGGTGGGGCGGCCCAGTCTCTTGCGGCATCTGACGGCCTAGTCTATATATGCGCCCGGAGGCCCGGGCGTCCGGGCCTCGAGTGTTCGGGCCATTGTGCAGGAAGTGCGGATTGATTCGTAATTTGGCGATCATCGCCCATGTCGATCACGGAAAAACCACGCTGGTTGATCAGATGCTTCGGCAGGCCGGCGCCTTCCGGGCCAACCAGCAAGTGGAAGAGCGGGTGATGGACTCCAACCCGCTCGAGCGGGAGCGGGGCATCACCATCCTGGCCAAGAACACGGCCGTGAACTGGCACGGGGTCAAGATCAACATCGTCGACACGCCGGGCCACTCCGATTTTGGGGGTGAGGTCGAGCGGATCCTCCGGATGGTGGATGGAGTGTTGATCCTGGTGGATGCGGCCGAGGGTCCCATGCCGCAGACCCGGTTCGTCACCCGTAAGGCGCTGGCCCTGGGCCTTCGTCCCATCGTCGCCATCAACAAGATCGACCGGTCCGACGCCGAGCCGCTCCGGGTGCACGACGAGGTGCTGGGCCTCTTCATTGACCTGGAAGCCACCCACGACCAGCTGGACGCCCCCTTCCTTTATACCTCCAGCCGCGCCGGTACTGCCACGGCCGACCTGGAAAAGCGGGGCACCGATCTGACCCCGCTGTTCCAGACCATCGTGGACTACGTTCCGGAGCCCAAGGGAGATCCCGAGGCGCCGTTCCAGATGCTGGTCTCCACCCTCGACTTCTCCAGCTTCATCGGCCGGATCGCCATCGGACGCATCGAGCGGGGCCGGGTGCGGGTCGGAGACCAGGTGGCGCTGCTGCCCCTGGGTGAGCCGGGTCTGGTAGCCGACGAAAACTTCGAGCGGAACCGGGTCACCCGGCTCTACACCTTCGACGGGCTCAACCGGATCGAGGTGGAGGAGGCCGAAGCGGGAGACATCGTCGCCCTGTCCGGCTTCGAGACCATCGAAATCGGGAAGACCTTCACCTCGGTGGACCACCCCGAGCGGATGGAGGGGATCGCGGTGGAGGAGCCCACCATCTCGGTGGACTTCATCGTGAACAACGGTCCGTTCGCGGGGCGGGAAGGGAAGTACGTCACCAGCCGGCAGCTTCGGGACCGGCTCTTCCGCGAGCTGGAACGCAACGTCGCCCTCCGGGTGGAGGAGACCGACAGCCCCGACACCCACGCCGTGTCCGGTCGGGGCGAGCTGCACCTCGGCATCCTGATGGAGACCATGCGCCGGGAGGGCTTCGAGTTCCAGGTCTCCCGGCCCCGGGTCATTACCAAGCTCGGGCCGGACGGTGAACGGCTGGAGCCGTACGAGGAGCTCATGATCGATGTGCCAGAGACCTACATGGGCGTCGTCATGGAGAAGCTGGGGCCGCGGCGGACCGAAATGATCGAGATGAAGAACCCCGGCCAGGGGATGGTCCGAATGAGCTTCCGGATTCCGGCGCGCGGGCTCTTCGGCTACCGGTCCGAGTTTCTGACCGACACGCGAGGCACCGGCATCATGCACCACCGGTTCCTGGACTACGGCCCCTGGGCCGGTCCGCTGGCCGGACGGAAGCGGGGGGTGCTGATCGCCGACCGGGAGGGCTCAGTGGTGGCGTTCGCTCTGGGCAACCTCCAGGAGCGGGCCCAGATGTTCGTCGAGCCCGGCGATCTGGTCTACGAGGGCATGATCGCGGGCGAGAACTCCCGTCCCGGGGACCTGGACGTGAACGTGACCAAGGAAAAGAAGCTCAGCAACATGCGGACGACGGCCTCGGACGAGAACGTGATCCTGGAGCCGCCCCGCGAGATCACCCTCGAGTACGCCCTCGAGTACATCGAGGAAGACGAGCTCATCGAGGTTACGCCGAAGACTATCCGGCTCCGCAAGCGGGTCCTCCCGGCGAACGATCGCAAGAAAGCCGCCCGGGCTGCCCGGGTGGCGGACGCATCCTGACGCCCTGTTACACTCTCTGAAGGCGGAGGACATCATGTTGGCCTGGGAGACGTCGGTGGAAGCCCTGGAGCTGCGTCGGAAGTTCGATGACGACGAAGATGAGTTCGAGGACGACGGGTTTACCTTCGACGACGATGACGAGGAGGACGAGGACCTGGACGACGACGAGGATCTCGACGACGAGGATCTCGACGATGAGGAGCTCGAGGAGCTGGAGGATTTCGACGAGGACGAAGAGCTGCG
>CAWEMG010000002.1:0-40886 GCA_963810165.1 uncultured Gemmatimonadales bacterium
TCGTGAAGTTGCTGTGATGCACGCATTGACTCCTCAAGGCCCGACTCAGATGGGGCTTGTGCTGCCAGTTCCTCGACTCCCCAATCACGTCCGTGCGGCAACTCACCGGTATGTCGCGTAGCCTACGAGTCGGCACGTCGCGCGACGTCTATCTGGGCGAGATTGCCGGGCATAACGCGCTCGCGCTCGCTGACGCGGTGGAGCGCTGCCACCGAGCTGGGCATCGGCGCCTTCCGCATGACCAGCCAGATCCTTCCGCTCGGCCACTCACCCGCTCAGCGGATACCGCCTGGAGCAGCTCGACCCCACAGGTACAATTGCCTCGGCGTACCAGTGGGCCGGCGAGCTGGCGAAGGCCTACGACATTCGGCTGAGCCTGCATCCGGATCAGTTCGTGGTGCTCAACTCCGCAGCGCGAACCGGTGGTCGCGTCCGCGGTCCAGGAGCTGGAGCTGCAGGCGGAGATCGCCGAGCTGGTGGGAGCTGACGTGATCGTGCTGCATGGTGGTGGTGCGGCGGGCGGAATCGAGGCGGCGCTCGACCGCCTCGATCGAGGACTCTCCCGTCTGAGTTCCCGGGTCCGGGAGCGTCTGGCCCTGGAGAACGATGACCGATGTTTCAGCCTGCGAAATCTGGAGCCGTTGTGCCGGCGGGCCGGCGTGCCTCTGTTTACGATGTTCATCATCATCGCTGCCTGCCGGACGGTCCCTCGGTCGAGGAGGCCAGCGAGCTGGCGTTTGCGACTTGGGGTGAGCGCGAGCCGTACGCCCACCTCTCCTCACCCAAGGATGGCTGGCAGTCCCCCAACCCACGCGCCCATGCCGACTACATCGATCCTGCGGACTTTCCGGAGGAATGGAAGGGATGCGCGATGACGATCGATGTGGAAGCAAAGGCGAAGGAGCGGGCAGTCGTCGCGATTAAGCACGCAGTGGAGACCGAGAGCCGGCTGGGCTCGGCGCTCCCAGCTCCCGACTCCTAGCTCCCAGCTCCTCCCGCACGCGCGGGATCACCTCGCGCCCGTAGAGCTCGATACTCCGCAGCATCAGCTCGTGCCCCAGCGTGCCGGCGCTGTACTTGAGATCGAAGCGGGACGCGCCGAGGGCGCGCACCGTCGCGGCGATCTTGCGGGCGACCGTCTCCGGCGAGCCGACGTAGAGCGAGCCCTCGGCGATCTCGTGGTCGAACTCGGCCCGGCTCGTCGGGGGCCAGCCGCGCTCGGCGCCGATCCGGTTCCGCATGACCTGGTACGCCGGCCACAGCTCCTCGCGAGCCTCGGCGTCGGTGTCCGCGATGTGCCCCGGCGAATGGACGCCGACCGGCAGCGGCTCCGTGCCGAGCTGGGCGAGGGCCCGGTGGTAGAGCTCGACGTAGGGCGCGAAGCGGCGCGGGTCGCCGCCGATGATGGCGAGCGTCAGCGGGAAGCCGTAGCGCGCCGCGCGGACCACCGACTCCGGGCTGCCGCCGACGCCGACCCAGGTGCTGAGCGGCGGACGCTCGACCGGCGGGTAGACGCGGACGCCGTCGAGCGGCGGGCGCACCGTGCCCTTCCAGCGGACCGGCTCGCCGGTGCGGTCGGCGTCCCGGAGCGCGGCGAAGATCGCGAGCTTCTCCTCGAACAGGTCGTCGTAGTCGTCGAGCGAGTAGCCGAACAGCGGGAACGACTCGGTGAACGAGCCGCGGCCGAGGATCACCTCGGCGCGACCGCCGGAGACGGCGTCGAGCGTGGAGAAGCGCTGGTAGACGCGGACCGGGTCGTCGGTGCTGAGCACCGTGACGGCGGTGCCGAGCCGGATGCGCTCGGTGCGGCCGGCGATGGCGGCAAGCACGACCTCCGGCGCGCTGATGGCGAAGTCGGGGCGGTGGTGCTCGCCGACGCCGAAGAAGTCCACGCCGACCTGGTCGGCCAGCTCGGCCTCGGCGACGACGTCGCGGAGGACGCTGGGCATGGGGCTGGGGGCGGCCGTCGGCGTCAACGGTGACGTCGCCGAAGGTGTCCAGGCCCAGCTCGATAGTTGTCATGCTGGGATAACCGGCCTTCGGGTGGGTTGGTTCCCTGAGCTATGGCAAAGCTACTGGCTCCTTGAACGCTGTTGGTCGAATGCCTGCGCCGCCGAGGCGTCGTACCGTAACCCCAAAGCAGCCGGGGGGCCGACGAGAATGCCACAGATCAAGGCGATCACCGCCATTTCGGCCAACGACTGCGGCTCGCCCCGGGTGAGCACCACGGCAGGAACGACTGCACCGTAGACACATATGCCGCCGAGCACGCCGAGCGCCATTGTACCTAACGGCCAGCGGATGAGGGGCCAAGCAAACCCACGAGGAGAGCGGCCGCCGCCCCACCGAGAAAATACCCGCCGTAGATCCGGGGTGCGACAGCGCGGATCTCAGCGGAGCCGGCCCCGCCGAAGAGCAGGGCGAATGCTATCGGCACCGTTGCCACGAGCGACACCGCAAGCGCCATGGCGAGGCCAAACACGATGCTGTTTATCACTCGCGCCGGGAGGCTCTGCGGCTTCGTGGCCGGGAACACCGAAAGCGATGCGCGGCCCAGGTGGCTTCGATAGCAAGAAAGCCGAGGCCCATGGCGATGGCGGTGCGGCCGGGGATCGGAGCTTGAGCCGCGACCGGCATGACAATCACCAGAACACTCGCCAGGAAGATGGGAATCATTTCACCTCCAGTCCCGCTGTCAGGACCGAGGCGAGCAGCGCCTATCCAACAGCCAATGATTCCCAGCGTACCGGCGGTCAACAGGGTGAGTTGGTGCGACGGAGCAACCAGTACAGCGATGTAGAAAGCTGCGATGACGGGAACGGCGGCGGACGGCGCGGTACGGAGGCTCATGATGAAGCGAACGGCAACCGCTATGCCACCAGCGGGTTAGACGGTAATCGCCGCTCCTGCATTTACCTACGGACGCGCCTCGCCACAACGAACATCGGGACCAGAGGCAGCTTATCGCCCGGGAAGTCGCCGTTCGCGGGCTACATGTCGAGCGGCCGTACCTCGCACTCCCCCTCGAACGCCGGCCAGTGCAGCCGGTGCAGCTCCATGAACTGCCGGGCCGTCTTCATCGCCTGCTCTCGGTTGGCGACCTCGACCAGGGCATAGCCGCCGATGACCTCCTTGGCCTCGGTGAAGGGTCCATCGGTCGTGGTGAGGCGGTTCTGGCTGGAGCGAATCCGGAAGCCTTCGGCCGTCCCCTTCAGGCCGGCGGTGTCCTTCAGTACCCCGCTCTTGAACCCGTCGCCGACGAACTCGCCCATGGCGTCGTTTAACGCCTGGGGAATCTTCTGGTTGCGGTAGCTCTCGGAGTGCTTGATCAGCATGAGGAACTTCATGGGTTCGGGTCTCCAATCTCAGTGTGCCTGCCTCTGCTGCCTGTACCAAAGCGTCGAACGAGATGCCCTCAATTCGACATTGCAGCGCCCTCGACTGGAGTCGAATCAAAGTGACTTGGGCTGCAGAGCTTGCAGACCTACTGCCAGTTAGGCCGCAGATGAGGATCTGATGTTGTTATCAGCCAACGATCAGGAGTTCCAGGGTCAGCTGTAAACGGCACCGGACTTGAGACTTGCTTGACGCCACGCCATCTCTCGATGTCCAACGTCCGCCGGAGGTGAGACAATGTGGCAGGTGGGCGGTATACGCTCAGACTTCTTCGCGACCTCCCGTCCATGGCGACAGTTTGGCTTGACGGGCGGCCAACTTACGGGTAAGTAAAAGAGTGGTACGGCTTGCGCCGACTCACGGAAGTTCGTGCCCGCACCAATAACGTTTGGCAGCAGTCGAGAAGGTAGAACTAAAGGCAATGCGTCACAGTGTCGCGTTGGTTCTAGCCTTCTTCGTCTCCGCATGCTCGGGAGAGGGTCTGGTCGAACCCAGGACCGGCACCCTCGAGATCACCACGACAACAGCTGGCGTCGCCGTCTCCGAAGGCTACACGATCAGCGTCGATGGCAGGACCGCTCGACCGATCGGGCACAACGCCGTCGTCCAGAGATCAGGTATTCCGACGGGCTCACACTCTGTGGAGCTCGGGGGATTGCCGAGCTGGATGCACCAGCGCCGGCGCAGATTCCCGCACCATAACCGTCACGGCCGGGATCACGACAGCCGTTTCCTTTGCCGTAACCTGCCCCGGGCCAACAGGGGCAATCCAGGTGGTGACGGCAACCTCAGGGGAAGCGCCTGCAGGATACGGTCTGCTCCTGGACGGAACCATCCAGGGACTTGATCGAACCGAACGGGAGCCGAGTTCTGGAGGGCGTGTCGCTGGGAACCCACACGGTGGAACTGTCCGGCGTGCCCGAAAGCTGTGAGACAGTGGGAAGGTGGCACTCGCTCGGTAGCTGTCACGGCCGGGGCGACCGTTGAAGCGTCGTTCGTTCTTGTGTGCGGGGTGGGGGCCATCCGGGTGGTGACGGTAACCTCAGGGGAAGCGCCTTCGGGATACGATCTGCTCCTGGACGGAACCAGCCGGGATCGATCGACCCGACCGGCAGCCGAGTTCTGACGGCGTGTCGCTGGGAACGCACACGGTGGAACTGACCGACGTGCCCGGACGATTGTGGGATAGTGGATGATGGCACTCGCTCGATCGCCGTCACGGCGGGGGCCACCGTTGAAGCGTCGTTCCTTGTGCTCTGCGGTGTAGGGGCAATCCGGGTGGTGATGACGACTACAGGGGAAGAACCGCCGGCCAGCTACGGCCTGGTCCTGGACGGAATAGACCAGGGACCGATGGTGTCGACAGGCACCCGAGTCCTGACTGGCCTGTCGTCGGGATCGCATGATCTGGCACTCTCCGGCATACCCAGCAAGTGTCAGGTGGCGGGAGACAATCCATTCACGGTAACCGTCTACGCCCCCTACATCGTGACAGTGTACTTCAATCTGTACTGCGGTGCTACTGCGGGGTGGAGCTTTCAGTCGTCGCAAGGGGGCAACGCGATTTGGGGCAGCTCCGGGACAGACGTATACGCTCTCAGCAACCTTTTTGTAGATCGATGGGGTATCCTGCACTACGATGGCTCCACCTGGAGCACTCTGTTTGTCCGAGGGGATAGAGAGAAGCTCACAGGGATCTGGGGCAGCTCCCCTCGCGACGTATTTGTAGTCGGCCAGTGGAACATCCACGTCGACGATAGCCCTGAGCGCGAAGGCGTGATCCTCCACTACGATGGGAGCAGTTGGACGCTAATGAGGCCTCCTGTCCTGGACTACTTCGCCAGCCAAGGATCTTACCACGCAGTATGGGGAGCGTCCGGCACCAATGTATTCGCCGTCGGAAAGGAAAACAGTGGCGAAACAACGAGCAATGAGGCGTTAGTGGCTCATTACGATGGGACTGGGTGGTCAAGAATGGCCATACCTTCCAACAATGACTCTTGGGATGACGTGCACGGCACCTCGTCGCGTGATGTGTGGGCCGTATCCAACTACGTCGGGCCCTTCCTGGGTGGACCATACTCATCGATCTGGCACTACGATGGAACCGAGTGGGACGTCAGTACGGGGTACGAAGGTATGAATCTTTCCGGTATCTGGGCCAGCTCGTCTACCAGCGTCTTTGCCGTCGGGGGTGGCGAGCACGGGGAGGTATTCCACTACGACGGAGTCACGTGGTCCCGAATGACAGTGCCACCGACGGGGTACCTGCGCGATGTCTGGGGCACATCGGACCACGACGTCTATGCTGTAGGGCAGAATGGAATACTCCACTTTGACGGCAGCACCTGGACGGACATGGGGGTCAATCGCTCCATGAACGACGTCTGGGGGGCGTCAGCCACCGACGTATTCGCCATAGGAGAAGCCATCCTCCATCGCGCGCCTTGATTGACTGACCACCTGCCCCGCGGCAGCGGGACTCCTTTCGCGGCCCCGTTTGACCCGCTTCAGGGGATGCCCTCAATTCGACAGCGCTCTCGACTGTGGTCGAATCAAAGTGCATCTTCGTATCACCTACTCATCTACAAATGCCATGCGGTCTGGTTTGGCAATAGGCAGCTCAAGGGCGGCGAAGAGTGCTATGAAGGGGGCCGCGATTTCAGTCGTTGGAATCCTGAGCCTCGGGGGCCTCGCCTGTGGCGAGGTTGGACTCCTCGCGATCTCGGCCGGCGCGCCGGTAACGGCAGCCGTCGAAGGGTCCGTCACCGAGTGCGGCGCGCCCGTCCCGGAGGCCGAGGTCGTGCTGCTGCTGCAGCAGGCCAAACCCGGTCAGGCGCGGCCGGTCGATGCCCGGATCGGGCCGGTCACGACCGACCGTCAGGGAGAGTATGTGGTCGAGGTAGGCCCGGCCTTCGCGGTGCCCGGCCCAGCCAGTGTGCGGCTTCGGGTGACGCCGCCCGGCGGACCCACGCTGGAGCTTCCGGGTGGGGTCCTGGAGCTGCGTCTGGGTAGCCCGGCGCGGGATACGACCCGTCTCGATGCGGATCTGGATTCGGGGTTGGCGCCTGGGGTGTGTCACTGAAGACCGCGGCAGCTGTTACCCTCCTGTCCAAGCATCTTTCTCGAGTATCGGGGTGTACCAATGGTTCAGCGCGTACGCGGCGGGTACCTTCGCCTTGCCATATGTCTCTCGGTGATTGCCTCATGGGCCTGCTCGCCCGGTGCGAAGGCAAGAGCACCGGACTGGAAACGGGTTCCGGTCTCGCTGGAGCTGCGCCTGGCCGAGGGTTCACCGGCTCCCGGTCTGGTTCCAGCGGCGGTGTACGGTCAGGGCAAAACCGTCTATCTCCACCCGGACGCTCAGCTGTCGAATACTGACATTGTCAGAGTGGAGGCGGTCAAGACGAGAATAGGGCAAGGCCTGATCCTCCAGATCTGGCTCACGAGAGCCGGCGCCTCGCGACTCAAGGAGTCAACTGGGCGCCATATCGGCGACAGTCTGGCGGTGTTGATCGATAGCGTGGTCGTGGCCGTTCCTGTCATCCAGCAAGCCATCGGCAGCGACCCCAAGCTGCCCATTGATATCGGCGTTCCCCTCGAGCCCAAGGAGGCTCAGCAACTGGCTGCCTCCGTGTCCAGGACCTGGCCCGCGGGCAAGCGCGCGCCGTGACCCTGCACTTCCGCGTTTCGCCTCCGCAAGGCGGCGTTCATTGAGCGCGTACTCGCGAAGGCTCCATGTCTGTCAGTCCTAGCTTCAGGACCTTCATCCTCGAGCAACTCGGCCGTAGTGTCCGCGGCATCCGTGCGCGGAACATGTTCGGCGGAGTGGGGATCTACGGCGGAGGGTATTTCTTTGCGCTTATCGCGGATGACACCCTGTACTTCAAGGTCGACGATTCGAATCGGCCGGACTTCGAGGCCAGGGGCATGGGCCCGTTCCAACCGTACGGCGAGGACGGCGAGACAATGGGATACTATCGGGTGCCGGAGGAGCTCCTCGAGGACCCCGAAGAGCTTGGTCGGTGGGCTGAGAAGTCGATCATTGTGGCACGGCGGACCAAGGGCGGGCGCGACGCACGATGACCGCGATCAGGGCGCTCGCGCCGAGCACGATGAGCGCGCCGGCTCCTCGGATCTGCCACTCCGGGCCATACACCGCGTCCCGTAACCCGTCCAGAGCTTCATAGGTCAGGGCGGCAACGATCCACGACCAGGCGGATCGCCCGCCCCAGACCCTGATCCCGACCGCCGCTACCAGAATGATCGCGAGCAGCAGCGCCAGCCCCGCGGCATCGACGTCGCCCGCAGGGTCGAACGACCACGTGACCGCGGCCACCAGCGTCAGCAAAACCACGGTAATGAGTGCTCTCCAGCCCCGACGCGGCGTGAGTCCCGCCACCACCAGGATCGGGATACCGAGCACCGAGACGACCCCGATCGCATTCGCCGGGATGTCGGGAACCCCGGCAAGAAGCGGAACCAGATCGTTGAGGTGGGTCCAGGGCGGGAGCGGCATGTCGCCCTGCGGGAGGAGCGCGTCGAGACCGGTCGCAGCGTAGATGAGGCCGCCGAGCCCGAGCCCCATCATCAACACGTCAGTGCGGGCCGACCTCCAGGGCCCGGCCGGCAGCATGGGGATTCCCAGGCGGCGGCGAAGTGCATCGAGCACATGCAACAGGACGAGAAGGATTAACGCGAACACGACCGGCTCGAGGAAGCCGAGCGCGGTGGTGCCGACGAAGGTGCTCCACGGCTCCGCTGTGTCGTACGAGTAGAGCTCGGAGGGGAGTGAGTTGAGGCTGCTCAAGGTCGCGAGGACGAAGAGCCCGCCGAGGAGCCAGAGGCGGGTTCTCCGGTCGAGCATCCCGTCGTGTAGCGCCGGGGCGAGACGGCGCTTCACGGCGATCCCTCCCGTCATCAGGAATCCCACCAGTAGCAGGGTGGCGACGACCCCGACCAACATCCGGCTCGTCTGACTCGCCCGATCGGCCCTGAGAAACGCTTCCGGCAGCTCCACTCCCCGGCGCACCCCAAGCGGCTCGTCGCCGGCGACGACCACCCACACCCGCGCGGCGGCTCCCGCGGGCAGCTTGACTGCCGTGTCGGTGTACGTGACTCTCACGTCCAGTCGGGCCGGGCGGGCCCGCTCCCGGTACTCCGTTTCCCGTAGCGTGGACGCGTCTATCCGCTCTCGCGCGAGAGCCGCCGCCACGATGCGCCGCACTGCCGTGCTGTCGGCCGCTCCGCGCCGGGCGGAATCCGGAAGGATATGATGGGTCTCGAGCGGCCGTCCATCGGGCCAGAGCGAAACTCTCCATTCCTCGGCGCGCTCGGCGGTGCTACCCGCCGTGTGGACGTACCGCACGACCCACCACGCCGGCGGCACGTAGCTCGACGCCAACTGCTGCGCCTGGTGGACGATCCCGTGCTCGCGTAGAAACCGCTCCCACGGCTCGCCCGTTTCGCTCACGATAGTCGTCAGTCGGGTCCAACCGGCCGGATCGCCGCCCCGTGCGTGGAGCATCGAGTCGGCGGTCTGAACCACGCGGCCCCGCTCTGCCGTGAACTCCGGGCCGAGGGTCGGCTCCGGCGGCCGGCCCACTGCAACGAGGAGGCCGGCGACGGCGGCCGCCACGGCGAGACGGCGCGCCCGCCGGGTTAGCGCAGAGACAGCCCCCCTGGGAGGCTCCGGTCGCGGCGGCTTCTGGTCGGCGAGAGGGGTCCACGCCGAGAATCGCGCGTCTTCGGGAGCCGGGATGAAGCCCCGTTGGCGAACCGCCCGCCACAGCACAGCGAGCGCCGGTGCGAGCAGGGCGACCGCGATGATCGCGGCGGTGACGCGATACTCTACGGCGTCTCCCGCCGCGGCGAAGAGGCCAAACAGCACGGCGTTGTAGACGAAGTGCGCGATCACCGTGACGACCAGCCCGAACTGAACGAAGAGGATGGCCCAGAAGCAGGCATCGAGAAAGATCTCGACCCCGCGGGAATAGGGCGGCCACGATTCGTAGGTGGAGTGGGCAAATCCGAAGATGAGCGCCGATCCGACCACACCCGCCGCCATCCACCACCGGCGTCCCGATCGTTGTCCAGCCCATACGGAGACGAGGGACAGCGGCAGGGCGCGGAAGAGCGCCTCCTCCCAGACGGCGGCATTGGCCGACAGGGCGATCCCGGTGATCCACGGCATCGGCGTGGCGATCTGGTTGGGATCGTCCAGCAGGGTACTCGGCACCCACCAGCCAAACAGCGTGCGGGTTACGACGTAGAACGCTGCAACGTAGGCAAAGGCGATCGCGGCGACGGCGTAGCCCCCACCCACCTGGAATGCTGCCTCTTTGGTCCCGCGATAGCGCCACAGCTTCCACCAATCGAGATGCTGCGGGAACGCATGCCGCGCGGCCGCTTCGGCCGCCGCGAGCGTGACGCCGACAACCAGCGCGGTGCCAACCCCGGCCAGCAGCACGAGCAGGACCTGTATCGCCCTGAAGGTGACCGGCGACATCGCAGTGTCGTACGAGTACCAGCTCCCCGGCATCTCGTTGACCGCCGCGGCGAGCGCCAGCGCCCCGATCACCGAGCCGACCAGCATCGGCTGGCGCCAGCGCACCTGACGCGCACGGCCGTATCCTCGGAGCGCGACGATCCCGAGCCCCGTCATGACCGCGATGCCCAGACTGGCAAGCAGCGCCAGGAGATCGTTCCACGATCGCATCTCGGCGTAGCGCCGCTGGAATGACTCGGGAATCTCGACGAAGGTACGAAGCCGCGCCGGTGTGTCGCCGGCGATGAGGGCCTCGGCACGGATGGGGGCATCGCCGATGCGCTGGTCAATACGCTCGAAGGTGTAGCTCCGGTCGATGCGCTCGCTGGTTTTCTTCGTTTCGTAGGACGACGAGACCAGCTTCCAGCGATCGGCGCGCTCGTCGACCCAGCGGTCCAGCACCTGCTCCGCCAGGCGCCGGCCGGAGTCTGGGCTCACCGCGGGCCGCTCGTCCGCTTCGGCGAGCTCGCGCTCGAAGCCGATGATCCGGCCATCGGGCGCGAACTCGACCCGGGCTTCCCGGGGATCGCCGGGAACGAACGCGCGGACCGACCAGGTGAAGGGCGCGACGTCGTCGCCTCGGACCAGGGCGTTGAGGGAGTCCAGCCCTCCGCCGGCCAGCTCGACGAAGGTGCGGAGGGAGCCGTCGCCCTGGAACCGGACGGCGGTGCGGGCGCCGGCGGGGGCGAGAGAGTGCGCGCGAAAGAACGAGTCGGCCCGAGCGAGAGCAACCTCACGGGTGAGCGACTGCTGGAGCGCGACGAGCGGAAGGGCGCGGGGGGACAGCCAGGCGGCGACCGCCACCGCAGCGAGGGCGATCCCGGCAACGATGGCGGCTCTCAGTGGCATCGGACGAAGATGCGGGGATTCAGTGTTGGGCGACAGAGGTGGGGCGATTGGCTATGGGCTATTGGCTATTGGCTATTGCGCTAACCGTGGAACGCTGGCGCGTCGGGCCAGAATGAAGGCGGCAAACATGAGGAAATGAATCACCAGGAAGATTTTGGCGACCGGACGCGCGTCGCCAGTGAACACTCCCCACACGTCCATGGCGGTGACGCAGCCGAACCCCACGATATTGGCGAGGACAATGGCGTCACGCGCCGGCGAGGGCTGGGCGTTCCGGGCCAACCAGTTCAACACCGCAATCCCGAGAAAGGGACCGCTGAAAATCCGGAGATAGGCCACCAGTGCTGGGGACGCATCCGGGGGAACGGCCTCGATACCTATCTGGCGGGGGGCAAACATGAATCCCAGGCCCAGGACGCCCAGGTAGATGGCCGAGATCGTGAGGACTGTCTTGAGCTTCATGCGAGGCTCCTGTTTGGAGTTACTCGATGCTAGGCGCCTCCGAGGCTCAGCGGTAGTCGTCGCGGGGTGGATGGAACACGTCCAGAACCACGCAAGCGGTGAGGGCGCGCGCGGAATGGCGCTCATGGGGGGCAATATGAAGCATCTGCCCCGGTTGCAGGCGATGGGTGACGCCATTGACCGTGAGCTCGAAGGAGCCGCTCAGCAGCAGGGTCCACTGCTCATGCAGATGGGAGTGATCGGGGATGACGGCACCGGGTGCGATGTCGACCCGGCCCTGAGTGATATGGTCCGAGTGAACGTAACGCCCGAGGTAGCCGGGAGCGATCTCACGCGGCGGAACGGTGGTGAAGTCGAGCAGCCTCATGGGAGGTCCCCGCAGGAGGGTGTCATTGTACCACGATGGGCGCCGTCCACCGAAACGTTCCCCACGCCATGACCAGCGTGCCGCTGCCTGGCGCCGCCCGGCTCGATCGCGATGGTGAACTGCTCCACCGGTGGGTCCACGCTGTCCGACTTCATCGGCCGCAGTGCCCAGGTCCCGGGCCCGGCTGTATTCCGTTCCCCACTGCCCGGTCTGCCGGTTCACGATGAGGTCGACGCCCCGGACCCGCGGGACGGTGAATAGAGTGTAAGTGCCCGCCGGTAGCGACAACCCCGCGAGCGTAATCGGCCGCGAGACGGTGAGCTGGGTCGCGGCATTGGCGCCGGTGCGCCAGACCCGGTCGTACGGATCACGTTGCCCAGCAGCGTGCGCCCGCGGGCGAGGGGACGGCCGTAGTCCACCGAGAACGTTGCTCCGCCGATGGTGGCGCGGGCGGTGTCGCGCACGCTGAGCTGCTGCTGCCCGGTGCTCCGTTCCGCGGCCGCCATACGATCCGCGATCGAGTCAATGTCTGGCGGCGTCGCCGTCCGAGCGACGGCGACCTTGTAGGTGGTCCGCATCCCGGAGTAGGTCAGCATCCGCCCGCTGCTGTCCACCGTCACGTCCCCGGTTCCGGCCAGCCAGTCGTGCCGCAGCTCCACCTTGCCGCCGGGACGCGGGTGCACATAGCCCCGGTGCAGAGTGAAGCTGGGGCCGACGTCCCGGTCGGGATAGAACTGCCGGAACAGGACGCTGTCGCCCGGCGCGATTTGCTCGAGGCAGCCTGGCGGAGCGCCGCCGCAATCTCCAGCTCGATGACGCTGTACATCATGGACACGTGCGGCACGGTGATGGCGCCGCCGGTGGTGAACGCGGTGTCCCGGACACCGCGCGCTGTCGCGGACCGAGATCTTCACCCTGTCCTTTGAGAAGTCGGCCGTGACCCGGCGGCCCCGTTCCCTGGGCGACTGGCCGTTCGGGGTGCGGATGTCCATGACCATGCGCCGGATGGTGCCGTCCGGCGGCCAGATCGAACTCGGTGTGGCGCCGGCGCACGAACGGCCAGCGATCGACGCCGTCGGTGACCAGCCGGGTGGGAGATCGCTCGACGCGCTCGACCGAAACGGTGTCGGTGCCCAGCGTGGTGACGAATCCGTAGCGCTCGGGTGCCTGCGGTGGCGTGGCGCTGCTGCAGGCGAGGAAGAGGAGCGGGAGAAGTGGCGACCGGGTCATGTGCTGCCTGAGTGAGTGTGAGCCTGAGATGGGTCGGCGCCGGACGATGTAGACCCCGAGAGTACAGTACGGACGTGGGAAGGAGAGAGTTACGGCGCCGGCCAGCGGTCTAACTGAAGCCACGATTGCGTGATATGTTGGGAATCCAACACCTCATGTCGCTCAGGAGGATCACATGCAATCGGACTCGCTGCCCCACCGGTCCTTTGCCCGGCTCGGCTGCTTGCTGGCTCTCGGTTCCGCCGCTGTCGGGTGTGCCCCGGCGGCTGAGAGCACGAGGTTTTCGACGGGCCCCGTCGTGTACCGCTGGCCCGACCCGGCCTTTCTGCCCGAAGTCCAGTGCCACGGCGGGTACTCGGTGGCAGAGCTCCAGACGTACCTCCCGCTGGCGGAGGTCGCGCTCCAGTTGCCCGGTACGCGGGCGGTCGCGATGGACCAGGAGCGCCGCTGTCTCACGGTGGCGGTGGACGGCTTCGGGTCCGGCCGTATGGCCGAGCTGCTGCTGCGGGGCATGGCGGTGCCGCGAACCGCTGTCCTGCTCCAGATGTCCACGCCTGAACCACAAGGATAGCCAGCACTCCTGACGGGCGTACTCGAGGCCCACCTCGCCGCGGTTCACGGTTTCTACCAGGAACCGCTGAGGGTGACTATATGGCGCAACTAGTCTATAGGACCGGTCAGCGCAGGCACCTGTTCGCGGTACGGCAGCTGGCCCCCGATCCCGATGAAGAGGGCTGTTACCTCGCCGGGGACCTGGCAGCCGTGTACAGAGCCACCGATGCGGCGGATGTGAATCGCCAGGCCCGCCTCGATGGCCTGGTGTTCCCGCCCTACGCCCTGGTGCATGTGACCGGCTACATGCTGGCCCTGGGTCACCAGGGCCAGGAAGGCTTTCATGTGTGGGTCATCGAGCCCGAGGACGTGGTCCACGAACAGTACCTCGTGTCGGTGGTGGACATGGTTCGCGGAGGCTGGACTGTTCGAAAACGCGGTGATTTTACCCAGAAGTGGGGCAAGCCACGAGTCTTGACACACATGCTAACTTGTTGCGGTCCAACGACCTCAACGAAACGAGCCAGACCAACTTTCCCGCGCTTCGGTGACGCCCGACCGGCCTCCGGCACGGCCGATCGCGATCCGCCTCGGGCAAGGAGAACCAAGCCATCAGACAAAACGCAGCCGCACGAGGCTGGGCCGGACGGTCCCAGTGAGCCGGCTAGCCGAGGACTTGGCGGGAGCGTTAGGCTGTCCGGTCGAGGTGATGTACCTCGGCGGCACCCGCGAGGTGGTCGCTGTGGCCCGCCCCCAACCCGGTCGCGTGGTGCGGGTGGTCCTGCCCGTGTCACCGATCGCGCTCCCACTGTTGCAAAACCCCTTCGCCGCCCTTAAGTACGATCTCCTCAAGCAGCTTCGTCTCGGGATGAGCCAGGAGCCCGCCGAAGGCTGACCCCCCTCCGAGGTCACGACCAACAACCACGTGGCCTGACACAACCGCAGCATCTCAGCCAACAACACTTGTTCCGACCAATCGGCCCTAACTGCGGCCACAGCTGCATGATATGTTGGAGCCAGGCGGCCTGGGGCTAAAGACCCTGAGCGTAACGTCCTGAACTCTGGAGATATGAATATGAGCGAGCCTGTTTTCCTGGTTGCGCTCGCGATCGCCGGTACCACGCTCGTGCTGGTTGCGGGCGCCATAGCCGGCGCGATCCGCGGGCGGGGATCCTCGAGATCCCAGTTCTCTCAACTCAGCGATCAGCTGAAGGACCAGGCCGCGGCGCTGGACGACGTCCAGCACAGTCTGGCGAACCAGTCGGCTCAGATGGCGGAGCTTCACGAACGGCTCGACTTTGCCGAACGACTCTTGGCCCAGAGCCGGGATCGCGCCGTACTGAAGTCTGAAAACAGGATGAAGCGCCCGGCGACGGCACCGCCAACGAGCCCCGGAAAGGAGATCACCATGCCTGCACCAGCTAACTCCGAAGTCTTGAGCTCTTCGTTCGCCTTCGAGTAGTCGGCTACCACCCGCTGGCCGAATTCCACCACGCTCGCGCTCGGTCCCCTTCTTCTCCACCAGGTTCCCGAGCTTTAAGGAACGTTGGCAGACGCGCGCTAAATCACGACCATGCCGCCGGGGTGACCGGCTCGGGCTTTCGCGTCCCTACCGGGCTCGGTCAAGAAATTCGCCACGAGCTGATTGAACTCGGCGGGCCGCTCGAGCGGCAGCAGGTGCGAGGAGCCATCTCCTCGAAAGATCTGGAGCTCCGCGCCGGGGATCGCCGTGGCGACCTCCTGAAGGATCCACGGTGGGGTCAACAGGTCCTGCTCGCCCCCAACCACGAGCGTCGGTACGTGAATGCCGCCCAGCCTATCGAGCGCGTCGTGCTGCAGATACGCCGTTGCCTGTCGAGTGTACGCATCCGAAGTCATCGGGGTTGGATTGCTGGCCAGCAAAGCCAGCGTTTGCTTCACCGCCGCGTCGTTCCGCAGGAAGCTGGATGAGAACAGCCAGACGAACTGCTGGGCCCCGAACGCTTCACCGGTGTCGTCATGAGACCTGACCCAACTCCAGATCCGGATCGGATCGAACGCGCTCCGCGCCGGCGCGGCTCCGACTCCGCTCAGCACCAGCCGATCCAACCGGTCAGGATAACGTAGAGCAAACTCCTGCCCGATCATGCCGCCCATCGACAGACCTAAAAGATGCGCATGCGGGATGTCCAAGCCATCCAGTAGCCCTGCAACATCATCCGCCATGTCCCCGATACTGTACCGCTGTGCGGCCCTCGAACTGCGACCAGCGTCCCGATTGTCGAAGATCACCACCCGAAACCGCTTTGACAGCGCCGGAACCTGCTGAAGCTTCCAGAGCGATGAATCGTATCCAATCCCCATCACCAGAACGAGTGGTTGCCCCTCGCCGTGCACCTCGTAATAGAGCTCCTGCCCGTTCGAAGAGATCATCCCTGAGCGTGACATTCGTCCTCCTTGATTCTTCGTAGCCGGTTAACGCGAGGCGGCGGCCCAGGGCATAGACGGACGAGGTCGGCTTGGCGCGTTACGCACTCTGAACGGGAAAATAGAAATCGAGAAAGGCGTCCAGCGGGGCGGGGCTGCGCAGCAGACGGGATCGCAGGGCGGCACCCTCCCACGCGTTCACCAGCGCGTCCGCGTAGGCTTGGCAATCCACCCCCGTGGGGAAGTCTCCTCCAGGCCGCGCTTCCTCGAGGCAAACCGCGATTCTTCCTGCGATCGACGCCACACACTCCTCGATTTTCTTTCGAAAGACCTCGTTCGCACCCGATAACTCCTGGCCCAGCGCGCCCAATAGACAGCCCAGGTAACCTTGGGAAGCGTACAGCTCGCGCAGTCGCTCGAAAAACCCGCGGATCCGGGGCAGTGGCGGCCGCCCATCAGGGGCCAGAGTTACTTCGAGCAGCTCGTGTCCTAGACTCACATAGAGATCCACCGCCTCGAGCGCCATCTCTTCCTTACTCGGGAAGTGATGATAGAACGAGCCCTTCGGCACACCCGTCCGAGCCAGGATGGCCTGGATGCCGAGGTCGTTGTATCCGCGCTCGAGGAGCATGGCCAGCCCCTCCTGCAGCAGTAGTTCCTTGGTCGAGTGCACCCACAGCTCCTGAATAGACCGGTCGGTCTAGTATGGGTGACGCGATTGGATCTGTCAAGGATGGAACTCGGCCGTGTGGCTGCGGAGCGGCGACCCTAGCCGCGCCCCGCCGTCGCGCGACATTTCCTTAGTGGCTATAAAGGCCTATAAATGGAGGATCGCCTGCTAGGGCAACGACAATGTCAAAGGCGAAGTTGTCGGCAGAACGTGGCCCGCTAAGGGTCTAGGATGACCACGAACCCGCCCCCCATGCCCGCATCGCCGACTCGTCGTCCAGCCGAGTCCGGGACCGGGCCGTCCTCGACCGGGGACTCGACACCTCCAACGGCCTGGATTTCGTGCGGGAGCGTCTGGCGCTGGTCGGCAAGACGCTTTTCCTCGTGTCGTTCGGGTTCTATCTCTTCCTCTCGGCAGCCTGGTTCTGGTCGGCGGCGCCCCGTTCGTCGCCGTGGTGATGGATCCCGTCTCCTTGGGTCACATCGCCGCGAGCTCGACGATGGGCCTGCTCTGGAGCCTGGCCAGTCAAACCAGGCCTTCGCGGCGGAGCCTGGGCGCGCTCGATGCCATCGGCTTTGTCGTGGCGCCGGGTTTCCTGTCCCTCATGACGTGCATGACGAGGGGCAGATCCTCCAGGTGCTGCTGGCCCTCACCGTCACCGTCATGATCCGGGCGATCCTGGTGCCCTCCCGGCCGAGCCGAACCATGGTGCTCTCGGCGCTGGCGTTCCTGCCGACCGTGGTCGTCTGCATCGCGCGCCATGACCCCACGGCGCTGCTGCCCGGGTTCACCGCGGAGTACCAGAAGCAGTACATGACCCTCAACACCATCCTCTGGAGCGTCCTGGGGACCACGCTGGCGACGATTACTTCCCGAGTCACCTATGGACTGCGCCGGCAGGTCGCCGAGGCCAACGAGCTGGGCCAGTACGTGCTGGAGGAGAAGATCGGCGGCGGCGGGATGGGCGAGGTCTGGCGGGCGCGGCACCGGCTGCTGATCCGGCCGGCGGCGATCAAGCTCATCCGGCCCGCAGGTGTTCGGGCGATCCCGAGCTGCTACTGCGGCGCTTCGAGCGCGAGGCGCGTGCGACCGCCGCGCTCAAGTCGCCGCACACGGTGCAGCTCTACGACTTCGGCGCCACCGAGGACGGCAGGCTGTACTACGTGATGGAGCTGCTCGACGGCCTGGATCTCGACACCCTGGTCCGGCAGTACGGGCCGCTGCCCGCGGAGCGGGTCGTCCACATCCTGCGCCAGGTCTGCTCCTCGCTCCAGGACGCGCACGCCAACGGGCTGGTGCATCGCGACATCAAGCCGGCGAACGTGGTGGTCAGCCGGGCGGGAACCACGTTCGATTTCGTCAAGGTGCTCGACTTCGGCCTGGTCAAGCTCGATACCGCGCGGCAGGCCGAGGACGATGCCGTCAAGCTCAGCAGCGAGGGCAGCACCAGCGGCACGCCGGCGTTCATGGCGCCGGAGGTGGTGCTCGGCGTCGCCGACACCGATCACCGGGTCGACCTGTACGCGCTGGGCTGCGTCGGCGTACTGGCTGCTGACCGGCAAGCTGATCTTCGAGGGAAAGAACGCCGTGGAGGTGATGTTCCATCACGCCCACACGCCGCCGCCGCGGCCGTCGACCAGGTCCGAGCTTGCCCATCCCGGCTCCGCTCGAGGACCTGATCATGGAGTGCCTGGAGAAGGACCCGGCGCGCCGTCCTGCCAGCGCGGAGGCGGTGAGCACCCGGCTCGACGCCGTGCCCTGGAATCAGCCTGGACCGTCGAACGAGCGGAGCGGTGGTGGGCGATGCACCGGCCTCTGCCGCGCGGACGCGCGCCGGGTGGCGGAAGTGCTCCTGTCGCAGGAGGGGCGGGAGTTCCGGATCGGGCCGCGGGTGAGGCCCATGGGGTAGTGAGGCCGAGGATAAAGCACCACCGGTTACGAGCTCCGGGCCCTCGTCCTCCCCCCCTTCTTCGCCGCCGCCTTCCGCTTGGCCGGTCCCTTGGTCCGCGCGGCCTTCTTCGCCGACGCCGATCTGCTCGCCGCGCTCCTGCGCCGCGCCGCCGACCGCGCCTGCCGCGCCAGCGCTTGGGGAGATGCAGCGCTCCGCCCTTCGCGCTTGAGCCGCTTCAGCATGGCCCGCGAGCGCCGGACCGACGTCTTCTTCCTGCCGCCACTCCTGCCCTTTCGGGAGTCTCGCGCGGCGGCTCGGCGGGTCTCCTCGGAGGCGGCGCCTTTCTTCGGCGTCTTCAGCTTCACCCCGGCCCGCCGAGCCTTCGACAGGCCGATCGCGATTGCCTGCCGGGTGGAGCGGGCGCCGTGCTTGCCTTCCCGGATGTGGTGGATTTCCTCCCGTACGAACTCGCCGGCCTGGGTGGACGGCGACTTTCCCTGGCGAGCGTCCTTTCGCGCCCGCTCGATCGTCTCTTTCTCCGGCATGGATCCTCCTGGTGGGTGAGCGGCGCTGCTATCCCTATTGTGGATAGCGCCATGATGGAGGACCGTGGTGTGGATCACCCGCCAACTCAATTCCGCATGAGCTGCTGGGTAGCTTTACTAGGATGAGCCGAGGTCGGAATCGACCTCTGAGGCGGCGCCGCCGAGTGGCAGTGAGACGGTGAACGTGGCTCCGCGTTCAGGGTTGTTTACCGCCGACATGTAGCCGCCGTAGGCAGTGACGATCGAGCGGCAGATCGCGAGCCCGAGCCCTAGTCCGTCGCGCTTCGTCGTCACGAATGGCTCGAAGATCTTCGCCAGCGCGTCCGGCGCAATCCCACTTCCCCGGTCGCGGACTTCGATGCGCGCGTCGCCCTGCGTGGTAGTGGAGACGACCAGCAGGCGCTCGCCGGGAGGCGTGTCACCCATCGCGTCACAGGCGTTCAGCACCAGGTTCAAGACCACCTGCTGCAGCTCCACGCGGTCCGCGAGGACCAGCGGCGCGGGCTCACACAGCCGGGTGCTGACGACCACGCCACGACGCTTTAGATCGGTGTGCACCAACACGAGCACCTCGCTGACGACCGTGTTCGCCGACAGCGCCTGCACCTTGGCCCCATCCTTCCTGACGAGGCCGCGCACGTGGTCGATGACATCCGTCGCACGCCGGTCGTCCGCCGCGATGTCCTCCAGAATCGCGCGCAGGTCGGCCGTCGCGGCACCGTCGGCCTGCAGTAGACGCTGACCGACGATCGCGTTCGTCAGGATCGCTGCAAGCGGCTGCTTCATCTCATGCGCCAGTGCGGCCGACAGCTCGCCCACCAGGGCGACGCGCCCCAGGTGCGAGAGCTCGCGGCGCTGCTCGTCGGCGCGCGCCTCGCTTTCCCGGAGCGCGGCCTGGCTCCGAAGTCGCCCGCGGCGCTCGAGCAAGAGCCAGAGGATCAAGCCCGATTGCAGCAGCAGCGCACCGAGCGTGGCCAGGACGGTCGTCCGGTAACGTTCCCAGAGCGACGGCGTGCGGAAGAGGACCTCGGTGTTCGGCGGAAGACGGCTTTCGGGCAATCCCCAGCGCTGCAACTCCCGCCAATCGACGACCAGCGGGGTAGCGGCCACCTCCGGCGGAGGCATCGGCTCACCCCGAGGCCGCCGAAGGACCCGCACGAGAAGGCGACCCGTGCGGGTGCCGTCGTCCCCGAAATCCATCACGCCACCACCGACCACCCCGTTGCCGACCCAGTTGCGCGCGATCCCGTATACGGGCACGGACGCCACGCGGGTGAGGCTGGCCATGAGGTCCCCCGAGTTGAACTCCTGTCCCCACTGGTCCCGCCGGAAGCTAGAGAAGATCACGAAGCTTCGAGGCGGGATGCGGCGAAGGGTGTCGATGAGCGATTCGTAGGACCAGTCCTGCAGCACCTCCAGCTTCATTCCGTTCAGGAGCGGCGTGATGGAGCGCAATCCGTGGGAAAGAATGACGCTGTCCATCGCCGAGGCTCCGCCTAGCACCACGACGCGTTCTGCATCTGGCTGCAGCGCTCGTGCCAGCGAGAAGGTCTGGGCGAACGGCAACGGCTGCCGCCTTCCGGTCACGTTCGCGGGAAGGGCGGAGAAATTGATGATCGGCTCGAAGACGAGCCCGTATACGATCGGTACGCCTGGGAAAAGTGTAGTGAGCCGGTCAGTGGCAAACCGCAGCGCCTGCGCCCCCTCGGCCACTATGGCGTCGGGTCTGAACCCCTGATACTTCTCGGCAAAGTAGCGAGCGAGCTGGAGCGAGCGGTCGGGGTCGTGGAAGCGGTCGAGGTCGAGGAACTCGTCGTACATCTCAAGGCCCGCTGGAATCTCCTCTCGCAGCAGCGACTTCAGCTGATCCGCGAACGCGACGAGCCCGGGCGCATTGGCGTCGTGCCCGTATACGATCAGAACCTGCGTCGTCTCCTGCACCGGCCGCGCATGAAGAGGTGCAGCGGCGGAACAGATCAGGAGGGCCACGAGGATCATGCCGCGCTCGATCAAACGCATGAACAGCATGGGTCGTCAGCCCGGCACGCCGAGGAGGCGCTCGCCACCCGCCCTGGCAAATTCGTCAGCCGCGTCGGCAGTCTTGGCCTCTGCTCGATGCAGGATGCGGGTGAAGCGGGGCTCGGCGCGAAGGGAATCGAACCAGGGATCATGCACCAGCGCTCGGGAACAGGAGAACCCCCCGTCCACCACTCGATCGAGCAGGGACAAGGAGAAGTCGTGGGCATGTACCCGGGCGAGGCTGCGGGCGCAGAAGAGCAGCCCCTCGGGATCGTGGAAGCCGGTGGCCAGAATCTGCCGGGTGCCCTCGACGCACCCGTCGCGGTCGCCTTCCATGGCCGCGCGCAGTGCGGTGAGATACCAGCGTTCGCTGGTCTGCCAGTGCGATTCCACCGTGCGAATGCCCTGGAGCGCCTCCTCCTGGCGACCCATCATCCAAAGCGCCGCATGTCGCAGGGTTTGAACCTCCTCCAGGTCGGTGAGGACGGTCTGCTCGTAGTCCCCCAGCATCCAGTAGGTGTAGTGGACGCTGGTACGCACGCCGGGGTCGATCCGTCGCGCTCGGCGGTCCGCGGCGAGCGAGGCGTCGAGTAACCCGCAGAACCGGCAGGCGACCACCAGACCCACGTACAGATCGGGGTCGGCCGCGCGGGTCGTCGCCAGTCGGAGGAGCCGCAACATGGCCTCACATGCCGCCCCATACTCCTCGATCTCGAAGTAGGTATACAGACTGTGCGCCAGCGGAAGGTCGGGATTGAGCTCCAGCGCCTTGCGGAACGCTTCCTCGGCGGCGCGCCGATCCTCCTCGACGTTCCCGTGCGCGTACTTCGCCAGAACCCGGTACACCCGGCCCAGTCGAGCCCAGGCCGGGGCGTACTGGGGATCGAGCTCCACACAGCGGCGATACAGATCCCGCGCGGCGATCAGGCGAGCCGGAGTGGATGCTCCTTCACCAATGTGGGTGGCACGGAGATAGAGCTCATACGCCTCGGGATTGACCGAGACGTCCTGGCGCAGTGCCTGGTGGTCATGCGCCGACAGCGGAATCGCCAGAGCATCCACGATCTGGCGGGTGAGCTCGTCCTGCAGCTGAAAGATGTCGGTCAGCGCCACCTGGGCACTTCGGGTGGCGAGAACGGTGCCGTCGGGCACCTTCACCAGCTCGGTGGAGACGCGGACCTGGTCTCCGGCTCTGAGCAGCGTTCCCATGAGAACGACATCTACGCCCGCCGCCGTGGCAATGGTCTGTAAGTCCGGCGCATCGCCGGCCAGCCGTGCAGCGGCGGACGCGGACCGTACCGTCAGGGATTCCAATCCCATGAGCGATGCAGTGATCGCCTCGGGCAGGCCGGAGGAAAGGAACTCGATCTCCGAATCGGGGCGCAGCAACCTGAACGGAAGCACGATCAGGCGAGTGATGGTCCGGACGTTGGTCCTCGGCCCGCTATCGAGCAGGGTGAGGGCCTGACGAATGTCTTGCGCCATCGCCGCAGCCTCAGGGTAACGATGGCGAGGCTGCTTGGCCAGCGCGCGCTGGATGATGCGATCTACCGCCATGATGTCCGGGCCGCCGACCAGGGGCGGCGGCTGCGACTGCAGCACCGCCGTGTAGACCTCGACCAGCGAACGGCCGTTGAAAGCGGGCCTTCCGGTGAGCATCTCAAACAGGATCGCGCCCAGGGCGAACAGGTCCGCCGAAGGACCGACCGGATCCTCGCCGAACATCTCGGGAGCCATATAGCGTGGAGTTCCCACGATCGTGCCGGGCTGAGTGAGTGCTACCTGGTCTCCAGCCAGGTGCGGCCGAGCCAGCCCGAAATCGAGCAGCTTCACGCCATGGGGGGTGAGAAAGATGTTCGTCGGCTTGAGATCGCGATGGATGATACCGCTGGAGTGCAGCGCCTCGAGTGCGCCAACCACTCCCAGAGCTGTCTGCAGCGTCTCGGCCAGGGGGACAGTGCCACGCTCGATCCGCCCGGCCAGTGTCTCGCCCTCCAGCAGCTCCATGACCACGAACAGCTCACCGTTCTCTTCGGCGAGCTCGTACACCTGGCAGATATTCGGATGGCTGATCTTTGCGGCTACCCGCGCCTCCCGAAGCAGCCGTTCCTTCAGGGAAGGATGGCTGTCCATGGGGCGGAGGCGCTTGATGGCGACCAGGCGGTCGAGCCGGTCGTCCCGGGCCTCGAACACGACACCCATGCCGCCTTCGCCGAGCTTACGGGTCAGGCGGTACTGTCGAACAGTCGCCTGCTCGGGGTGCTCAGGGCGTATTGCGGGCGATGAGAGACGTTTGAGCCATTGAAGCATGGTCTCTGTAATCAATCACCTGATCGGGGGCGGCGCGAGAGGCGCAGATCGTCAGCCGAGACTGGCGGTCCGGGCGGCGATCCGCCCCAGAGCCGCCTCCCAACCGGCCTCGAAGGGGTGGCCCGGCTGGTCGAGGTCGATCACCAACGGCGCATGGTCCGACGGGATCGGCTTGCCTTTTCGGGCCTCACGATCGATCTCGGCCCACACGGTGCGCTCAGCGACCGGGCGAGTGACCAGCAGATGATCGATGCGCATGCCGAAGTTCTTGTGGAAGGCGCCGGCCCGGTAATCCCACCAGGTGTAGCGCCCCGTCTCGGCGTGACGAAGGCGGTAAGCGTCCACCAGACCCCAGCGACACAGCCGGAAGAAGGCGTCCCGCTCCCGCGGTGACACGTGGGTCCCGCCATGGCAGGCCTCGGGATCCCAGACGTCCACATCCTCCGGAGCGAGATTGAAATCGCCCCCGAGCACGAGGGGCTCCGCCGGATCGGCCGCCTGCTCGAGCCAGCGGGCGAGACGCTCGAACCAGGCCAGCTTGGCCTCGTAGAACGTCGAGCCGACGGACCGGCCATTGGGAGCGTATATCGATGCGACGCGCACGCCGCCGCAGGTCGCGGCCATCATCCGCGCCTCCGCCAGTGGCTCGTCGTCGCCCACATCGGGGGTCCGCGCCGGACGGAGCGGCTCGCCGAAGTTGGTCGCCACGTCGGCGATTCCGACGCGGCTGGCGATCGCGACTCCGTTCCACTGTCCCTCGCCATGGTGAGCCAGCTCGTAGCCGGCGGCGCGGAACTCGGCGACCGGCGCGGCTGCATCCGCCAGCTTGGTCTCCTGCATCAGCAGCACGTCGGGCCGGGCCCGCTCCAGCCACCGGGAGACCTTGTCCAGGCGTGCCTTGAGCGAGTTCACGTTCCAGGTGGCGATCCGCATGAAGCAACTTAGTAGACCGCCCGCGATCGGTGGCTAACCTTCAGGGACCCGCATGAGATCACGCGACACCGCAGCTTCGGCGACCGCTCGACTATGGAGCAACCTGTATGAAGACGAAAACATCAAAATCACAGCTGTCACCGGAACAACGTGAAGTACTCCTCAAAGCGTTGGAAGCCCGCTTTGAGAAGAACATGAACCGCCATAAAGGTCTTGAATGGGCCAAGGTAGAAGCAAAGCTGGAAGCTGACGCTGAAAAGCTGTCGTCACTCAATGAAATGGAAAGAACCGGCGGTGAGCCGGATGTCGTCGGTCATGATAAAAAGACGGGCGAGTACATTTTTTATGATTGTTCAGCGGAAAGTCCTAAAGGCCGCAGAAGTGTCTGTTACGACCGTGAAGCGCTGGAGGCAAGGAAAGAACACAAGCCAAAGGATAGCGCTATCGATATGGCGGCGGCCATGGGCATCGAGCTTTTGACGGAGGAACAGTATCGAGAACTGCAGAAGCTGGGAGAGTTCGATACGAAGACGTCGAGCTGGGTGAAGACTCCTTCCGATATCAGAAAGCTCGGCGGCGCCCTCTTTTGCGATCGCCGCTACGGCACATGTCTTCGTGTATCACAACGGTGCGGAGTCTTACTATGCCGCCAGGGCGTTCCGTGGCTCGCTGAGGGTCTAAGTCTGGAAATCGCCGCTCCGTGCGTCACTGTCATCGTAACTATTCTGTGATCTACCTTGACAGGCGCAGTTCCGAGGCCTAGCGTGGTCGCGTTCGTACCTACATAGGCACACCCGGCGAAAGCCGGGGTCGCAAAGCCACGGGTCCTCGCCCTCTGCGCTGCCGTCGTGGCGGTGCCGCGAAGTCCCAAGACCGCCGAGCTGCATAACAATCAGCTCGGCGGTCGTTTTTTGTACTACACATCCACGAGCAACACCATCGCGAAGGACTTTACCGAGAGCTGACCATGTCGCTGACCGCCGAACCGACCCTCATGAGCGGCAAGACCCGAGTCCTGGGTGGCATCACGGTGGCCGACACGCCGCTCGTCACTCGCGCAATCGACTATGCCCGCACCCATTCCGAACCGTACCTCTTCAACCATGCTGTCCGATCCTGGCTCTTCGCGGTTCGGCTGGGACAGCTGCAGGGCTTGCCTCACGATGCGGAGGTCGTCGCCGTCGGGACGCTGCTCCACGACCTCGGGCTCACGAGCAGCTTCACGGGTCCAAAGCGCTTCGAGATTGAAGGAGCCGACGCAGCGCGGGCGTTTGCGCGCGAGCAAGGTCTCGACGATCGCCGCGTGCAGTTGATCTGGGACAGCGTCGCCTTGAATTCCACACCCTCGATCGGCCTGAATAAAGAGGCTGAAGTGGCGCTCTGCACGGCCGGGATCGGGGTCGAATTCGGATTCCAGTACGACCGGATCCCGCCGAACGAGATGCAGAGCATCCTCACCGCATTTCCCCGCCTCGACATGAAGCGGCGCTTCACGGACTCGGTCTGCCGCATCGTCAAGGCCAAGCCGGAGACCACCTACGACAATTTCGCGCGGGACTTTGGGGAGCGTTTCGTGCCAGGCTACAGTCGGCCGTCTACCGTGGATTTCCTGATGAACGCCCCGTTCGAGGAGTAAGCAGGCTTGTCCAGTGCCCATCACTGACCGGAGAGTGCCCCATGCCCACGCCCGATACGATCGTCCTCATCCACGGTTTTTGGGTGACGCCCCGCAGCTGGGAGCGCTGGATTCCTTACTACGAGGCCAAGGGGTACCGCGTCCTCGCGCCCGCGTACCCGGGCTTCGAGGTGGAGGTTGAGGCGCTGAACCGCGACCCATCTCCCATCGAGCGGCTGACCGTGCCGCAGATCGTCGACCGCCTCGAGCAGGTTGTGCGCGGGCTCGACGCGCCGCCGATCCTGTTGGGCCACTCCGCCGGGGGCGCATTCGTGCAGGTCCTGCTCGACCGCGGGCTTGGCGCGGTGGGCGTGACCATCAACTCGGCGCCGACTGAGGGCGTCCTCGTGTCGCCCCTCTCGCAGCTCCGGTCGGTGTTCCCCGTGCTGAAGAACCCGGCGAACCGCCACAAGGCGGTGGGGCTCACCTTCAAGCAGTGGCACTACGCCTTCACCAACACCTTCAGCGAGGCGGAGTCGCGGGCGCTCTACGAGCGCTACCACGTCCCGGCGTCGGGCGCGATCGTCTGGGGCGGCGTGCTCGCCAACTTCATCCCCGGGCCGCAGGACGTCTACGTCAACTATCACAACGACGCCCGCGCCCCGCTGCTCTTCATCTCCGGCGCCGAAGACCACCTCATGCCGCCGTCGGTGCAGCGCTCCAACGCCGGGCACTACAAGTCGGCGACGGTCACCGAGGTCAAGGAATTCCCCGGCCGGGCGCACCTGATGCCCGCCCAGGCCGGGTGGGAGGAAATCGCGGACTACGCGCTCGACTGGGCCGCGCGGCACACCACGGCGCTGGCCCGGTAGCGAGGAGTGACATGATCACACAGTCTCGTTTTCAGTCGATCCTGGTGCCGCTCGACGGCTCCCAGCTCGCCGAGCATGCCATCCCGATTGCGCAAGCGATCGCCGAGCGCGCCCGGTGCAAGCTCAAGCTGGTGATGGTCCACGATCGGATCATCATGACGCCAGGTCCGGAAAACACGAAGCTCGAGCTCGCGATGCAGAAGGCGGACCGGGAATACCTGAAGTCGGTAACCGCCCGCGTCCGCGAGCGGCTCGAACGTTCGGTGTCGTCAGCCGTGCTCCAGGGCCTTCCGATCGTGGAAACGCTCGCCAGGTACATCCGTGAGCTCGGGGCGGATCTCGTGGTCATGACCACCCACGGACGGGGTGGAATCCGGCGTGCTTGGCTGGGCAGCGTGACCGACCAGCTGATCCGCAGCGCACAAGTTCCGGTGCTGGTAGTCAGGCCCGGTGAAGCTGGGACCGCGCGGCCCGCCTGGGAACCGGGCGAGATCCTGGTGGCGCTGGATGGGTCGCCGCTGGCGGAAGCCACGCTCGAGCCTGCCATCGGTTTAGCCAGACCGTGGGACGCGGAGCTTTCGCTGGTGCAGATCGTCAGTCCCATCACGCCGACCAGTGATCCGCACCTCACTTTTCCCTCGAGCTATTCAGATGAGGTGACGGCCCTGCGCCGGGAGTCCGCCCAAGACTATATCAGGGACCTGGCCGAGCAGATCCGCGAGTCCGGGGTGCGGGCGTCCGGAGTGGCCGTGATCGGCGGCGCCGTTCCGGAGACGCTGATCCAGCTCGCCGACCCCGAGCGAGTCGGCCTGATGGTGGTGGCCACCCACGGGCTGGGAGGTATGAGACGCATGGTTCTCGGGAGCGTGGCAGACAAGGTGGTCCGCGGCGCCAACGTGCCGGTGCTGGTGGTGAGGCCTACCGGCCGCCGCGCGCGGCGCAAGTCAGGAGAGGTCACGGACTCGGCCCTGGAGGCAGCATGGGCGAGGAACTAGCGACATCCAACGTCACTCGCTCCTATTCGCTCGCCGCGACCAGCATCGCGATCTTCACGTTCATGCTGTTCTTCCTGCACCCGAGGTTCGCGCGCGGCGAGGTCAACGCCTTGTTGTTTCAAGCCACCTTAGTCGTGATGGGCGTGGCGACGTTCTCATTCGTGTTCGCATCCTTGTACTACTATTCCGCCTCGCTTGGCAGCCGGATCGATGATGCCGAGCGGGCCCGGCACTCCCGGCGAGCCGATCGCTTCTGGCTGCTCGGTTACACTCTGCTGTTCCTCGCTCCGAGCCTGATCCTCTTTTCACTTGGACTCCTTGGCGTCGGGTCTACCTGGTTCGCACTCTGGCTGGTGTATCTGGTTTTCGTGATCCGCCACTTCCCGAGGGTCCAGACAACGGCGAAGAGTTCCTTGCTCTGAAAGGATTTACCATGAAGATCGTGATCATCGGCGGAACCGGGCTCATCGGGTCGAAGGTTGTTACCCGCCTTCGTGAGCAGGGCCACGAGGCGGTGCCGGCGTCTCCGGACACGGGCGTCAATACCCTCACCGGGGAAGGACTGGCCCAAGTCCTCACCGGAGCGGCCGTCGTCATCGACGTGTCGAACTCGCCCTCGTTCGAAGACGCGGAGGTGCTGCGGTTCTTCGAGACCTCGACCGGCAATCTCCTGACCGCCGAAGCGGCGGCGGGCGTGGCTCATCACGTCGCGTTGTCGGTCGTGGGCTGCGACCGGGTGCCGGAGAGCGGCTACCTCCGCGCCAAGGTCGCCCAGGAGAAGCTGATCCGTAACTCGCCGATCCCATACTCGATCGTACGGGCGACGCAGTTCTTCGAGTTCGTCAAGCGCATCGCGGACGCGGCGACCGACGGCAACCGGGTGCGCATCCCTCCGGTGCTGTTCCAGCCGATGGCGGCCTCTGATGTCGCCAATGCGGTTTGCAGGGTCGCCCTGGGAGCGCCGCTGAGCGGCGTTGTCGAAGTGGCGGGACCGCAGCAGTTCCGCTTCGACGAGCTCATCGGACTGGGTCTCAGCGCGCACCAGGATCCCCGTGAAGTGGTCGCCGACCCGCACGCCCGCTACTTCGGCGCCGAGCTGGGCGAGCGCATGCTGGTGCCGGTCGGCGAAGCCAGGCTCGGCGAGACCCGCTTCGAAGACTGGCTGGCTGAGTCCGCAGTTCCACCCGTACCGGCCGCACGGGCCTGAGGGCGCGACATGCGAGTTTCGAGTATTCCCATGGCAGGGCTGGTGGCCGTGCTGCTTTGTGCCGCCGGCCGGCTGACGGCGCAGAATGCGGTCACGGAGCTTATGACGAAAGAGCTGGCGGACCTACCGGGCAAAGAAGCTCTGATGATCACCGTGGTGTATCCGCCTGGCGGCTCAGACCCCATTCACCGGCACAACGCCCATGCGTTCGTCTACGTGTTGGAGGGATCAGCCGTGATGCAGTTGAAAGGAGGAAAGCAGGTGACGGTGACAGCGGGACAGACGTTCTATGAAGGCCCGAACGATGTCCATGTGGTTGGCCGGAGCGCGAGCAGCACCAAACCAGCCAAGCTCCTGGTACTGCTATTGAAGAACAAGGGCGCTCCGGTGCTCGTGCCGGCCAATGAATGAGAAGTCGTACCAGGCTCAGGGCCGGGCGCGCGCCAGCACCTTCCTGAGCTCGGTCAGCAGGGAAGAGCGCCTGATGCCGGCCTCCGCAGGCTAACGCTAGTTACGCGGATTCGAAATCTGGAGAGAACAACGATGGGCAAGGGTCGGCTGGAGGCGTTCAGCGATGGGGTGCTGGCAATCCTCATCACCATCATGGTACTCGAGCTGCACGGACCTCAGGAGACCGACATCGCCGCGCTGCACCCTCTGCTGCCGGTCCTCCTCAGCTACGTACTCAGCTTCGTCTTCCTCGGCATCTACTGGAACAACCATCACCACATGCTGGCCTGCACCCATCGAGTGACGGGGGCCATTCTCTGGGCGAACCTGCACCTGCTCTTCTGGCTGTCGCTGGTGCCGTTTGTAACGGCGTGGATGGGCAAGCATCCCTTCGTCTCGACCCCCGCCGCTCTCTACGGCGTGGTGCTCCTCATGGCCGGCATCGCTTACCTGATTTTGCAGCGGCAGATTCTGCGCTCGGAGGGGCCGGAGTCGGTCCTGGCCCTGGCACTGGGCCGCGACCTCAAAGGAAAGCTTTCGCCCTTGCTGTGCGTCATGGCGATCGGCGGCGCCTTCGTACATCCCGGCATCGCCTATATGCTATACCTGCTGGTCGCTCTTTTGTGGCTTGTTCCGGATCGTCGCATCGAGCGCGGTCTGCCTGAGACGTCTATGCGTTCGTGAGGGCTTCCACGCCCGGTAGGGCGGTAAGGCGGTAGGACACCCATCCGCGTGATTGTCACAAGACGGTCACCGGTCTAACGCCGCCCGGGATTCGACGCATTTTACTGGCTTCTCTCAAACCACTTTGCATCCAGACCCTGAGGCCAGGAGGCAACATGCCTACCATCACTACCCGAGACGGCACGGAGATCTACTACAAGGACTGGGGGCGGGGACAGCCCATCGTATTCAGCCACGGCTGGCCGCTGTCGGCCGACGACTGGGACGGGCAGATGCTGTTCTTCGTCAACCAGGGCTATCGCGTGATCGCTCACGACCGGCGCGGCCATGGCCGCTCGGCGCAGGTCAGCGGAGGCCATGACATGGATCATTACGCCGACGACCTGGCGGCGCTCACCGAGCATCTCGACCTCCATAACGCGGTGCATGTGGGTCACTCGACCGGCGGGGGCGAGGTAGTGCACTACATCGCGCGCCACGGGGAGAACCGGGTGGCCAAGGCGGTGATCATCAGCGCGGTGCCGCCGATCATGGTCAAGACCGCCGCCAATCCGGGCGGGCTCCCCAAGGAGGTATTCGACGGGCTGCAGGCGCAGCTCGCGGCGAACCGGCCGCAGTTCTACTACGAGTTCGCCGGGGCACCCTTCTATGGCTACAACCGGCCCGGCGCGAAGCCGTCGCAGGGGGTGATCCTGAACTGGTGGCGCCAGGCGATGATGGGCGGCGCAAAGGCACATTACGACGGCGTCGTCGCCTTCTCCCAGACCGACTTCACCGAGGACCTGAAGAAGATCACGGTGCCGGTGCTGGTGATGCACGGCGACGACGACCAGATCGTGCCGTATGCCGACTCCGCGCCGCTGTCGGCCAAGCTGCTCCAGAACGGCAGGCTCAAGACCTACAAGGGCTTTCCCCACGGCATGCCCACGACCAACGCCGACACCATCAACGCCGACCTGCTCGCGTTCCTCAAGGAACGGACGCCGAGCCCGGATCGGGAGGCGGTTGCGGTCTGACTTCTACTAATCCTTCAGAGATTGCTCCGGAAAGGAGATTACCATGGCTGCAGCAGCTCACTCCGAGGCCATGAGAGTCGTGCTCGTGCACGGCGCCTGGGCCGACGGCTCTGGCTGGGAAGGTGTCTACCGATTACTGCGGAAGGAAGATTTCTCGGTCAGCGTGGTCCAGAATCCTACGATCTCGGTGGCCGATGACGTCCAGGCGGTCAGACGGGTGCTGGCCGAGCAGGACGGCCCCGTGATCCTGGTCGGCCACTCCTATGGCGGAGCGGTGATTACTGAGGCGGGCAACGATCCCAAGGTAGTGGCACTGGTCTACATTGCCGGCTGGATCCCCGATAAGGGAGAATCGGTAGCCTCTCTCATCAAAGACCTCATCCCGCCGGACGCTCCGGCTCCCCCCATTCTGCCACCACAGGACGGCTTTCTGCTGCTGGACAGGGCCAAGTTCCCCACCGCCTTCGCCGGCGACGTGGATCCGGAGCGAACAGCGTTCATGGCGGACTCCCAGGTTCCCTGGGGCCTTGCGGCGGTGACTGCCACCATCAGCGAGCCGGCCTGGAAGACGAAGCCGAGCTGGTCTCTAGTGGCCACCGAGGACCGGATGATCCCGCCTGACGCACAACGTTCCATGTCCAAGCGTGCCGGAGCGACGGTGGTCGAGGTCCCGGGAAGTCACGCTGTCTTCGTCTCGCAGCCGGCCGCGGTGGCCAATCTGATCGTTCAGGCTGCCAAGGAGGCGATCGCACACGCGGGATAGTTGCCAGTCGCCAGTCGCCAGTCGCCGGTGTGAAAACTGACGACTGGGACTGGTGACCTACCCCTTGTTTCTAGTAGGAGGCCGACGCCTCAGTTGTCTTTGAAGTCGAGGCGGTGACGTTCACCCCAACGCTTCCAGCGGTCTGGGTGGCGAGGTTCAGATGTTGCTCCATCGCGGGCAACATCTTCGAGGCCAACTGCTTCAGCGATTGGACCCGTCCGCCGGTGGACTCTCCCCGGAACAGCCGCACCTCTTCATTGTGCTGCTTTACCATCTCGGCCATGTAGTTCTTGTCGAAGGAGCCGCGCCCCATCGAGTTGAACCGGTCGAAGATCTGCTGATCCTGTCTCAGCAGGGCCGGTGACAGGAACCCCAGGTTCTTGGCCGCGGCCTTGAGCTCTTCGTTTGTCTTCGAGTAGTCGGTGACCATCTGCTTGCCGAACTCCACCACGCCCGTGCTGGTACCCTTCTTTTCGGCCAGCTTGCCGAGCTTCACCTGCAGCAGACCCGCGCTGCCGGCCCTCGCGACGAAGACGCTGTCGGAGGCCAGCGATTGGGCCTCCTGCGCGGCGGCCGGCGCCAGGCCCACGACAGTGCTAAGGAAGAGACCGGCTACCGCAGTGGAGATGAGATTCTTGACGACCATACCTGACCCTTTCACCTGTGAGGAAAGCCATGCGATTCTCCACAGGCTATGACGGGAGGTTAGCGCCGATGGTTGCGCCGGTCGCTCGATTGTGACAAATGACGGTGTCTCTCAGCCCTGAGTGAGGCCTCCGATGTCAGAGAACGCGACAGTAGAGTTGCTGAAGGGGTTCCTGGACGCATTCAATCGCCATGATCTGGACTCGATCATGGGCTATTTCGCGGACGACTGCGTGTTCTACATGCCCCGGGGTGCCGGACCGCGAGGGGATCGGTACGCCGGGAAGAAGGATGTCCGGGCAGGCCTGGCCAGGCGCTTCGAGGGAATCCCGGACGTGCATTACGGCGATGACCGGCACTGGGCCTGCGGCTCGTTCGGGGTCTCCGAATGGACCCTCACAGGCACGTCGGTTTCGGGAAGGAAACTCGAGGTCCGGGGCGTGGACCTGCTCGAGTTCGTCGAAGGCAAGATCACGCGCAAGGATTCCTTCTGGAAGATGGTAGGGTGAAGGTTGCTATCAGTCCGTTCCCCAGGGATTGTCGATCACGAAGCGCCAGGAGCCGTCCACCTGACGCCGCAGCACATCCGCATTCTTTGCCGCGAGCTTCACCGGCTGACCGTCGGGTCCGGTTCCGGTGAATGTCCAGCTGCCGACGACGAGGGCCAGATCCCCTACCTCGAGCACCCGGCTGACCGCGAGATCGAGTTTCCCGTTCAGGGCGACGAAGCCGCCCAGCGCGTCCCGGATCCCTCCCAGCCCGGGAGCGAGCTTGCCGGGCTCAATCGCAAAGGCGGCCCCAGGCTCATAGAGAGCCATGAGCATCTCGAAATTCCCGGTGTTGATCCCCTCCACGACTGCTTCCAGGACCTGCTCAGGCGTTTCAGTAATTACCGGCGTTGCTGTGGACATAGGTCAATCCTCCTTGGGTTCTGAGTCCAATAGTTGGCTGTCATCCCGAGCCCTTCGGCGAGCTCAGGGTAAACTCGCGAGGGATCGCGCGGGCATACGTCGGCACAAAGATCTCGAACAAGACGTCTCATAGCGATCCCTCGCATCCGCTCGGGATGACTGCTAGGGGCGGGCTCCGCTTGACGGGCGAATTACCCCGGAAACACCAGCCCGTACTTCTGGCAGAGCTGTGGAACGCTCTCCGGCTGGAAGTAGATGCCGTAACGGTCACCGAGTTCCGGGAGCCCCGGCACCTGTGCAACGCTCGCCGCCTTCGCCTCCGCCATCCGCTCGCCCAGCTCTTTGAAGAAGTGCTCGAAGCCGGCCGTCCGAGATGATCTCCAGTAGCCGGCAGGTGGTGTCGCCGGCGTTCCAGAAGGTGTGCCACTGGTTCCGCGGCTTGAACACGAGGTCGCCCGGCTCGGCGTACACCACGTCGTCGCCCAGCAGCGCGCCCATGCGGCCCTCGAGCACGTAGCTGTACTCGTCCTCACGGGTGTGCAGGTGCAGCGGGGCGACCAGGGTGCGGGGCGGGATCGGGTGCTCGACCAGGGAGAAGGTGCCGCCGGTTTCGGCGCCCCAGACCATGAAGCGCACGCCGACCGACTGGAGGTCCACGAACTTCCCGTCCCTGGGACCGATGATGCGGGGCCCGGTGGAGCCGTCGAAGCGGGAGTCGGCGGACGGGGCGGACGGGGCGGACGAGGCGGACGGGCCCGGTCGGGGTTGCTGGTATCTGCATGGTAGCCATGGACTTACCTCCTGAGTCGTCGGGGTGTGAGCGTCGCGCGGTCTCGTCGGATTCAGTGAACATTAGTGCTCACCGAACGGCGGCTACAATACGGCCTGGAGGGATTCTTGTCAAGAGTTCAGTGAACAGCTATGTTCACTGACATGGCTACCCGGAGATACCAGCAGAAGCGCCGAGCGGAGCAGCAGGCCGAGACTCGGCAGCGGATCGTGGAGGCGATGGTGGACCTGCACCGGGAGGTGGGGCCGGCGCGGACCACCATCAGCGCCATCGCCGAGCGGGCCGGGGTGGAGCGGCTGACGGTGTACCGCCATTTCCCGGACGAGCGTTCGATGTTCGAGGCCTGCACCTCGCACTACGCGACCCAGGTGCCGGGGCCGGATCCGGCGGCGTGGGCGGGGATAGAGGAGCCGGCCGAGCGGTTACGGGCCGCGCTGCTCGCCTTCTACGATTATTACCGGCCGGGCGGAGGACGTGCTGACGCACGCGGCCCGCGACCTGCCGCAGCTCCCCGCGCTCGCCGCGGTGCTCAGTCCGTGGGATGAGTTCGTGCCGAGAAGTGCGTGAGGGGTTGCTCGATGGGTGGGGCGTCGAGGGAACGGCGCGAACGCGCCTGGCCGCGGCGATCGCGCACGCGCTCCGGTTCGAGACCTGGCGGTCCCTCGCGCGTGCGGAGGAGTTGGGGGACGCGGAGGCAGCGGGTCTGATGGTTACGCTGGCGCAGGCCGCCGCCGCCCCTCCCGATTAGATCATCGTTCAGCCGGTTCCGAGCTGCGTTTCCTGTAACCGGTGCGGGTCATCAGAGACTGTACCACGCCCGGAAATACCGCGTGCTGCCAGTACGTCAGCTTCATCATGAACGGTACCACCACCAGCTTCTGCTCCCGCTCGATCCCTCGAACGATGGCCCGGGCCGCGGCCTCGGACGTGAGTGTCGGTACCAGGTTACCCATCCCCGGCACCCGCTCCCGGCTTCCCGGATTGTGTTCCCAGTACTCCGACTTAACCACGCCGGATTCGTACAAGGTCACGTGTATGCGGGTCTTGGCGAGGTCGGCCCGCAGGGCCTCGGTGAAGCCTCGGACCGCCCACCGTGCAGCGATGTAGGCGGTGGCCCCGGGCCACACGAAGCGGGAGCCGACGGAGCTGACATTCACGATATGCCCTGAATTCCGCTGCAGCATACCAGGCAGGAAGGCATGGGTGACGTAGAAGGCCGCGAAGTACGGCACGGCCATCGACTGCACCGCCTCCTGCGGGGTGGTTTCCTCCACAAATTTCCAGACGCCGGCTCCGGCGTTGTTCACGATGATGTCCGGTGTACCGAGATCGGATGTCACCCGCTCTCCCAGGGTAGCCACCGCCTTTTCGTCGCTCAGGTCGACCGGATATACCGACGCGGCGGTGCCGATGGAAGCGGCTACCCGGCGGAGCTCCTCCTCCCGCCGCGCGACCAGAATCACCCGGGCTCCGGCCTTTGCGAGCTCCTGCGCGGTCGCGGCGCCTATGCCACTGGAGGCACCGGTGACGAGCGCCGTTTTCCCTCGGGGATTCATGAGGAACCTCCTCATCAACTGGACTGAGAGTGGGCTGCTGGTGGGCGTCCTAGAGTTAGAGGCTGGTACTGGCCGTGTCAAACGACTTCGGTAGCTTGGGGCTCACGCCGCAGGAAGAGAAGAACTTGCGCTACGCGGGCTGATCGAGGAGACGCTGAAAACGGGGATGCTTCCGCAATGGATCGAAGGTGGGATCGATCCGGAGCCAGCCCGGCGAGAGATAGAAAGGAATCCTGAGCAGCGGCTCGAGCTGGCGTAGCGCGAGGTCCGGCTCACCAGTGAGCAGGTAGATCCGCACCAGCTGCAGCTGATTATAAGGACCGAAATAGGCGTCGCGGCTGATCGGCATCAGCTCCACCCCGCGTTGGCCCTCGCGAATTGCATCCGTCTTCCGCCCCAGATAGGCCAGCGCCAGACCGAGGATGGCGGGGCGCTGCCAGTCGTCCGGCTCGGCTCGCATCTGCGCCTCCAACGCCAGCCGGGCGGAGTCGGCGTAGACTCTCATTCGGCGGGTGTCGCCCCGGAGCTGGTACAGCCCGGCGCGCACCAATCCCCAGCTTCCCCGGTCACCATCGAACGCGCCCGGCGGCGCGGCGAGCACCTCGCGCTGCTGCGCGTCATCGAGAGCCCAGTACAGATCCTGGTAACCAGCAAAGAACGGAAACAGTACCGCGGGATCGATCCGGCTCTGCGCGATCCGGATGACAGCCCGGGCGCTGTCGAGATCGCCCCGGCCGACGGCGGCCATGACCTTGAGCGAGACCATCGCCGGGCTGGTAGGCGCGAGCGCGACGGCGCGGTCGGCCGCCGAGTCCGCCGCGGCGTATTGGCGGAGGAAAATGTTCACTGCGGCGAGCCGGCGCGCCACCGTAACCGAACGGGGATCGAGCTGCGCCGCGCGAGCCAGCCTTCCAGCGGCGCCGCCCCATTGACCCAGACTGGTCTCGGCGCTCGCCAGCGCACTCAGGAGGTCCACGTTGTCCGGGGCGTGCTGGAGCCCGCGAGTGTACTCCGCCACCGCGCGCCCGTTGTCGACCGGGTTGACGCTCCCATAGAAGTCTCCGGCAGCCAGGTACGGCAGCGGATCCGCCGGCCGAAGCACCCGGGCCCGCTCGGCTCCGGCCCGCGCTGTCTTGCCCAGGGCCGGATCGGGGATGCCGTTGGAGTAGAGCGACGTCGTGGCCCGGGAGAGCTGGGCCCAGGCCTGCGCGAAGGTCGAGTCGAGTGACACGGCTCGCTGGTAGAAGGCGATCGCCCGGCGGAGGCCGGCCTGATCGGCCTTCATGTCCTGCGCGGCCGCTTCACCCTTGAGGAACTCGTCGTACGCGGCGAGACTCTCGGTCGGCTTCACCGTCAGCTCGCGGCGGATGCTGTCGCCCAGCACCACCCCGAGCGCGTCGGCCACCTTGGTGGCGATGTCGGCCTGCACGGCGAAGACATCGGTGAGCGCGGCATCGATCGGCTGCTGCCAGCGGGTCACCGGCGCGGTGCCCGGCACCAGCCGGATGAGCTCCGGGCTCACCCGCACCCGGCTCGACCCGGCCGGTCCCCGCAGCCAGCGAATCTTTCCCACCAGCAGGTAATTCACTCCCAGCTCTCGCGCGACGTCGGGAAGCCGCCGCGTGTTGGCGCGATAATCGTTCGAGCTCAGGCTGGCGACGACCTCGAGCCCCGGCAGCGCCGCCAGCTTGCCGCGGACCTCGTCAGTGACGCCGTCGGCGAAGTACGCGTCGGCGGAGTCGCCCAGGTTCTCGAACGGGAGCACGGCGAGGCGGGGCGAGCCTTCGTTGGCGGCGCCTCGGTGGGTCCCGCGCCAGAGTAGCAGCAGAAGGCCGATGGCGAGCAGCACGCCGAGGGTCAGGAGTCGCCAGTCGCCAGTCGCCAGTTGCGGTCCGAGCGCGGCAGCATCGGACCCTGGCGCACCCGCGGTCGGGGGAATGGTACCCGGCGCTGCGGGAATGGTACCCGTCACCGTGTGAGTGAGTTGACTCTGGGGTGCGAGCTTCGCCGCGGGGGCGGGCGCCTCCTCCCCTCGACGAATCCGCCCGGCCAGTGCTTCGACCTCCGGGTCCGGCGGCAGCTCCAGGTCATCTTGCCGGATCTGATGAAAGATCTCCGCGTGACGGAGAGCGCCCGAGGCATCACCGGCCAGAGCTAGCGCGCGCATCAGCCCCTGCGCGGCTCGGGCATCCGCCGGATCGAGCGTCGCCAGCCGGCGCCACCAGAGCACCGCGGTGCCACGGTCGTCGCGGGCGGTTGCGGCCGCGGCCGCCGCCTCGAGCACGCCGCGATAGTCGGCCTCCAGCCGAGCCCGCTCCTCCTCGGCCCAGTGCGCGAACGCGGGAACGCCGGACAGATGGAAGTCGCCCAGGAAGGGACCGGCGTAGAGCCGAGCGGCTTCCTCCAGGGCGCCAGAGGCCCGTGCCGTCTCGAACGCCTCGAGATCGACTTCTATGAGATCGGGATTGAACCGGAGGTCGCGGGTGCCAAGGATCGCATCCTCCGATCCCAGCTCCCCGCGCAGCGCGTAGAGCGCCTGGTTCAGGTTCCTGCGGGCTCGTTCTTCTTCTATCTCACCCCACAACAGAGCCGCAATCCGGTCGCGGCTGACCCCCCGACTACCGGCCCGGGCCAGCACGGCGAGGATGGCGAGCCGACGCGGCTGCTGAGCGTTGCCTCCCAGCGGGAGTGCACCGTCGAAGACCGTAAGCCCGCCGAGCGTCTGGATGCGCTTCACGAGCAACCTCATGCCGGCAGTGGTATCGGGCCAATATCCCGCCCCCACCGGAACGTCACAAGAGGCCGGAACGGGTAGCTGCCAGTCATTGCGAGAACCCGAAGGGTTCGAAGCAATCTTGCGGCCTCGTCGGGATTGCTTCGGCCCATCGCTGCGCTCCGGGCCTCGCAATGACTGTCGGCACACCGAGTTGAGAATCTCGTGATCGGGCCGTGAGCGCGGACGATAGCGTGGTCGTCGTCCGAGCCGCCAGCAGCCCGCCGCGGAGCGGGCTCAGGACCACACTCGAGCAGGAGGTCTCTATGTACGTCAGACCCATCCCACTGGCCTTGGCATCCGCCTTCGCGCTGAGCATGCCGATTCAACTGGCGCCGCGCTTCACCCTCCAGACCACCGGCGCGGTGCAGCTCACCGCGGACGGCCACGACGCCCGGTACGGGGTAATCGGGAACGAAGGCTCGTCCACCCTCACCGTGTCGCTCGGGGCCACGGGGCCAGCGAGCGCGCTTCAGCTCAGGACGCCGGGTGCCGGCCTCCCGGCCGAAGGCAGCTATCCGATCCGGTCCAGCTGGGACAAGCCGGCGGCTGCACCCGCCTTTCACGCCTTCTTCGCGGCCGGATCGCCTGAGCGCCCGCTCGGCTGGTTCCACGGCGAGTCGGGCACGGTGACGATAACCCGGGCCGCCGACGGACTGCTGGCCGGCTCCTTCGAGATCGAGGCGCGCGGCTTCCTCACCGCCGACACCACCGAGCAGGAGCACTGGGTCACGGTGACGGGGGGCTTCAAAGCCCATGGCGACAGCACCGCGACGACGATCGCCGCGATCCAGTAGACCCACGAACCACTCACCGCGCCGCCCAGCGGCGCAGAAACCAGGAGGAAGCACATGTGGTGGACAGAGAGCATCCGGTGCCTGACTAGGCTGTCGCCCTGGACGACGCTGCTGATTGCGGCGGTCGGCTGTGGTGGAGGTGACAAGAGCCCGACCGGTCCCGGCGGCGAGGACCCGGGAGACGATCCGACTGCCATCGAGTTCAGCCTGGCGTCGCTCGGGTTCGCCGGGCTGCCGGCCGACGCTCAGCTCGAGGACTGCAAGATGACCCGGTTCTACGGCGGCACGATCCTCATCGAGCCGGAGACCGGCGAATGGCAGATCGACCTGCAGGTGCACGACAACTCCGGCGACTGGCCCTTCCGGGACTATGGGGTGTCGGTCGGAGACGGGAACACGGTGTTCTTCGAATCCGGGCACTCCGGAGCGAGCTACGAGGGCACCGTCAATGGCGACGCGAGCGAAATCAAAATCATGTACGACTGGTGCTACGACGGCGTACCAGACGTCCAGCTGGTGTTCGGCCGATGACCGCCGCCGCCAAGGTACTCGTGCTGGCGCTCGCCCTCGCGCTGGCCGGCTGCTCCGGCGATTCCGGTGATGCCAGCCGGTCCCAATCTCCCGCCGCCCGCGGATGAACCGGCCATGCCGAACGATCCGGGCACGCCGCCCCAGAACGGCGTTCAGGGCAGCTACGTGCTGGAGCAGATCAACGGATCGCAGCCGGGGCAACTGGTCACCATGGGCAACCCCGACGGGACGGTGATCGGGCTGTACCGCTTCGAGGTGACGACGACGCTGACGCTGGACGCGCTCCAGACCTTCCAGCTCGAGCTCCGCTATACCGACGACAAGTCGCAGTTCGGGATCGACGACGCGGGCGAGTTCAAGCAGGCGGGTCCCGTGTCGCAGGATGGGGCGCTGCCGCTCACGTTCTACTCGGCGACTTACGATGACCAGTTCACCGGCGTCGTGCTGGGGGACATCGTGGCAATGAAGTACGACTTCGACGGCGACGGGGAGCTGGACACGTCGTTCGGTTTCCGGCGGGCGGATTGAGGAGTCACCAGTCGCCAGTCGCCAGTTGCCAGTCGTCCAAGGCGAATGGAAAACAGCTGGAATTTGGCTCCGGGTCACAACACACACTTTCTGAAAGGAGTACCACCATGCAGCGCTTCATTCTCGCAGTCCTCGCCGCCTCGTTCGGTATCGCCGGCTTCGCCCAGGCGCAGCGGCCGCATCCCGTGGTCCGGACGTCGTCCCGGTGGGTGATCAACGGCCACTCCACCATGGCGCTCGGCACCTCCGTCACCGACGCCTTCAACGAGGTGAAGACCTCCAGCGGGCTGGGAGCCGGCGTCGAGGTGGGCTACCGGGTCACGCCGAGACTGCTGGCCTATGCCGGCCTCGAGATTGCCAAACAACCGGTCGACGCGGTGGACCTCGAGGGCGACTTCGGGCTCACCCACCTCGAGGCGGGCGCCAGACTCAGCTTCCCGATCGCGGGCAGCAAGATGATGCCCTACGTCGGTGCCTGGGTCGGCCGGCGGAGCCTCAGCACCACACTGGACGACTTCGACGCCGGAACCAGTGCGGACTTCTCGCTGTCTGGCCTTGCGGCTGGAGCGAGCGGCG
>CAWEMG010000003.1:0-25264 GCA_963810165.1 uncultured Gemmatimonadales bacterium
GCAAAACAAGACGACGGTTCCAGCAGGGCACCAACCCCGTATTGCTTCGCCGTGTCGTAGGAGGAGAGTTTGGAGGGCAGCGAGTTGACGCTGCTCAAGGTCGCGAGCACGAAGAGCCCAACCAGGAGCCTGAGGGTGGGTTTCGTCGAGCAGCCCGATCGTGTACCGGGGAGAGAGTCGGTGCTTCACGACGAGCGTGCCCACGATCAGGAACCCGACCAGCAGGAGAGAGGGCGACTCCTCCCATCACCATCCGATTCGTCTGCCGGGCTCGATCGGCCCGGAGAAATGCCTGTGGCAACTCGACTCCCCGACTCACGCCAAGCGCCTGGTCGCCCGCGACGACTATCCATACCTTTCCGCCGCTCCGGCCGGCAACTTTACCGCCGTATCGGTTAGGTCACCCGGACGTCCAGCCGCGCCGGGCGAGCGCGCTCCCGGTATTCCGTTTCCTTCAGCGTAGATGCATCGAGCTGGTCGCGCGCCAGAGCCTCCGCGGCAATGCGCCGGACCGCCGTGCTATCCGCGGCTCCGCGGGCATGGAATCCGGCAGGATGTGACGCGCCTCGAGCGGCCGTCCATCCGGGCCGATGTAAACCGCCCACTCCTCGGCCCGCTCGGCGGGGGTGCCCCCGGTGTGGACGTAGCGCACCTCCCACCAAGTCGGAGGCTCGTAGCTCGAGGCCAGGCGCCCGGCCTCGGCGACGATGTCGTGCTCCTGCAGAAACCGCGACCATGTATCGTGGGTATAACTGTCGATTGTCGTCAGCCGGGTCCAGCCGGCAGGATCGCCCTCCCACGCGCGCAGCATCGAGTCGGCCGTCTGGATGACGCGACTGCGCGAGGCAGTGAACGCCGGACCCAGGATTGGCTCGGGTGGCCGCCCCACTGCGACGAGGAGGCCAGCAATAGCGGCCGCCACCGCCAGACGACGCGCCGGCCGTGACAACGCGGTGGCGGCCTCCCTCGGACGATCCGGTGGAGGCGGCTCCTGGTCGGCCAGGGGCGTCCAGGCCGAGAATCGCGCGTGTTCCGGAGCCGGGCTGAAACCGCGCTGGCGAACGGCCCGCCACAGGACAGCGAGCGCCGGGGCGAGCAGGGCCACCGCGAGAATGGCGGCGGTGACGCGATACTCTACGGCGTCTCCCGCTGCGGCGAAGAGGCCGAACAGCACGGCGTCGTACACGAAGTGGGCGACGACGGTGACGACCAGTCCGAACTGGAGGAACAGGAAGGCCCAGAAGCAGGCGTCGAGAAAGATCTCGACGCCGCGCGAATAGGGGGGCCACGATTCGTAGTTCGAATGGGCAAATCCGAAGATGAGCGCGGATGCCACCACACCCACCGCCATCCACCACCGGCGGTTCGGCCGCGGTCCAATCCAGATGGAGAGGAGCGACAGAGGCAGCGCCCGGAAGAGCGCCTCCTCCCAGACGGCGGCATTGGCCGATAGGGCGATCCCGGTGATCCACGGCATCGGCGTGGCGATCTGGTTGGGATCGTCCAGTAGTGTACTTGGCACCCACCAGCCAAACAGCGTGCGGGTCACGACGTAGAACGCTGCCACGTAGGCGAAGGTGATCGCGGCGACGGCGTAGCCCCCGCCCACCTGGGACGCTACCTCTCTGGTCCCGCGATAGCGCCACAGCTTCCACCAATCGAGATGCCGCGGGAACGCGTCCCGCGCCGCCGCTTCGGCCGCCGCGAGTGTGACACCGACGAGCACCGCGGTGCCAACCCCGGCCAGAAGCACGAGCAGGACCTGAATCGCCCTGAAGGTGACCGGCGACATCGCCGTGTCGTATCGAGTACCAGCTCCCCGGCAACTCGTTGACCGCCGCGGCGAGGGCCAGCGCGCCGATGACCGACCCAGCCAGGATCGCCGGGCGCCAGCGCACCTGCCGCTCACGGGAGTATCGCAGGAGCGCGACGATCCCGATTGCGGTCATACCTGCGATGCCGAGACTCGCGAGCAGCGCAAGAAGATCGTTCCAGGATCGCATCTCGGCGTAGCGCCGCTGGAATGACTGGGGAATCTCGACGAAGGGGCGAAGCAGCGCCGGCAGGTCGCCGGCGATGACCGCCTCGGCGCGGATGGGGGCGTCCCCGATGCGCCGGTCGGTGCGCTCGAAGGTGTAGCTCCGGTCGATGCGCCCGCTGGTTTTCTTCGTTTCGTAGGAGGACGCAACCAGCTTCCAGCGATCGGCGCGATCGTCGACCCAGCTGTCCAGCACCTGCTCCGCCAGGCGCCGCCCGGAGTCTGGGCTCACCGCGGGCCGCTCGTCCGCTTCGGCGAGCTCGCGCTCGAACCCGATGATGCGGCCATCGGGCGCGAACTCGACCCGGGCTTCCCGGGGATCGCCAGGAACGAACGCGCGGACCGACCAGGTGAAGGGCGCGACGTCATCGCCCCGGACCAGAGCGTTGAGGGAGTCGAGCCCTCCACCCGCCAGCTCGACGAAGGTGCGGAGGGAGCCGTCGCCCTGGAACCGGACGGCGGTGCGGGCGCCGCTCGGGGCGAGTGAGTGGGTGCGAAAGAACGAGTCGGCCCGAGCGAGCGCGACGTCACGGGTAAGCGACTGCTGGAGCGCGACGGTCGGAACGGCGCGGGGGAACAGCCAGACGGCGACCGCCACCGCAGCGAGGGCGATCCCGGCAACGATGGCGGCTCTGTGGCATCGGACGAAGATGCGGGGATTCAGCGTTGGGCGACAGAGGTGAGGACCTTCTCCGACTCGCCCACCGCTCGGGTCCCGACTAGTCCAGTATTCCCGCCGTACGGGCCAAGGCAGCGCATGCAAATGCTACATCGCCACGTGCTACACCATGCAAGCTCTTGCATCTTGCCGGGTCGTCGAGCCCGACCTAAATAGCTGAATCCACCATCCATTTGAACTCACGACTTACCGTGCCTAAGACGCAGGCAACTGGAGATCCAGTGCGAAGCTGCCGCACGTTTGTGTGGAGCCTGACCCTCGTGGTCCTGGCCTGCAGCGATGGTGCGGAGCCGTCAGATTTCGTGACTGAAGTCCGCGTTTCCTTCGACCCGCAAACACCAGAGGGGATTGTTCTCCCCGATCAGTCTTACCAGCTCCGCGTCTTCGCCTACGATAGCGCATACGAGTGGATTCCTGGGCTGGGGGCTGACAGCTGGGGCAGCTCGAATCCCTCTGTGGCTACCATCAGTGCCACCGGCATCGTCACCGGGCATGCCCCCGGGTTCAGCGACATTACAGCCCGGGTAGGAAGCGTCACCGGGGGTTTCCAGCTCTACGTCTCCCCGCCAGTTGCATCGGTAACGATCCTGGCAGACACTACATCCACAGAGGCTGCCCCGATGGTTCCTGGCGGCACCCTCGAACTGCGAGCCCTGCTGGCCGATGCGCAGGCGCAGGTTCTCGAGCCCCGCAGAGTGGAGTGGAGCGTGGCCCATGCATCACCCGGGGTGCTCACCGTGACCGAGAATGGGCGGGTGCTGGTCACGGCGCCATCTGCCGGCAGCGTGACGGTCTACGCCACCCGGGAAGGCGTAACCGATTCGCTGCTCATCTCGGTCCAGCCGGTGTCATACACCAAGGTCACGAGCGGCAGCGCGTTCACTTGCGGCCTGACGGCGGAGGGCGTCGCCTGGTGCTGGGGCGGAGGTGGGGGCAACCAGTACGGTCAGTTAGGCCGCACACTGGGCTACCTGGAGCGAACCCCCGCGGCGGTGGAGACCGACCTTCGCTTCCGTCTCTTGGCCGCTGGAGCCGCATACGTCTGCGGCCTCGTCACGTCGGGACAGGCCTACTGCTGGGGTTCGAATCACAGCGGGCAGCTGGGCGACGGGACTACGACCGACCGCCCTCGCCCGGTTGCGGTCGCTGGTGGAGTGGTGTTCGACACACTGGTGGCGGGAGACCAGGTCGCCTGCGGGCTCACTGCCGATGGCATCGGCTACTGCTGGGGAGGAACCGCGGCGGGTGAGTCGGGAACCGGGGGCAACGGCCTGGTTCCGGCTGCAATTGCCGGAGGCCACCGATTCACGATCCTGGCCACTTCCCAGAAGAGCCTCCAGTACGGCCAAGTCCATACCTGTGGCATCGATGACTCAGGCGCCGCGTGGTGCTGGGGCACAGGAGATTTCGGACAGCTGGGGGACAGCACCCAGGTGGGAAAGGCCACTCCGGTCAGGGTTCGAGGCGGCCATACCTTCGTGGAGATTGCAGCGGGAGGGCTGTTCACCTGCGGGCGACGCATCGACAACAAGGTTCTCTGCTGGGGTTTCAATGGGCGCTACGCGATCGCGGCACCGCTGGACAGCTCGATTGTGGTGGTACCGCGCCTCGTCCAAGGGGTGGAAGGGGTAACCCGCCTTCAGAGTGGTGCCATTCATACCTGTGTGCTCGACGCCGGCGGCCAGGGAACCTGCTGGGGTGACAACGTGCAGTCACAACTGGGAAGCGGAGTGGAAAATCCTTACCCCTACGCGATACTGCCGATGGCCGGCGGGCACAGCTTTACCATGATGGAGGCGGGGGACGCTCACACCTGCGGTATTACGACCCTGGGCCGGACCCTGTGCTGGGGGACCATGGGAGGCAACACGCCAACGCCCGTCATAGGCCAACCCTAAACGCCGAAGGCAGGGGTTCAGCTGAAAGTCCAACCACAGTGCGGCGAGCGCCGCCAGAAACGAGAAGCCGGCGTTGGCCATTCCACCTTCCTCAGATGTTCCAAGAAACGACTGCCGAGTTGGATGCGCCAGCCTCGGCGAAGGCGTGGTAGTCCCTGCCGAGCGGTTCAACGATAGTCGTCGCGGGGTGGATGAAACACGTCCAGCACGACGCAGGCGGTCAGGGCGCGCGCGGAGTGTCGCTCATGGGGGGCAATATGAAGCATCTGCCCCGGTTCCAGCCGATGGGTGACGCCATTGACCGTGAGCTCGAAGGAGCCGCTCAGCAGCAGGGTCCACTGCTCGTGCAGATGGGAGTGATCGGGAATGACGGCGCCCGGTGCGATGTCGACCCGGCCCTGCGTGATGTGGTCCGAGTGGACGTAACGCCCGAGGTAGCCGGGAACGATCTCACGCGGCGGAACGGCGGTAAAGTCGAGCAGCCTCATGGAAACTAGCAGCAATGTCATTGTACCTCGATCGGCGCAGTCCATCGGAAGGTCCCCCACGTCATTATCAGCGTCCCGCTCCCGGCGCCGCTTGGCTCGATCGCGATGGTGAACTGCTCCACCGGTGGGTCAGCCTTACCCGACTGCATTGCCGCAGTGCCGAGATCTCGGGGCCGGCTGTATTCGGTTCCCCACTGCCCGGTCTGCCGGTTCACGATGAGGTCGACCCCTCCGACCCGGGGGACGGTGAATAGCGTGTAGGTACCCGCCGGTAGCGACAACCCCGCGAGCGCAATCGGCTGCGAGACGGCAAGCTGGGTCGCGGCATTGGCGCCGGTGCGCCAAACCCGGTCGTAGGCGATCACGTTGCCCAGCAGCGTGCGCCCGCGGGCGAGGGGACGGCCATAGTCCACCGTGAACGTTGCTCCACCGATAGTGGCGCGGGTGGTGTCCCGCACGCTGAGCTGCTGCTGCCCGGTGCTCCGTTCCGCGGCCGCCATCCGATCCGCGATTGAGTCAATGTCCGGCGGCGTGGCCGTCCGGGCAACGGCGACCTTGTAGGTGGTTCGCATCCCCGAGTAGGCCAGCATCCGCCCGCTGCTGTCCACCGTCACGTCTCCGGTTCCAGCCAGCCAGTCGTGCCGCAGCTCCACCTTGCCGCCGGGACGCGGATGCGCGTAGCCCCGGTGCAGAGTGAAGCTGGGGCCGACGTCCCGGTCGGGATAGAACTGCCGGAAGAGGACGCTATCGCCCGCCGCGAGGTTGCTCGAGGCAGCCTGACGGAGCGCCGCCGAAATCTCCAGCTCGATGACGCTGTACATCATGGACACGTGCGGCACGGTGATGGCGCCGCCGGTGGCGAACGCGGTGTCCCGGACACCGGCGCTGTCGCGTACCGAGATCTTCACCCTGTCCTTTGAAAAGTCGGCCGTGACTCGGCGGCCCCGTTCTCTGGGCGACTTGCCGTTCGGGGTGCGGATGTCCATGACCATGCGCCGGATGGTGCCGTCCGGTGCCAGATCGAACTCGGTGTGGCGCCGGCGGACGAACGGCCATCGATCGACGCCGTCGGTGACGAGCCCGGTGGGAGATCGCTCGACCCGCTCGACCGAAACGGTGTCGGTGCCCAGCGTGGTGACGAACCCGTAGCGCTCGGGTGCCTGCGGTGGCGTCGCGCTGCTACAGGCGAGGAAGAGGAGCGGGAGAAGTGGCGACCGGGTCATCTGCTGCCTGAGTGAGTGTGAGCCTAAGGTACAGTACGGACGCAGGGAATGAGAGAGTTACGGACCATTGCCGGCGGCGGTTGGTCCGGTCTAACTGAAGCCACGATTGCGTGATATGTTGGGAATCCAACACCTCATGTCGTTCAGGAGGATCACATGCAATCGAATTTGATGCCGTCCTTTGCCCGGCTCGGCTGCCTGCTGGCGCTCGGTTTTGCTGCCGTCGGGTGTGCCCCGTCGGCTGAGAGCACCAGGTTTTCGACGGGTCCCGTCGTATACCGCTGGCCCGACCCGGCCTTTCTGCCCGAAGTCCAGTGCCATGGCGAGTACACGGTGTCAGAGCTCCAGGCGTACCTCCCGCTGGCGGAGGTAGCGCTCCAGTTGCCCGGTACGCGGGCGGTCGCGATGGACCAGGAGCGCCGCTGTCTCACGGTGACGGTGGACGGCTTCGGATCCGGCCGCATGGCCGAGCTGCTGCTGCGGGGAATGGCGGTGCCTCGAACGGCTGTCCTGCTCCAGATTTCCACGCCGGAACCGCAAGGATAGCAGCTCTCCTGAGGGGTGTACTCGAGGCGACCTCCGCCGCGGCTCGCGGTTTCTACCAGGAACCGCGGAGGTGACTGTATGGCGCAACTAGTCTATAGGACCGGTCAGCGCAGGCACCTGTTCGCAGTACGCCATCTGGCCCGCGATCCCAGTGACGAGAGCTGTTACGTTGCCGGGGACCTGGCAGCGGTATACAGCTCGACCGATGCGGCGGATGTAAGTCGCCAGGCCAGTGTCGATGGCTTGGTGTCCCCGCCCTATGCCGTGGTGCATGTGACCGGCTACATGCTGGCCCTGAGTCACCAGGGCCAGGAAGGCTTTCGCGTGTGGGTCATCGAACCTGAAGGCGTGATCCACGAGCAGTACATCGTGTCTCTCGTGGACATGGTTCGCGGAGGCTGGCGTGTTCGCAAAACGCGATAATTTTACTCAGAAGTAGGGCAACCCACGAGCCTTGACACAGGTGCTAACTTGTTGCTGTCAAACGACCTCAACGATACGAAGCAGACCAACTTTCCAGCGCTTCGCTGACGCCGATCGGCCTCACCGCACGGCTGATCGGGATCCGCCTCGCGGAAGGAGAACCAAGCCATCGGGCACAACTCAGCCGCACCAGGGCGTGGCTGGACGAGGCGAGCCCAGTGAGCCGGCTGGCCGAGGATCTGGCGCGAGAGTTAGGCTGTCCGGTCGAGGTGATGTACCTCGGTGACAGCCGCGAGGTGGTCGCCGTGGCCCGCCCCCAACTGGGTCGCGAGGTGCGGGTGGTCCTGCCGGTGTCACCGATCGCGCTCCCACTGATGCAAAATCCCTTCGCCGCCCTGAAGTACGATCTCCTCAAGCGGCTTCGCCTCCAGATGAGTCGGAAACCCGCCGACAACTGACCCCCGATGTTTTCAGAGAACCGTGGCCGCGCCAGTCGCCCTCACAAACCCTAACTGCGGCCCCGGCTGCATGATATGTTGGATCCAGGGCGCCTGGGGCAGGAGACTCTGAGCGAAACGTCCTGAACTCTGGAGACATGAGATATGAGCGAGCCCGTTTTCCTGGTTGCGCTCGCGATCGCCGGTACCACGCTCGTGATGGTTGCGGGGGCCATAGCCGGTGCGATCCGCGGGCGGGGATCCTCGAGATCCGAGCTCTCCCAACTCAGCGATCAGGTGAAGGACCAGGCCGCCGCGCTGGACGAGGTGCAGCACAGTCTGGCGAGCCAGTCGGCACAGATGGCGGAGCTTCACGAACGGCTCGACTTTGCCGAACGACTGTTGGCCCAGAGCCGGGACCGCGCCGTACTGAAGTCTGAGAACTAGCTGGAGAAGCCTGCCCCGAGCCACCGAGCGAGGGGGCGGGAATGGCGGGAAGCCTGAACTAGCCGCAACCATGACCACGAACCCGCTCCCCATGCCCTCATCGCCGGTTCGTCCAGCCGAGTCCGGGACCGGTGCCGTCCTCGAACGGGGACTCGACACCTCCAACGGCCTGGATTTCGTGCGGGAGCGGCTGGCGCTGGTCGGCAAGACGCTCTTCCTGGTGTCGTTCGCCTTCTATCTCTTCCTCATCGGCAGCCTGGTGCTCGTCGGCGGCGCCCCGTTCGTCGCCGTGGTGCTGGATCCCGTCTCCCTGGGCCACATCGCCGCGAGCTCGACGATTGGCCTTGTTTATATCCTGGCCAGTCGAGCCCGTCTCTCGCGGCGAAGCCTGGGGGCGCTCGATGCTATCGGCATCGTGGTGGCCTGCAGCTTCCTCTCCCTCATGACAGTGAACGACGAGGGGCAGATCCTCCAGGTGTTGCTGGCCCTCACCGTCACCGTCATGGTCCGGGCGATCCTGGTTCCCTCCCGGCCAACCCGAACCCTGCTGCTCTCGGCGCTGGCGTTCCTGCCGACCGTGGTCGTCTGCATCGCGCGCCATGATCCCACGGCGCTGCTGCCCGGGTTCAGCGTGGAGTACCAGAAGCAGTACATGACCCTCAACACCATCCTCTGGAGCGTGCTGGGGACCACGCTCGCCACTATTACGAGCCGAGTCATCTACGGCTTGCGCCGGCAGGTCGCCGAGGCCAACGAGCTGGGCCAGTACGTGCTGGAGGGGAGGATCGGCGGCGGTGGAATGGGCGAGGTCTGGCGGGCGCGGCACCGCCTGCTGATCCGGCCGGCGGCGATCAAGCTCGTCCGGCCCCAGGTGTCGGGCGATCCCGAACTGCTCCTCCGGCGGTTCGAGCGCGAGGCGCGCGCGACCGCCGCGCTCAAGTCGCCGCACACGGTGCAGCTCTACGACTTCGGCGCCACCGACGACGGCCGGCTGTACTACGTGATGGAGCTGCTCGACGGCCTGGACCTCGATACCCTGGTCCGGCAGTACGGGCCGCTGCCCCCGGAGCGTGTCGTCCACATCCTGCGCCAGGTCTGCTCCTCGCTCCAGGACGCGCACGCGAACGGACTGGTGCATCGCGACATCAAGCCGGCGAACGTGGTGGTCAGCCGGGCAGGAACCACGTTCGACTTCGCCAAGGTGCTGGACTTCGGCCTGGTCAAGCTCGATACCGCGCAGGAAGGCCGAGGAGGACCTCAAGCTCAGCAGCGACGGCAGCACCAGCGGCACGCCGGCGTTCATGGCGCCGGAGGTGGTGCTCGGCGTCGCCGACACCGATCATCGGGTGGACCTGTATGCGCTGGGGTGCGTCGGGTACTGGCTGCTGACGGGCAAGCTGATTTTCGAGGGAAGGAACGCCGTGGAGGTGATGTTCCATCACGCCCACACGCCGCCGCCGAGACCCTCGACCAGGTCCGAGCTCCCCATCCCGGCTCCGCTCGAGGAACTGATTATGGAGTGCCTGGAGAAGGACCCGGCGCGCCGTCCTGCCAGCGCGGAGGCGGTGAGCACCCGGCTCGACGCCGTGCCCCTGGAATCGCCCTGGACCGTGGAGCGAGCGGAGCGGTGGTGGGGGATGCACCGGCCACTACCGGCGGACGCGCGCCGAGTGGCGGAAGTGCTCCTGTCGCAGGAGGGGCGGGAGCTGCGCATCGGGCCACGGGTGAGGCCAAGGGGGTAGCACAGTCTGATCAGCGCAGCAGCTCCTTCATCCTTCGCGCACCTCGAGGTCGCCCGCAGGCTCTCGAGAAAACGATCTCGTCCCTGTCTTGATTTTCGCTTGACCCCATCTGCCAATCCTTCGGCGGTCCTCATCAATCGACCCATTCGAAGGAAGCGATCATGTCAACCAGACTGCGGAGCAGTGCCGTGGCCGCCTTGGCGCTCGCACTGGCCGGGTGCGCCACGGAAGAAGGCCCGACCGAGCCGGAGGTCGCCTCGACCTCGGCAACGGCCACCAATCGGCGCTATACAGTACGTGATCTTGGTACCCTCGGGGGAAGCTACAGCTTCGCGTTTGGGATCAATGCCGGCGGGGAGGTGGTTGGCGCGAGCGCGACGAGCGCCGGGCAGGATCACGCCTTCCTCTGGACTAATGAGACCATGACGGACCTGGGCACGCTGGAAGGTGGAGCGACGAGCGCGGCCAGAGGCATCAACCAGTCCGGGGATGTGGTGGGGGAGAGCGGGACGGCGGAAGGGACGAGCCATGCCTTCCTGTGGCACCAAGGGGTGATGACCGACCTCGGCACGCTCGACGGCTTCGGCTCCAGCGCGGCAAACAGCATCAATGGAGTGGGCCAGGTGGTGGGCTATACCTCTACTGCGGCGACTGGAGAGAACCACGCCTTTTTCTGGCAAAACGGTGTCATGACCGACCTGGGCACTCTCGGTGGCCCATGGAGTGTGGCGTACGACATCAACGACGCAGGCCAGGTGGTCGGTGAGAGTAGAGTGTCGGCTGAAGACGATATGGTGGTCCACGCCTTTCTTTGGCAAAACGGCGTGATGACTGATCTCGGAACCCTCGGCGGCAGGTTGAGCCACGCACAAGGCCTCAATGCCGATGGCGACGTCGTCGGATGGAGCGAAACGGTGAATGGGGTGACCCACGCCGTACAGTGGACCCAGGGCGTCATCATCGACCTGGGGCCCATGGACACCAACCAGGGGTTCGCCACCGCGATCAATATCGAAGATCTGAAGGTCGGCTTCTTGACTGGCGCGCAGTCCGGCCCGGCCATCTGGGAACGGCGCAGGGCTATGCTGCTGCCGACACTCGGCGGGGTCGGAGGTAGTGCGGACGATATCAACGACGCGGGGTTGATAGCGGGCTCGAGCGGGATCAGCACCGGTGACATCCACGCCACACTCTGGGTGCCGAAGTAGGCTTGGAGCAGGTCTAACCTCTGCCGCCCGAGCCGAGGTGGGAATCGACCTCTGAGGCGGCGCCAGTGAGTGGCAGTGAGACGGTGAACGTGGCTCCGCGTTCAGGGTTGTTTACCGCCGATATGTAGCCGCCGTAGGCGCTCACGATCGAGCGGCAGATCGCGAGCCCGAGCCCCAGTCCCTCGCGCTTCGTCGTCACGAATGGTTCGAAGAGCTTCGCCAGCGTGTCCGGGGCGATCCCGCTCCCCCGGTCGCGAACTTCGATGCGCGCGTCGCCCTGCGTGGTGGTGGAGACGACCAGCAGGCGCTCGCCGGGAGGCGAGTCACTCATCGCGTCGCAGGCGTTCAGCACCAGGTTCAAGACCACCTGCTGCAACTCCACGCGGTCCGCGAGGACCAGCGGCGCGGGCTCACACAGCCGGGTGCTGACGACCACGCCACGGCGCTGTAGATCGCTGTGGACCAACGCGAGCACCTCGCTGACGACCGTGTTCGCCGACAGCGCCTGCACTTTGGCCCCATCCTTCTTGACGAGGCCACGCACGTGGTCGATCACATCCGTCGCGCGCCGGTCGTCGGCCGCAATGTCCTCCAGAATCGCGCGCAGGTCGGCCGTCGCGGCACCGTCGGCTTGCAGTAGACGCTGACCGACGATCGCGTTCGTCATGATCGCTGCAAGCGGCTGCTTCATCTCATGCGCCAGTGCGGCCGACAGCTCGCCCACCAGGGCGACGCGCCCCAGGTGCGAGAGCTCGCGGCGCTGCTCGTCGGCGCGCGCCTCGCTTTCCCGGAGCGCGGCCTGGCTCCGAAGTCGCCCGCGGCGCTCGAGCAAGAGCCAGAGGATCAACCCCGATTGCAGCAGCAGCGCGCCGAGCGTAGCCAGGACGGTCGTCCGGTAGCGTTCCCAGGGCGACGGCGTGCGGAAGAGGACCTCGGTGTTCGGCGGAAGACGGTTTTCGGACAAGCCCCACCGCTGCAACTCCCGCCAATCGACGACAAGCGGGATGGCGGCCACCTCCGGCGGGGGCATCGGCTCACCCGGAGCTCGCCGAAGGACCCGCACGAGGAGGCGACCCGTGCGCATGCCGTCGGCCGCGAAATCCATCACGCCACCACCGACGACCCCGTTGCCGACCCAGTTCCGCGCGATCCCGTATACGGGCACGGACGCCACGCGGGTGAGGCTGGCCATGAGGTCCCCCGAGTTGAACTCCTGTCCCCGCTGGTCCCGGCGGAAGCTCGAGAAGATCACGAAACTCCGAGGCGGGATGCGGCGAAGGGTGTCGATGAGCGATTCGTAGGACCAATCCTGCAGCACATCCAGCTTCATTCCGTTCAGGAGCGGCGTAATGGAGCGCAAACCCTCGGAAAGAATGACTGAGTCCATCGCCGAGGCTCCGCCTAGCACCACGACGCGTTCTGCATCTGGTTGCAGCGCGCGTGCCAGCGAGAAGGTCTGGGCAAAGGGCAACGGCTGCCGCCTTCCGGTCAGATTCGCGGGAAGGGCGGAGAAATCGATGATCGGCTCGAAGACGAGCCCGTATACGATCGGTACGCCTGGGAAAAGTGTGGTGAGCCGGTCCGTGGCGAATCGCAGCGCCTGCGCCCCCTCGGCCACGATGGCGTCGGGTCTAAACCCCCGATACTTCTCGGCAAAGTAGCGAGCGAGCTGGAGCGAGCGGTCGGGGTCGTGGAAGCGGTCGAGGTCGAGGAACTCGTCGTACATCTCGAGGCCCGCTGGAATCTTCTCTCGCAGCAGCGACTTCAGCTGATCGGCGAACGCGACGAGCCCGGGCGCGTTGGCGTCGTGCGCGTATACGATCAGGATTCGCGTCGTCTCCTGCACCGGCCGCGCGTCAAGAGGTGCAGCGGCGGAGCAGATCAGGAGGGCCACGAAGATCATACCGCGCTCGATCAAACGCATGAACAGCATAGGTCGTCAGCCCAGCACGCCGAGGAGGCTCTCGCCACCCGCCCTGGCAAATTCGTCAGTCGCGTCGGCAGTCTTCGCTTCCGCTCGATGCAGGATGCGGATAAAGCGGGGCTCGGCGCGAAGGGAATCGAACCAGGGATCATGCACCAGCGCTCGGGAACAGGAGAACCCTCCGTCCACCACTCGATCGAGCAGGGACAAGGAGAAGTCGTGGGCCTGTACCCGGGCGAGGCTGCGGGCGCAGAAGAGCAGCCCCTCGGGATCGTGGAAGCCGGTGGCCAGAACCTGTCGGGTGCCCTCGACGCACCCGTCACGGTCGCCTTCCATGGCCGCGCGCAGCGCGGTGAGATACGTGCGTTCGCTGGTGATCCACTGCGACTCAATGGTGCGGATGCCCAGAAGCGCCTCTTCCTGCCGGCCCACCATCCAGAGCGCCGCATGCCGCAGAGCTTGAATCTCCTCGATATCGCAGAGGACGGTCTGCTCGTAGTCCCCCAGCATCCAGTAGGTGTAGTGGACGCTGGTACGCACGCCGGGGTCGATCCGTCGCGCTCGGCGGTCCGCGGCGAGCGAGGCGTCGAGTAACCCGCAGAACCGGCAGGCGACCACCAGACCCGCGTACAGATCTGGATCGGCCGCTCGGGTACCCGCGAGGCGGAGGAGCCGCACCATCGCCTCGCACGCCGCCCCATACTCCTCGATCTCGAAGTAGGTATACAGACTATGCGCCAGCGGGAGGTCGGGATTGAGCTCGAGCGCCTTGCGAAACGCTTCCTCGGCGGCGCGCCGATCCTCCTCGACGTTTCCATGACCGTACTTGGCCAGAACCCGGTACACCCGGCCGAGTCGAGCCCAGGCGGGCGCGTACTGGGGATCGAGCTCCACACAGCGGCGATACAGATCCCGCGCAGCGTTCAGGCGTGCCGGGGTGGAGGCACCTTCACCGATGTGCGTAGCACGGAGGTAGAGCTCATACGCCTCGGGATTGACCGAGATGTCCTGGCGCAGTGCCTGATGGTCATGCGCCGACAGCGGAATCGCCAGAGCATCCACGATCTGGCGGGTGAGCTCGTCCTGCAGCTGAAAGATGTCGGTCAGCGCCACCTGGGCACTTCGGGTGGCGAGAACGGTGCCGTCGGGCACCTTCACCAGCTCGGTGGAGACACGGACCTGGTCTCCGGCTCTGAGCAGTGTTCCCATGAGAACGACGTCTACGCCCGCCGCCGTGGCAATGGTCTGTAAGTCCGGCGCATTGCCGGCCAGCCGTGCAGCGGCGGACGCGGACCGTACCGTCAGGGATTCCAATCCCATAAGCGATGCAGTGATCGCCTCGGGCAGGCCGGAGGAAAGGAACTCGATTTCCGAGTCGGGGCGCAGCAACCTGAACGGAAGCACGATCAGGCGAGTGATGGTCCGGACGTTGGTCCTGGGCCCACTATCGAGCAGGGTAAGGGCCTGACGAATGTCTTGCGCCATCGCCGCAGCCTCGGGATAACGATCGCGGGGCTGCTTGGCCAGCGCGCGCTGGATGACGCGATCTACCGCCATGATGTCCGGGCCGCCGACCAGGGGCGGCGGCTGCGACTGCAGCACCGCTGTGTAGACCTCGACCAGCGAACGGCCGTTGAACGCGGGCCTTCCGGTGAGCATCTCAAACAGGATGGCCCCCAGGGCAAACAGGTCCGCCGAAGGACCGACCGGATCCTCGCCGAACATCTCGGGAGCCATATAGCGTGGAGTTCCCACGATCGTGCCGGGCTGAGTGAGTGCTACCTGGTCTCCAGCCAGGTGCGGCCGAGCCAGCCCGAAATCGAGCAGCTTCACGCCATGGGGAGTGAGAAAGATGTTCGTCGGCTTGAGATCGCGATGGATGATGCCGCTGGAGTGCAGCGCCTCGAGTGCGCCAACCACTCCCAGGGCTGTCTGCAGCGCCTCGGCCAGGGGGACAGTGCCACGCTCGATTCGGGCGGCCAGCGTCTCGCCCTCCAACAGCTCCATGACCACGAACAGCTCACCGTTCTCTTCGGCGAGCTCGTAGACCTGGCAGATATTCGGATGACTGATCTTTGCGGCGACCCGCGCCTCCCGAAGCAGTCGTTCCTTCAGGGAAGGATGGCTGTCCATGGGGCGGAGGCGCTTGATGGCAACCAGGCGGTCGAGCCGGTCGTCCCGGGCCTCGAACACAACACCCATGCCGCCTTCGCCGAGCTTACGGGTCAGGCGGTACTGTCGAACACTCGCCTGCTCGGAGTGCTCAGGGCGTATTGCGGGCGATGAGAGACGCTTGAGCCATTGGAGCATGGTCTCTGTAATCAACCACCTGACCGGGAACCGCGCGAGAGGCGCAGATCGTCAGCCTAGACTGGCGGTCCGGGCGGCGATCCGCCCCAGAGCCGCCTCCCAACCGGCGTCGAAAGCGTGGCCCGGCTGATCGAGGTCGATCACCAGCGGCGCGTGGTCCGACGGGATCGGCTTCCCTTTCCGGGCCTCGCGATCGATCTCGGCCCACACGGTGCGCTCAGATACCGGGCGGGTGGCCAGCATGTGATCGATGCGCATGCCGAAGTTCTTGTGGAAGTTCCCCGCGCGATAATCCCACCAGGTGTAGCGCCCCGTCTCGGGGTGATGGAGACGGTAGGCGTCCACCAGACCCCAGCGACACAGCCGGAAGAAGGCGTCGCGTTCTCGCGGTGAGACGTGGGTCCCGCCATGGCAGGCCTCCGGATCCCATACGTCCGCGTCCTCCGGAGCGAGATTGAAATCGCCGCCGAGCACGAGCGGCTCCGCCAGGATCGGCCGCCTGCTCGAGCCAGCGGGCGAGCCGCTCGAACCATGCGAGTTTGGCCTCGTAGAACGTCGAGCCGACGGACCTGCCATTGGGAGCGTAGACCGACACGACGCGCACGCCGCCGCAGGTCGCGGCCATCATCCGGGCCTCCGCCAGCGGCTCGTCGTCTCCCACATCGGGCGTCCGCGCCGGGCGGAGCGGTTCGCCGAAGTTGGTCACCACGTCGGCGATTCCGGCGCGGCTGGCGATGGCGACCCCGTTCCACTGCCCCTCTCCATGGTGAGCCAGCTCGTAGCCGGCGTCGCGGAACTCGGCGACCGGCGCGGCGGAGTCCGCCAGCTTGGTCTCCTGCATCAGCAGCACGTCGGGCCGGGCCCGCTCCAGCCACCAGGAGACCTTCTCCAGGCGCGCCTTGAGCGAGTTCACGTTCCAGGTGGCGATCCGCATGACGCAACTTAGTAGACCGTTCGCGATCGGCGGTTAACCTTCAGGGACCCGCACGAGATCCCGTGACACCGCAGCTTCGGCGACTGCTCGACTAGGAGCAACTCTGTATGAAGACGAAAACGTCAAAAACAAAGTTGTCATCCGGAACAAGGTGAAGTACTCCTCAGAGCGTTGCAAGCCCGCTTTGAAAGGAATATGAACCGGCATAAAGGTGTTGAATGGTCCAAGGTAGAAGCAAAGCTGGAAGCTGACGCTGACAAGCTGTGGTCACTCAATGAAATGGAAAGAACCGGCGGCGAACCGGATGTCGTCGGTCAAGATAAGAGGACGGGCGAATACATTTTTTATGATTGTGCAGCGGAGAGTCCTAAAGGCCGCAGGAGCGTGTGTTACGACCGTGAAGCGCTAGAGGCAAGGAAGGAACACAAGCCAAAGGACAGCGCCACCGATATGGCGGCGGCCATGGGCATCGAGCTCTTGACGGAGGAAGAGTATCGAGAGCTGCAGAAACTGGGAGAGTTCGATACCAAGACGTCGAGCTGGGTGACGACTCCTTCTGATATCAGAAAGCTCGGCGGCGCCCTCTTTTGTGATCGCCGCTACGACACTGTCTTCGTGTATCACAACGGTGCGGAGTCTTACTATGCTGCCCGGGCGTTCCGTGGCTCGCTCAGGTTCTAGGTCTGGAAATCGCCGCTCCGGCGGTCATGTCATTCGTAACTAGTCTGTGACCTATCTTGACACGCGCTGTCCCGAACCCTAGCGTGGTCGCGGTCGCACCTACATAGGCACACCCGGCGAAAGCCGGGGTCGCAAAGCCACGGGTCCTCGCCCTCTGCGCTGCCGTCGTGGCGGTGCCGCGAAGCCCAAGATCGCCGAGCTGCATAACAATCAGCTCGGCGGTCGTTTTTGTACTACCATCCACGAGCAACACCATCACGAATGACTTTACCGAGAGCTGACCATGTCGCTGACCGCCGAACCGACCCTCATGAGCGGCAAGACCCGAGTACTGGGTGGCATCACGGTGGCCGACACGCCGCTCGTCACTCGCGCAATCGATTATGCCCGCACCCATTCCGAACCGTACCTCTTCAACCATGCTGTCCGATCCTGGCTCTTCGCGGTTCGGCTGGGACAGCTGCAGGGCTTGCCTCACGATGCGGAAGTCGTCGCCGTCGGGACGCTGCTCCACGACCTCGGGCTCACGAGCAGCTTCACGGGTCCAAAGCGCTTCGAGATTGAAGGAGCCGACGCAGCGCGGGCGTTTGCGCGGGAGCAGGGTCTCGACGATCGCCGCGTGCAGTTGATCTGGGACAGCGTCGCTTTGAATTCCACACCCTCGATCGGCCTGAATAAAGAGGCTGAAGTGGCGCTCTGCACGGCCGGGATCGGCGTCGAATTCGGATTCCAGTACGACCGGATCCCGCCGGACGAGATGAAGCGCGTCCTGGCGGCCTTTCCCCGGCTAGAGATGAAGCGGCGCTTTGCCGATTCGGTCTGCCGCATTGCCAAAACCAAGCCGGAGACCACCTACGACAATTTCGCGGGGGACTTCGGGGAGCGTTTCGTTCCAGGCTACAGTCGGCCGTCTACCGTGGATTTCCTGATGAACGCCCCGTTCGAGGAGTAACCAGGCTTGCCCAGTGCCCATCACTGACCGGAGAGTGCCCCATGCCCACGCCTGATACGATCGTCCTCATCCATGGTTTTTGGGTGACGCCCCGCAGCTGGGAGCGCTGGATCCCTTACTACGAGGCCAAGGGGTACCGCGTCCTCGCGCCCGCGTACCCGGGGTTCGAGGTGGAGGTTGAGGCGCTGAACCGCGACCCATCCCCCATCGAGCGGCTGACCGTGCCGCAGATCGTCGACCGCCTCGAGCAGGTTGTGCGCGGGCTCGATGCGCCGCCGATCCTGCTGGGCCACTCCGCCGGGGGCGCATTCGTGCAGGTCCTGCTCGACCGCGGGCTTGGCGCGGTGGGCGTGACCATCAACTCGGCGCCGACTGAGGGCGTCCTCGTGTCGCCCCTCTCGCAGCTCCGGTCGGTGTTCCCCGTGCTGAAGAACCCGGCCAACCGCCACAAGGCGGTGGGGCTCACCTTCAAGCAGTGGCACTACGCCTTCACCAACACCTTCAGCGAGGCGGAGTCGCAGGCGCTCTACGAGCGCTACCACGTGCCGGCGTCGGGCGCGATCGTCTGGGGCGGCGTGCTCGCCAACTTCATCCCCGGGCCGCAGGACGTCTACGTCAACTACCACAACGACGCCCGCGCCCCGCTGCTCTTCATCTCCGGCGCCGAGGACCACCTCATGCCGCCGTCGGTGCAGCGTTCCAACGCCGGGCACTACAAGTCGGCGACGGTCACCGAGGTCAAGGAGTTCCCGGGCCGGGCGCACCTGATGCCCGCCCAGGCCGGGTGGGAGGAAGTCGCGGACTACGCGCTCGACTGGGCCGCCCGGTACGCCGCTGCCGACGCCCGGCTCGTCCCGTAGAGTCTCGTTCGGAGACGTTACGCGGCCAAGTGCGTTGCGATCGGTGGAGAACTCGGCCCAGGAGGCATTCATGGGAGAGGAACTTGCGACATCCAACGTCACTCGCTCCTATTCGCTCGCCGCGACCAGCATCGCGATCTTCACGTTCATGCTGTTCTTCCTGTATCCGAGGTTCGCGAGCGGCGAGGTCAACGCCTTTCTGTTTCAAGCCACGTTAGTCGTGATGGGCGTGGCGACATTCTCATTCGTGTTCGCATCCTTGTACTACTACTCCGCCTCGCTTGGCAGCCGGATCGATGATGCCGAGCGGGCCCGGAACTCCCGGCGAGCCGATCGCTTCTGGCTGCTCGGTTACACTCTGCTGTTCCTCGCTCCGAGCCTGGTCCTCTTTTCGCTTGGACTACTTGCCGTCGGGTCTACCTGGTTCGCACTCTGGCTGGTGTATCTGGTCTTCATGATCCGCCACTTCCCCAGGGTCCAGACAGCGGCGAAGAGTTCCTTGTTCTGAACTCGTTGAAAGGATTTACCATGAAAATCGTGATCATCGGCGGAAGCGGGCTCATCGGGTCGAAGGTCGTCACCCGCCTTCGTGAGCAGGGCCACGAGGCGGTGCCGGCGTCTCCGGACACGGGCGTCAACACCCTCACCGGGGAGGGACTGGCCCAAGTCCTCACCGGGGCGGTCGTCGTCATCGACGTGTCGAACTCGCCCTCGTTCGAAGACGCGGAGGTGCTGAGGTTCTTCGAGACCTCGACCGGCAATCTGCTGACCGCCGAAGCCGCGGCGGGTGTGGGTCATCATGTCGCGTTGTCGGTCGTGGGCTGCGACCGAGTACCGGAGAGCGGCTACCTGCGTGCCAAGGTCGCCCAGGAGAAGCTGATCAGAAACTCGCCGACCCCTTACTCGATCGTCCGGTCGACGCAATTCTTCGAGTTCGTCAAGCGCATCGCGGACGAGGCGACCGACGGGAACATGGTGCGCATCCCTCCCGTGCTGTTCCAGCCGATAGCGGCTGAGGATGTCGCGCGTGCGGTGTGCAGGGTCGCCGTGGGAGCGCCGCTGAACGGCATGCTCGAAGTGGGGGGGCCGCAACAGTTTCGCTTCGACGAGTGCATCAGACTGGGGCTCAGCGCGCGCCACGACCCCCGTGAAGTGGTCGCCGACCCGCATGCCCGCTACTTCGGCGCGGAAATGGCCGAGCGCATGCTGGTGCCGGGGGCCGACGCCAGGCTCGGCGAGATCCGTTTCGAAGACTGGCTTAGTCAATCCGCGGTCCCACCCGTACCGGCGGGACGGGCCTGAGGAGCGCAACATGCGAATCCCGAATATCCCCATGGCAGGGCTGGTGACCGTCCTGCTCTGCGCCGCCGGCCGGCTGACGGCGCAGCAGAATGCGGTCACGGAGCTTATGACGAAAGAGCTGGCGGACCTACCGGGGAAAGAAGCTCTGATGATCACCGTGGTGTATCCGCCTGGCGGTGCAGACCCCATTCACCGGCACAACGCCCATGCGTTCGTCTACGTGTTGGAGGGATCGGCCGTGATGCAGTTGAAAGGAGGAAAGCTGGTGACGGTGACAGCGGGAGAGACGTTCTATGAAGGCCCGAACGATGTCCATGTGGTTGGCCGAAGCGCGAGCACTACCAAACCCGCCAAGCTCCTGGTACTGCTATTGAAGAACAAGGGCGCTCCGGTGCTGGTGCCGGTCAATGAATGAGAAGTCGTACCACGCTTAGCGCCGGGCCTGCGCCAACACCTTCCGGAGCTCGGTGAGCCATAATACCGAGCTGGCGACCGCGGCACAGAAGAGCCAGTCCCTGCCGCTCAATCCGACGGTGCCGAACGCGCGCTGGAGAAATGGGACGTACACCACGACCACCTGGAGGGCGAGCGACAATCCAACCGCCACCCACAGCCAGTAGTTAGTGAACAAACGCGCGAAGGCACTTCGCTCGTCCGATCGCGCGTTGACAACATTGAAGATCTGGAAGAGCATCAACGTCGTGAACGCCATCGTCTGTCCGTAGCGCAGGTCACCCGACCCCTCGACGAACCCGCCAGGCATGGACGCGTCGAGCACGAGGAGCGTGCCGGCTGCCATGATCACGCCGACGAAAACGATGCCGCGCCACATGCGGGGCGTGACGGCGCGTTCCCCGACCGGGCGCGGCGGCTGGTGCATGAGGCCCTCGTCCGCCGGGTCGACGCCAAGCGCGAGCGCGGGTGGGCCGTCGGTGACCAGGTTGATCCACAGCAGCTGCGTGGCCAGCAGCGGCAGCACGACTGCGCCGCCTTCCCCGTGCAGACCCATGCGTTCTGCGAACAGCACGCCAAAGAACATCGTCAGCACCTCGCCGATATTCGACGAGAGCAGGTAGCGGAGGAACTTGCGGATGTTGGCGAAGATCGCGCGGCCCTCCTCCACGGCGGCCACGATCGAGGCGAAGTTGTCGTCGGCCAGCACCATGTCGGCGGCCTGCTTCGCCACGTCCGTCCCCGTGATGCCCATGGCAACGCCGATGTCGGCCTTCTTCAGCGCCGGCGCGTCATTCACGCCATCGCCGGTCATCGCCACCACCGCTCCCGTGCGTTGCAGGGCGTCGACGATGCGCAGCTTGTGTTCGGGGTTGACGCGCGCGTAGACCGACACCTCGGCCACCGTGTGCGCCCGCGCCTCCACCGGCAACTTCTCCAGCTCCCCGCCGGTGATGGCGCGGCCGTCCTCGGCGATTCCGAGCTCCTGGGCGATCACCGCGGCCGTGCGCGGATGGTCGCCGGTAATCATCAGCGGGCGGATGCCGGCGCCTTTGGCACGGGCCACGGCCTCCTTCGCCTCGCCCCGCGGTGGGTCAATCATGCCGATCAGCCCGGCGAATGCGAGGTCCTGCTCGAGATCGGCATCGGAACTGGTGGCGCCATCACGCGACAGGGCGCCGTCCGGCAGCCAGCGACTCGGCGACGCCCAGCGTACGCAACGCTTCCCCCGCGAGCGTCTCGTTGATCTGCAGAATCTCGGCGCGCCTGGCGGGCGTCAGCGGCTGCCGGTCTTCGCCGACCACCTCGAAGTTGCACCGGGTGAGGAGCACGTCGGGCGCGCCCTTGGTGAAGACGATCCCGCGGTGCTGTTGCTCCGTGTCGCGGTGGATGGTGCTCATCAGCTTGCGCTCGGAAGAGAACGGCACCTCGCCCACGCGAGGCAAGTGCTCGTCGAGCGCCTCCGACTGAAGCCCCGCCTTTCGAGCCGCGACGAGCAACGCGCCCTCGGTGGGGTCGCCCTGCACCGTCCACCGACCATCGTGTTCCTGGAGATCCGCGTTGTTCGCCCGATCGGCGGCCGCCAGGGCGCGCTCGAGCTCGACGCGGAGCCCGCCATCGATCGGTCCTCCGCCTTCTTGCCGCACCTCGCCGGTCGGGGCGTAGCCCGAGCCTTCGAACGTGAAGCGGCCGCTCGCGGTCACGACCAGGCGCACGGTCATCTCGTTCTTCGTCAGCGTGCCGGTCTTGTCGGACGCGATCACGCTGGCCGACCCGAGTGTCTCGACCGCCGCGAGGTGGCGCACGATCGCGTTGCGGCGGGCCATGCGTTGCACGCCGATCGAGAGCACCGCCGTGACGACGGCCGGCAGCCCCTCCGGCACCGCCGCAACGGCGAGCGCGACGCCGAGAATCAGGACATCGAGGATGGCCGAGGCGCCGCGCACTTCCTCGACGAGGAGGATCGTCACGATCATCACGACGGCGATGACCACGACCATGGCGCCGAGGAGCTTGCCGGTGCGGTCCAGCTCTTCCTGGAGAGGGGTCGCTCTGTCGGCCGTCTTTTCTAGGAGGCCGGCAATACCGCCCATCTCGGTGTCCATTCCGGTGGCCGTTACGATGGCCCTGCCGTGCCCGTACGTGGCCGCCGTCCCGCTGAAGACCATGTTGTGGCGGTCGCCGAGCGCAACGACGTCGTCGATCCTGGCGGTGTCCTTGGTCACCGGGAGGCTCTCACCGGTCAATGCGGCCTCGGCCGCCTGCAGGGCGGTCGATTCGATGAGCCGCCCATCCGCCGGAATGGTATCGCCCTCCTCGATGAGGATGACGTCGCCGGGGACGATCTCGGCGGCAGGGACACCGCGTCGCTCACCATCGCGGATGATTGTGGCGCCCGCCGCGGACATTGCGCGGAGCGCCTCCACCGCCGCAGCAGCCCGCGACTCCTGGACGTACCCCAGGGTCGCGTTGAGCAGAACGAACCGCCAGGATCGCGATGGCCTCGTAGGGCAGCGCGGCATCACGCTCGTAGAACCACAGCCCGGCCGAGATCGCTGTCGCGATGAGCAGCAGGATGACGAGCACATCCTGGAACTGCGCCAGGAACCGGCGCCACGCAGGGACGGGCTGCTCGGCCGCGAGCTCGTTGCGCCCGTACTGCTCCAGTCGCCTGCGCGCGTCGTCTTCGGTCAAGCCACGCCGCGCATCCGTCCGGAGCGCCGCCACGACGTCATCGACCGACTGTCGGTACGGGATGCTACGCTCTGCCGTGTCGCTCGCCCCTACATCCACGATCCACTCCTGCTAACTATGGCCACGGCTGCATGATATGTTGGGAAAGCCCAGAAAGGCGAAGTCAGGCTCTGCAGGGAAGAGCGCCTGATGCCGGCTCCGCAGTCTATCGCTAGTCAGGCGGATTCGAAATCGGGAGAGGACAACGATGGGCAAGGGTCGGCTGGAGGCGTTCAGCGATGGGGTGCTGGCAATCATCATCACCATCATGGTACTCGAGCTGCACGCACCTCAGGAGACCGACATCGCCGCGCTGCGCCCTCTGCTGCCGGTCCTGCTCAGCTACGTACTCAGCTTCGTCTTCCTCGGCATCTACTGGAACAACCATCACCACATGCTGGCCTGCACCCACCGAGTGACGGGGGCCATTCTCTGGGCGAACCTGCACCTGCTCTTCTGGCTGTCGCTGGTGCCGTTTGTGACGGCGTGGATGGGCGAGCATCCCTTCGTCTCGACCCCCGCCGCCCTCTACGGCGTGGTGCTCCTCATGGCCGGCATCGCTTACTTGATTTTGCAGCGGCAGATTCTGCGCTCGGAGGGGCCGGAGTCGGTCCTGGCCCTGGCACTGGGCCGCGACCTCAAAGGAAAGCTTTCGCCCTTGCTGTGCGTCATGGCGATCGGAGGTGCCTTCGTACATCCCGCCATCGCCTATATGCTGTACCTGCTGGTCGCTCTCGTGTGGCTGATTCCCGATCGTCGTATCGAGCGCGGTCTGCCTGAGACGTCTGTGCGTTCGTGATGGCCCGGTAGGGCGGTAAGGCGGTAGAACACCCATCCGCGTGATTGTCACAAGACGGTCACCGGTCTAACGCCGCCCGGGATTCGACGCATTTTACTGGCTTCTTCCTCAGCAGTTTGCATTCCACACCCTGAGGCCAGGAGGCTGCATGCCTACCATCACTACCCGAGACGGCACCGAGATCTACTACAAGGACTGGGGACGGGGACAGCCAATCGTATTCAGCCACGGCTGGCCGCTGTCGGCCGACGACTGGGACACGCAGATGCTGTTCTTCGTGAACCAGGGCTACCGTGTGATCGCGCACGACCGGCGCGGCCATGGCCGCTCCGCCAGGTCAGCGGGGGCCATGACATGGATCATTACGCCGACGACCTGGCGGCGCTCACCGAGCATCTCGACCTCCATAACGCCGTGCATGTGGGGCACTCGACCGGTGGGGGCGAGGTAGTGCACTACATCGCGCGCCACGGGGAGAACCGGGTGGCCAAGGCGGTGATCATCAGCGCGGTGCCGCCGATCATGGTCAAGACCGCCGCCAATCCGGGCGGACTCCCCAAGGAAGTATTCGATGGACTTCAGGCGCAGCTCGCGGCGAACCGGCCGCAGTTCTACTACGAGTTCGCCGGGGCACCTTTCTATGGCTACAACCGGCCCGGCGCGAAGGCGTCGCAGGGAGTGATCCTGAACTGGTGGCGCCAGGCGATGATGGGCGGCGCAAAGGCGCATTACGACGGCGTCGTCGCCTTCTCGCAGACCGACTTCACCGAGGATCTGAAGAAGATCACGGTGCCGGTCCTGGTGATGCACGGCGACGACAACCAGATCGTCCCCTATGCCGATTCAGCGCCGCTGTCGGCCAGGCTGCTCAAGAACGGCAGGCTCAAGACCTACAAGGGCTTTCCCACGGCATGCCCACGACCAACGCCGACACGATCAACGCCGACCTGCTCGCGTTCTTCAAAGAGAAGGCGCCGAGCCCGGATCGGGGAGCGGTTGAAGTCTGACTTTTGACTCTTCAGTGAGTGGTCCGGAAAGGAGATCATCATGCCTGCAACCTCCGGCTCCGATGCCCTGAACGTCGTGCTGGTCCACGGCGCCTGGGCGGACGGCTCTGGTTGGGAAGGGGTCTACCGATTACTGCGGAAGGAAGGTTACTCGGTCTCAGTCGTCCAAAATCCCACGTG
>CAWEMG010000004.1:0-11531 GCA_963810165.1 uncultured Gemmatimonadales bacterium
CGGGCACCTGGATATGCGACCGCCGACGACTCACTCGAACGAGCCCCACAGCCCACACGGCAAGATGATCACTCGCGCCGTGCACGTCGAGGACGGTGCCGGATGTCTTCCGCGCTGGAGTACCGAGACCCTTGAAGAAGATGTGATCCAGCCGGCCTAGTCGTGTGGTGGCCGGTCCGTGTTGTGTGGGCCAGGCGTAACCGCTGTCCCGGGCCAGCTGGTCCCACTCCAGCGTCGTTCATGTCGCCACCGATGACGACGAGGGAATAGCGCTTGGCGTCGGTCAGGATGGCGCCGAGCTGGTCGCGCCGGTCCGCAGGAGCGAGGTCGCCCATGGTGCCGAGGTGGGTCGAGTAGAGTTGCACCAACTTCTCCCCGATCCGAATCGTCGCTGCGGTGGCGGTGCGCTGGGTTCGCACGAAGCGCGAGAGGTGCGGCAGCACCAGCTTGCGGTCATCCACGATAGGCCAAGTGGGAGAGCACCGCATTCCCCATGTCCTGGTCGGTGCGAAAGTGAAAGATGGCCGGATAGTACACGTACCACATGCCAAGCGCGTCGGCAATGCGGCGGGTGGCGTCGGCCGTCATCTCCTGGAGCAGCAGCACGTCGGCCCGCCGGAGCGCGGAGTCTGATTGGAGCAATGCGAGGGCGCTGTCCACCTGCTGGGAGAACTCGATGTTGAACGAGGCCACCCACAGCGTGTCGGGCGCGGCGCGCTGAGCAGTGCCGCTCCCCGGGGGCGAGCCGCCGTAGCGGGGACCCTCGGGAGTGGCATAGTTCCGTCCGGTGCGACACCCGGCGGCCACCACTATGGCTATGACAAGACCGATGAACTGATTCATCATGGCACAGGGGTGAGCCAGGGCCGTCTCGCGCTCACGAGATTGTGTTTACTCGCCGCCCTCCCGGATGACGTGCTGTGACAGGAAACTACCAGCAAGCTGTGGAGAACGGCGGCCCAGGATACTTCATGCGACGTCACCCTCTGGTCCTCACGCTGGCTGGCGGTACTGGCGGCCGGGACGCTCGACATCGTCTATGCCTGCGGGTTCTGGGCGCTGAAGAGGGGCGTGTCCGCGAAGCGGATATTCCAGTCGGTCGCCGCGGGGTTGCTGGGCCGGCCAGCTTCGAGGGCGGGGAGCAACCGCGGCGCTCGGGCTCGCGCTGCACTACTGATCGCGCTGTCGATCTCGCTGGTGTACTACCTGGTGGCGCGAGCTGGCAGCTCCTGTGGCAGCGGCCGATCCGGTCCGGCGCCGCGTACGGACTGCTGCTGTACGGGATCATGAACTACCTTGTCGTGCCGCTGTCGGCTGCAGGGCCCGGGATCAAAGGATCCGGTATGGGTGATCTCACCATCGCGGCCCATGTCCTGTTGATCGGCATCCCGATTGCACTCTTTACGGCCGGGAGCGCGAAACCGGGAAACCCGCTCTGCTGCCTTTCCGTAGATTTCCCTGACACTATTTCCTGCGGCCTCCCCGGCCGGCCTCCACATCAACCCAGCGAACCGTGCTCGCGCTTCTCTTGCTGCTTCAGGCGGAAGGCTCCGGCCCCGCCTCATCGTCCAGGGCAAGGGCTCGCCCACGGCGGAGATTCCGCGCATGGAAAGCCGAGTCCAGATCGATGGGAAGCTCGAGGAGCCGGTCTGGTCCCGAGCGACTCGGCTCACCGGATTCTGGCAGTACCAGCCGGTGGACGGCCGGCCCGCGGAGGACGAGACCGAAGTGCTGGTCTGGTACGCGCCGGATGCAATCTACTTCGGCATCATCGCCCATGACCGCAACCCCGCCTCGATCCGCGCGACGGTGGCTGACCGGGACAACATCGACAACGATGACTACGTGGTGCTCGATCTCGACACCTTTCACGACCGGCGCCGCGCCTTCTTCTTCGCCGTGAACCCGCTCGGCGTGCAGTCGGATGGCGTACGTAGCGAGGGCGCGGGGCAGGTCAGCAGCCTCATTCCCGGCAGCACCGACGTGAACCCGGACTACACCTGGGACTCCAAGGGCCGGATCACCGATCGAGGGTACGAGGTCGAGATCCGGATTCCGTTCCGCAACCTCCGCTACCGCGGCAGCGGTCCGCAAACCTGGGGCTTCAACGCCACCCGCATGGTCCAGCGCAGCGGCTACACCAACACCTGGACCGACGTGCGCCGCGCCAGCGCCAGCTTTCTTGGGCAGGAGGGTGCGCTGGGCGGGCTGCACGATCTGAGACACGGCATGACCGTCGAGGCCCAGCCGTTCGTGACGGCCACCGCCGACGGCAGCCGAGATGTGACGCAGCGGGGAGTTCGTGCGGGACGACGTGAATCCGGACGCCGGACTCAACTTCCGCCTTGGCTTCAGCAGCTTCGCGCTCGACGCCACCCTGAACCCGGACTTCAGCCAGGTAGAGAGCGACGAAGGGCAGGTGACGGTGAACGAGCGCTTCGCCCTCTTCTTCCCTGAGAAGCGGCCGTTCTTCCTGGAGGGGATCGAGCTGTTCGGCTCTCCTCAGACGCTGGTGTACACCCGCCGGATCGTGGATCCCAAGGCCGGCGCCAAGCTCACCGGCAAATTCGGCCAGCTGGGCGTCGCGCACCTGACGGCGGTGGACGATACCGAGGCCGGCGACGCCTGGTTCAACATCACCCGGCTCCGGCGAGACTTCGGCACCAACTCCATCGCCGGTGTCACCTTCACCAACCGCGATGCCACCGGCGCGTACAATCGGGTACTCGCTGCCGACTTCCGCTACGTCTGGAGTCTCTACTACACCCAGTTCCAGTACGGCCGCTCCTGGACCAGCGACGCGGCCGGAAGCCGGGATGCGCCCATCTGGCAGGCGGAGTTCGACCGGACCGGCCGAACCTGGGGGTTCAACTACCTGCTGAAGGGGCAGGGCGAAGGGTTCGACGCCCAGGCTGGATTCGTGAACCGGCTCCGAAGCAATGTGGTCTTCGGACAGGCCTTCAACCGTTTGACTCATTACGGCAGCCGGGGCGCACTGCTGGAAAACCTCACCGTCTTCTTCGGTCCCGGAACGGACCTGGTTGTACCAGGATTTCGGGTTCGAGCCGGGGCTCGAGGGACGCGACCAGTTGGACGCCACCTTCCAGCTGCGCGGCGGGTGGGAGCTGAACGGCCACCTGGACCGAAACTTCGTGCACTTCCAGGACAGCAGCTTTGCCGACTACACCGTCGGGAGCGCCACCGGACCAGCGTATCAGGCCGAGGAGAAGTTCTCCGGCCTCGTGTGGCAGACCAGGGTAACCACGCCGACCTGGCAGCAGCTCGGGGCGGTCCTGCTCTATCAGACGGGGCAAGGCGGCGATCTTCGAGGAGGGGACCACCGGCTCCGGCTGGTTCCTGAACGGCAACCTGAACCTGCGACCCGCCTCTACGGTGCGGGTCACCGCGAGCGCAACGGTGTTCCGGCTGGACCGCCTGGATGGCAGCGAGTTCGCCCGCGCCACGATTCCCCGTCTCAAGCTGGAGTATCAGCCGACCCGGTCGCTCTTCTTCCGGGTCATCGGCGAGTACCGCTCAGAGAGCCGCGCGGCGTTCCAGGATCCCACCACCGGGCGACTCGCTCTACGTTGGCGGGCTCCCGCAGCCGGCCACGGACTTCAACGGCCTGCGGGTGGATCTGCTCGCCTCCTACGAGCCGACTCCGGGCACGGTGGTGTTCCTGGGATACGGCAGCTCCCTGGAGACGGACCAGGAGTTCAACTGGTCGAGTCTGGAGCGGGTGAACGACGGGTTCTTCCTGAAGCTGGCGTATCAGATACGGCGGTGAGAAGTGAGAAGTGAGAGGTGGAGAAGTGAGAGGTGAGAAGTGACAGTGAGAAGTAAGAAGTGAGAGGTGAGAAGTAAAAGTGGTAGAAGTGAGAAGTTAGGCGATAAGGCGTTGCATGGAGCGATCCTTCGCATTCGCTCAGGATGACAATAGGGTGGCGGCTCACAATGAAAGAGGTGAGCCTGGGACGACCGCTCACCTCTCACTTCTTACTTCTTACTTCTCACCTCTCCCTCTACGAGCACCCCTTGTCGAAGATGATCAGCCAGCTCCCGCCTGGCTCCCGCCGCCAGATGGAGTTGAACGATGCGACCCGCTTGCCGGTGGGATCGAAGACCGGCCCGCTGCTCAGCGCCAGGGTGCCGGAGGGGAGCACCTCGATGACGCCGGGCTTCCAGGAGAACGGGGGCTTCGGTCCCTCGTAGAACTTCCGCCACGCCTGCACCACTTCCGCCTTACCCCTGAATGCCGATGTGTCGCCGAAGAAGACCGCCTCGGGCGACAGGAACCGGGCGAATCCGTCGAGATCCCGGCGCGCCATCGTGGCCGCGAAGCTGCTCTCCGCCACGAAGACCTGGCGAGTAAGCGCGGCAGGGGAGGCCTGTGCGGCCAGTGAGTGAAGGCCGAGACACGTGGCCGAGGCGGCCAGCAGCAAAGCCGGTTTCATGCGGAGCTCCAGGGGGTGATGCCAGCCCTACGGAGATCGGCTGCGGCAGTGTCAGCTGGCGCTGAAATCCTGCCAGTCGGATGGAAGCCTGGTGGTTACCTGCTGGTGTCGCGCTCGATGATTACCGAGGAGATGAGTTCGGCGAAGGTGGTGACTAGCGGGGGCGGGCGGTCAGTCCCAGCGGCACGCTACGCGTACCGGGCCAGCTCCGCACGGTGCCATCACCGTGCCGGACCATGAGCTGACCTGAGATGCCGCCATCCAGCATGAGTGCCTGGCGGCAGCCGAGCGAGCCCATCACCGCGGCCATTTCCGGTGTGGTCAGCCCAAAGGGGACTCGTCCCAGAGCGGGCCCGAGCGCGTCGAAACGCGTCAGGGCTACCACGACTCGGCCATCGGGCAGAGTGCCGAGCGCCAGCCGCGCGTCGCGGTGGGTGAGGTCGACGCCCGAGCTCGGTGTCCTCAACGGCTGAGGAACTACGCCGTCCATCAGCAACATGGGGTAGCTCTGGAACGCCTCATGAGCGGTTAGACGGGCGCGTTCCCCCGCCACACTGTCGGGCGCGACGATCCGCAGAATTCCAGATCCATCTATCACGACCGCTCCGGCTAGCGGGGCATACTCCGGAGCCAGCACTTCCATGCCTCCACTCACCACCCAGCCCCACGGCAGCCGCCCGCGGAACTGGCCTGCGTCCATCGCCATAACTACTGCGGTGTCAACACTTGCGATGGTCCAGCTCTGGTTCCGTGTGAAGGCGGGCACCAGGGCTAGATCGACCTTGCGCGGGTCGAGCCGCACCACGATGACCCGGGTGCGCCAGGCCTCGCTCGAGCCGCGGAGCTGGAGCTCGCCCCACTCCGTGCCGCTCGCACCGGGACGCCAGATGACCCGGTGCGCAAGCGGGGCGTGCCCCTTCCAGTCCGCCGGCGCCACGTTGCTCCGCCACCAGGTGGTCCAGCCCGCGCCGTCCCGGACCGCCAGGCTCGATCCTGTTTCGGACCGGAATCCGGCGGCGCCCACGGCGGCGCCGGTGATGCCAACCGCCAGCGCGAGCCTCACTCCCATCCGCCGTGAAGGCTTCATGCTCAGCGGCAACCCGCCATCTGGATCCGCTGCAGCGTATCGGCGATGGCCATCAGTTGCTGCTGATTGCCGGCCTTCTGGGCCGCCTCTGCCCGTTTACCCAATGCCTCGAGCTCCGCTTCGTGACTCTGCATGTTCTTGAGCATGCAGTCGCTCATGCTGGAGGCATAAGCGGACATCTCCGGCGAGGGCTGAGTGGCGACGGGAACCGGCGCCGGCTTGGGAGCCGGTTTCGCGGCCTGCTCCGGCTCCGGCTCGCGCATGCCGAGCAGCGGTTTCAGCTGCGACGACTTGGCGGCGACGGCAGACTTCTCGGTGGCCGACGCGCCGCCCGGAGGCGTCGAGTTCGAGAGGATGGCGACGGCGCGCTCCTTCAGGAGTGCCAGGTCGTTCCGGCTGAAGCCCGACGCCTCGATCTCCTTCGCCTCCGCCCGGCCCTCCGCCGCTCGCTCGGACTCGTAATAGTCCTTGGGCTGCTCCGGCTCCTTCACGACGCAGCTCGGGTCGATCATGGCCATTGCCGAGTCCTGGTAGATGGCCGCCAGCTTCATGTCGCCCTTCCCCTGGGCCGCCACCATCTTCTCGGTGAGGCTCTGGTACTTGTCCAGCATCTTCGGGTTGGCCGCGCCACGCTGGTAGAAGCCAGGTTGGGCAGCCTCGCACTTGGGCTTCGCTGCCTCGTGCGCTGCATCGGCTTTCTTGAAGCGCCCATAGGGGGTGTCTTCCTGCATCGCAGCGTCGCGCTCGGCCTGACCCGCTTTGAGGCCGGTGAGGAGCTGGTTCACGACGTCATCGGTGAAGACGATCATCCCACCCTGGTCGGCGGGCGCCGCCGTCTCCTGGGCGACGGCCGGCTTGAGCTTCTTCTTGAGTCCGCCGAACTGGGCGGAAGCCTGCGTGGCGATGGTGAGCGAGGCCAAAACGGCGACGGCAAGCGAGACAATGGCGGCGGAGCGCCTCGTGGGACTCTGCATAGACTGATTCTCAGGCTCCAGGAACGAAGTGGGCAATAAGGAGTTCCAAATGTGGAGCCTGCCCTGCAAGAGCGCCAGCAGGCGGCTGTGAGGTCGGGTTGTGCCCGGGATAAGCGCCGGGGTAGGGTTGAGGCTGCTTCCGATCAATCTGCCAACGGAGTGCTCATGTTCGCCAACTGGATCACGCTCTCCCGATTTCCGCTCCTGCTGGTAACGGTCCTGATCCTCTATTTCGGATCGCCGGGGGTTCGTCTCGCCGGCGTGGGCCTGCTTTTCTTCGGACTGATGCTCGATACGGTGGACGGGATCGTGGCTCGCAGCCGAGGTGAGACCAGCCTGTTTGGCAGCGTGCTGGATATCGCCGCAGATCGTACCTACGAGCTGATCCTCTGGGTCTGTTTTGCGGACCTGCGGATGATCCCGGTGGCCATCCCGCTCATCATCATCGCGCGCACCACCCTCACCGACGCGTTCCGGAGCATCGGCGTGGCTCAGGGGATTGCACCTTTCGCGCAGCATCGCACCGCCCTGAGCCGTTTTCTCGTGGGATCGTTCTGGATGCGCACCGGTTACGCGGTGACCAAGGTGACGACCTTCTGCGGTCTGGCGCTGACTCAGGCGTTCAGCGGCCTGCCGCCGGAGAGCGCTGCGGCTCGCATGGTCCCGACGCTGATGGAGGTGTTCCGCGTAAGTGCCTGGCTGGCGGTGGTGTTCTGCGTCTTTCGGGGTCTGCCGGTGATCATTAGCTCGCTGCGGCGGTACTGGGGGATTCCTTCAACGGTCCGGGTGAGCTGACCGGGCGGCAAACTGCCGAACCTTCCGGAACGCCTTTGCCAGATCGGGGAGCTGATGGTTGGCGTTGAGTCCGCTGGGGTTGGGCAACACCCAGACGGTCGCTGACTCCAGCAGTTCTAGTTGCCGGCCAATTCCCGCCCGGGGTTGATCGAAGGCCACCCGGTACGCGCCAATGCCGACCACCGCGACGCAGCGTGGGCGATAGCGGCGAACTCTCCGTGCCAGCCTCCGCCGCCCCTCGCGCAGCTCGTCATCCGTCAGCTCCGCCGCCGTGGCCGTGGCGCGGGAGACCAGGTTCGTGATGCCGACCCCGCCCTTGAGCAGGAGGGCCTCCTCCCAAGGCTTGAGGAGTCGCTCGGTGAAGCCGGCGCCGTACAGCGCCGGCCAGAACCGGTTGCCGGGCCGGGCAAAGTGATGTCCGGTGGCCGCTGAATAGAGGCTGGGATTGATGCCGCAGAAGAGGACCTCGAGTCCCGGCGCGATCAGATCGGGTACTCGGCGGCCGTAGGCAGCAGCCAGCTCATGCTTGGTGGGGCGGCGTTGATTCAGGCTTCCGCTTCCTCTCGCCAAAACCCCATTGCGCGGTAGCTTTGCAGCAATCTTTTCCGCGCCGGAGCTCGCATGCGCTACCTCTTGGTGTTCGCCTTACTCATGTGTGCGAGTCGGCCGGTCGAGGCCCAGGACCTCCGGGCACTGCTGTCCGATCTCTTCATCTTCGGCGACGGGGAAGACCAGCTCACTCTGGGCGGCACCAGCGACCCCGACAATCCAGATTCGATCCGAATCCATGGCAATCATTTCGTGCCCGCCGCCGTCGCCAGCAACGGCACCGTCATTTCATTCCTGACCAACTCCATCGGCAGCAACGTGGCCAACGTGCCGGTGAGCTCCACCAGCGGCGGCTCGACCTTCAGCTTCGAGGGCGGTGTGCCCACCCGCACCTCCACCTCCGCCGGCCCGATCTTCGGAGAGCGCGCCCAGACCCTCGGAAAGGGGCGGCTGCTGGCCGGCCTGTCCCACACCGGTCTGAACTTCAAGACACTGCGGGGAGTGGATCTGGCCAACCTCGGTTTCACCTTCACCCACGCGAATTCAGACTTCCCGGGCTGCGACTCGGTGGCCGGCGGTGACTGCACTCTCCTCGGCATCCCCACGCTCGAGAACGAGACTATCGACCTGAACCTGTCGCTGGATGTTCGCCTGGCCGTCACCGGCTTCCTGCTGACATACGGTGTGACCGACAGGATTGACCTAGGCGTGGCGATTCCGCTGGTGTCGGTGTCACTCCGGGGCACGAGCACGGCGCAGATTACGCCGTTCGGGCCGCCACCGGCAGTGCACTTCTTCGGAGGGACACCGGAAGACCCGATACTGGCCGCGTCCCGCTCGATAGACGGGTCCAGCACTGGTCTGGGAGACGTGGACGCGCGATTGAAGGTGAACCTGCGCCGAGGAGTGCCGCTGTCGGTCAGCCTGCTGGCCGATGTGCGGTTTCCCACCGGGAGCGAGAGCAACATGCTTGGCTCGGGAGCGTTCGCGGTGCGCGGCCTGGCGATCATGTCGGCCCAGTTCGGAAACTTCTCTCCTCACGCGAACGCCGGCTACCTCTATCGCGGGGGCGAGTTCGAGACCGATGCCGTGCTCGCCACACTCGGCTTCGATCATCTCCTCGCCCCCTGGGCGACCCTGGCGGTGGATTTGATCTCTCAGCTTCAGGTGGGCGACAGCCCGCTTCAGCTGTCTGGCCCGGTTCACATCGAAAGCCCGTACCACCGCATCATCATTCCCACGGTGATCCCCGATATCCGGGACGATCTGGTGAGCGGCTCGCTGGGGATGAAGCTCGCCGCGGCGCCGGGGCTGACGCTGATCGGGAACGGAGGCTGGTCGCTTAATCGGGGCGGGCTCCGGCCCGACGTCATCTGGACCGCCGGCCTGGAGTACAACTTTTAAGCTAGTGCACCTGGCTCATGCGCCAGATGCCGGCCTCCTGCCTGAACGTGGCCTGGAACGCCACCGGCTGGTGCTCGACCTGCCCGGTACTGGTATTGAGGTAGGTGTAGGTGCCCACCACTTTTGTCTCCGCCGCGCCGCCGGTGACCTCCAGCTGGGATATCGAAAGCTCGGTCTTTACATCGCGCACCAGCTGAAAGAACTGCTCCCATCCCCGCTGCTGTACCGGCGTCATGCCGGGATAGACGCGCCGAAGATCGGCCAGGCTGCGCGCCTGGATCGCTCCGGCGTACTGAGCCAGGACGCCACGAACCGCCTGCCGCGGATCCACCGGCGCCGGCTCGGGGGGGCGCCTGGGCTGCGGTGGGTTCACCACCGGCGCGGGAGCGGGCCTCGCGCTTTCGGCCGGTGGGGGGAGCGGAGCTGGTGGGGCCAGTGTAACCGCGACCGGCGACGAATCGACGGCCACCGAGTCAGCTCGGGGCCCGAGATTGGTATCAGCCGGAATCATCGCTGCCGCCGGTGCCGCGGGGCGGGGCAATGCCCTCTGTGGTGACGGTTTCCGGGGCTCACGTTTGGGCGGCGGCGGTGTCTCTGGCGGAGCAGGCGTCGGCGGTACCGGTGTTATTGCCGCCTCGTTCACGCGCCCAGCCGGCTGTGATTGAGTCGCCACCGCGGCCGACGTGTCCGGCCTTCGATTGCGGCGCACCAGAAGCGCCGCTCCTGCGAGGAGCAGCGCTAAGACCAGTGCGCCAACCACCGCCCAGCGCCGCCGGGGGGGAGACATGGCAGCAGGGGCGGCTGGCATCCGCACCGCGGTCGTTGCCGCCGTCCCGCCGCTCGGTGTGACGATGGCATCGAGCACCTGCATGATCTGGGTGGCCGACTGGGGTCGGTCGGCGGGGCGCTTGCAGAGAGATTCCTTCACCAGCGTCGCCAGCATCGGCGGCACTGCGGGACGGCGGCGCTCCACCGGCTCGGGATCCTCCACCACGTGGGCGGCCAGCACTGCCTGCGCCGGCCGGCCGAAGAAGGGCGGGGAGCCTGTCAGCATCTCGTAGGCCATGATGCCCAGGGAGTAGATGTCCGCGCGGTGATCGGTCTGGGGACTGGCGGTGGCCTGTTCCGGCGCCATGTAGGACGGCGTACCGAGTGCCACGCCCTGGGAGGTGAGACTGCCGGAGCCAACCGATCCCGAAGAGGCGCTTACCGCTTTGGCAACGCCGAAATCGGTGACCACCGCGACGCCGTGCGAGAGGAGGACGTTGTCGGGCTTGATGTCGCGGTGCACCACGCCGAAGCCGTGGGCGTAGGCGAGCGCCGACACCACGTCGCGCAAGATGCGAACTGTGTCCGCGATCGGGAATTCGCCCTCGCGGGTCAGCCGGGTTCTCAGCGATTCACCGGTGACGAACGGCATGACGAAGTAGGGAAGTCCATCGGCTTCGCCGGCGGAGAGCAGCGGCACGATGTGAGGATGCTGAAGCTGGGCGGCGAGCTGAATTTCGCGGCGGAACCGCTCGACGTTGACGCCGGCGGCGAGCTCGGGCAGGAGGACCTTTACCACCACCCGCCGGCCGAGGGCCCGCTCCTGGGCCACGAACACGCGTGACATGCCTCCGCCGCCCAGCTCCCGCTCGAGCTGGTAGGTCTTGCCGAGGGCGAGCTGAAGTTGCTCCTGGAGGTTGCCGCTCACGGATGTCACTGTTGGGAGGAGGCTGGAATTTAGGGAAAGGGAAAGCGGTTAGCCACCCTGTTTCTGCCACAGCGCTTTCATTAAGTCTGGTCTTGCCCATACAAGCTGCGAGTGCGCCGGGCACGACCCGGACGCGGCAGCGGCTATCGCCGTCTATTCGGGAAGAGAATCGGCGCTGCCATCCTTGGGGAACTGCCCGCCTATCAACGCGCCTGGCACGCCCAGCAGCACCGCACCGACGAGAGCGCCCCCCACCGTGGTGCCTGCGCAGCTGCCGGCAGTCTCAGAGTTTTCACAGAAAGCGGCAGACAACACGGCACCCGCGAAACCGCCGGCAACGCCGCCGATCAGCGCGCCTTCTTTCCAGTACGTGGGCTGGATGTTGCGGGGAACGCTGTCGCTCGGCGCAAGCGCGCTGGTAGCGTGGAGCGGGGCCCGTTCGGACCGGCTCCAGAGCAGGGATGGCTGTGGCCCCGCCACAGAGGTCTGCGCCGAGGCATGAACAGTCCCAACGGCGCTCAAGAGCAAAAGCAGACCGGCTCGCATGTATCGTCTCCTCGCGGAGGGTCCAA
>CAWEMG010000005.1:0-52920 GCA_963810165.1 uncultured Gemmatimonadales bacterium
AGCTCGATTGCAGCCGGGCGATAGTGAAGGCATCATCGGGATACGCATGCTCTTCGCCTCCGCGCTCGGCGGCATCGTAGGCGCGCTGCCAGTCGGGGATTCCATCCTGACAGGCGGCGCTCGGGTTGGCGTAATCGCACACGCCGCTGGTGTGCGTGGCCAGGTTCTCCACTGTGATGTCGGTCCAGGGATACTGGGACGCCCAGCGGGTCCCGCTGCCATGCGATAGCCAGCCGGAGACCCGGTCCTTGATGCCGACTCCGCATTTGCTCATGGCATACACCAGCGCGGGCGCGCCGAGGAGGCCCTTGGACGCAGAGTACGAGGGGTATGGCTGTGGCTCGCCCCGGTCGTAGATCACCTGATCGTTCCTGATCACGGTGAACCGCTTGGTATTGTGCTTGGGGTCACTGATAGCGGTCCAGATCTGCTCCAGAGTCTTAGTGCAGCCGAGCTGGATCGAGGACCCACACATCCCCTGACTTTCCGGCGTGGCAGAGCCCCACCGAAAACCGTCCATCGGGATCGCGGGTACGCTGTCCGTCGCAGGGACGCTGTCAGGAAAGGAATTTTCTGGTGACGACGTCGGGGGCTCGCTGGTACAACCGACCGCAAGGGCGGCCGCGGAGAGCAGGAGTCGAGGACTTGGCATACTCTGACGGTACCTCCGGGCCTGCCCGCCTATCGGTGAGCGACCTCACCAGGGCGGTCCGGGTGCTGGCCGGCCTCCTGTTCCTGCTGGGCACAGGGTGTAGTGACACGGTAGACCAGACGCCGGAGGGGCCGCCGGCGGAGGAGCCACCGCCGGAGGAGCCCCCAGCCGAGGAGCCGCCGCCCTCGGCACCATACAGTGGGATCCTCAATCCGCAATGATCCAGGTCGCCAGCACCATCGGATGCGATTCGTGGACCCCGACCTGGGCCCCGGACGACAATCTCTACACCGCCATCGGCGACTGCCGGCCCGAGGGCGTGCCCCAGAAGATCGGGATGGGATTCGGCCAGATCTCCGGCCCCACCGCGGAGAGCGTTGCCTTTACCGTGGTGCCCACTGGCGATCCGGAGGACTGGGACGACGCGGCCACAGGCGCGGGTGTCGAAGCGGTCGGCGACGATTCGGCGAGTCACAAGGCGGCCGGCATGCTGCACGACGGCACCCGCTTCTGGTACTGGATCCGGAACATTAGCTCCACCGGCACCGGAGTGCGACTGAAGTTCTCCGACAACTACGACTCGCCCAACCCGGCGTTCACCTGGGTGGACTGGAGCCTACCCGAGGTCGGCTACGCCTCGTTCGTGCAGTACGGACGCGGATACACCGGCGGTCCCGCCGACTACGTGTATGCCGTCATCCCGATGAGCTCGGCTGCCGCCGGCAGCGTCAGCAGCAGCGCCTATGAGCTGGTGTCCGGGTTCACCCTGCTCCGGGGCGCTCGCAGCGATCTGACGCAGCAGGACAGCTGGGAGTACTTCTGCGGGAGCGCCAACAGCCCGGCGTGGTGCTCCGCGCCGAGTGCGGCGACGCCGGTCTTTCATGCACCGGGGATCAGCTTCACGCCCCGGGCCGGCATGAGCTGGAACCCCGGCATCGGGCGCTTCATGCTTTCGCTGGTGTACGATCCCGCCGCGGGGACACCAAACCCGGGCACTCGTTTCAACGGCGGCCTTGTGGTTTCGGTGTCGCCCCAGCCCTGGGGTCCCTGGCAGACGGTGTTCTCCAGCGAAGGAACCTGGCCCGGAGGCACCAGCACGGCTGGGTGCGGATCGACGGAGTGGGGCTCCGGCGAGCGGGCCGATATTCCTACCAAGTACATGAGTGAGGACGGCAGGACCTTCTATCTCTTCAGCTCCGGCGGGGACTGTCTGTCGATCGCTCGGGGGGTCTTCCAAAGCCAGTGACGAACGAGATCGGGGAAGGACGGGAAAGACGGGAAGGACGGGAAGGACGGGACGGACGGGAAGGACCGGGAAGGACGGGAACGCTAAGGCCACCTCATCCCGAGCGCAGCGAGGGATCTAATCAGCTAACACTGGATTTCCGAAGAGTAGGTCCCTCGGTCGCTATTCGCTCTCTCGGGATGAGGAACTCTGCTCCTCACTCCTCGTGGCCCTTTCCCGTCTTTCCCGTCCTGCCCGTCCTTCCCGTCCGCCATCAGCTGGTGGCGGCTTCGGCGTCAGTACGGGCGACGGAAAAAGACGCGAGAAATATCAGCGGCACCGTCGCGAGCGCGGCGAGGAAAGTCAGCGTGGGATAGCCCCACCCGGCGATGATCACGCCTGAGATCGCTCCGGCGGTGGCACCGGCCAGTCCCATGACCAGATCCGACAGCCCCTGGGCCGACGCGCGCAGCTCCGCCGGAACCGATTCGCTCAGCAAGGTGGATCCCGCCACCATTCCCGCCGACCAGCCGAGTCCCAGCGCCATCAGTGCCGCCGCGAGGCGAGTCGTGTCGTGCCCAGCGGTGCCCGCCAGGGCGCACGCCAAAAGCAGTAGCGCGATCCCCAGGAAAATCACCGGCTTCCGGCCCAGGCGATCGGTCAGCCAGCCGAACACCGGCGAGAAGGCGTACATCCCGGCGATGTGAAAGCTGAGCACGATTCCCACAATGCCGAGCGTGTGCGCCGCATCGTGGCCGGCGCTCCGGATGTGCACGGGGGTCATCGCCATGACCCCGACCATCACCACGCTGCCGATCGCCATGGCGCTTACGCCCAGGCGGGCCGCCTTATCTGACAGCACGTATCGGAGCGCGGTCCCCATGCCCGGTCGGGGGACATTCTCCGGCACTGTGCTCGAGGCCCGTGCGACGACCGCCGGGTCGGGCCTGAGGAACACCAGTAATAGCACGACCGCGAGCATGAACAGCAAGGCCGAGAAGAAGTAGGGGCCCGCCAGCGTGGGGATGCCGAATTTGGCCACCGAGGTGCCGGCGACCGGCGCCAGGCTCGGCCCCAGCACCGCGCCCAGCGTGGTGGCCCACACGATCAGGGAAAGGTGACGCCCCCTCAGGGCCGGCGGCGCCAGGTCCACCGCGGCGTAGCGGGCCTGGAGGTTGGCGGCGGTGGCGGCGCCGAACAGAAAGAACCCCGGGAAGAGGAGAGGAATCGATCCCCGCGTCGCCGCGAGCAGGACAATGATCGCGCCGGCCGCCGCGATCAGGTAGAGCAGCGCGAGGCTGGGCCGTCGGCCGCGCCGGTTCACGATGGCCGTGGCCGGGATGGCAAAGAGAGCAGTCCCCACAACTGCGGCGCTCTGCGCCAGACCCGATACGCCGACACCCGCGATGTCGGCCGCCAGTAGTGCTCCCACCGACGCGCCGACCGCCACACCGATGCCGCTGATGATCTGGGTGACGAAGAGGAGGCGCAGAGTCCGGCGCTGGACCGTGGTTACATTCATGGAACGAACAGTATGAAGCCTGACCTCGCTGTCAAACGCTTCCGGAGCCAGGCCGCATGGGCCGCCTGGCTCGAGCGGCAGCACGAGAAGTCCCCCGGTATCTGGCTCGAGTTCGCCAAGAAGAGCAGCGGGCTGGCGTCGGTGACCTACGCGCAGGCGTTGGAAGTGGCCCTGTGCTACGGCTGGATCGACGGCCAAAACAAGTCGGTGGATGCGGACTGGTATCGGCAGCGGTTCACGCCGCGGCGGCCGAGAAGCAAGTGGTCCCAGATCAACCGGGCGTCGGTCGAGCGTCTCCATGCCGAAGGCCGGCTGTCGGCTGCGGGCATCCGGGAAATGGAGTCAGCCCAGCGGGACGGACGCTGGGCCGCGGCGTACCCGTCGCCCAGCGAGATCAGGCCGCCCGAAGATCTTCTGGCGGCGCTGGACGCGCATCCAAAGGCGCGGCGATTCTTCGAGCAGCTGGACAGCACCAACCGGTACGCCATCCTGTACCGGCTGCACGACGCCCGGAGCCCGGAGACCCGCGCCCGAAGGCTGAAGGAGTTCGTCCGCATGCTGGCGGTTGGGGAGACCCTGCACCCGTTGCCCACGTCAAAAGGTCGCTAGTCACTAGTCACTAGACGCTAGTCACTAGTCATTAGAGGCCAGAGACTTGAGGCTAGCGACTAGAGACCAGCGACTAGACACTAGCGACTACCTGAATGCGCATTACACGCGAAGGCGGGCGAGTCTTCCTCCGGGACCGGGCGGCCCTCTTCTGGGCGCTGGGAATCTTTCTCTTTGCCGGTGGCGCGCTGGCGATTGCGATGTCGCTCGGTCTGGCCGAGAACGCCGACGAGCTGAAACCGTGGGAACGCCTTGCCAGCGCCGTGGTGGGGCTCGGGGTGTGCGCCGGAGGGCTGTGGTGGCTGGCGCAAAACCCAACCACCAAAGTCGAGCTCGACCTGACCCGCCGCTCCCTCCGCCTGGTGCGCTGGGGCATACTCGGCCGCGAGGTGCGACAGCTCCCCTTCGACCAGCTCGAGAGTGCGGCGGTGGAAGAGGGCGAGGACGGCGACGGTGGTAAGGTCTGGCGCCCCGTTGTGCGTTTGCGCTACGGCGGCGTTCTCCCGCTATCCCTGCTGTGGAGTCACTGCGAGCCCGGCGCCCGGTCGGCTGTCACCACCGTCACCGAGGTTTGCGGCTTGTGAAAGGAGCGGGCGTGGGCGGCGGCACTCGGGACGAGCTGATCAGGCTGGCGCGCGAGTGGGACGAGGCGATGGTCGCCAACGACGCCGACGCGATCGGACAGTTCATGACGGACGACTGGACGATCGTTGGAACGGGCGGACGGGTGGGTGACAAGGCGACCTTCCTGGAGCTGGTTCGGTCGGGCGCGCTGAGTCACGATGTGATGGAGACCCACGACCTGACCGTGCGGGTCTATGGCGATACCGCGGTGACACTGGCGCGCGGGGTCTCCGGCGGGATGTACCAGGGGCAGCCGTTCCGGGAGGTCGAGCGGGTCTCCTGCGTCTTCGTGCGGCAGAAGGGACAGTGGCGGTGCGTCCTCACTCACCTCTCCCGGCTGGACGAGCGCAGCGCGTGAGCCGCACCGGCCTTGCCGCCCTGGTCATCGCCAACCTGTTCGTGGCCTTCCAGGCGCTGCGGCATGAGTGGGGCTACTACGAGACCCTGCTGATCTACTGGAGCGAGGTCGTGATCCTCGGAGGGTACAACGTGGTGCGCATGCTGGTGGTCGGTGTGTTCGGCGCCGCGCCGCTGGGGAGCTGGGCGGCCCGGTGGATAGATCTGGGAAGCGGGCTCAATCGCTTCTTCTTTACCGTGATCGGCGTGGGCTTCTTCGCCTTCAAGTTCGGCGCGTTCGCGCTGGCCATAGGCCTGTTCGTGCTGCTGCTGCCGGCAATGCTCCGGCTCGACGGCGGAGCCGGGACCAGCATTCCTCGGGCCCTCTCTGCAGCCGGACCCGGTCTCCTGCTGGCAATCGGCGCGCTCTGCCTCAGCCACGGCGTCTCCTTCGTACGAAACTTCCTGGCGGGCCGGGAGTATGACCGGCTCAACATCGCCAGCCTGGTCTTCTGGCCCTACGCGCGCATGTCGCTCGTAGGGGTCGTGCTGCTGGCCGGCATCGCGGCAGCCAGTCTCCTGCCCGCGCTGGCCCCGGAGACGGCGTTCGCCGTCGTGATGGTCCTGCTCAAGCTTCTCGCCGACGTGGCGAGCCACACCTTTGAGCACCGGGGTCTCATGGGCAATGCACCCGATCCAGGAATGACGCCGGCCGTCGCGGCGGAATGAAGCTGGGTGACAAGGCGACCTTCCTTACCCTTGTGCGGTCGGGCGCGCTGAGTCACGATGTGATGGAGACGTGCCGATCTTGACGTCCAACCGGGGGAAACGCAGCTTCTCAGGTATGGAGGCCAGCGAGGAGATGGCTCAAAAGCTGTCGCAACTGCTGCGGCAGCGTGAGGTACTCCGGCAGCAGTCGGAGCTCATCGCCGAGGCCTATGCCAGCGTCGGGGACGAGATCGAGCTCCTCCGGGCGCAGGCGAGGGCAGCCGGGTTGGAGCTGGAGCAGGACGCCGAGTAGCGCTACTCCTCGGGCAATTTGACAGGCTCGGGCCGTAGCGGGACAATGGCAACCCGCGGCACCGGGGGCCGCGAGCCCGTGTCTTCCCGGCGCCGCCCATTGGGGTAACTTACGGCTGTGGGCTGTGGCGACAGCCTCAGCGGACCGCCCCGCATCAATCCCGGCTCGATCAGCGCCCCCACCGCCAGCAAGAGACTATCCGCATTAAAGTTCTCGGAGAGTGTCGGCACATCGGCGGGCAACCCATCAGGTACACTCGAGCCGATGTGCAGCACCGGTAGCCCCGGCTTGCTGGTGCGGACGGTTCGGCACAGCTCGGCGACGTCGATCCCGGTGCCGTAGGTGTTGAGCACCAGCAGCTCTATGTCCGGCAGCAGGACACAGAGCTCCTGGGCGGCCCACCCGTCGTGGGCCTGGAACACGGCGTAGCCGCTCATGCGCAACAGCCCCGTCACCGACAGCAGCAACGCGTTGTAATCACAAATGACGATACGACGCCCCTCGATGGAGGGGGCGGAACGCTCGGTCATCATTTGGGGCCTTAGGTCCGGCGAAGACGGCCGGCTCTGGCAGGAAAGCTACTTGGGGGGCTCCTCAACCTACCGGTTAGTACCGGGAATAGATATGGCAACCTACCGGAACCCGGGGAACTCCGCCGCAGCCCCGGTTCTGTGGCGCCGGCTTGACTTGCCGGGTCACGATGCCGCTTTCCTCCAGCCTGACCCTGACGGGACCGTACTCTCGGGCATGGCGGTTTTTCACGAGGGCGAGCCCACCGCGCTGACGTACGTCCTTCACACCGATGGCGACTGGGTGACGACCGAGGGCCACGTGTGGGGATGGCGCGGGCGGGAACCGATCGATCTGCGGCTGCAGCGCGCCGGAGATGGGACTTGGACCCTGAACGATGAGCCCTGCCCCGCAGTGTCCAGGGCTGCATCGACCTCGACCTCAGCTTCACGCCGGCGACCAATCTGCTCCCGCTGCGCCGTCTCGCGCTTCCGGTGGGCCAGTCGGCCGAGGTGCGGTCGGCGTGGCTGGAGTGGCCCGAGCTCCGGCTCACTCCGCTGGTGCAGCGGTACCGTCGCCGGAGCGAGGCCGAGTATGACTACGAGTCCGACCTTCCCGGCGCGAAGCAGTTCCGCGGCGTACTTCGGGTGCGTCCGGACGGGTGGGTGGTGAGGTATGCCGGGCTGTGGGAGGCGGAGAGCTAACGAAAGAGCGGACCCGATGACCAGGGTCCGCTCCATTCTTTCGGTTGCTCTACCCGGGAGCTCTAGGCAGTCTGTTGGGCCTGCGAGAAGAACGCCTCCCCCGCCTTGGTAAGCTCTTCGGGCGTCATCTCCCGAATATGCTGGGCCAGCCACCACTGGTGCCCGAACGGATCCACGAAGCAGCCCGCCCGGTCGCCCCAGAACTGATCCTCCAGCGGCATGACTTCCTTGCCGCCGGCGTCGATCGCCTGTTTCCAGGCCGCATCTACGTTCTCCCGGTAGACGAAGAAGCCGACCGGAGTACCGCCGAGGGTCTTCGGGCTCTTCCCCCCCTGGTCCGGCATCTCATCGCCTAGCATGATGATCGAGTCGCCGATCTTGATCTCGGCGTGCATGATGGTCCCGTCCGGGGCCGGAAACCGCATTCGCTCTTCGGCTCCTAACGCCTTCTTGTAGAAGTCGATCGCCTTGGCTGCCCCGGCCACGAAGAGGCTGGGGGTGACGGTATGATAGCCCTTGGGTATGGCTTGCGCGGTCTTGGGCATGCTTACCTCCGTGCTGGATCAGTCCCGGGTCGTCAGTCGCCAGTCGGGACCCCGGACAAGGGATAAATGCCTGCGCCAATATCTGAATTGGGCCGACTGCTGGCAACCCGAAAATGTCGCGAATGGAAACATCCAATGTCACAATTCTGGGTCGCCAGCGCCAGTCGCCAGTCGCCAGTCGCCAGTCGCCAGTCGCCAGTCGCCAGGTCCAGTCGTGGGCCTCAGTCATCAAGCTCGTTGGCCGCATCCTCACCCAGGACGTCATAGAAGTAGGTCGACAGTGAGGGGTAGGCCAGACAGAACAATGCCTCAATGGTCAGCAGCATGGACCACCAACTTCGGCCCTGAGCATGGGTGTAGTCAGCGGCGGGTACCCTGCGCCGAGGTTCGGCTCCCAGCTTGGTCCCGCAGGCCAGTGCTGGGGCGTCTAGCGTGCCTGCCTTCACTCTGTCTCCTGGGAATGGGACACTCCAGAAGCTAGAGCCGCTTCGCCACGGTTTGATCACGAGGGGGTAAGGGTATGTCGACTAACTAACCTGCTTGGCGAACTCCTCGGGCGGGACAATCTTGAAGCGGAATTTCTGCTCTACCAGTTGCCGCACCGTCTTCCCAGCCCGCTTGGCCGGCCGGAACCGGCTCAGCCCCAGCGCCTCCCGCACCGACTGGGTAAAGCGGGGATCGTCGCTCTGCAGCACCCGGATCGTGGTGGTGTCCACCTGTCCGGTCGTGTCCACCACGTAGCTCGCCTGCACCAGCCCCTCGAGGCCGATCGCCATGAGCTCCTGGGGATAGACCGGGGCCGCGCTGGTCTCGTACCGCTCCACGATCTGGTCCACCTCCAGCACGCTGAAGGCGGTGTCTGGGACGTAGGTCGAGGGCGGGCCCACCGGGAGCTCGCCCCGGGCCCCGCTCTTCCGCCGCTTCCCCCGGGCTCCATGCGCCGGACCCAGGCTGAGCCAGCCTCCGTCGGGCTTGAGGAGATACCTCCCATCTTCCAGGTCTCCGCCCAGCTTGCCGTACTGGAGGATCTCGGATTGGCGGTCGCGCACGTCCACTCGATCGGGCGGCAGCAGGAAGAACACCCGGGCCTCGCGCTCGTCAGCCGGCAGCTGTCGGCCGTCCGAGCTCAGGCTGACGACAAACCACACCACGACCAGGTGGGCCAGCGTGCTGCCGAAGGCACACTCGGCGCTTTGAAAGAAGTTCCTGCCGGACTCGAGGAGGGTTGGGCGCATGACCAGGCCGCCAGACGAAACGTGTTGCTCGGGGTCCCTACATATATGACGAATGTCCGTGGTTGAGCAAGACATCTGGACAGTCGCTAGTCGCTAGTCGCTAGTTGCCAGTTGCCGGGTCTGAGACCTCGCTGCCCCGCTGCCCCGCTGCCCCGCTGCCCCCTACCCGCTGACCCGCTTACCGGGTTGTTCCAGCGCGGAGCGGAGGAAGGAGGCCTGCTGCGCGAGGGCCTGACAGCCGCGGTTCTCCCGGTGGTTCGCCAGAGCCCGGTCCATGACAGCGGCGAACTGGCCGGTCGCCACCAGCTCCGCCATGCGCATGGCAACGTATTCGTCGGCGACCTTCTGGCGCACCGAGACCCCACTGGGGCGCCCGAATGCGGCCGATTGCCGATCGTTGGGTGCCTCAAACTCCTTGACCCAGGTCGATTGGTCCCAGCCGTCGTAGCCTTCGGCCGACCAGAGGTGCACGTGGCTGTCGTCCGCCCACAGATAGATGCGGCCATGCATGTATGACATGGAGATATCCCGGTTAAGCCTGCTTCGTCGCCCGAACCGTGTTTAATCTGTAAGGGAAGGTTCTACTCCGATTCCTGCACCGGCTTCGTGCGGAGCGTGCGAGTGGAGAAGTGGCGTGGCGGTGGAGCAGCCGGCTAGGGCTCGATCACCCGCTGTGCTCCCTTTTCGTTCAATCTCACGGTGGTCTGAGCGCCTTCGGCCAGAATCTGGACGTATGTGGGGTCGGAGCCTCCCACGAGCAGGCCGGCTCCCTCCTGGGTCGTTCCCAGCTTCACGTTGGGGCGCCCTTCAGCCGTGATCAGCCGGAGCAACACCGTCTCCGGATATCCCCGGGTGCCATCTGGCATTTTGAAGTCAGGGTCCGCCGGCAGGACCGAGATACTCGCGCGCACTCGTCCACGGTCGTCTACGATCTCGAGCGCCCGGCCGCGCAGTACCGGTGCGGGGCCATCTGCCAGGGCGGTTCGTGTCTGACTCAAAGAGACGGCCAGGACCAGGACATTGAAGACGGTCAAGACAACGAGAAGGCGATGAGTTTTCATTGGTGTCACCCGTGGTAGGAACCTGCTACGGCGTTTCCACCGCCCCCAAACGTCGCACCCGCACCGGCCGGGAGTAGGACGGAACCTTGCGGGTCGGATCTATCGTTGACCGGGCGATGCAATTGGCGAAGTAGGTCCTCACCTCGTCCGGCGGCCCATGGGCTTCCGCATCATACGCCAGCTGATACTCTGCCGGACTGGTCCCGGGCACCAGCGTTCCGTCTCCTATGTATTCCGCCGGGGCGCCGCCACTTTCCTTATAGAACTCGACCTTGCTCGCCACCGAAGAGCCGGCGCCTTCCCGGGGGTTCACCTGGATGGACGCCGTGAGGTCCACGGTGGTGGCATCCGGTGCCATGTCGTAGACGTCGGTGGCTTTGTCTACGGCCGCGCCCGCTGCCGCGGTCATCCGGCAGAATGGCGGCGGGAAGAAAAAGGCCTCCTGCAGTGGGTCAACCAGCTTCGTTCGGGGCCCGACTTCGGGCCAGCCCTGCACGCTGGTGGACACGCCCCAGTTGTTGCTCCAATCCTTGCCCGCGGTGCAGGTCGGTGCGGTTCCGGTCCAGCCGGCCACGCAGCCGTTCTTGGTGAGATACGAGGCGCTGGTGGCGTTGTTCCCGCCCTGGCGCACGATGATGGTGCTGCTGAGCGGATCGCTGAGGAAGACGGTGCTGTAATTGCCACCATGGCCGAACATCTCGGTCGAGAGTCGCCGGTGGCCGGAGGTCTTGGTCCACCGGTTGGCCGAGTTGTTTTCGTAGACCACGCCCCACCCGGCAGCCGCGGCCGCGGGGATGTTGCCGGCAATTTTCGTGACCGCGTCCCAATACCTGACCGGCTCCACGTTCTGGTTCTCCCAGATCCCCAGCCGCCCCGCCAGGCGCAGCACCGCCGCTCCATCCAGCCCCTTCCACTTGGCGACTCCGGTGCTCTGGTTGAACACCTGGCCCTCATCGGTGTAGATCACCGCCGGGATGACTGCTGATCCCATACCCAGCTGCTTGATGTAGAGATCAAAGATGTCGGTGAGCTTCTGGCCGCAGGCCCTCTGCACCACATAGTTCATCAGTCCGTGCCCGACGTTGCTGTACTCGTAGATGCTGCCCGGAACGGGAGGCTCCCGGTTTTGCTCGGCCTTCGCGCGCGCGACGGTGAACGCGTCGCCGGGGTAGAGGTACTTGGTTCCACCGATATCCGCCCGATCGTAGGCCAGCTGCCAGCCCGGGTACTCATTGCGGCAGACGGTGCTGGTGTTACCATAGTCGCACACTCCGCTGGTGTGCGTGGCCAGCTGCTCCACCGTGATGGCGTTCCACGGATAGGTCGTGCCCCACTTGGCTCCCTCGCCGTGCGCCAGCCAGTGACCGGCCGGATCGGTGAGACCGACGCCGCACTTGCTCATGGCGTGAACCAGCGTGGGCGCTCCCAGGAGCCCCTTGGAGGCGGAGTACACCGCATAGGCCAGTGTGCTGCCCTTATCGTAGATGATCTTGTCGTTCCGGATGACCAGGAACTTCTTGGTGTTGTGGATCGGGTTGCTGATGGTGTTCCAGATGCTCAGCAGGGTCCGGGTACAGCCGAGCCGCTTGGTGCTGCCGCACATCCCCTGGCTTTCGGGGGTGGCCACGCCCCAGCGGAAGGGGACAGTGGGATCAGTGGCGGCGACGCTGGTGACGGCGACTTCCTGGGGCGGACCGGTGGTGGGTTCGGTATTCATGCAGCCGGAGGCGAGTACGGGGACGATGAGCCATCTTGTGTGTGCCACTGCGCTCTCCCTGCGTTCCGTGAGACGGCGGGACCGGGCCTTCCGGTGGACATAGGGTACGCCGAGTACCGGCAGTGTCAAGGCGAAACTGGGATTGGTCTCCTTGAGGAGGGGTAGATGACAGCGAGGCATGTGCTGGTGTATGGCCCGGCGGTTTGCCTGGCGGCCTGCAGCGGCACGGTAGACGAGACACCTCTGGAGCTGGCACAGGCGGTGGCGACCACGATCACCTGGGACCCGCAGTCACAGATGAAACAGATCGCGAGCACCCGTGGTTGCGACTCCTGGACTCCCACCTGGGCCCCGAACGGGAATCTTTACACCGCGTTTGGTGACTGCCGTCCGGCCGGCGTGCCGCAGAAAATCGGCATGGGCTTCGGGAGAATCTCCGGAGCCTCGGCATACAGCGTGTCGTTCACCGCGGTGCCGACTGGCGATCCCCTCAACTGGGACGATACCAGAGTCGGGGCCGGAGTGGATGCGATGGGCGCGGGGCCGGACAGCGAGAAGGCCGCAGGAATGCTGCACGCCGGTGGCAGGCTCTGGCAATGGATTCGCAACATCAACGCCGGCGGGACTGGGGTGAGGCTCAAGTCCTCCGGCAACTACAACACCGCGACCCCCGACTTCATCTGGGCCAACTTTACCCTGCCCGAAGTCGGGTACGCGTCGTTCGTGCAGTACGGGCAGGGGTATGCCGGCGGGCCGGCCGATTACGTGTACGCCGTGGTGCCGATGGGGTCCGGCGCCACCGGGAGCGTGAGCAACAGCGCGTATACTCTGGTCCCCGCGTTCGGACTGATACGCGGCTCGCGCGTCAATCTGAATGGCCGAGCCAACTGGAGATTCTTCTGCGGCACTTCGAGCACTCCCGCGTGGTGCTCGTCGGCCAGTGCGGCGAAGCCGATCCTGTTTCAGGCGGGCACCAAGTTCAACCCGCGTGCCGGCATGAGCTGGAATCCGGGTCTCCGAAAGTTCATGCTTTCGCTGATCGTGGATCCGACTCCGGAGACGCCGGACGAGGGGATGCGCTTCTACGGAGGCCTGGCCGTGCTGCTGTCCTCCAATCCGTGGGGTCCGTGGGAGACAGTGTTCTCGAGCGGCGGCACCTGGCCCGGCGGCACCAGCACGACCGGGTGCCGGTCCACCGGTTGGGGCTCGGGCGAGCGGGCGGACATTCCAACCAAGTTCATGAGCCCTGATGGCAAGACGTTTTACCTCTTCAGCTCAGGGGGCGACTGCCTATCGATCGCGCGTGGCGTCCTGACCCCGTAATCAGTTTCCCCCGAACCTTCTCTCGATGACCGACATCAAGCTCGACTTGCTCCAGACGCTGAGCCTGGCCGCCCTGGTCTACTTCGGCGGCATCCAGCTCAAGAAGCGGGTCCGCTGGCTGGACCGGCTCAACATCCCGGCGGCCGTAGTGGGTGGGCTCGGCTTCACGCTGCTGGTGATTCTACTGCGCGAGCGGGGTATCGCCGTCCAGCTCGACACCGCGCTTCAGTCCACTCTGAGCGTCGCCTTCTTCACCTCCATCGGCATGAGCGCGAGCCTGGCACTGCTCCGGGTCGGCGGCATCCAGGTGCTGATCTTCCTGGTACTCGCAACGATCTTCTGCTTCGTGCAGAACTTCACCGGCATCGCCATCGCGCTTGGGTTCGGCGAGAACCCGTTACTCGGCGTCATGGCGGGCTCGGTGACGCTGGTGGGTGGCCCGGCCACCGGGCTCGCCTTCGCGCCGGTGTTCGAGCAGGCGGGACTGAGAGGCGCGGGGCCGCTGGCGCTCACTGCGGCGACGGCCGGAATCGTGTGCGGCGGGTTGGTGGGCGGTCCGGTGGGCACCTATCTCATCCGCCGCTTCGGTCTGAAGCCGACTGCCCCGAGCGCCCGGGCCGCGGACGAGGTGCGGGCCGAGCTGGACGCGGCACCGGAGACGCTGGTGGTGGAGGTGGACCGGGAGGACAGCTCATTAATGCGGAACATGGCCGTGCTGGCCCTGGCGATGGGGCTGGGCAGCCTGGTCAGCTCCTACATCCAATCGCGGGGGATCACCATGCCGGGGTACATCGGCGCGATGCTGGTGGCCTCGGTGCTCCGAAATCTGGATGACGGCACCCGGTGGCTTCGGATCGACCAGCGCGCCATGGAGTTCATGGGCAATTTGGCGCTGAACATCTTCCTGGTTGTCGCTCTCATGAGCCTGAAGCTGTGGGAGCTGGCCGGCCTGGCGCTGCCGCTGTTCGTGATCCTGGTGGCGCAGGTGATCCTGGTGCTGCTGTTCGCGCTGACAGTGTCGTTCCGGGTGATGGGGAAGGACTACGAATCCGCGGTGATGGCGAGCGGGTTCATCGGCTTCGTCCTCGGCACCACGGCGAATGCGGTGGCGAACATGCGGGCCCTGGTGGCGAGGTTCGGGGCAGCACCCCGCGCGTTCCTCATTGTGCCGCTGGTCGGTGCCTTCTTCATCGACTTCACGAACGCGATCATCATCACGTTCTTCGTGAACTGGTTGAAGTAGGACGGGAAAGACGGGAAGGGCGGGAAAGACGGGAATGCTAAACAGCGAGTCGTCTGCTGAGAGCGCAGGGACCGAAAGGTCGAGGAGCGGTTCGGCTCCTTCGCTACGCTCAGGATGACAACATTCCGGCTAGCCTACGCTTTCCCGTCTTTCCCGTCTTTCCCGTCTTTCCCGTCTTTCCCGTCTTTCCCGTCTTTCCCGTCTTTCCCGTCTTTCCCGTCCTTCCCGTCCTTCCCCGCTGCCATCATTCCCGACCTGCCTGCGTCTGAACCTCCGACCCACTGAGCTCCCGCTCTTTCCCGACGTTCGGGGGCGTACCCGTTACCATTCCCTTCACGACCTCGAACAGCACGAGAGGCTTGGGCTTGTCCACCTTCAGGTAGGTGACGGAGTCCACTTCCACCAGGATGAGTGCCAGCCTGGGGTCGTCGGGGCCGCCGTCGCGCCGGCCTCCCTCGTCGCCGAACCATGCCTTCCAGTCGGGCTGGTAGAGCTCGTGAATCGCGAGACGGTCCTGTGAGATCATGGCTGTTCCGCTCACCGAGACCCACTCCCTGCTTCCATCCCGGTAGTACGCCAAGTTCACGTTGGGATCGAAACTCAGCTCGTCCAGCTTGTTCGATTCGATATCGGTCACGAACCAGAGGTCGCTGCCCTGCGCCTGGGTCTGCGTCGCCATGGGCCGGGATACGAGACGGCCGTCCGGGCGGCGGGTGGTGAACATGGCGATCTCGATGCCCTCGATCAGGTCGTAAAGGTCCTCGAGTTTCTTGGCCAGGGGTGCGTCGTCGCGGTTACGCTCAGTGGCTTTACTCATGCGGTTTGCTCTTCTCGGGTGGGTGTAAGCGTAGTTGTACCTTCCACGGGGGCAGCGGCGTCTGTTATCTGGGACGTCTGCTTATCGTAAACTGTTGCATAACGGGCCGTTTCGCGTGTGATCATGGTCACGTTCGGTCGGGTCTTGATTCCCGCTTGATGCGACAGGCGAGGATTCCTCCCACGATGATGGCAGCCCGGTCCATTGGCAGGCAGCTGGTGGCGCGTTGTCCAACATGTCGAGGAATTCTATGCGCCGTACCATTCCCCCTGGGGCGCTGCTTTGGGGTCTCGCGGTAGCCTTGATGAGCTGTACCGACGACGTCCCCACCTCAGTTTCCAACTCAACTACAGATCCAGCGTACGTCCAGAGCCGAGGACCGAAGACCCGGCCGGGAATGGTCGTCGAACGGGTGATGACGCCCTCCGCCTGGGGTGTCGCAGTGCGCGATGATGGGCTGGCCTACCTCACGCTGCCTTTCGAGAATGGGATCGGGGTCACCCGAACCCAAAGCCGGGCTGTGGAAGGCTTCATTGCCACCGGTGACCAGCCTGTAGGAGCCGCGTTCTCTCCCGACGGGAGCACCGCCTATGTAACCAACCTCTTCGGCCAGTCGGTTAGCGTGATCGACGTTGCCAGTGGTCGTGTCAGCGCCACGATCTCGACGGGTAGCTTTGAGCCCTTTGTGGTGCGGGTCTCGCCCGACGGCAGGCGGCTGTACATCGCCACCAACAACAGCGTCGTGCTGATCGTGGCGACCGCGACGAACCAGATCGTCAAGAGGGTTGAAGTGGGGTTTGCGCCCAACGGGTTTGCGGTCCATCCCGACGGCCGCAGGATGTACGTGAGCGCCTTTCTCGGAGGGACGATCTCGGAGGTCGACATGGTTGCTGAGACGGTGGTGCGCACGTTCGAGGTGGGGGGGACTCCGCAGGAGATGTCCTTGAACCGCAAAGGGACCCGGCTCTACGTCGCGAACGAAGCGGGATACCTAAACGAGATCGACGTTCAGAGCGGCCGGGAACTGCCCAGGATTCCGTTGGCGAGCGGCGGTTTTGGCATCGGTGTGACGCAGGACGACGTCGAGGCCTATGTCTCCGAGCCCGCGGCCGGACTGGTTCAGGTGTTTACGCTGCAGAACCGGCGACTCAAGTGGACCATAAATGTTGGGGGTGAGCCTCGCCGCTTAGCCTTCAGCCAGCGAGGCAAGGTCGGGGCAATCGCGAACATGGCAGGGTACGTGACGTTCGTTCGATAGCTCGGTCATTGCGGGGCGCGTGACTACCATGGCTTGTCCGAGCCTCCCGAAGACTTCGTTATTTGACAAGCGCGCTCCTCCTCTCCACCTTGGAAATCCAACCCATCTGAGGAGGTGGAGGCCATGAAGGTCTATGGCTCCAGCGCCATAAGAAATGTGGCGTTCGTCGGGCACGGCGCCAGCGGCAAGACATCCCTGGTTGACGCGCTCGCCTTCGTTTCCGGCGCCAGCCGGCGCCACGGCTCGATCAAAGACGGCACCACGCTCACCGACTACTCCCCCGACGAAATCAACCGCAAGCATTCCATCAATCTCGGCCTCGGCTACGCCGAGTGGCTCGACACCAAGATCAACCTCATCGACACTCCCGGATATCTCGACTACTTCGGCGAGGTGGTCAGCGGCCTGCACGCGGCCGATGCCGCCGTCGTGGTCCTCAGCGGCACGGGCGGGGTGGAGGTGGGCACCGAGAAAGTCTGGGAAGTCTGCGACCAGCTGCACCTGCCCCGGATCCTCTTCGTTTCGTTGATGGACAAGGAGCACGCCGACTTCGAGCGGGTCTTCGATGACGTGAAGGCCCATCTGACGCCCAAGGTGGTCCCGGTAGAGATCCCGGTGGGCGACGGGCACGACTTCCATGGCATCATCAACCTGTTCTCCGGCCACTGCCACTTCTACAAGAAGGGCACCAAGACCGGCGAATACGACGTGGTGCCCATCCCGCCCGAATACGAGTCGCTCTTCAAGCAGTACAGCGAGCAGCTCACCGAGGCGGTGGCCTCCACCGACGACGAGCTGATCGAGCGCTATCTGGGTGGCGGGGAGATCACGCGCGATGCCTTCATTCGGGCGGTGAAGAAGGCCATGATCGAACGGCGAGATCGTCCCCCTGTTCTGCGGCAGTGGCGAGCTGACCTACGGCACCCGCACCCTGCTCAAGAAGATGGTGGAGCTGTTCCCCTCACCCGCCGAGGTCACGCCGCCGGCCGACGCACCCCTGGTCGGGCGGGTCTTCAAGACCCTGTCCGAGTCGCACGTGGGCGACGTGACCCTGTTCCGGCTCTACACCGGAGAGGTCAGGAACGGGGGCGAGGTGTTCAACGCCGAGCACGAGACCATCGAGAAGCTGAACCACCTGTCGGTGCAGCAGGGAAAGGAGCGGTTCGAGGTCGAGCGGCTGTCCGCGGGAGACATCGGCTCCGTCGCCAAGCTCAAGGACACCCACACGGGGGACACCTTCTGCTGGCGCGAGGATCCGGTGCGGCTACCGCCGATCCCGTTCCCCGAGGCCGTCGCCACGTCGGCGGTGGTGGTGAAGCAGCGAGGCGAGGAGGACAAGCTGGCCGCCGGGCTCCACAAGCTGCACGAGGAAGATCCGACCTTCCACTTCGAGTACAGCTCGGAGCTGGGCCAGACGCTGATCCATGGGATGGGCGAGCGCCACTTCGACACCATCCTCAATCGCCTGGAGCGCAAGTTCGGGGTCCACGCCGAGCTGGTGCGCCCGCGGATCGCGTACCGTGAGACGATCAAGGGAAAGGCCGAGGGGCAGGGCAAGCACAAGAAGCAGTCCGGCGGGCGGGGCCAGTATGGCGACTGCTGGATCCGGATGGCGCCGCTGTCGCGCGGGTCGGGCTACCAGTTCGAGGACGAGATCGTGGGCGGGGTGATCCCGGGCAAGTACGTGCCCGCGGTGGACCGCGGCATCCAGGAGGCGGCGGTGCGGGGCGTCATCGCCGGATATCCGCTGGTGGACTTCAAGGTCGAGTGCTTCGACGGCTCGTATCACGACGTGGATTCCAACGAGATGTCGTTCAAGATGGCCGGCATTCTGGCCTTCAGGAACGTGGCTCCCAAGGCCCGGCCGGTGCTGCTGGAGCCGCTGATGGAGGTGGAGACCTGGGCGCCCGACGACGTGCTGGGCGACGTCATGGGCGACCTCAGCGCCCGGCGGGGGCACATCCTCGGGACCGAGCCGGATGGGCGGCTGACCAAGGTGCGGGCTATCGTGCCCGAGGCGGAGCTCTACAAGTATTCGACCACGCTGCATTCGATCACCCACGGGCGGGGCACGCACCGGCAGAAGCGCCACGGGTATGCGGAGGCGCCGCCGGAGGTGGCCACCCGGGTGGCGGAGGAGAACCAGAAGGAGCAGCTGCAAACAGCGTGAGCTGCTGAAAAGCGTGAGCGGGACTAGGACAAACGTGAGCGGTGAGCTGGGGCTGCAAAACAGCGGCTCCCGCTCACGCTTGTTCTAGTCCCGCTTACGCTTTTCGGAGAAGATGATGTACCGATCCTCGCCGATCTGGTGGTCGGGCTCCACTTCGTGTTCGTGGTGTTCGTCGTAGCTGGTGGGCTCCTGGTGCTGCGATGGCCGAAGCTGGCGTATCTGCACATCCCGGCCGCGGTATGGGGCGCCGCGATCGAGTTCGCCGGCTGGATCTGTCCGCTCACACCGCTGGAGAACTCGCTTCGCCGGCAGGCGGGCGAAAGCGGATACTCGACCGGATTCATCGAGCACTACCTCCTGCCTGTCCTATATCCCTCCGCTCTGACACGAAACATCCAGCTGCTCCTCGGAGTGCTCGTCATCGCCGTCAATTTGGCCATTTACGTCTACGTTTTTCGCCGAAGACACAACACGGAGAAGATCTCGAACGGACGTCTCATTAGGCGATCCCTCACTCGTTCGGGATGACGCCGAGTGCTCGCGCTGCCCCGCTCGCCCCCCTGTAGCCCCCCACCGAGGCGCCGGTCCCTCAACCGCTGCCGCCGATGCCTCAGGAAACAAGATTTGCACTCGTACGCACTTCGATACAGCTCGCCCTCGTCCCCGCAACTCAAGCCTGCTCTGCCAACCCGCCTGAGATAGCGCAAGAAGTCGCCGCCTAATTTGTTGACAGGTGAGTGCCTCAAAGGCATGCCGCTTGCTCCTCCACCCCTCCGCAATCACCAGTGTTCCGCGTACCGGACAGCGCTCAGCTCGGATGCATCGACTGAGGCCAGCTCGTCCGGCGACCAGTGTCACCGGTCGCGGTATCGTCGCTCGTCGCTCACCTCACACCCGGAGCAGTGCTATGAAATGGACTCGCAGGTTCTTCACCCTCGGTCTCGTACTGGCACTCTCCGCCACGGTGAGCTGCACAGGCGCCGACAGCCCGACCAGTCCCGAGGCCCAGACAGTCGAGCAGCAGCAGCAGGCCTACTGCTGGGGAATCTGTTCGAGGGTGACGGGCTCCTGTCGGGACGGTCTCCTGTCCGGCGACGGGCTCGTCGGCGGCATCCTCGATGGCGCCGTCGAGCACCGTTCTCAACGTCACTGACCTGCTGGTCTGCTCGTCTCAGCCGTACGCAGGTCACGCGGAAGACGATCGGCTACGAGGGTGGCACCATTCAGGTCGGCAGCCACTCGCTCGTGATTCCCCGTGGCGCGCTGCGCCGGCAGACCACGATCACGGCCGAGCAGATGCCGGGACGGACCAACTCGGTGCGCTTCAGCCCCGAAGGCCTTCAGTTCGAGCAGCCGGCTGGTCTGGTGATGAACTACCGGAACTGTCTGGTGGTCCTGCTGAAGAAGAAGATCGTCTACACCGACGAGAAGCTGAAAATCCTGGAAGTGCTGCGCTCGCTGGACCTGTTCGGGCCAGGACCGTCACTGCCCCGATCGATCACTTCTCGCGGTACGCGGTCGCGTACTAGTCGTGAGCCTGACCAGCAGCTCACTTCCACCGGCGCGGTGGACCCAGGAGACCGGGTCTCACCGCGCCGGGGAATTTTTGCGTGAGCCCGCGCCCACGAGCGCGCCGGCTGCATGGCGGAGGCCTGCAGTGCTACACTGGCCGCCATCGATGCTGCCCAGCAGGACGCCGACCGTGAGATTCTGGCGGAGTCGCTGCGCCGGCTCGGGATCGTGCATCATCAGCGGAACGAACGGAAGCTCGCGCGGGAGCTCTGCGAACGCAGCCACCGAGAATCGCCACCGAAGTCGGCGACGATGTGCTCGCCGCGGAGGCGCTCAATGCACTGGCGGGATTCGATTTCGAGAGCGGCGCGATCGAGGCGGCGCGGGAGAAGTTTATACCGGGCATTGGAGCTGGGGGATAGCAGATGCCGAGACTGCGGGGACGCACCGAACAGAATCTTGGCATTCTCGCCAACATCCAGGGCGCTCTGACCGAGGCAACCGCTCATTACCAGGCTCGCTGCAGGCGTTCGAGAGCACCGGCGACGAGCGCGGTTGCGCCATCGCCTACCACAATCTCGGCATGGTGAGCGCCGACCGTGAGCTCTGGGACGACGCCGACCGCTACTTCCGGCTCAGCTTCGAGATCGCCGAGCCGGATCGGCGACATCCACCTCCAGGGACTCGGGCTACTGAACCACTCCGAGGTTCACATTGCCCGACAGCGCTATGACCAGGCGCGGCAGAACGCCGAGACGGCGCTGGGCATCTTCGACCAGCTCGGGTCCAAGCTGGACAAGGCCGATGCTTTCAAGGCCATCGGGCGGGTATACCGCGAGACCGGCCGGTATCCGCTCGCAGAGTCGCGCCTCCGCTCGGCGATGGAACTGGCGGTCGGTACGGGGTCGATACTGGCCGAAGCCGAAGTAAGTCGAGAGCTCGCGTTACTCTACGAGGTGATGGGCCGAAAACAAGAGGCGCTTGATTGTCTCCTCAGCGCCCGAACGTTATTCGGCCGCCTGGATGCCCGAATGGACCTGGCAGAGGTGGCCGCGCGAATCGATCGGTTGGAAGCGAGTCTTGCGTAACTCACATAGATCGTCGGTTAACGGCAACCCAAGCTTTCGGAGCATACCTGTGAATCGGAATATTAAGGTCCTCTGCAGGGGGTTGGCCTTGACCGCAATGCTGAGCTGCGCCGGCGGGGAATCGCCCCTGGCGCCTCAGCTGGAGGGTTATCCGACGCAAGGCGAGGGTATTCTGCCGCCAGCGGGGGGTGTTCCGATATCGCCTGACACCCTCCTGCTAGCGCCGGTGGACACAGTTACGCCCTCCCCAGTGGACACCGTGCCGGCGACGCCGGAGGACAGCCTCCTCGGCCCCCAGGATCCCTGGTCGCCAGGTACGACCGTGATGGTGTGCGCGCCCCAGCCCTATGCCTCTGCGACCGTGGAGATTGGACGCACCGGCGGGCTGATCATCGTGGGCAACCACAGCCTCAGGATTCCTGAGAGGGCCCTCTCCCAGCGCGTTACCATCACGATGGAGCAGGTCGAAGGCACGTCGAACTCGGTCCGGTTCAGCCCCGAAGGCCTCCAGTTCGAGCGGCCGGCTGTGCTTACGCTCAGCTACAAGGGCTGCCCCAGCGTCAAGCACTGGAAACGCATCGTCTACACCGACGAGATGCTCAACATCCTGGAGCCGACGCTCTCGCTCGACTTCAGCAGTGCCATCCAGGTCAGAGGGTTGATCTATCACTTTTCCCGCTACGCGGTGGCGTACTAGTCATGCCAGATCAGCCTTTGCCCCCCTTTTCGGAGCGGGCCCAGAGCACCGGGCCCGCTACCGCCGTGGACTTGCTCCAGCAGGCGCGCTCCCACGAGCGGGCCGGAGCCATGACCGAGGCGATGCAGTGTTACCAAGCTGCCATCGATCGGGCCGACCAGGAGGGCCAGCGGGGAGTTCTGGCCGAGGCTCTCCGGCGGCTGGGTGTGGTGCATCATCACCGGGACCAGCCGGTCCTGGCACGCGGCCTGTGCGAGCGGAGCTTCCAGGCCGCGACCGAGATCGAGGACGTTGTCCTCGCAGCCGAAGCTTTGAATGCGCTGGCTGGTTTCGACTTCGAGGGTGGTCTGATCGAGGCGGCAAGGGAGAAGTATTACCAGGCGCTGCAACTGGGCGGCGCCAGCCCGCAGCTCCGGGGCCGCACTGAGCAGAACCTCGGCATTCTTGCCAACATCCAGGGCGGCCTGACCGAGGCACTTGACCCACTATCAGCGGCTCCCTCGAGGCTTTCAAGAGTGCCGACGACGAGCGGGGCTGCGCCATTGCCTACCATAACCTGGGCATGGTAAGCGCCGATCGGGATCTGTGGGACGACGCCGACCGCTACTTTCGGGCTCAGCTTCGAGATCGCCGAGCGCATCGGCGACATTCATCTCACAGGGGCTCGGGCTGCTGAATCACTCCGAAGTGCACCTCGCCCGCCAGCGCTACGACCAGGCCGTCAGAACGCCGAGACCGCGCTGGGCATCTTCGACCAGCTGGGCTCCAAGCTGGACAAGGCCGATGCCTACAAGGTGATCGGGCGGGTCTACCGGGAGACCGGGCGGCATGCGCTGGCCGAGTCACGCCTGCGGTCGGCGATCGAGCTGGCGGTCAGCACCGGCTCTATCCTGAGCGAGGCGGAAGCCGATCGGGAAATGGCCCTGCTCTACCAGAGCATGGGCCGGAACCAGGAGGCGCTGCGGCTGCTGAACGCCGCGCACCGCCTGTTCGGCCGGCTGGATGCGCGGGTGGACCTGGTGGACGTCTCGACCAAGGTGGGCCGGCTGGAGGAGACCTACCTCGCGGTGGTGCGGGACTGGGGCCAGTCGATCGAATCGTCGGACAGCTATACCCACGGCCACTGCGAGCGGGTGGCCGGCTACGCGGTGGCGCTGGCGCAGGAGCTCGGGTCTGGATGAGGAGCAGCAGACCGCCATCCGCATCGGTGCCTATCTCCACGATCTCGGCAAGGTGCGGGTGCCGCACGAGATCCTCAACAAGGCCGGGTGCGCTGACGGCGGATGAGTTGCGGGTGATCCAGATGCACCCGACCTGGGGGCTGGAGCTGCTGGCCACGGTGGAGTTTCCCTGGGACATCAAGCCGATCATCCGCTGGCACCACGAGCGGTACGACGGGACCGGCTATCCCGACCGGCTGCAGGGGGGACGAGATCCCGGTTAGCGCCCAGATCATCTGCATCGTGGATGTCTTCGACGCCCTCACAACTACGCGCAGCTATCGTCCGGCGCTATCATTCCGGGACGCGCTGGTGAAGATCGAGGAGTGCCGCAGCTGGTGGCGGCCCGACGTGTATCAGGCGTTCCTGCGCTCGGCCCACCGGCTGGCACAGGCGGCCTAAGCTCCCAGAGGCTTCCATGACCGTAGGCCGCCCCGGGTTCCTGCTGTTGGCCTGGCCTTATCAGCCGGCTGCCAGGATCACCGCCCTGACTGCGCCGAGTGCGGCACAGTGGTCGTGGCGGCAGTCAGCGAGCCGTCCAGCCTGGTGCCGCCGCTCGTAGGCGAAACCGTTGGACGGGATATCAGCGACCAGGTCTTCGAGCGCCTCGCCTATCTTCAGCCAGGCGCCTCTCCCATTGATGTCAGGTCATATCGGCCTGGGCTGGCAGAAAAGTGGGAGCGCATCGACTCGCTGAACTGGCGCTTCCGCCTGCGGCCCGGCGCCCGCTGGCAGGATGGCCGTCCGGTAACGGCGGGTGACGTGGTTTTCTCGTTCGAGGCCTTCAGCGACTCGACTCTGGATGCCGTCGCGCGCGGAGACCTCGCCGGCAGGGTCCGGGCGACTGCGGAAGACTCCGGCACGGTCCGGGTCACCTTCGCGGAGCCGTCTCCGGAGCAGCTCTACCATGCCACCTACCATGTACGCATCCTCCCCCGTCACGTCTGGGATTCGATCCCTCGGAACCGCTGGGCGGCCGACACCAATCTGGCCCATCTGGTGGGAAGCGGGCCCTACCGGATTCAGGGCTGGCAGCGTGGCCGAGCCCTCACCCTCGTTGCAGACACGGCCCGGCGCGATGGCAACGATCTACCGGCCATCCGGCGAGCCGTCTGGCGGTTCGCGCCCGACCCGGACGCCGCCCTGAATCTGCTGTTGAGCCACGAGGCCGACCTGATGGAGACTGTAGGATCTCCCGAGCGAGCGCAGCGAGTCGCGCGGGACACAAGTTTCCGGACGGTGGCCTATCCTGCCGCCGTCTACGGCTTCCTGGCATTCCGGATGGCGGACAAGGCGGGACGCGCACATCCGGTGCTCGGTGACGCCGAGCTGCGGCGCGCGTTGACTCAGGCGGTAGACCGCCGCACGCTCGCGCGCGCCTTGTTTGGACCGGAGACCAAAGTTCCTCCCGGCCCGATGTCACAGCTGCTTTGGATATGGGACGATGAGACGAAGGTGCTGGCCTTCGACTCGACGGAGGCGAAAGCGTCGCTCGCCCGGCTTCGGCGGCGGGCTCCTCTGGGTACGATCGACATTCTGGTTCCCGCTACCAGCGCCTCCCGGCGTCAGCTGGCCCTGGCGATTCAGGAGACTTGGCGCCGGCTGGGAGTGAACGCGACGGTGACGGCGGTTGACTTCCCCGTCTTCCAGGAGCGCCTGGCGCAGGGGCGCTTCGACAGCTACATCGGAGCCATTTTGGATGAGCCCAGCCCTCGCGGTCTGATCGATCAGTGGACCCGCGCCGGGTGGGGGGCGCCAACCACGGGCGTTACGCGAATCCCGTTTTCGACTCCCTGGCGCTGGCGGCGTCGCGGCAAGACGACGCCACGGCGGCCAAGCGTCTCTGGCGTGAGGCGATAGATACGCTGAATGCAGATGCGCCGGCGATCTTTCTCTACTCGCTGGCCAACGTGGCGGGGGTAAGCCGGAGACTGGAGGGGGTCGAGCTGGATCCGTACTCGTGGGCCAGTGGGCTTGGCGCGGTGGCGAGTTGATCGGGAGAGATAGGCGCGAGTCACCCCTCGGCAGTCATCGCGAGCGGCCCCAGGCCGCGCGGCGATCCCCCGATTACACGCGCGATTTGGGGGATTGCTTCGGCACCGCGTGCCTCGCAATGACTGCTAAGCGGTCTTCCGCTTCGGCGCTTCGTCCCCGCTTCCGCGGCTTCTTCAGCTCGATGACCCCGGCCTCCTCGCGGGGCTGGCGATAGACGTACCGCTCGCCTCGGAAGTTCTTCAGCACCACCTCTTCCTCGTTCATGCTCTCGACGTACTCCGGCAGAATCGGGATCTTGCCGCCGCCACCGGGCGCATCGATCACGAAGTAGGGGATGGCCAGGCCGCTGGTCCATCCCCGCAACGCCCGCATGATCTCGATGCCGGTCTGCACCGAGGTGCGGAAGTGCTCGGCGCCGGCGACCTGGTCGGCCATATAGATGTAGTAGGGCCGGACCCGGGCCATCAGCAGCCGGTGCATCAGCTCCATCATGACGGCCGGGGTGTCGTTGACGCCCCGGAGCAGCACCGTCTGGCAGCCCAGCGGAATACCGGCGTCGGCCAGCATGCCGAGCCCCGCCACGGCCGCGGGAGTGAGCTCGTCCGGGTGGTTGAAGTGGGTATTGATGAACAGCGGGTGGAACCGCTTGAGTAGCGCGCACAGCTCGGGCGTGATCCGCTCCGGCAGGTGACAGGGTATCCGGCTGCCGATCCGGATGATCTGGATATGCGGGATGGACCGGAGCCGGGTGAGGATCGCTTCCAGGCGGCGGTCGTTGAGCAGCAGCGGGTCGCCGCCGGACATGATCACGTCCCGGATCTCGGTGTGCTCCTCCAGGTAGCGGAAGGCACTCTCGAACTGGGACATGGGGATCTTCTGGGGGTCGCCCACCTTGCGGCGCCGGGTGCAGAAGCGGCAGTAGGTGGCGCAGACCGGCGAGACCAGGAAGAGCGCCCGGTCGGGGTAGCGGTGGGTGATGTTGGGAACCGGGCTGTCGGCGTCCTCGTTGAGCGAGTCCACGATCCCGTCGACCACGTCGAGCTCTTCCACCGACGGCACGTACTGCCGCCACATCGGGTCGTCGGGCGACTTGATGAGGTCCACCATGGCGGGCGAGATGCGGAACTCGAAGTTGTCGGCCGCCTGCCTGAGGCGGTCGAGCTCGGGGAAGTTCTCGGGCCCGAACTTCAGCGCCAGCGCGTCGAGCGAGGCGATCGAGTTCTTTCTGAGGACCTCTTGCCAGTTTTCCATGGTGCCCTCCGATGCGGGGTAGAGAGGTGAGATAGTGAGAGGTGAGTAGGACACCGCCACCTTTCACGCCCTGCTTCCGCTTCTTCCTTCCGCCTCAGTTATTCCGCTTCTCTTCCTACCGCCTTCACAAACACCACCTGGTCGTCCCCAGGCGCGTAGAAATCGGGGATCGTGGCCACGGCGCGGTAGCCTCGTGCCTCGTAGAAGCGGCGGGTGGCCTGATAGTCGGACCGTCCCGCGGTCTCCACGACTATGAGCCGCGCCTCGCCCTGGAGGCGGCGCTCCATCTCGGCGATCAGGGCGGTGCCGAGGCCGGAGCCCTGAAGCGCCGGGTCCACCGCCATCCAATAGAGATCGTAGGTGCCGAGGGTGCAGGGCGTGGGGCCCCAGCAGATCCAGCCGGCGAGCCGGCCCTCAGCCTCCGCGCCCAGCACGCTGTAGGAACCGCCGGGTCCGGTCGCCATGGCCTCATCGAAGACCTCGAGCGCCACCGGGATCTCATCCTCGCGGAAGAGTCCAACGGCACGGGTGATCTCCTCGATGCGGCCCCGGTCGGCGACGCTGAGGTGGCGAAGGAGGGGTGAGACGAGGGTGCCGCTCAAGCGGCGGACACCCCACTGACGAGGGCGGCCGCGGCACGATGGCTCTGCGAGCGGGTGAGAGCCTCGTCGACGATCTGCATGACCAGGTCGTCGTAGTTCCACCCGAAGGCGCGGCCCATACGGGCCAGCCCGGCGTTGCTCGAGAGGTCGGGCGACGGGTTCACTTCCAGGACATAGGCTCGGCCGTCCTCGCCCAGCCGCATGTCCACCCGCCCGTAGCCCTCACCTTCGGAGAGGTGTTCCCAGGCGGAGCGGGCCACCTGAGCGATGCGGGCGGCCAGCTCGGGCTCCAGTTCGGCGGGGCAGATGGGGATGGTGCCTTCGTCCTCGGGGCTGCCGGCAATCCATTTGGCGGCGTAGCTCACGATGGGCCAGGTGCCGTCCGGCAGCGTGTCGAATCGGATCTCGGCGATCGGAAGCATCCGCTTGCCGACGAAGCCGACGTTGAACTCCCGGCCGGCGATGTATTCCTGGACCAGCACCTCCTCGAACTGCTCCAGCATCTGGGCCACCCGCTTCTTGAGGGCCCGCTTGCTGGTGCAAACCGCACCGTTGTCTATCCCGACGCTGGCGTCTTCGGCGGCAGGCTTCACGATGGCCGGGAGCGGGAACTCGGACGGGGTCTTGTTGGCCTGGGCCAGCATGTACGTCGGAACCGGGAGGCCGGCGGACGAGAGCAGGGTGTTGGCGACGTGCTTCCGGTGGCAGACGCTGGTGGGCCAGGTGCGGCAGCCGGTGAACGGGACGCCGGTGAGCTCCAGGGTGCCGACGACGAAGTCCTCGAAGCGGGCGTGCCCGTTGATCCCCTCGCAGAGGTTGAAGACCAGGTCGGCCCGCCGGGCCCGTGAGAGCCAGCGGAAGTCTCCGAACCGCACCGGCAGGAGCTCGACCTCATGGCCGCGGCGCCGCAGCACATCTCGCACCTCGTGGACGTTGGCCACTACCGCGGCCACGTCCTGGGGACTCCACTCGTCGCTGCCCGCATCGAACACGATCGCAACTTTCATCAGGCAACCTCCGCCAGGAGTGAACGGCCGCTGATCCGGCGCCAGGCGATGTCGGCGACGGTGCGGATGAGATCGTCGTAGCTCATACCGGCCGCCGCGGCGGCCTTCGGAAAGCAGGAGTGGTCCCGCGGGTCAGGCAAAACGCCCGGCAGCGGGTTGAGCTCGACGACCAGCGGGCGACCAGTGGCGTCACAGCGAATATCGACGCGGCACCAGTCGCGGCATTCCAAGGCGTGGTAGGCCGCCAGCGCGGCGGCGCGAACTTCCTCGGCCAGAGACTCCGGGATGCTCGCCGGACAATCATAGATCTCGAGCGGTTTGCTCGGAGTGTCCCAGATCCACTTGGCTTCATAGCCATAGATGGGCGGGGCACCGCGCGGGAGCATATCAAATCGCATGCCGATAATCGGCAGGCAACGGGCTTCGTCACCGTTCCCAAGGATGGCGACCGTGAACTCCTGACCGGGCAGATAGGTCTCGATCAGCACCGGCTCGGCATAGGTCGCGAGCAGATGAGAGACCTGACGGACCAGCTGAGAGCGGTTCCGGCACAGGCTCTTCACCGTGACGCCCTTGCCGGATCCTTCGAAGGCGGGCTTCACGAAGAGCGGGAACGGCAACGCCACATGCCGGGCTTCGTCAGGCGACCGCGCCAGCACGAAGGGCGCGGTGGGAACGCCCCGGTGCGCAAGAATCTCCTTGGCCCGGGCCTTGTGGAGTGCGAGGCTCAGCGTCAGAGGATCCGAGGCGTGACAGGGCACGCCGAGGAACTCGCAGATGGCCGGCACATGCGACTCGCGGTTGGGGCCATAGAGCCCCTCGGCGATGTTGAAGACGAAATCGGGACGGAGGAGCGACAGCCGCGAGGGGAAGCTGGCGTTGGCCTCGAGGCGGTACACCTGGCCGACCGTGCTGAGCGCCCGCTCCACCGCATCGATGGTTGCGGGCTCATCCCACTCGGCGTACAGATCTGGTTGATGGAGGTCAGGGCGGAGACCCCGACTCGGGGGATCGTCGGAAGAAGGGGATTCGGATTTCGCCCCGGCTGGACTAGCCGGCGCCGCAGGTTTGAGATTGAAGGCGAGTCCGATCCGAACTGCCAAAGGCTTCCTCTACAAAAAAGGCCGTCCGCGAGAGACGAGCCGAGACGAGTGCGACGATTGACGTAACTAAGGTAAGAAAAAGCGTTTGGTCACACAATAGTTTTTTGGGGAAAAGTCGGGATGAGTTTTTGAAGAGAGTCGGTAGCCAGGAGTCAGGAGCCAAGAAAGTTGTCATCCTGAGGGAGTGAAACGACCGAAGGATCTCTCCGGTCGCTGAGGGATCCTTCGCTTTGCTCAGGATGACAAAGCAGACTCAGACCTTATGAAACCCCACTCGCCCCGCCTCGCTCCCCTCGCTGGTCGGGTAGATCTCGAAGTCGTCGAAGAGAGCGGGCGCCTCCTGCTGTAGCACCCGGAGACAGGCGACCGCCATGCGACGGATCTCCAGCTCGGCCCCCTCGCCCAGTCGCAGCTCCAGCATGGTGCGCCAGGCCCGAACGTTCGCGCTCACCACGATCTTCACCTCGGTGGCGTTGGGCAGGACGCTGCGGGCCGCCTCACGAGCCATCTTCCGGCGATGGACCTTGTCCTCGACCCAATCGTAGCGCGTCATCAGCCGCTCGACCGAGGCCACGTAGGCGGCCTGCGCCGCCTTCACCTGGTTGGTCCACTCCGCCTCCAGCTCGGCGTCGCCCATGATGGCCGGGGGCATGACGAAGGCGGCGTGAGACTCGTCGACGTACCGCTGGGAGAGCTGGGAGTAGCCCCAACCGGCCCGGTGACGCACCAGCTCGTGGCTGCAGGAGCGCGAGATGCCCTCGATCAGCATGACGTAGGTGGAATGCTCGAACACCGACCCGTGGCCCTGCTTCAGGATGTTGCGGAGGTATTCGGCGGTGGTGCGCCCCGCCGGGTTGTGCTGGCTCATATAGCACAGCCGCCCGGCAAACTCGGCGATCTTCTCCCCATCGCTGGAGTCGCCCTTCCACTGGACCGGGAGATGGGCCGGCTCGAGAAATTGGGGCCGGGCGATGAGGGTGACGCGGGGGGAGCGAAGGATTTCCATGGAGCTTTGAGCTGGACTGTCAGGAGACTGAAGCCGACGTGCGCCCGTTGTACTCAACCAGCAAATCGAAGTGACGCAGGATCACGGGCGCACCGGCCCAGCCCCTAGCCGAGCTTCGGGCTCATCCGCCAACTCCAACCGACTCCGCCCATACCCGCCCGTCTGCTCGATCTGGCGAAGCCCCTGCTGGACGTCCGCGGGAATCTTCGCGGCGCCGGCACCGACCTTCAGCCGGCTGATCGGCGGCTCGCCGGAGGGAAGGATAATTCCCGGATTGAATATTCCGAGGGGGTCAAATGCGCGCTTTACCTCACCGAACAGGTCCATGATCTCGGGTCCATACAGCTGTCGGAGAGTCCCCGCCCGAAGCCGGCCGTCGCCATGCTCGCCCGAGGGGGTGCCGCCCAGATCGATGACAACCGACGTGACCTCCTCGAGCAGGCCGGCTACCTCCTGCTGCCATCCGGTAGCCGCCGGATCAGGCAGGAGGTTCACGTGGATATGGCCGTCACCGGCGTGGCCGAACATCACTACGGGCAGCCCTCGCTCCGCCGCCAGCCGGCGCACGGCTCTGATGTACTCACCCATGTGCGGCACGGGGACACAGGCATCCTCGATGATCTGAAGCGAGCGCCGATCCTCCGGGAGCGCGGCCAGTATGGGGCTCGCGGCGTGCCGAATAGCCCACAGCCGCTCCGCTTCGGGCGGCGAGTAGGCGGTTTCGATCGAGACGGTCCAGTGCTCAATCGCTGCCGACACCGCGGCCAACACCTGCCGCAGCGCTTCAGGATCACTCCGCTCCAGCTCGACCAGCAGGATGGCTTCGGGAACGAAGCCCTCGCTGAATCCTCCCGGCGTTCCCGCTCCAATCAGGTCGAGGAAGGTCCGGTCCAGCAGTTCCAGGGCTGAAGGCTCCCATTGATTCAACGCACTGACCACGTCGCTGAGGCGGTCCAGCGATGCCAGATGCACTCTGAGACCCGCACGAAACGGCGGAACGGGGTCCAGCCGCCATTCGATCTCGGTGACGATACCGAGCGTGCCTTCGGCCCCAATGATCAGGTCGAGGACGTCACCCGAAGCGAGATAAGCGTCGAGCGCGTAGCCCGAGGAATTCTTGCGGGTCTTCGGATAGCGGTTGGCGATGAGGGTAGCGGCAGCCTGGATCCGAGGGGCGACATCCCGGTTCAAGCGGGAGAGCGCGGCGCCATCCGAGTCAGGCGCAGTCTGTCCCCTGCGGAGCACCAGCTCCTCGCCATCCGCGCTGACAAGTCGAAGCGCCTGGACCCATCGCCGTACACTGCCGTAGCGGACCGATCTGGCGCCCGCGGCGTTGGTGGAGACCATCCCTCCGAGCGTGGCCCACCGACCGCTGGAAGGGTCCGGCGGCAGCCTCAGGCCATGCCCCGCGGCCGCAGTGTTCAGCTGCGCCAGGGTCACCGCGGCTCCGGTCGTGGCGCGGCGGGTGGCAGGATCTATTTGGAGAGGAGAGCTTGAGACGGGTGAGATCGACGACGACCCCCTCACCCACGTTTCCCCCGGCCATGGCGCTGCCTGCCCCTCGGGGAACCAGGCCGATGCGCCGCTGCTGCCGCCCAGGAGATCAGCGACTTGAGGTCCTCGACATCCGCGGGCCGGGCCACGGCCTCGGGAATGATCCGGTAGATCCCGGCACCCTCGGAATACGCGGCGCGCGCCCTGGGGTCGGAGCGGAAAGCGCCTCGGAGCGCCGGATGAGGCAGCATCGGCCAAAGCTAATTATGTTCTCCCTCTATGGCTGACGGTCCCCGCGCACAACTCATACATATAGATGTTGATCGCCGTCTGGGACACGAGTGGGACGAGTGGGACGGCAGGCCGCTGCCCAACGAAGGCAACTACGACTCCTCTCCAGCACTCTTCTTCGCCTGGTCGGCGCTCACCCTTGGGGTGACCCTCGGTGGGGTGAGTCTTCTGCTCTTCCTGTTGGCGCCCCGCCTGGCCGATGTCCATTCCGCCATTCCCACCGTGCTATGGAGCGGTCTGTTGGTCATCGGCTCTCTGCTGTGGGCCTGGTGGGGCGTGCTCTTTCTCTCCTACGAGCTGGGGCGGCCGCTGTTACCGGAGCGCCTGGCGGAGCGCGGACCCTTCCTCCGCTTGATGCGTCTCACCTCCAGGGTCGCCGGGCGCTTCGGCCGGCGGGACTGGGTAGAGAATGCGGCGGTGAAGGTATACAACGGCCTCGCGCTGAGGCGGGGCCGTAAGGTAGGCCAGGGCGAGCTGCTGGTGCTCATCCCCCGCTGCCTCTCGAAGGCGACTCTCGATGGCGTGCTCGGGATAGCCGGGCAGTACGGAGTGCCGGTCTTCGTCGCCACCAGAGGACAGTTGGCCCGCCGGGTGATCCGCGAGCGCCGGCCCAGGGCTGTGGTGGCGGTGGCCTGCGAGCGCGACATGGTCAGCGGATTACACGATGTGGCGGGAAAGATCCCGGTGCTGGGCCTCACGATGACGCTGCCCTCAGGTCCCTGCAAGGACGCGGCGATCAACCTGGGGCAGCTGGAGGAGTGGGTCCGGGCCTACGTGGTGTAAGTGAGAAGTATGAGAAGTGAGAGGTGAGAGAAGTAAGAAGTAAGAAGTAAGACGTGAGAAGTGAGAGTGCCTGCCACTGGCTCCGCTAATAGGGTTGTTCCGGCTCTGCCGGTGCCGGTGCCGGTGCCGCTGAGGCGGCGGCGGAGCTCCGTATCGCTCCCCCAGACGAACCAGCACAGCCTGGACCTTTCGGGCCACGCGGTGATCCGCCGAGACCGGGCGCTCCAGCTCGCGCGGCGGTAGCGAAGGGTCCGCTACCGGACGATACAGGGTCTCCACCGTCAGCTGACTGCTGCCGGGACGAGCCGGATCCACCCAGGCTCGCACTCGCACCACTCCTGGTCCCATCGACCTTCGCTGGCTCGCCCGACGCCCGGTCTGGGCATTGAACCACTGGGTCTCCACGTATCCATCCTTGAGCCTGACCGTTTGGGCCGGTATTGAATCCGCCTTCAGAGCTTCGGCGAGGCGGCGGGTTGCCTCCGGTACCGGAAGGCGGATCTCGCTGCCCAGCGCCTCGGGCATCGGGGTAAAGGAAGGCCGCGTCGTATTCGGCTGGCAGCCAGCCGCTACGAAGAGAAGGAGCGCGCGAGACCGGTTACCCACGATCAGTGCCCGTGGGCCGTGGTGTCGGGGGAGTGCGAGTGGGGCGGTGTTCCGGGAGGATCCACGTGGGCAGGCGCCGCGGGCGCCATCGAGGAGTCTGCCGCGGGAGCAGGATCGTCTGCACCGGCTGCATGATGATGGTCCCTGCCTCGCTCCTTCAGCTCCGCTTCCAGCACGGTGGTGGGAATCCCCGCGGCGTGCTCGAACACCAGCCTGCCCCCGTACAGCCCCGTGGTGAATAGCACCCCGGCGCCGGCGAGTGCCAGGAGCAGGCCGGCGGCGCGCTCCCCGTTGCCCATACGTCGCTCTCGCACGATCCGCCACAGCGCCAGCACTCCGAAAATCCCGAGCGTGACGAGCCCCAGCGTCTCGTGGGTCTCCATGACTCGGTGGACCGCGTCTCCGTGGGAGATATGCTCCTCCGCCTGGAGGCCCGAAACCACAGCTGCCGCGCCACCGACCGCGCCCAGGGCCAGGATCCAGAAGCTGACGACCCTGAAGGACTCCCGTCGAGTGGCCAACGCCAGAACGTCGAACAGAACGGCCCCGAGAAGCAGGGCGATGGGCAGGTCGTTCAGGGCTGCGTGAAGGCGAGGCCAGTCGTAGTCGAGCATGTGGTCTCCAGTCGGGAGCTAGGAGCTAAGAGCTAAGCGAGCTAGGAGTTCGGAGCCTGCTGCACTGGCTCCCAGCTCACCAGCTCCCAGCTGCTTGGAACTGGTGGGTCAGACGAGTAATCATAAAACCCCTTCCCGCTTTTCCGGCCGTGGCTCCCCGCAACGACCATGCGCCGGAGCAGAGCTGGGGCCTGGTAGCGGTCCTCGGCATACGCATCGACCATGATGTCGGCGATCCGCACTACGGTGTCGAGCCCGATGAAGTCCATCAGCGAAAGCGGGCCCATGGGATGGCCACAGCCCAGCTGCATCGCCCGATCGATGTCCGCAATGGAGGCGGTGCCGCGCTCGAGGGCCCGGGCCGCGTCGAGCAGGAAGGGGACCAGGAGCAGGTTGACGATGAAGCCGGGGCTGTCGGTTGCCGCCACCGGCTCCTTCCCCAGGGCGCGGGCAAAGTCGTAGGCCCGGTCGAACGTCTCCCGGCTGGTGGTGCCACTCCGGACCACCTCTACCAGCGGCATCATGGGAACCGGGTTGAAGAAATGCAGCCCCACGAATCGGTCCGGCCGGGTAGTGGCTCCTGCCATCGACGCGATGGTCAGGCTGGAGGTGTTGGACGCAAAGATCGTCCCGGCAGGGCAGGTCGAGTCCAGCTCGCGCCAGAGGCATTTTTCAGCTCCAGGTCTTCGGTGACGGCCTCCACAATGATGTCGCGATCGCCCAGCTGCTGGAGCTCGGTGACAAAGCGAAGCCTGGAGAGCGCGGCATCGCGAGCCTCGCCCGTCAACTTGCCTCGTTCCACCATGCGGCCCAGAGACTTGAGGATTCCGGCGCGGCCCCGCTCGAGCAGTGGCTGGGAAACATCGCGTACCACCGTGTCGAAGCCCGCCATGGCGGCGGCCTGCGCTATGCCGCTGCCCATGAGCCCGCAGCCGAGGACTCCCACTTTCACTATTTCAGCGCCTTTCTCAGTTCATCCGCCAGCAAGCCGAGTACGCCCGAGTTCCGGTCGGGGAGCTGGTGCCGCGGGGGGCCGGCGCCCTGTTCCAGAAAGTCGAGCGCCCGTTCCAGGCCCAGCTGGATCCTCGCGAGCGCCGGGCCATAGCGCCGTAACACGCCGTAGCCCACGCCGAGAGCCACGGGGAGCGGGAGCAGCGCGATCGGGCAGGAGGGCACCCAGGGCAACCATGGCGGCCGTCCCGGCCATGCCGGCACCGGCCAGCGCGGCTCCTACTCCCACATATTCGCCGCGCACTTTCCGGGTGTCCGCCATCAGCGAGACGTGAGCGTATCCGGGCTCCAGTGGCACGACCGTCGCGGACACTGTCGCGGCGCGCGAGAGCATGAACGGACGCTTGCCGCCTCCGATCGCGGCGGTGGATCGTCGGAAGGCCGCCTGGATTCCACCGAGCGGCTCCCAGGTGATCCGGCCGGTCTGGTGTCGCTGGACGCAGAGCAGCTCATTCCGCTCCATCCACTGCAGCAGCGCGGCCTCGACCGCGTCCGGGTCACCTCGCACCACACGCTGAGCGCTGATCTGTCCGGGCCCCGTGACCCGCTCGAAGAGGCCGGCGGCACCCACGTTGACCAGGCGGGTCCGCTCCTCCAGCAATGCCTGCTGGAGGTAACGGCCGGGAATGCCGACCTCCCGGCCCAGCGCAATCAGCTCGTCGGACGTGAGACTGTCGCCCAGGTCTCGTTCGGCGGTCTGCAGCTCGGCCGCGCGCTGGATGATTCGCTCGAGCGCAGCGCGGTCAATGCGAGCGACTGAACCCTCGGCCATGCTACTCCTGCTTGGGGGTCCGAGCGGCCTGCAGGCGGAGCTGGGACATCAGGGAGGAGATGTCGGACGCGGGCAGGGCGGTCCGCGGCCCCTCGGCAGAGCTTTCGGTGCGGGGCGCCTGGGCCGCCCCGGCAAGGAAGGGACGAAAGAGCTCCATCGGGATCGGGAAGATGGTGGTGGAGTTGTTCTCCGCGGCGATCTCGGTGACCGTCTGGAGATAGCGGAGCTGGAGCGCCGTAGGCTCGGCCGCGAGTTGTCGGGCGGCCTGCGCCAGGGTCTCGGACGCTTGGAGCTCGCCCTGGGCGTTGATCACCTTCGCCCGGCGCTCGCGCTCGGCCTCGGCCTGCCGCGCCATGGCCCGCTTCATCTGATCGGGAAGGTCGACGTCCTTCACTTCGACGGCTGAGACCTCGATACCCCAGGCCTCGGTTCGCTCATCGATGATCTTCTTGAGCACCGCGTTGATCTTCTCTCGATCGGACAGCAGCTCGTCGAGCTCCACCTCGCCCAGCACGGAGCGAAGCGTCGTCTGTGCGAGCTGGCTGGTGGCGTACATATAGTCTTCGATCTCGATGACCGCCTTGGCCGGCTCGCTCACCCGCATGTACAGCACCGCATTGACCTTTACCGATACGTTGTCGCGGGTGATCACGTCCTGGGGCGGAATGTCGACTGCCGCGATTCGGAGCGAGACCCGCTTCTGGCTGGCGAAGCCTGCCGGCAGGAAGATCAGCCCGGGCCCTTTCGTGCCCCAGTAGCGGCCCAGGAAAAACGTGACTCCCCGCTCGTACTGCCGCAGGACCCGCATGCTGAGGAACGAGTAGACGACCGCGAATGCCAGCGCACCGACGGCGATGTCCATGCTCAGCTCACCCTGAAAAGGCTTCGACGACCACGGCGGCTCCCTGACCCCCTCCAATGCAGGCGCTGCCGAGTCCGTACCGGCCTCCGCGGCGCCGCAGGGCGTGCAGCAGGTGGAGCGTGATGCGGGCCCCGCTGGCGCCGAGGGGGTGGCCCAGAGCAATCGCACCGCCATCCACGTTGGTTCGCTCCCGGTCGAGCCCCAGCTCCTGTTCCACCGCCAGGTACTGGGCGGCAAAGGCCTCATTCACTTCGACCAGGTCCATGTCGTCGAGCGTGAGCCCGGCCCGGGCAAGCGCCTTCCGCGCCGCCGGTGCCGGTCCGATGCCCATGTAGGCGGGCTCTACCCCAACGCTGGCCCAGGAGAGAAGTCGCCCGATCGGCTTGAGACCGCGCTCCGCCGCAAAACTCTCGCTCGCCATCACGAGCGCGGCGGCCCCATCGGAAATCCCGGAGGCGTTGCCGGCGGTCACCACGCCGTCCTTCTTGAAGTACGGTGGCAGCTTGGCGAGGGCCTCGAGCGTGGTTCCGGGACGCATGTGCTCGTCGGCGGCCCAGTCTTCGTTCTGCTTGGTCTTGCGGTTCTGAATCGGTACCGGGACAACTTCATCAGTGAAAGACTTCGACTCCCAGGCAGCTGCGGCGGCAGCCTGGCTGCGGGCGGCATAACAGTCGACCGCTGAGCGGCTGATCTGGTACCTGGTCGCCAGGTTTTCGGCCGTCTCCGCCATCGAGAGGCCGCAGCTCGGATCCCGCAACGCTTCCCAGAGCGTGTCTTCCAAAGGAGCCGCCGGGCCAAGCCGAAGCCCCCAGCGAGCCCCGCGCACGACGTGGGGCGCCTGACTCATAGACTCGGTGCCACCGGCCAGCACGGCCTCGGCCTCGCCCAGCACGATCTGCTGCGCCGCCTGGGCGACAGCCTCGAACCCCGATCCACACAGGCGGTTCACCGTTACGGCGGGAGTCTCGATGGGCAGGCCGGCGCGGAGGCCGACGTGGCGGGCGAGGTAGATGGCGTCCGGCGAGGTCTGGAGCACGTTCCCGAATACCACGTGGCCGATGGCCGCGGGTTCCACCCCGCCGCGCTGCACCGCCGCCTTCGCCGCAACCACGCCCAAGTCCGTGGCGGAGAGGTCCTTGAGCGTGCCACCGAAGGTGCCGAAGCCGGTGCGCACGCCGGAGAGGAAGACGACGCCGGGTCGAGCTGAAGAGGGATCCCGCCGGGTACTACTGGAGGAGGACATTGAACGGTGAAATATGGTCGGGGCTCAGAGGCACTTCAAGCAAGGCCCGTCCCCGGGGTGGCTGGTCGTCAATCGCTCACGGCGGCTCCGCACGTGACGCAGTGACGCCAGCCGGTCTCCACCTCGCTCCCGCAAGCGGGGCAGCCGGTCCGAATCTGACTGCTGCCGCACTGGGGGCAGAAGTTCACCATGCGGTGCCCGGGCAGCACCTCACCGCAGGTGCTGCAGTGGATGGCGGCCTCTGGGTGGGGCTTCGAAGCAGGGCCGTCCTCGAATGACTGCCCGGGCTCCAGGTCGGTCAGTGTGGAGACCGGTGACTCGTCTACCAGCAGATCCGGCAAATGCCCCGGCGGCGCGAACGCCAACTCCGGCTTTGGATCCAGGGCGTCCGCCAGGCGCTTTGGCTCCAGGATGACCACCGCGTTCTCGTGGAGATGCAGGATGCCCAGGTCGGGGTTGGCGCTCCGAAGCTCAGCGGCGAACAGCGCCCTGATGTCGGGCGGCTGGGTCGTGGCGAACCCTCCCTCGCCGGCGCAGAGCTGCATGAGGATCAGCTCGTAATCCTCACTGCTCTCCAGCTGAAGCGCCCGGCGGTTGGCGCGGTAAGGCAGGATGGAGTCGCGAATGTCGGTGAGGGGCAGGGGGCGCCGCAGCCGGGCCGGGTCCGTCGCGGCCAGGTTTCGCACCAGCTGGCGGAAGAAGCGCTCCAGGTCGGTCAGCCGGATCCCCCGGGTCAGAAGTGAGAAGTGAGAAGTGAGAGGTGAGAAGTCAGTATGAGCCCTGCCATAGTCTTCTCTATTCTCAGGCACTTCTACTCTTACCTCTCACTTCTCACCTCTCACCTTATCCTACCCTGCCAGTGGGAACTCCTCGCCCGCGGCCAAACGAGCCTGGAGCATCTCGAAATCGGCGTCGGGGTCGTAGCCGGGAAACTTTCCTTTTCCCTGCTTCGCCGCCAGCCACTCGTCAAAGCCCGACTCCACGGCGCCCGAGGAGGATCTCTGTTCCCGCGCCGCCGACAGGGCCAGGTTGTCGGCGTACTCGTTCTTCGGATGTCCGGCGTGTCCCCGGACCCAGGTCCATTGCACGTCATGGCGCCGGGCGGCGCGCACCAGGGACTGCCAGAGCGGAAGATTCTCGATTGGGCCGGCGGTGCGCGTCCAGCCTCGGGCCTCCCAGCCCGGAGCCCAGAGCCGCATGCCTTTGACCAGATACTCCGAGTCCGAGACCATCAGGACTCGCAGCCGGGCACCCTTCGCGCCGAGAAGCTCGAGCGCCGCCGTGGCACCGACCAGGGCCATGCGATTGTTCGTGGTTCCGCTGGCGCTGTCCGTAGAAGTCCCGGCGCTGGATGCCGGAGCGGGTCCGGGCTTCAATCAGACCCCCGTATCCTCCCTGATTCTCTCCCTCGCGTCCATTGCCCAGGCAGCTCTCGTCCAGGTGCACCACCGCGATACTGCTCACTCGATGACCTGGAAGCTGTCGATATCCTGGAGCCGGAAAGTCAGATCCTCGCCGGTCATCGGCAGTCGGCCGATCAACACCTCGTCCCGGCCGTCGGTGGTGACCCGGAGCGCCACGACGATGTACTCCGTGCCTCTGCGTGAGAGTGCGACTCGCAGGCCCTTGCGGGCGGCGTGTTCCAGTTGATCCATGCGCTCGGCGGTCCAGCGGAGGGAAGCCATTCGGGATGATCCTACTTTCTGGACTGCCGAGTGACCCGAATCCGCCCCGCGGCGCCGGCGACGATCCGGCCGACGACGGCTGCGGCGGGCGTCTGTTCCTCGTGCAGCGCGGCAACCAGGGCGGCCTCGTTTTCCGGCGGGACCGCCAGCAGAAGGCCGCCGGAGGTCTGTGCATCCACGCAGAGGTAACGATCCGCGGCGTTGAGATCCGGGTCCCACTCCACCCGCTCGGCCGCCGCAAGGTTGCGCTCGGTGCCGCCGGGAACGACACCCCGGCCGGCCAGGTTTCGGGCGTGGGGCAGGATGGGCAGTGCATCGAAAGCAATCTCCGCGGCGACACTGCTGGCCTCGAGCATGTTGCCGAGATGGCCCAGCAGGCCGAAGCCGGTCACGTCCGTCACCGCGCTCACTCCTACCCGGAGCGCCGCCCGCGCGGCACCGTCGTTGAGCGTGGTCATCGACCGAACGGCGTCGGCCATACCGCCCTCCAGCAGGGCATCGCGCTTCAGCGCCGTGGCGAGAATCCCGGTGCCGAGCGGCTTGGTCAGAATGAGAACGTCTCCCGCGCATGCCCCCGCGTTGGTCAGCATCCGGTCCGGGTGCACCTCGCCGATGACGGCCATGCCAAAGGTAGGCTCAACCGCATCAATCGAGTGTCCGCCGAGCACGAGGCACCGTGCCCGTTCAGTCACCTCCGCCGCTCCCCGGAGCACCTCACCCAGCATCTCGAACGGTGCCCGATCGCGGGGCCAGCCCACGAGGTTGAGCCCAAAGAGCGGGGTAGCTCCCATCGCGTAGATATCGCTGAGAGCGTTGGCGACGGCGATGGCCCCCCAGGCGGCCGGATTGTCTACGATCGGGGTAAAGAAGTCTACCGTGGCTACCAACGCGCGGTCGGGCGACAACAGGAAGACCGCGGCGTCGTCCCGGGTGGCGGCGTCGATGAGGACTCTGGGGTCCGCGATGGTGGGCAGATGGCGCAGGACCTGCGCCAGGTCGGCGGGGCCGAGCTTGCAGGCTCAGCCGGCCCCATGAGACAGGGCGGTCAGCCGGATACGCGGCTTCTGGTCCAACGGCTCGTCGGCCACGCTACATCTCCTTCCCGGCCCAGATCAACGAGCGCAGGGCAATGAGGGCGCGTTCCTGCTGGGCGGTCGAACCGAAGCTGCCATCGATCCTCTGACGCGCGAGGAGTGCGGGAACGGCCCGGCGGACCGCTGCCTGGGCTTCTGGCGTGTGCAGCGCGTGCAGCGCATCCAGTGTATGGAACAGATCGGCCTGCTTCCAGTCGCCGTCGTCCGATTGATGGGCCGCGACGACGGTGGCGAGCCGGGGCAGGATGTCGCGGTGCTCGGGGGGCGCAAAGGCCAGTGCGTGGATGCCGGCGATGATCGCATCGGCCGAGAAGTATCCGCTCCAATCGTGCCATTGCTGCTGGAGCTGGATCAGGCTCAGAAGATGCTGGCGCACCTGCGGACGATGGTCCAGCCTCCCCCGAAGCGCGGCCCGCAGCGCCAGGCAGCTGACGGCAAAACGCGCTCCCGGCTCGGCGCGAAACACTTTCCCGTTAGGCAGCATCACCGGCGCAAGCCGCTGCTCCGCGGGCGCGGGCGAAAAGAAGCCGGAGATGAAGTGCTCGCACGTGCGTTGAGCGTGGCGAGGCGGGCTGCACCCCTCGCTGAACGCACCAGGTTTGGTTTGCAGGTCCAGTACCCAGCCCATTACCCGTACGGTGCCGGCGTGATCGGCGGCGGATCCCAGGTCCAGCAGCTCGTGGGCCCGCCAGATCGTCGCCATGGCCTCGCCCGGCGATGCTGCCGTCCATACGGGTTTCCGCGCGCATGTCATCCACCAGCCTGCGCGCCAGCAGGTCATCACCGGGTGCCGGCTGCTCCAGCGCCTGCCGCGCCAGGACCGCCTGACGGGTGGCGCCCTCGGCAAAGAACAGGCGCAGCCGCTCGATGCCGTCGCGTACGCGTTCGGGTCCCATCTGGTCGGCGGGCAGGGAACGGTCGAACGATCGCATCGCTACCAGGTTGCGCGAATCGAGTCTGCGTCGAGCAGATGACCGCGCGCCATGACGGCCTGAATGGCCCGGGTGTTCCGGATATCGGCGAGGGGATCCTGGGACAGCACCACCAGATCCGCCGCATTCCCGGGTGCGATGAGCCCCAGCGAGTCGACGCCCAGGAGCACTGCGGCATTTCGCGTCGCGGCCCAGAGCGCCTCGCGCGGCGTCAGGCCGGCTCGAACCAGCAGCTCCATTTCCCGGTGCTCGCTGTAGCCCGGGACCAGCATCTGGTTCGAAGCATCGGTACCGGCGGCGATCCGCCCACCCGCGGCGGCGAAGGCTCGCAGAAATAGATCCTGCATTGGCCGGGAGCGCCGAAAGGCGTCGAAATCGGTGTCGGTCCAGCCGGCCCGGCTGATCATCCCCCGCACATCCCAGTCCCGTTGCTGCTCCTCCGGAACATCCTCCAGGGCCGGGTCTCTGCTGCAGGCCCCGCTCCCTGAGGCGGCTCAGCGTTTCATGCAGCACGAGCGTCGGCACGATGGTGATCTTGGCCTCGGCCAGCCGCTGGGCTACCCGAGTAAGAGCGGCGGAGTCGAGGTCGGCCCAGCTTCGCTCCGAGGCGGTCCACCCCGGATAAAAGCCGCGGTAGTGCGCCGTGATCAGAGCCGAGGGGTTTCGGGACGCTGCCTCGGGCACGCCGCTCATGTGCTCGATCGCCGCAATACCGACCTTGGCGGCGGTGACCGCGTCGGTCATGCCCAGATGGGCGGTCACCTTCAGGTTGAACGCTTTCGCCTCATCGACGATCGCGCGAAGCAGGGGCGCATCGATCCGGGTGTACACCTTGATCAGATCCGCTCCTGCCGTCACCAGTCGGTCGACGCCCCGGCGGGCATCTTTCTCGCCGTTGACGCCGATGGCATCGGGATACGTGGTGGGGAGTCCGTCAATCATGGCGCCGGCGGCGTAGACTCTGGGGCCCCGGGGCGGACTGCCATCTGCAATCTTGCGCAGCTGGGGGATGGAGGCGGTTCCACCGTGTACGTCGCGTACGGTGGTGACGCCCCAGGCGAGATACCGGGGAGGAGCCCAGGTTGCGGCCGGGCTCAGATGGGCGTGTGCGTCGATCAGTCCGGGGATGATCCAACGACCGGAAACGTCCACCTCGCGGGTCCTCCGGGGCAGCTCGAACCCGCCTCGCTCGCTCACCGATTCAATGCGGCCGCGGCGCACCACGACCACGGCATCCCGCATCGGTGGTCCGTCGGTGCCATCGATCAGCGTGGCGCCGACCAGCGCAATTCCGTCGCTGGCCGCACCCTTGCAGCCGAGAAACAGCAGACCGGCCAGGGCGAGGCTGCAGCCCTGGCTAGCGCGGATCACTGGATGAGTGATCGTGGAGAATCTTCCAGCCTTGGGGCCGCTGTTGCATTACCAGCGTGAAAGGGCCGCTGGCGGTGATCTCCGGCCCGCGCTGGAGGATGAAGCGGGCCGTCACCAGCGCGAGCGACGGGCTGAGGGGTCGGACCTCGATCTCCTCGAAGTGGAGGCTGTCCCGCCGGGCGCCCGGAGCAAACCGCGGCGCATAGACGCCGCGGATGTAGTCGAAGCCGGCACGGGAGCGGCGGCCATCCACGTAGGTGGTGGTGCTTTCGGGAGCGTAATCCGACATGAACCCATCCAGGTCCCCCCGGTTCCAATCCGCGGCTGAGCGGTCCAGCTGCGCGGTGATCAGAGGCTTGAGTGCGGCAGGGCCGGAGCCTGGAGACGGTGCGGGTTCAGGCTGGGCACTCCCACGGCAGGCCGCGAGAAGTGTGGCCACGAGGAGCAAGAAGGAACGCATGAAATGTCGGTGGAAGTGGTACCGGAAGGTGGACGATTCCCCCCTGCGATGCAAGATCCGTCTCTGCCGGCTTATTATTGGTCGATGACCGACGTCAAGCTCCTGTCGCCGGCCGATGACGCCGAGCGGCGCTCCGGCACCGCTCGCCAACAGCTCATTTCCGATTACGGCCTCATCGGCGACATGCGCACGGCCGCGCTTGTCGGAGTCAACGGCTCGATCGACTGGTGCTGTCTTCCCCGCTTCGACAGCGGTAGCGTCTTTGCCTCGCTGCTGGACTCCGAGCGCGGTGGCTGCTGGGCAATCCGGCCTGAGGGCAATTGGACCTCCAGCCAACGCTACCTTCCGCGGACCAACATCCTCGAGACGACGTTCCGTACCGAGCACGGTATCGTGACGGTCACCGATTTCATGCCGGTGGCCGAGGACGGCCAGCCCTCGGGCGAGCACCCGGAGATCCACCGGCAGCTTCGCTGCACCCGGGGCCGGGCGCGCATGTCTATGATCTTCATGCCCCGCTTCGAGTATGGCGCCCGGACCACGCGCCTGGAGCTGCTGCGAGCGGGCCTGTTCGCCACCGACCGGACCGACCAGGTGCTCACCCTGTCGAGCGCCAAGGCGTTCAACTGGATCATCGAGCAGTCCACCGCGACCACCCAGTTCGACATGGAAAAGGGGGAGGAGCGTTGGCTGGTGCTGCGGTACGATGACGACGATATCCACCCGGTAGACCGCTACGAAAGCGCCCGGAAGCTCGACATCACCGCGGCGTTCTGGCAGAAGTGGTCATCCAAGGTTCGCTACAAGGGGCCGTTCCGCGGCATGGTAAAGCGGTCCGCCCTGGCCCTGAAGCTGCTCACCCACGCCGAGACCGGGGCCCTCATCGCGGCACCCACGACCTCACTCCCCGAGACCATCGGCGGCGTGCGCAACTGGGACTACCGCTTCGTCTGGCTCCGGGACGCTGCCTTCACGCTGGCCGCACTGGATGCGGTGGGACACTACCGGGAGGCCGACCAGTTCATGCGGTTCCTGAAGAAGGTCTGCCGCCACGAGGGCGGCGGGCACCTTCAGATCATGTATGGAATCGACGGCCGGCGAGACCTCATCGAGCGGCAGCTCGACCATCTCACCGGATATCTGGGCTCCCGCCCGGTCCGGGTAGGCAATGGCGCGGTGGGCCAGCTTCAGCTGGATGTGTATGGCGAGGTCATGGAGACGGCCGACATCTGGCGCCGCAACCATGAGATGACCGAAGGCACCTGGCGCGTCCTGCGGGGCCTGGTCGACTGGGTCAGCAAGAACTGGCACCTGCCCGACTCCAGCATCTGGGAAGTCAGGGGCGAAGTGCGTCATTACGTGTTCAGCAAGGTGATGAGCTGGGTGGCGCTGGACCGCGGTGTCCGGATGGCCGAGGAGCTGAGCCTCGAGGGGGACACCGCGGCATGGCGGGCGGCGCGCGACGCGCTCCACGCGGAGATCATGGAGCGGGGCTGGAGCGAGACGCGCCAGTCATTCGTGCAATCGTATGACAGCGACGTGCTCGACGCCGCGGCCCTGGCCATTCCGATGTTCCGGTTCCTGCCCTGGAACGACCCCCGGGTGCACAGCACCGTGCGGGCCATCGCACGGGAGCTGACGACTGTGGATGGCGAGCTGGTCTATCGCTACCGGCAGCCCGACGGCCTGGAGGGGGAAGAGGGCGCCTTCTCGATCTGCACCTTCTGGCTGGCGCAGGCGCTGGCATCGATCGGCGACCGGGAGCGCGCCGACAAGATTTTCCGGCGCATGCTCCGGCACGCCAATCACGTCGGCCTCTATTCCGAAGAGATCGACCCCGCCACCGGCGCGTTCCTGGGCAACTTCCCCCAGGCCTTTACCCACATTGCGTTGATCAACTGCGCCGCGGCCATGGCCCGACTGGAGGCTCGCGGCTAATACGGTGGCGGTTCCGTGAAACGGGTATTACCGGGCCGACTTCCGGCCCTTTCGGGCGCTCTTGCGAGCCGAACGCCTGGCTGACCGACCGGCCTGACGAGCGGCCTTCTTACCCTTTCGGGCGCTCTTGCGAGCCGCGCGCTTGGCTGACCGGCCGGCCTGACGAGCGGCCTTCTTACCCTTTCGGGCGCTCTTGCGAGCCGCGCGCTTGGCTGACCGGCCGGCCGGACGAGCGGCCTTCTTACCCTTTCGAGCGCTCTTGCGAGCCGAACGCTTGGCTGACCGACCCGCCTGACGAGCAGCTTTCTTGCCTTTTCGGGCGCTCTTGCGAGCCGAACGCTTCGCCGATCTTCCCGCCTTCCTTGCCGTTTTCTTGGCCGCCTTTTTTCGCGGCCGGGCGCCCGGGTCCGGTCCGCCGGCCCGTCACTATCGCCAAACGAGGATGAGGACGAGGAACCTGACGGCGTCGTGTTGTCCATCGGCAGCGGATCCATCCATCCAGAGCCCGACCAGCCCATCTCCATATAATGAAGCTCGGCCATCTTCGCTCCCTCCCAGCGCATGTGCGGCGCCACCCGCCGCCGGTATCGCGGCGCGCCTGCGCCACCGGTGAATCACGTATATAACATGCACGCCCTCGAAACTTGTGCAAGGCGTGGCGCGTCACCATCCGCCACGAGCCCTGGGTACGACACTGGAAATCGTTCGGCGCTATGGGGTTACTCCGACGGCGCGGACCTGGCGGTTGGGCCTCGTTCCGGCGCGGGCACGATGCGGCGACCTCTCTCGTGCGCTATTATTACCCGATATCCTCGTCTTGGAATCAATCATCTGGTGAAACTCAACCACACCCGCCAGGCCCGAAAGGGTGCTGGTTTGCCGTTATGGCTCCGTCCATCCCTGCTGGCAGGGCTGGCGGCCATCTCCTCTGCCAGCGCTCTCGGTGCACAAACCCAAAATATTTCGGAGATTCAGGTTACGCCCGAGACTATGACCCTGGGTGTGGGTCAGAAGCAGGCCCTCTTCGCGGCGGCGTTCGATGCCCGAGGGAATCTGATGGCGGCTGCGAAGTTCACCTTCTGGAGCTCCGACACGATGATCGCGCGGGTGCGGAAGGACGGCACCGTGCTCGGAGTCACTCCCGGTCTTGCCAAGATCGAGGCACGGTCGCAGGGCCGCCGTGCCTCCATGGCCGTGCTCATCACCGGCAGCGCCCCACCCGAGGCTGCCGGGGCGCGAGGGGGTACAGCATCGGTGCTGACCCTCGATCCCCCGTCCGCTGCGCTCTATCCCGGCGAGAGCGTCCGCATCACCGCCCTGGCGGTGCGGAACGACGGATCGCCGGGTGCGGCGGGACGAGTGTCCTGGAGGTCCATCAAACCTGAGATTGCCACCGTCGATAGCGGCGGTCTCGTGACCGGTCTGTCGCCCGGGCGCACGGTCATTCAGGCTTCCACCAGCAGCCGGCTGCTCGCAAGTCTGTCGGTCGAAGTTTCCCAGCCGGATTTCGCGTTGTCCCGCAATAGCCTTGCCCTCGGGCCCGGTGACACCGACACCCTCCGGGCCACCGTTCCGTCCCAGGGAAATCGTGAGATTCGGGGTTTGATCCGATGGCGGTCTGCCGATACTGCGGTCGCAACGGTTACCCCGGCGGGAGTCGTACGTGCCATCGCTCCGGGAAGGACCGAGATCATCGTCAGTGGATTTTCACTGGAGCGGCGGGCGGCGGTGACAGTGCACCGGCTTCCGGAGGCCCTGGTGGTGTCTCCGCTGCAGAGTGGCGGTCCGGTGCAACTCCCGCTTCGATCCACTCGCCGGTTCACTGCCACCGCCGAAGCCGCGGACTCGACTCCCATACCCGAGGCTCGGATCGTCTGGGAGCTGGCCGACACCACCCTCGCCAGCTTCGATCGCAGCACCGGAGTTCTGACACCCAAGGCCCTGGGGACCACTACCTTGACCGCCAGGCTGGCGGGAATCCAGCCCGCAGTGTGGACCGTGCAGATCGTGGCGGGTGAGATCGATATCCAGCCCGCGCGCGCGGGCGTTACGGCGGGGCAGCGCACCACTTTGACGGCCCTCCTCAAGGATGAGCCAGGCACGACGAGCAGCCGCGCCATGGGTGTGCGGTGGACCTCGGACCGGCCTGATGTGGCGCTGGTGCGGGAAGGCACCGTAGACGGCCTCGTTCCTGGACGCGCCGTGGTCACCGCGACGACGCCGTGGGGCAAGACCGCCAAGGCGGATGTCTACGTGGTGGGAGACCTGCTCCTGGCCTCCAATCGGGGTGGGAACTTCGGGATCTATCAGCTCCGTTCCGCCGGCTCTCCTGCCCTGCTCCCCCTGCTTCAGGACAGCGCCAGCAGCATCCAGCCGGCGCTCTCGCCCGACCGCACCCGGATCGCCTTCAGCTCGAACCGAAGCGGAAACTTCGATCTGTATGTCATGGATGCCGACGGAACCAATATCCGGCGGCTTACCACCGATGGCGGCGGCGAGGGGGAGCCTGCCTGGACACCGGATGGGCGCCAGATCGTGTACACGGCCACGCGGGGCACGGCTACCCAGATTGCCGTCATCCCTCTCCAGGGCGGGGAGACGCGGCAGCTGACCGCGACGTCGGGCGGGAGTCACTCTCCGACCGTTTCACCGGACGGCCGGACGATCGCCTTCATATCGGCTCGGGAAGGCAACCCCGAGGTCTATGCGATGAACGTCGACGGGAGCGACCAGCGCCGACTCACCCAGAGCCCGGTACGTGAATCAAGCCCCCGATTCTTCCGCAATGGCGATCTCGCCTATATCGCCGAGCGAGGCGGACGGTCCAAGGGGTCCAGGGTCATGCGGCTGCCATGGGGGACCACGGCACCCGTCCAGCTGCTACAGACCGAGGATCCCATTCCCGCTCTGGCCGTGTCGCGCGAGGGAGATCGCCTTGCCTACGTCGTCGGCAAGATCACCGACGCCGCCAAGGGCCGGGTGGAATTCAATCTCTTCTTGCAATCTACGGCGCCCGGTAGCTCCGCTGTCGCTGTTCCGCTCACCCCGGGCGAACAGATTCTGAGCCCATCGTTCTGAGCCGTCCCGGCGGATGAAAGCGCTGGCCCTGGCCGCTGCCGGTGGCATCGAGCAACTCAGGGTACAGGAGTTGCCTGACCCGGCCATCCAGTCGCCGGATGACGTCCTGATCCGGATGCGCGCCGCTGCCCTCAACCGTCTCGATCTATTCGTTGCAGCGGGTTTGCCCGGCTCTCGCCTGACCTTCCCCCACGTGGTGGGCTCCGATGGCGCCGGGGTAGTGGAGCAGGTGGGCGGGGCGGTATCCGCGTGGCGGCCAGGTGACCGGGTGATGATCAATCCCACCCTGTCCTGCGGCAATTGCCCCGCCTGTCGAGAAGGCGAGGACTCGCTCTGCGCCGACTTCGAGGGTCCTGGGTGAGCATGCCGGCGGCACGACAGCCGAGCTGGTCGTGGTGCCGGGCCGGAACCTGGCACCGGTTCCATCCGACATGCCTTGGCCTCAGGCCGCCGCCTTCTCGCTGGCCACGCTCACCGCGTGGCGGATGCTGGTGACCCGAGCGCAGCTGCGGGCCGGGGAAACAGTGCTTATCTGGGGCATTGGCGGAGGGGTCGCCCTGGCCGCACTCCAGATCGCCTCAATGCTCGGCGCCCGGACTGTCGTTACCAGTGGCTCGGACCAGAAGCTCGAGCTGGCGCGGCAACTCGGTGCCGATGTCGCCCTGAACCACAGGAGCGTGGACATCCGGACCGAAGTGCGGGAGCTGACGAACGGCCGCGGCGCCGACGTGGTAGTGGACAGCGTAGGAGAGGCGACCTGGTCCGGCTCACTGCGTGCACTCCGCCGCGGAGGGCGGCTGGTGGTCTGCGGCGCTACCACCGGCCCCATGGTGTCCTTGGACCTCCGGCGCCTGTTCTGGCATCAGTGGAGTATTCTGGGGTCCACGCTGGGCAGCCGGCGGGACTATGCCACGATCGTGGAGCACGCGGCCGCAGGGCGTCTGTGGCCGGCGATCGACCGGGTATTTTCGCTGGAGGAGGGGCCCGCCGCTTACGAGCGGCTGCAGCGAGGGGAGCAAGCCGGCAAACTCGTCATCGAGGTCGCGACAGTGAACGAACTCTGGGAACGAATTCGCGTCGGTGCCGAACAGATCGGGAGTGTGCTGCCGGCCCTGATCGGCGCCGCCGTCATCCTGCTGACCGGCTATTTCCTCGCGGTGCAGATTCAGCGCTGGGCGGACGACACCCTGAAGCGGGTGGACTTCAACCGCATGGCCAGCGCCGGGGGACTGGATCAGGCGGTGGTACGGACCGGATCGCGCCTGGATCCGGTGCGCGCGCTGACCAAGCTTCTCTTCTGGCTGATCATGCTCGTCGTCATCCTGCTGGCCAGTACCGCATTGGGCCTCGAGAGCATCAACGAGATGTTCGGCCTCATGCTCGCCTTCATCCCCACGTTGATCGCGGCCATCGTCATTCTGATTCTCGGCATCATCGTCGGGGAGTTCGTTCGCGGGTTGATCGTCGCGTCGGCCGGTGGGCTGTCCGGTGTCCCGACGATAGCGAAGCTCGCCAAGGGCGCGGTGATCCTGATTTCGCTCTTCATGGCGTTGCAGCAGGTGGGAGTTGCCGAGGAGATCGTTACCGCGGCGTTCACCCTGATTCTCGGCGCCGCCGCACTGGCGGTCGGGCTCGCGTTCGGTCTGGGGAATCGGGAGCTGGCCGGTGAGATCACCCGGCGCTGGTACGAGCAGGGGCGCCAGCGGGACCGCCGGCTGTCGGATCCAGCGAAGCCAAACGTTCCGGGAAGTGAGCCGCCGATCCTGGATTGAGGCCGACGCGTTTATCGAGCAGGTGCGAAAAGCATAGAGGCCCGGAGAGATCCCGGGCCTCTACGTTTTCTGATTATCTACTTCCTACTTGAAGCCACGCCGCCGCTGGTATGGATCACGATGCTGCCACCGGCGGTCGTCTGCGCGGCGCTCGCCTCATCGTCCGCTCCATACTGATTGTCGTACACGACGGCACCAGTCGTCTTGTTCCAGATCTTCATCCGGAACTTGTCACCGCTGGAGCCGTTGTCTATCACCGACAGCAGGAAGCCGTAGCCGGAAGCGCCGTTCACGGTGCCACTGCCCTTGTAACTGGCCTTGTTCTGCCCCTGTACGACCAGCCACTCGTAGACCGTGCTGCTGAAGTTCAGGCTGCCGGCATGGAACTGGAACTCCGTGTTGCCGGTCGGCGTGTTGGCGCCCTTCTGATACTTGGACACAAACCCGAAGTTCGCCTTCCCGACGAGTGTCTGATCCGGCCGGTATGCACCGGCCGGCGAGTTGATCCAGCCGCCACCGGTGACGAAGCCCGCCGAGGGATCATACACGACGATGTACTGCGGGAAGGCTTCCGTGTCAGATGCGCCATCGTCGTCGGTTACTGTCAGTGTCACGGTGTAGATGCCGGTAGCGGTATAGCTATGCGATCCGTCACGCTGCCTGAGCCGTTCACTTCGGTCACCGTGCCCGAGCTCGTGGCACCTTCCCAGTTGATAGAGGCGGTGTGCGTGTCACCAGTGCCCTGATCAGTAAACGTGGCGTTCAGCGTCACCGGCGCGCCGACCTGGACCACTGTGGGAGAAACAGTGAGAGTGGTGATGACCGGTGGGGCGTTGTTTACCGTGAGAGCGGCGGTATTGGTCCCCGTTCCACCGTCATCGTCGCTGACTGTCAGCGTCAACGTGAAACTGCCGTTGTCGTTGCACGTAACCTTGGCGGTCTTGCTGCTGGCAACATCGAAGGTGCAGGTACTCGGCGCACTCGATGTCCAGAGATAGTCCAGAACGGGGTCATCGTCGTTGTTGCCTGGATCATCTCCCGATCCGCCGAGCTGAATCGCTTGCCCTTCGGCACCGGTGTACGGGCCGCCCGCCGTGGCGATCGGATTTGCGTTGGTGACAGTGAGGTTCGCCTGGTTGCCGACGCTGGCGTTGCCCTCATCGTCCGAAACTATCAGGGTCAGCTTGAAGGCCCCTCCCGCGGCGTCATCACTGTCGTCCGTGCAGGTGACCTTCGCGTCTTTCTTGTTGTCATCGTCGAACGTGCAGGTGCCACCCGCGTCGATGCCAGCGGTATTTACAGTCCATTGATAAGTGAGATCTGGGTCGTCGTTATCGCCCGGATCATCTCCCGAGCCGGCGAGCTGGATAGCCGAGCCCTCTTCCCCAGAGTACGGGCCGCCCGCGGTGGCCACCGGCTTGACATTGTTCACTCTCAGTACCGCGGTGCCGGCGTCGCTGGTGCCGAGATCGTCATCCTTTACGACCAGGCTGAGTGTGAACTCTCCGAGGTTGCTATCATCGGTGCAGGTGATCTTCGGGTCCTCGATCGCGTCATTGTCGAAGGTGCAGGTTCCACCGGCATCGATGCCGGTGGTGTTGACTGTCCATTTGTACGTCAGATGAGGGTTGTCGTTGGTCCCCGGATCGTCTCCCAAGCCATCGAGCTGTATCGCTGAACCTTCGTCGCCCGAGTACCCGCCTACGGGGCCGCCGGCGCTGGCGTTTGGCTTCACGTTGGTGAGCACCAAATCTGCGACATCGGTGCCCGTCAGATTATCGGGATCCTTCACAGTCAGCGTCAGCTTGAAAGTGCCATCATCGGTACAGGTGACCTTTGCGTCCGCCTTGGTATCATCATCGAAGCTGCAGGTTGCTCCTGCATCGACATCCCCGCCGAGAACGTATGTCCACTTGTAAGTGACCGCGTCGCCTTCCGGGTCGGTCGCCGAGCCGTTCAGCGCGACTGCAGTACCTTCATCCCCGTTGTAGGGGCCGGCGGCTTCCGCGGTTGGGGCGTCGTTATTGACGGTCACCTGAGCATCGTCCGCCACGACGTGGCCCTGGCCGTCGTCTACGGTCAGAGTCACCTTGAAAACGCCGGTGTTGGTGCAGGTGAATGTCGGATTGAGCACGGTTGCGCTGCTGAACGAGCAGGTCGTTCCGGCCGGCACTCCTGAGACGGCGGCGTAGGTCCAAGCGTACGTCAGCGCATCGCCATCGTCGTCGGTAGCGGTCGCGCCGCCCAGCGAGATGGGCACATTGCGATTGCCCGAGTAGGGACCGCCGGCGTCTACGACAGGCGAAACGTTCCCTGCTGCGACCACAAGATTGATGGGGATGCTGGTTGCATTTAGGGCGCCTTGGCACGTTTCTCCGGACTGCTGATTCCTGGTCCGGGTAACCGTGAACTGATAGGTATTCGCAGCCATGCTGGCCGGCGTAGTGACGGTAAGCGTGGAAGTCGGATTGATTCCAGACCCGCCTCCACCCCCTTTGCCGGTCACTGAACTGGGCGAGAACGAGAAGGTCGCGCCCGATGGCCAAACAGGAGATGTTGTGGGAGCGGCGCTGAGATTTACTGTGCAGAGGTCGGCCGTCCCGGTGTAGTCGATTCGTATGACATAGGTAGCGGAGCCCCCAGCGGTAACCGGATTCGGCGATTGTGGAGTGTGGAGGACCGGTGGTCCAGGATTGCCATCTGTGAACACCACTGTCAGGCTGCGCCCAGTTGCGCGACTAGTCGCCACCAACGTGAACGTGACGTTCAGGTCTCCTTCTTCCACCACGTACGTCTGATCGTGGAACATCCCGTCGCTCCCGATTTCCACAGTCCACGTATGCGGATCGTGGGTCAGCGGG
>CAWEMG010000006.1:0-93857 GCA_963810165.1 uncultured Gemmatimonadales bacterium
TTGCGGTACACCAGCCCCGGAATGATCACCCGTACCGGCGGCGGTGACTCCAGCATGGCGCGGATCTGCACCGGAGAGGTGTGGGTCCGCAGCAGGAGCCGCCCACCCTGCTCTCCCGCGATGGGCGGTGCGTCGACGTACAGCGTGTCGTGCATGTCCATCGCCGGATGATCGGCGGGGAAGTTCAGCGCGGTGAAGTTGTACCAATCGGTCTCCACCTCCGGGCCCGACGGCGACGGTGAACCCGATGCCACGAAAGATCTCGACGATATCGTCCACTACACGGGTGACCGGGTGCTGGGCTCCGATCCAGCGGCGGCGCGCCGGCATGCTGAGATCCACCCCAGAGAAGTCGCGCGCCCGCCGGTCGGCATCGAGCACCTCTCGACGGGCGGCGAACGCCGCCTCAAAACGGGCCTTCAGCTGGTTCACGGCGGCACCGTAGCTCTTCCGCTGATCCAGCGGAAGCGTGGGGACCGATTTCAGCGCCTCCGTCAGCGCGCCGTTTTTCCGGCCGAACACCGCGATGAGCTCGGCCGCAAGCGCCTCGACGTCGAGGCCCGGAATGGCCTCGAGGCGGGGGAGCAGAGCATCGAGTTCGGGGTAACCGGTTGGGTTGGACATGGGCTATGGCTATGGGCTATGGGCTATGGGCTATCCCGTAAGGCTCAATCGCTCCGATGTGACGATGAGTTGGTCTGGTCACCTGCGTAGCCAATAGCCCGTTTCGAAATCGATGGGGCCGCCCGCCCACTGCGAACGGCCCCATCGGGCGTCGTGCGCCCGCGATGCGGGCCGGTTCTCGGGGCGCCCGCTCATCGTGCGGGCCTGGTGCTATTGCTGGTCGGCGCTCTTGGCCATCTCGGCGATTTTGGCAAAGGCCGGGAGGTCATGGACCGCGAGGTCAGCGAGCACCTTCCGGTTGATCTCTACTCCGGCCTTGCGGAGGCCGGCCATGAGACGGCTGTAGCTCATCCCCTCGCTCCGCGCGGCGGCGTTGATGCGGGTGATCCAGAGCGCGCGGAACTCGCCTTTCTTCTTACGGCGGTCCCGATAGGCGTAGCGCATGGCGCGCTCCGCGGTCTCCTTGGCGGCCTTGTACAGCTTGCTGCGACCGCCCCGGGCGCCCTTGGCGGCCTCCATGATCTTCTTCTTGCGGGCGTGGTGTGCAACCCCATTCTTCACGCGGGCCATATGATATCCTTACGCCTGAAGGAGGCGGCTGACGCGGGGAAAATCGGCCGAGCTGACGAGGTCGCCCTTCTTCAGCCGGTTCTTCCGCTTGCGCGTCTTCTTGGTCAGGATGTGGCTGTGGTTGGCGTGCCAGCGCTTGAGCTTCCCGCTGCCCGTCTTCTTGAAGCGCTTCATTGCGGCCCGCTTGGTCTTCTGCTTTGGCATCTGTATTCCTCGTCGCTGCGCGACTCGGGGCGGTATCCTCGCCTCGCTACGCTCGTCTCGGGCGGTAGTGGCGGTAAGTGCGTCCGCCGCTGCCTCTACCGCCTCTTTTCTACCGCCTCTTATCTACCGCCGCTGTATCTACCGCCCTACTTCGGCGCGATCACCATCGTCATGTTGCGGCCTTCGAGCTTGGCATCGGACTCGATCTTGCCCACGTCAGCCAGCGTGGCGGCCACCCGATCCAGCACCGCCTTACCCAGCTCGAGGTGCGCCATCTGCCGGCCCCGAAACATCATGGTGACCTTGACCTTGTTTCCCTCGCCCAGAAACTCGCGGGCGTGGCGGGTCTTGAAGTCGAAGTCGTGGTCGTCGATGCCGGGCCGGTACTTCACTTCCTTGAGCTGAATGATGTGCTGCTTTTTCTTGGCCGCGCGGGCAGCCTTGGCCTCCTCGAACTTGAACTTCCCGTAATCCATGATCTTGACCACGGGGGGCCGAGCGGTCGGCGCTACCTCCACGAGATCCAACCCGCGCTCCAGGGCGGCCGCCAGGGCCTCCTCGATCGGCAGGACCCCGAGCTGCTCACCGTCGCCGGTGATGACACGCACGGGACTGATCCGGATCATGCGGTTAACGCGGATTCGCTTTTCGCGATCGTTCGTGGACAGTTCCTGCCTCCAACGTGAGAAAGAAAAAGGGCACCCGGCGATGACCGGATGCCCACGACGGCGAAGTCTTCAGTGGCGGCCGCCACCGATTTGCTTCGAAGCCAGGACCCGGCTGCGCTGCGGCATCGGGCCGACAGGCTCAGGGTGGGGGAATCACAACTCCCCGCTTTCAACAGGCGGGAACCTAGTCAGCGACCGCCCAAGTGTCAACCAGAGGCCACCTTGGCCGGCTCGGGCGCCAGCGTCACGTGGCGCAGCACGACGGCCTTGCCTTCCCGCACCGGCGTTCCGATAGCCACCCGCGGATCGTGCTCGAAGACCAGCCGCCACCCGCCGGCCACGGCCTGCTCGAGAATGGCGCGCTTGCTCTCGAGCGTGCGCAGCGGCTCGAGATCGTAGCCCATGATCCACGGCAGCGGCAGATGAGCGGTCGTAGGGAACAGATCGCCCACGAATAACGCCGTCTCACCCCGGTCCTGCAGCAGCACCGCCTGATGGAACGGGACATGGCCGGGTGTCAGTCGCACGGAGATTCCCGGGAGCACCTCGCTGTCGCCGTCCAGCAGCTTCCAGCGGTTAGCGGCCGCGATCGGCTCGAAGTTATGCGGCAGATAGCTCGCCCGGGTGCGCTCGTTGGTGTGGCGGGCGAACTCCAGCTCGCCCTGCTGCACCACGTAGGTGGCGTTGGGGAAGGTGGGACGCACATGGCGCCGGGGATCGTTTTCCAGGTCCGGATCCATCGTCGTATTGCCGCCGGCATGATCGAAGTGCAGATGGGTGTTGATGACCCACTTCACATCCCGCGGCAGGAATCCGGCCGACGCCAGTGCGTCCTCCAGCTGGGTAGCCCCCTCGAGCCCCTGATTGTCGACCCCGTAGATGTCGAGGAACTTGGCGTCCTCCTTGTTCCCCAGCGCGGTGTCGATCAGCACCAGTCCGTCATCGTGCTCCACCAGCAGGCAGCGCATGGCCAGTGGAATGCGGTGGCGCTGGTCCGGCTCGATCCGGGTTTGCCAGAGCGTCCGCGGAACCACGCCGAACATGGCACCCCCGTCGAGACGCTGGAGCCCTCCCTCGAGCGTGTGGCAGCGGAGTCCTCCGACCTGAAATGAGCGGAGCAGCGTCACATCAGCTCCTCTGGATATGAGTCAGCCCGCGGCTCGGTGGGCATGGCACGACGCTTACGCCGTTTGGTCCGGAAGCGACGGGCCTCGATGATGCTGAGGTCCTGAAGCGTGCGGGCGCCTTCCTCTCGAGCGATGGTCAGAAGCCGGTACAGCAGCTCGGCGGTGACCAGCGCGTCCCCCCGGCCCGGTGCCGGGCCCGGTTCGAGAATCCAAAGAACCGGCACAGATTGTCGAGGCCGCAGGAGCGGACGCCCTTCACCAGCCGCCGGGCCAGCCGCACGGTACAGAACCGGTTGCCGTCGAGCGTGAGATCGCGGGCGCGGCGCAGCTCCGCACTCAGGAAGTTCCAGTCGAACCGGGCGTTGTGGGCCACGAAAACCCGGCCGGCCAGGGCGGCAAGTAGCCGTTCTGACAGGTCGGAGAACCGGGGCGCGTGGCGCACCATTTCATTGGTGATGTTGGTGATGGCGCAGACCGCCCGGGGGATCGGCCGCTCGGGATTGACCAGCGACTCGAACACGATCTCCCGCCGCTCGCCGTGAACCACGGCAACCGCCACCTCGGTGACCCGGTCCCCGGCGCCGGCCCGCACCCCGGTGGTCTCGACGTCCACCACCGCGAAGGCGCAGTCATCCAGCAGCGGAGACCCCTGGGCCTCGGGCACGAGCGCCCAGCTTCCATCCGTCAGCTGACGAACCCGGGGATCGGCGCCGAGCAGCGCGATCGCCACGCGATCGCAGATGGTCGGCGGCGCGCCCATCAGCCCCAGCACCTGATGACAAAGGGTCGATGGGGAGCGAGGTCCCAGGCGCAGGTGAGCGAGCACCCGCTCCAGCAAGGTGCTGTCGGGGTGGGCCGAGGTCCCGATCACAGGCCGGCCCGCCGGAGCGGCAGCGACATGCAGCGCGGGCCACCACCGCCGCGCGCCAGCTCGCTACCCTCGACGGTAATCACGGTGCGGTGCTTGGCGTCGGCCCAGTCATCGAACGCCAGGAAATTGACCGCCGGCACCACCCGGAATCCGGCGTTCTGCATCTCGCAGAGCGTCTGCTCGTTGCGCCGGTAACTCACCACCGTGCCGGGCCGCACCGCCAGGAAGTTGCAGGCCGAGCTCCACTGCTCCCGCTCCTGATTGATCCGGCGCTCTCCGCCGGCCAGGATTGCTTCCAGCGGCAGCCGCACCGCTCGCAGCGCCTCGAAGAAGTTGGACATTTCCCGCACGCCCTCGGTTCCCCGGCGACGGTGCAGCACCGCCAGCCGCTCGGGGCCCACGAAGAAAGGCGGGTACACGACGCACAGCTCGTGATCGACCTGGGAGAAGATCATGTCCAGATGGATGGCGGTCGGGGTCTTCGGCATCACCACAATGAGCACATCGGTCACCACCCCCTGCTCGAAGACCGTCTCGCAGAGCTGGTCCAGCGCGGCCGGCGAGGTTCGCTCGCTGAAGCCGACCACCAGCAGATCGGGTCGAAGGTAATGGACGTCGCCGCCCTCGAGCGTGTAGTTGTTGCGCCGCTCTTCCGAGCCGTCGTAGAGAATGCCGGCGTTGCTCAACTCGGGGTGAAAACGAAACAGCGCGTTGATCAGGAGCTCCTCGGTCCACCGCACGCCGTGGCGCATCGCGCCGACCACGACATGCTGCCCGATCACCATGCCGATGTCGCGGGGAAAGAAGAGATTCGGGAGCGGCGGAAAGGCAAATCCAACCTCATTCAGGGCCCGCGAGATCGGGCCGCTCTCCTCCTCGGTTCCCTCGATCAGCATGTTCACGATCTCCGCCGACGGCAGGGCGCCCAGCCGTTGCGCCAGCTCGTCGGAGGGCACCACATCCATCGTCTTGGAGATCAGGTACTCGCGGGCCTCGGCCTGCTGCAGAATCTCGCCCAGGAGGTCCCGAACCTGGAGCACGCGCGAGAAGCGCCGCAGCACCGACACGAACTGGCGGTGCTCCCGCTGGGCGATTTCCAGATCGATAATGTCGTCGTAGAGATAGTCGGCGCGGTTCCCCGGTGTCACGGCTTCCAGCTCGCGGCCAGGCGTGTGCACCAGCACCGACTGCAGTGCGCCAATCTCAGACGTGACCTGAAGGGACATACAACAAGCTATTCAGGACAACGGACTAAGGGCCAGTGGCCCTGAAGCCGCGTCCGCGCAGCACCTTCCCCGGGAGCGCCCCGGTCGCCTGGCCGTTGGCGATGACCGGAACCCCGTTCACCAGCACCCACTGCATCCCCTCGCTAAGCTGATTGGGCCTGCTCGAAGGTGGCGAGGTCGCGCACCCGCGCGGGATCGAAGACCACGACATCAGCCCACATGCCCGCCTTCAGCACGCCCCGATCATCCAGCCTCATCCGCTGGGCCGCCAGAGAGGTGAACTTGCGGATCGCGTCTTCGAGCGTGAGCCGCTTCTCCTCCCGGACATATTTGCGAATGATCCGGGGAAAGGTGCCGTAGGCGCGCGGATGAGGATGCGCCCGGCCCAGCAGGCCAACCGGCGCGGTCCCCTCCGAATCGTTGTTGATCGACACCCACGGGTGCTGCAACGCCAGCACCACGTCCGGCTCTGCCATCCCAAAGACGGCCACCGACGTGAGCGCATTGTCCTCGACCAGCAGATCGAGGAGCGTGGTGATCGGATCGGTTTTTCTCTGCTTCGCCACATCGGCGAGTGTCTTGCCCTGGAGAGGACGGAGCTTCGCATTCTGCACCGCGCCGATGAGAATCGCCTCCGGACCGGTAATCTCCTTCCAGGCGTTGTTCTCCCATGACCCAGGCGTCTCCATGTCCCGCCGGATCCGCCGGCGGGCGGCGGGATCGCGGAGCCGCTCGAGCAAGCGGGCGGTGCCGCCATCATGGGCCCATGGGGGCACCATCGCCGACAGCGAGTTGAACCAGGCCGTGTAGGCATAGGTGTCCGCCGCAATGTCCACCCCGCTCTGCACGGGCGGAATCGATCCGGGCCAGGACTTCACCCATCCGGCCCCAGTTCTTCGTGCCGGCTACCTTCAGGTGCCAGACTTCGACGGGGATCCTCGCTTCACGCCCGATCCGTATCGCCTCGTCGAGCGCGGGGATGATCTCGTCGCTCTCGGACCGCATATGAGTGGCGTAGATGCCGCCGAATCGCGCGGCCTCCCGCGCCAGCGCAACGAGCTCTTCCGTCTCGGCATAGGGTGCGGGCGGATACTGCAGTGAGGTGGACAGACCCACAGCGCCGTCCCGCATGGCAGCGGCGACCAGCTCACGCATCTTTCGCAGCTCATCCGGTGTGGGATCCCGATCGTCCTCGCCAATCACCATGCGCCGGACCTGGGTAGCTCCGACGAAATGGGCGACGTTAATCCCGATTTTCTGGCGCTCCAGCCGCGCGAAGTACTCGGCGTGGGTCCGCCAGTCCGGGGTAATCTTCAGCCACTCGTAGCTCAGCCGGTCCTCCGCAATGATGCGGTCATTGAGGGGCGCCGCGCTTCCGCCTTCGCCGGTGATCTCGGTGGTAATTCCCTGAAAGATCTTCGACGGGAGCTGGGGATTCACCAGGATGCTCAGATCCGACTGGCCCAGCATGTCGATGAATCCCGGCGCCACCACCATGCCCGCGGCATCGATCGTCTGGCGCGCGCTCGCGTCCACCAGCGAACCGACCGCGGCGATCCGGCCGTCCGCGTACCGCCACGTCCCCCGCATACCAGGGCGAGCCGGTGCCGTCAACGATGTGGCCGTTGCGAATAATGAGATCGAACTGATGGGTCTGGGCGGAGAGGGTTGGGGGAAGCAGAGCGAAGTTCAACAGGCAGAGGAGGCGACGCATGAATCCTTCCCCGTCACTGGAAATGAGAGGGTGCGCTCAGGAATGTTTTGACGCAGTGACTAACGATTCGCCAGCGCGTAACTGAGGGTCTCGAGCTCGAGGGCAAGGTTCACGGTCTTCACCACCACATCGTCCGGCACCGACAGCTGAACCGGCGCGAAGTTCAGGATCGCCTTGACCCGGAGCGCCACCAGACGGTCGGTCACGGTCTGGGCGACGTCTCCCGGCGTCACCAGGACCGCCATGTCGAGCGGCTGGCGGGCGACCTCCTTCTCGAGCGTGGAGATGTCCAGCACCGTGAGGCCGTTCCATTGCCGCCCGATCTTGGAGGGATCACTGTCGAAGATGGCGACGATGTCGAAGCCGCGCTGTTTGAAGCCGCGGTACTGTACCAGTGCGCTGCCGATCTTCCCCGCCCCGATCATCCCCACCCGGTAGCGGCGCTTGAGCCCCAGAATCCCGCGCATCTGGTCTGCGAGCTCCGGCACCGGATAGCCCAGTCCGCGCTTGCCGAAGGACCCGAAGAAGGAGAGATCCTTGCGCACCTGCGCCGACGTCGTCCCACCACGCGAGGCGAGCGCGCCCGAGCTGACCGTCTCGATGCCCTGCCCCTCGAATTCCTCCAGGAAGCGCAGATACAGCGACAGGCGGCGGACAGTGGACTCGGCGACTTTGCGCATGCATTCCGATTTATGTGAAATGTTTCACAAAGCTACCGCATGCACCATCCTCCGTCAACGAGTTCGCCGGTGCAGTCGCACGAAATCGGCTGGGCTGAGTACTTCCGGCCGGACGGTCTCGAGAAGGCCCGCATTGCGGAGGACGGCGGCGGCGGTGGCTGCGTCCCAGGCGGCGAATTGGCGCAGCGCCCGCAGCAACTGCTTGCGCCGAAAACCGAAGAGGCCCACCACCATGGCCCGGAAGCTTTCCCGATCATTATCGCTCACCAGCGGATGCTCCAGGGGAGTCAGTCGGAGCACCGCGGAGTCAACCTTGGGCCGAGGCTTGAACGCGCCGGCGGGCACCGTAAACAGCCGTTCGGCTCGCGCTACCGCTTGAACCCCTACGCTGAGCGCGCCGTATTCCGCGGTGCCGGGCGCGGCAGTCACTCGCTCGGCCACCTCCTTCTGCACCAGGAACACGGTGCGCCGGGGCCGGGGAGGCTGCATAGCCTTGTCGATCAGAGGAGAGGTGATGTTGTAGGGGATGTTGCCGGTCACGAGCAGGTCGGCGCCCTGCTGCGTCGTCAGCGCATGCCAGTCCACCTCGAGCGCGTCGGACTCGATGACCTCGACTGCGGGAATCGCTGCCTGAGGGCGGGGATCAGGTCGCGGTCCTTCTCGATCGCGATCACCCGCCCCGCTCTAGCCACCAGCGGGGCGGTCAAGCCACCAGGTCCGGGGCCGATCTCCAGCACCGTGTCGTCGGGGCCGGCTTCGAGCGCATCGGCGATCCGCGCCAGGAGCCGGGGGTCGGTCAGAAAGTGCTGCCCCAGCCGACGCTTGGCGTGGGGCATGATCAGATCCGAAGGACCAGAAGCGTGCGGTCGTCGGTGGGATGGGCCCCGAACTCTTCGCTTTTCCCGAGTACCCGGCTGACCACCGCTTCCGGCGCTTCGTTCCGATGCGCCGAAATCTCCGCCAGTAGCCGTTGCTCCCCGAACGGCTCACCCGATTCGTTTCGGGCATCGACCAGACCGTCGGTCCACAGCACCAGCAGGTCGTTTCCGGGCGACCAGGGAACCTGGCGCCGCTGAATATTGCCGGCCGCCGCCAGTCCCAGCGGCGGGGCAGTCGCCTCCAGACGTTCCGGTACCCCGTCCCCGGGGACGCGAAAAGCGTGCGGGTGTCCGGCACTGGCGTACTCCAGGCGCTGGTTCGCCGGGTCGAGCACGCCGTAGAACACACTGAAGTGCATCTCGGTCCGCGCCAGTTCGGTGGACAAGCTTTCGAGCAGGGCATTCAAGGTGCCGTCCGGGCTGTCGGACGACGCGGCATGGATGCCGGCCGCCGCCATGACCAACGCCATGACCAGCGCCGCCGAGAAGCCGTGCGACGCCACATCGCCGAGCATCACACCGACCCGCCCCTGCCCCAGGCGGCTGAAGGTGTAGAAGTCTCCGCCGACCGAATCCGCCGGCAGGCATCGGGCAGCCACTTCGGCCGCGCCCTGGAGTACCGCGGGCGACGGCAGAAGCTTGAGCTGAAGATCATGCGCGAGCTCGAGCTCACGCTGAAGCCGCTGCTGCTGGGCGTCCCGCTCGGCCAGCCGGGCATTTTCGACTGCGGCGCCGACCTGGCTGGCTACAGCGCTCACCAGCTTCCGATCGTCCAGGGTGAATCGGTCCCCGCCGATCCGGTCGGTCAGGTTCATGACGCCGACACAGCGACCCTCGGCGCCGGGCGCGGAATAAGTGATGGGCACGCTGAGGAAGGAGTGCCCCCGGTAGCCTCGGTCGCCGCCGCACTCCGACGGGAGCGACTCGGGGTCGGACGGATCGAACGTCACCGTGCGGCGGTCGCGAAAGACCCGTGCCGCAATGGAGCAGTCATCGTCCACCGGAACCGGCACCAGGCCATCGGGAGCGAAGCCGCGCGCCGCCACGGTGCGAAGTGTGTCGCTGGCCTCGTCGAACACCATGATCGAAGCGCGCCGCGCCCCGACCACTGCGCTCACTTCTCGCACAATGACCTGGGCGGCTTCCTCCAGCCGGACGGTGCGTCCCAGGATCTCGCTGATGGCATAGAGCAGCTCGATCTCCTCGTAGCGCCCCGCCAGCTCCTCGGCGACGTAGGCCCTCTGGCGCTCCGACTCGAGCAGCGCTCCCACCAGTGCCTGGATTCGGCTGGCGGCCAGCTTCAGATCTGCTCCCGCTCCAGCTTTGCGCTCCAGATCTCCCACTTCCAGCCACATCCCGGGTGCACCATGCACCGGCTGAAGCCAGGCGAGGCCACCGGGTGTGCCCGTGAGGCCGGCCCCGCTCGGCGGGTCGAGCGGCCAGCCGGGATCGGTGCCCGCGGCAACCCGCAGCTTGGGGCCGTCGGCGCGCCACAGGCGCACCCGTCCTTCAACGAGGGCACCGAGACCTTCGAGTACGAGGTCGAGCCGCCCTACGGGCGGCGCAGTATCATGCAGATGGAGTTCCCTCGCTCGTTGAACTGGACCGTGTCCACGAGCTTGCGGATGAGAAAGAGGCCCCGACCGGTGGCCTCGTCGAGCTGCTCCGGCCGAAGCGGCTCGGGTACGGCGTCGGGATCGAACCCGGGCCCTTCATCGGTCACCGAGACCCGGATCGACTCGGGTACCAGCTCCGCCCGCACGTCGACCCACTTGTTGCGGTCTTCGCCGTTGCCGCGCACGATGGCGTTGGTGAGCGCCTCGGAGAGCACCACCCGAAGCCGGAACTGGATCGTTTTGGTGGCCTGATGACCGGCAAGGCAGTGGCGAGTGACCAGCTCGACCGCCTCCTCGATACAGTTGACATCACTGGGCAGCCGCAGTGTGACCAGGGTCGCCGAGCCCTCGAGCTCCGATGCCGATGTCCGGCGAACGCAGAGACGAAGTGGCGAGGTCATCGGCCGCGCCTAGAAGCTCGTGAGGGCCTGCTCGGGCGTCTCGGTGATGGCGAAGAGGGTATCGAGCTTCGTCAGCTCGAACAGCGAGCGGAGATCGTCGTTCAATCCCGACAGCCGTAGTTCACCACCGGCCTCCCGTATCCGCTTGGAGATGGAGACGAGGGCGCCCAGACCGGATGAGTCGATATACCCGGTACGGGAGAAATCAATCAGCAGGCGACGCTCACCGCGCTCGACAGCGGCCTGAATCAAATCCTTCAACTCGTGCCGGTTGCCCACAATGAGCTGGCCGTCCACCTGCACCACCGTGACGCCACTGGGATCCTTGCTCTGGCTGAAGCCCATCAGGTCTCTCCTCAGCGAGTTGCGCTATCGGATTGCAACGCGACCATAGCGGCCACTTCGACAATATCGTCGGGGCTCGCTCCGCGCGACAGGTCGGCCATGGGCCGGGCGAGCCCTTGCAGGATCGGCCCGATCGCCGTCGCGCCGCCCAGGCGCTGGGCCAGCTTGTAGCCGATGTTCCCGGAGTCGAGATCGGGAAATACCAGCACGTTGGCCCGGCCTCCCACGGGCGAGCCCGGCGCCTTCCGCTCTCCTACCTCCACGCTGAGTGCCGCGTCGGCCTGGAGCTCACCATCGGATGCGATGTTGGGAGCCAGGTGCTTGAAGTGCGCGGCCGCTTCCTGCACCCGGGCCACGTGGGGGCCTCCGGCGCTGCCCTTGGTGCTGTAGGAAAGAAAGGCGACCCGGGGTGAGTCGCCCACTAGCCTGGAGCGGTCGCGAGCCGCGGCGAGGGCGATCTCCGCCAGCTGCCCGGGCGTCGGCTCAGGGACGACGGCGCAATCGGTGAAGGTGAGCACGGTCTCATCCGGCAGCACCATGTAGAACGAGGAGCTCACCAGGCTGACCCCCGGCGCGGTACCGATGGCCCAGAGCGCGGCGCGCACCACGTCACCGGTGGGACACGCGGCCCCGGCGACGCAGCCTTCCGCCTCGCCCAACGCGACCAGCGCGGCGCCGAAATGCAGCGGATCGGCGGCCAGATCGAGAGCATGAACCCCGTCCCGGACCCGCTCGGGCCTCCGCTCGCGGAGAAACTGCGCGATGCGGCCGAGCCGGGGATCGCGCGAGGGATCGAGCCCCCTCCCTCCCAGCACGATCGGTTCCACCACGCTCTCCGCCCGCAGACGTTCGGCGGCCTGCTGCACTCGCGCATCGCCACCCTCGCAGAGTACGACGCGGGCACGACGTCGCCCGGCCCGCTCCAGCAGGGTCCGGCGAAAGCTCATGAACGAAACCGCCGTGCCAGCGCCGCCGCCACGACCGGGTGGACCATCGGCCTGACGTCGCCACCGAACCGGGCAACTTCGCGCACCAGGCTCGAGCTCAAATACGTGAGATCAACCGCGGGAACCAGAAAGACGGTTTCGAGCGAGGGATGCAGCTGGCGATTCATGAGCGCCATCTGGAACTCGTATTCGAAATCGCTGACCGCGCGGAGCCCGCGCACGATGATCGTTGCGCCCACCCGCTTGGCAAATTCGGCCAGCAGACCATCGAACGACTGGAAGGAGATTCGCGCGTCATCGCCGACGGCGGTGCGGAGCATCTCGAGCCGCTCATCCACGGGGAAGAGCGGCTGCTTCGCCGCGTTCACGGCCACGGCCACGATGAGACCGTCGGCCAGAGCCAGGCTCCGGCGGACCAGGTCTTCGTGCCCCTTCGTGGGTGGATCGAATGAGCCTGGGTAGACCGCGATGCGGGTCATGGCGCGTGGCAGAAGGTGATGGCGGTGTCGCCGTAGCGGCGGGTGTCGTCGCCGTCCAGGTGAAGATCGGAGCGGTGCTCAACGGAAAGAATGCGGCCGAACGGCTGCCGGCGGTAGTGCGCCACCAGGCGCTCGGCCTGATCGGTGCTATACGGCGGATCGGCCAGAACCAGATCGAATTCGGGCGCCTGCCAGCCGCTCCACGAAGCGAAGGGCGTCGCCCCGGTGAACGGTAGTGGCTGCGTCCACCCCGAGGGCGGCGATGTTCTGCTGGAGGGCACGCAGCGACGGAGGATTCAGCTCCACAAACGTCACATCCGCCGCGCCCCGGGAGAGCGCCTCCAGCCCCAACGCCCCGCTGCCGGCGAAGAGATCGAGCACCCGGGCCCCGTCCAACTCATCACCCAGGATGCTCATCCAGGCCTCGCGCACCCGGTCTGCCGTCGGGCGAACCCGGGCGTCTTTCGGCATGACCAGCCGACGGCCGCCGAAGCGCCCCGCGATGATTCTCACCCTACCACCCGACCCAACAACAATCACGAAAGCACGAAAAACCGCAGAAAGCACGGAAAAAACACATGGGCTGTTCGGCAGTCGTACCATTTCGTGTTTTCGTTTCTTTCGTGTTTTCGTGTTTGCTTTGTTGCTCTCCAGTAGCTGTTATCCAGCTACGTGTGGCGTCAGGGCACACAGCCGCGCCTGCAAGGTGCTGTTCCCGTTCCACTCGTTGCATTCGATCCGGAACGCGGCGTCCACCGGCTCATCGCCCAGCCATGTTGCGCGGTCGGCCCACTGAAAGCCGATCACGGAGACTCTGCCCTTTCCATCGTCCAGCATGCCCTTGAGGTGTCCGCTGCCGACGATGCTGCGGTTGGTGAATCGCACCCCCCGGACACCGAAGACGGGGCTGGGGTTTCCCTGTCCACAGGGCTCGAGGTAGCGGCAGAGTCGCTCGAGATCAGGGGTGACCTCGTGCAGGTGCAACTCCAGGTCCACCCGCTGCTCGGGGCCCAGATCCTCCGGCGACAAGTACCTGCCGCGCCACATCGCCAAAGCGCTCCCGGAACTCCTCCAGTCTGCTGCGATGGATCGTGAGACCCGCCGCCATGCGGTGGCCGCCGTAGCGCTCCAGCAGATCTCCGCAGGCGAGCAGCGCGGCATGAAGGTCGAAGCGCGAGGTGCTTCGCCCTGAGCCCTTGCCGATCTCGCCGTCGAAGGCGATGAGAAAGGTGGGGCGGCCGTATCGCTCGACCACGCGCGAGGCGACGATCCCGACGACGCCGGGGTGCCAGGTGTCTCCGGCCAGCACGAAGCTGGCGTCTTTCTCGGGATCGCCGGTGCGCTCCACCTGTTCCAGCGCTTCATCGAGTATTCGCTGGTCCAGGGCCTGGCGCTCGACATTGAGTCCCTCCAGCCGCTTGGCCAGCTCGGCGGATTCGGCTGGATCGTCGCTCAGCAGCAGGCGCAGCCCATCGTTGGCGTCGGCCACTCTGCCGGCGGCGTTGAGACGCGGGCCGAGCACGAAGCCCAGGTGCCGAGCGACGACCTCCTTACCGGTGAGACCGGTGGCGTCCACCAGCGCCCGAACCCCGACCCAGCGGCTGTCGGCAAGCAGTTTCAAGCCGTGCCGCACCAGTATCCGGTTCTCTCCCTGTAACGGCACCACGTCGGCCACGGTGGCCAGCGCCACGAAATCGAGCAGATGGAACGCAAGGTTGGCCGGCAGCCCAAGCGCCGGCACCAGAGCCTGAACCAGCTTGAACGCGATGCCGGTTCCACAGAGATCGTTGGCGCCTGAGGTATCGTCGGCACGCTGCGGATCTACCACCGCCAGGGCTGGTGGCAGCTCCGATCCGGGCAGGTGATGGTCGGTGACGATGACCCCGATGCCTGCGTCCCGGGCGGCCTGCACCGTCTCGGTAGCGGTGATGCCGCAGTCGCACGTGATGATGAGCGAGGCCCCGGCGGCCCGGGCGGCGGCGAGACCGGCCGGGCCGAAGTCGTACCCGTCCCGCAGGCGATGGGGCAGGAACGGCACCACATCGGCGCCGCCCACGCGGAGCGCGCGGGTGAGGAGCGCCGAGGAACACTGGCCGTCTACGTCGTAGTCGCCATGGACCATGATGCGGGTTCCGGCGCGTACCGCGGCGGTAATGATCTCGACCGCGTCTGCCATGCCGGCCAGGGCCAGGGGGTCGGACAGGTCGGCCAGGAGCGGCCTGAGATAACGGCGGGCCGCGGCCTCGGTGCCATGCCCGCGCTGGACCAGGAGTGCGGCAAGCGCCGGCGGAAGCCGGAGCGCGGCGGAGAGGGCCGCAACCTCCGCCTGATTTGGCGGCGGGGCGACCGCCCACCGCAGCATAGGGGCGGGAAAGACGCTCACCACGAGAGAGTACCGCCTTCGCCCGGCATCAGACTGACCCGGCCGCTTCGGCAGGGTACAGAATCGCTCCGCAGGCCTCGCACGCATCGATGACGGTGCCGGCCTTGATCTGGCTCCTCCGGTTGAGCGGAACCGTTGTATGGCAGGCGCCACACGCTCCGCCGACCAGGGGAACCACAACCTCAGCGGACCGGGTTCGGCGCAGCCGGTCGTAGCGATCCCGCAACGCCTTGTTCAGCTGGGCGGCGCTCTCCTCGCGCACTCTGCATTACCGCATCCCGTTCCGCCTCCAGCACCGCCCGGCGGCGGGCGACTTCGGCGCGTTCCGGGGCCTGGGCGGCTTCCACCGCGGCCAGGTTCCGCTCTTCATCTTTCAGCTTTACTTCGAGCTGCATCGCCATCTCCGCACTGCGGATCCAGTCATTCTCCTCCTTGGCCATGACCGACTGCGCCAGGTCCAGCTCGGTCATGAGCGTGGAGGCATCCTTGGGGTTGCGTACCTGCTCCAGCCGCAGCCGGCGGCGGTCCTGGAGAATGCGGTAGCTCTCGATCTTGGTTTCCAGTTCGTCCCGGCGCCGCTGCCCGTCGGCGGAGGCGCGCCGGGCGGCTTCCAATGCCTCTCGGGCGCGCTGGAGGGTCTGATCGAGCCCCACTGTTTCATTGCTCAGGTTGGCCAGCCGCTGCTCGGCCTCCGCCACGGCGGCATCCTTGGACTGCAGGTCAATCAGCTTCACCAGATCCGCGTGCATTCAGGATCCTCTTGAAGGGTTGGCGTCCCGGGTATAGCGCGCTGCCGCCTTGTAGTATTTGTACCACTCATCGGCGGCCGGAAACAGCGCGCGCAACTCGGCGCGCTTTCGCTGCTTCTCCCCTGGGTCAGTAATGGTCGTCATTTCACGATACTGTGAACGAGCCTGGAGTATCTGAGCTGCTTGGTCGAACAGCGTCGGAACTTCCTGACCACTGAGCTTGTCGCCAGCTTCCTTGAGATACGACCATGCGGCAGCACCCTCTTCCGATAACCCATCGGGCATCTGACTCGCCCCGCTGTCGCTGCGGATCAAAGATTCGAATATCTCCCGGAGCTGCGGCTTCTCGACCAAAGTCGGCGAGACGACTTCCCTCGCTCGCACGATGAGTTCCGGGGCCGCAAGCATCGCCGCAAGCAACTGCGTTTCCGGATTGCTGCGCCCGCGCGGACGTGGGGCCGTGCTGCGCGGGGACTCGGCGCGGCTGTCTGCCCTGCTGCCCCGCTGCCCCGCTGCCCCGCTTTCCTTCAGCTCGCGCTCCAGCACGTCCTTGCTGACGCCCGCGCGCTCCGACACGAGTGAAAGATACAACTCACGAGTGATGGGGTCCGCCGCCGCGCGGAGAGTCGGTAACAACCGGTCGAGCGCGTCACGGCGATGCTCAACGCCCTCGAAGAACCCCTTGCGCTCGAGCAGCTGAATCTTCCGCTCCAGCAGATCGATAGCATCGCGCAGCACCGCATCGAGCGCTTCTACTCCCCCCTTTCGCACCAGCGTGTCCGGGTCCTCTCCCGGCGGCAACGTTGCCACTCGCACCCGAATGGCATGGCGAAGAAGCTCATCACCCGCACGGAAAGTGGCGCGCAGCCCCGGCAGGTCGCTGTCGTAGAGAATGGTGGCCGCGGGCGTGAACCGCTTGAGCAGCACCGCCTGATCCGGTGTCAACGCGGTGCCCAGCGGCGCCACCACGTGCTCCACTCCGGCGAGCGAAAGCCTGATGACATCGAAATACCCCTCGACCAGCAGGACCGACTCCTCCTTCCGGATGGCCGACCGCGCCTGGTGAAGGTTGTAGAGCTGCTTTCCCTTGTGAAAAATCTCGCTCTCGGGAGAGTTGAGATATTTCGGCTCGCCGGGACCCAGCAGCCGGCCACCCAGCCCGACCAGCCTTCCGCGAAGATTGTGAATCGGAAACAGCAGCCGCCGCCGGAAGCGGGGACTGATCGTGCCGTCATCGCGCTGCGCGACCAGGCCGGCTTCCAGCAGAACCCGCTCCTCGACTCCCAGATCGGCCATCGCCTTGAGGAACGCGTTGCCCACCGGGGCGTAGCCGAGTCCGAGCATGGCGGCGGTTTCGAGGGAGATGTCGCGGCTCTGGAGGTACTCGCGGGCCCCGCTGGCATCGGGAAGCTCGAGCAGCTGGCGGGCGAACCAGTCATGTCCCACGGCCATGGCGCTGTACAGCGGCTCGTGGGGGTCCGGCCCGCCACGCTCGGCACGCTCGGGAATGACGATGCCGGTGCGGCGTGCCGCCTCCCGGACCGCCGTCGGGTAGTCCATCCCCATTCGTTTCATGAACCAGGAGAAGACGTCGCCCGACTCGTGGCACACGAAGCAGTAGTAACGGCCCTTCTTGGGAATCACGGCGAAGTTGCGGTTGGTGCCGCCGTGAAACGGACACGGACCGCGGTAGTCGGAGCCGGTCCGCTTGAGCGTCACCGACTCCCCGATCAGCCCGACGATGTCGGTGCTGTCGCGCACCTGTTCGATGGTCTCATCGGGGATCATGCTCACGCGGAGAACTCGACGATGGTGACACCAGTGCCGCCCTGATTCCGCGGGGCGAACGCGTACCGGGATACCCGCCGGTCCTTGGAGACGACCCGCTGTACCCGCTCGCGCACCACCCCGGTGCCCATGCCATGAATGATCCGCAAGAACGGCTGCTCGGCCAGCACGGCGGCATCCACCGCTGCCACCGTGGCGACCTCGGCTTCGTCTCCCGTCATGCCGCGTAGGTCGATTTCGAGCGGGGACAGCGGGGCCGCGGGACAGCGGGTCAGATGACGTGCGTGCCTTGCGTTCCTCTTGGTGAGAAACAATTGTGAGGCTCGCCGCTGTCTGCTACCATCCTGATCGAGCCGGCTGCCACAACCACTTTCCCGTCGGGCCGAACTTCCATCACTTCGCCGGTACCTCCGCTCTCCAGCCTGACTCTGGCACCGATTCGGCAGCGTCTGCATCTGTCTCGCTGTCCCGCTGTCCCGCTGCCCCGCTCTCCGCTAACGCCTCCCCCGCCTCCCTCACCCCCTCCTCCACCAACCTCCGCGCTTCCCGCGCCGCCGCTTCGTCCGCCGCTCCACGAGCCACTCCGAGCGCTTCCTCGACCCGTTCCCGCGCTTCCAGCAGATACGCGCGAGCCTGCTGCCGCCCCACGCGCTCGGCTTCCTTCTCCTTTCGCTTGAGCTCGGCTTCGCGCGCCGCCTGCGACTCGTTCTGGGCCGCCAGGCGAGCGGACAGCGATTCCAGATCGAGGGCGCGCTCCTCCTGCTTGGCCTGGGCACTGCGAAGCTCGCGCTCACGTTCCTCCACCGCGGCCAGCAGGGCGTCCAGACTTCGCTCGGCGTCGGGCACCCGGGCCTCCGCGTCGGCCAGGATGCGGGCTGGTACGCCCAGCCGCCGCGCAATGGCGAGACCGTAAGACCTTCCTGGAACTCCCTTCAGGAACCTGTATGTGGGAGTGAGAGTTACAGCATCGAATTGAAGTGATGCATTAACAATACCGTGGGTATGCCCGGCAAGATCTTTGAGTGATCCGAGATGGGTGGTGGCGAGTGTAATGGATCCACGTTCCGTCAGCGATACGAGCGCCGCCGCCGCAAGCGCCGCGCCTTCCGCCGGGTCGGTACCGCTGCCGATCTCATCCAGCAGGACCAGCGTCGCGTCATCCGCCTCTTCCAGTACCCGCCGCAGCATGCGCGCGTGGGCGCTGAAGGTGGAGAGGCTGGCGGCGATGGACTGGCGGTCGCCGATATCGGCAAAGAAGCGGCGGAAGACCGGGAGGCGGCTGCCCGGGCCGACCGGTGGAATGATGCCGCTGGCCGCCAGCGCCGTCGCGAGACCGACCGCCTTCAGGAGAACGGTCTTGCCGCCGGTGTTGGGTCCGCTGATGAGTAGAGTCCGCTCGTGCTCCAGCAGCTCGAGGTCGAACGGGATGACCGGCTCGGCGCCGGCCAGCAGCAGCGGATGCCGCCCGTTCACGATGCGGAGCTCACTGGGAGCGAGCGGCAATCTCGGGTACCTCCCCTTCGCTGCTGACGGCGTAGCGGGCCCGCGCCACCAGGTCATCCACCGCGACGCACATCTCCACCGCGTCGCGCACCAGAGGGAGCTCGGGACGCAGCAGGTCGGTCAGCGCGCGGAGCACCCGCAGCGTCTCCCGCTCCTCCTCTACCTGCGCCTCTCGTAGCGCGTTGCCCAGCTCGATCGTCTCGGACGGCTCGATGAACAGCGTCCCTGCGCTGCCCGACTCGTCGTGAATGATCCCCTGAGGCCGGGTTCGGGAATCGCGGCGCACCGGAATGACGTAGCGGCCGCCGCGAACGGTGACTGAAGCTTCCGATGCGGCGGAGCTCGAGTCCAGCGAGCGAAGCAGGGCGTCCAGCCGGCGCAGGAGGCGCTGTCTCGCGGACTGGACCTCGCGCCGTGCCGCGGCCAGCTGCGGGCTGGCGGTATCGAGCAGGTTGCCTTCCGGATCGACCGACAGCTCCAGCCGCCGTTCGATGGCCTTGTTCGGAAGCGGACGTGCGAGCAGCGCCGTGCGCGGAGCCAGCGGCGCCACGCGGCCGAGGTCGGTATGAATCAGCCGGGCCGCGGCAAGGACCCGCTGCAAGCCGGCGAGCTCGACGCCTTCGAGCACGCTGCCCTCGATCCGAAGCCGAGCCACCGCCCGGGTGACGTCGGGGATCGGCTCGGCAAGCAACCCGTCGCCGCGGCGGAAGAGCGCGGCCACCTCGCCCGCGCGCGCCAACTCCTCCGCGATCCAGGACAGATCGTCGGTGGGACGGCGCGACGAGCAGACGATCAGCCCCGAGCGGTCCGACGGTGTACGCGGCGACCCGCTCCAGCACGGCACCGAACTCGATGGTCTCGAGCGCGTCGGCAGTCTGCTCGGCCGGTAATGGCAGCGGGGTGCCGCCCTCTGTATGGGCCGGCACCCCGTGGGACGAGAGAGGTTCCACCTGCGTCATCAGCCGGCCTGGAGCTCCTCGCGGACGATCTGGTTGATCACTTTACCGTCCGCCTTGCCTTTGTATTTCGGAAGCACCTGGGCCATGACCTTGCCGATATCGCTGGCCCCACCCGCGATCGCCTGCCGGACAGCCGCACGAATTTCCTCCGGGTCCGCGGCCGGAGGGAGGAATTCCTCGAGCACCTTGATCTGGGATGCCTCGTTCGCGGCCAGATCGGGCCGCGCCGAATACTGCTCGATCGCCTCCCGCCGGATCTTGATGCCCTTCCTCAGCACATCCACGACCTCGTCGTCCGTGGCCGGACGCCGAAGATCGATCTCGCGGTTCTTGAGGTTGGCGAGGATGGTACCGAGGACCAGGGTGCGTTCCTTGTCCTGCGCTTTGCGGGCCGCGTTGAGGGCGGCTCGCAGCGTTGCGTTCAGGTTAGACTCTGGGGACACGAGGACCACGCCGGCCTTTGCGGACGGCGGCGCTCATCTTGCGCTTCCGTTTTTCGCTGGGCTTTTCGAAGTGTCGGTGCTTGCGGAGGTCCGACAGGATGCCGGCCTTCTCGCACTTCTTCTTGAATCGTTTGAGCGCCCGCTCGAAGCTCTCGTCATCATGAATGATGACTTCTGGCATTCGCTTACTCACCCCTCTCGGGCCCGGTAAGGGCAAATGTCGGAACGGTTTGGAATTTATTCGGGGAGATTGAGGTGGGCAAGCAGAGCGGGGCGGAAAGAGCGGAAGGAGGTCGGACGTAGCGGAAGCGGTCGCAGGAGTGAATCAACGTCACGTCACTCGAGCCGCTTCCCGTTGGTTCCGCCCTTTCCGCTCCTTCCGCCTCCTTCCGCCTACCCCGGCGGCCAAGTCAGCTTCCGACCACCCAGCACATGCAGATGCAGGTGGTCCACGCTCTGGCCCGCGTTGCGGCCGGTGTTGGTGACGATACGATAGCCCTCGGCATCGAGACCCTCGTCGCGCGCCACTTCGGCGGCGAAGGCCAGGAGACGTCCCAGCAGGCGTTCGCCATCGGTGCCGTGGGCATCCCGCACGGCCGCCGACGTGTCGCGTGGGTATCACCAGCACATGGACCGGCGCCCGTGCGTCGATGTCGCGAAAGGCGAGCGCGTCATCCGACCGCTTTACGATCTTCGCCGGAATCTCGCCCGCCACGATCTTGCAGAAGAGACAGTCAGCCATGCGCGCTCCGCGATCGGGCGGCCGATGCTACCGCGGCAGCTGCTATTGCCGCGGTTTCGAACCGCAGGGTATGGGTGCCGAGCATCACCGGCCGATAGCCCGCCGCGAGGAGGGCGGTACGCTCCTCCGCCGTGAGTCCCCCCTCGGGCCCAATCACGATGGTGAGCGGCCCGTCATCCAACCCCGATGGAGGAGCGTCGCCTGAGGAATCGGCCAGCCACCCAGCTCCGTCCAGAGGGCGCCCGACAAACTCCACGAAATCCACCGGCGACTCCAGCGCCGGCGCCCAGACAGCGCCACACTGTTTGGTGGCTTCGAGCACCACCCGGGCCAGCTTCTCGAGGTGTGAGGTCTTGAGACGCGGGCCGACGCCCGAACTATGGACGGTCTCCAGAGGTACGATGCGGGTGACGCCAAGCTCCACCGCTTTCTCCGCCATCCAGGTGAACCGCTCGCGGTCGCCCGCGCCCACGGCGAGCGTCAGCTCGGGCAGCGCCGCCTCTCGTCCCGCCGACTGGATTTCGACCGACCACTCCGAGCCGGTGCGCAGCAGGCGCCCGGTGCCGCTGAGCCCCGCGCCATCCACGACTTCCACGCTCTCGTCTTCCCGGGCTCGGCGCACCCGCAGGTGGTGCGCTTCATTGTGGTCCAGCATGATGCGCCGGCCGACCGCCGCACTGCCGGGCGGCACCAGGACTCTCATGGAAGCGGCCGCGCCGCTACTCCCCACCAGCCGGCGTCAACCGTTTCCTGGACGATCCTGAAGCCAGCAGCCCCGAGCGCCTGGCGGAACTCAGACGCTTCGCTCTGCTCCATGCCGGAAAAGATCACAGTTCCCCTTGGCGCAAGGGCACTGACAATGGCGGGGAGCAGCGCAGTGTTGGCGGTGCGGAGAATGTTCGAGAGGATCAGATCGGCGGGGCCGGCCAGCGCGGCCAGCACACCCGCGTCGCCCTCGAGTAGCTGCACCGTATCCGACACGCCATTGCGGCCGGCGTTGCGATGCGCCACGAGATTGGCTTCGGGGTCGGTCTCGATGCCGATCGCTCGTGCGGCGCCCAGCTTGACCGCCGCGATTGCCAGGATCCCGCTTCCGCTCCCCAGGTCCAGCACCCGCTGGCCGGGTGTGAGGAGCTGTTCCAGGAGCGTCAGCGCGACGCGGGTAGACCCATGCTCGCCGCTGCCGAAGGCGGACTCGGGATCGAGCACGACGGTATGGGGACCCGGGGTAAGAGCTTCGGGCAGCCAGGAGGGAACCACGGTGAGTTTTCCGAACCGGCGAGCACCAAGCCCGTCACGCCATCGGGTGGACCAGTCCACCGGATCCAGTCGATGCCGCTCGGTATGCGCGTTCATCTCCATGCCGAGCTCCGCCACCAGCGCGTCAGCGGCCGCCTCATTCGGTGCGAAGGTGACGAGGACCCCGTCGTCTCGCACTTCGACCGCCTGTCCCGTCCGGGCCACCAGCCACGCGCTCAATCTGTCCCGCCGCTCAGGGGCCGCGCGCACATCGATGGCCCACCAGCTCATGCGCCGAGCGCTTCCTTGAGCTTCGACCAGAAACCGGGTGAGCGCTTCGGCGGCTCGCCCTCGAGCTTGGCCAGCTCGCGGAAGAGGCGCTCCTGTTCTTCACTCAGCTGCTCCGGGGTCCAGACGTGCACCCGGATGAGAAGGTCGCCCTTGCCCTCCTGGCCAAGCACGGGCAGGCCCTTGTTCCGGAGTTTCAGCACCGTCTCCGGCTGGGTGCCGGCGGGGACCTTGATGCTTTCCTCGCCATAGGGGGTGGGGATCTCGTGCTCGCCTCCGAGCGCTGCCTGGGAGAACGAGAGCGACAGATCGAAAATCAAGTCGTCACCCTGGCGCTCGAAGCGGTCGTCGTCCTTGATGTCGAGCATGACGAGCAGATCGCCGCTGGGGCCTCCGCGCGGGCCGGAGGCGCCCTGCCCCCGCAGCGTGAGATAGTTGTTGCCCGATACGCCTGCCGGAACCTCGACCGGCACGGTTCGCTCGCCGCGGACCCGGCCCTCACCGCGACAGACTTCGCAGGGCTCCGAAATCACGGTGCCCTGTCCATTGCAGGTGGGACACGGCGCCACCGAGATGAACTGGCCGAACATGCTCCGGGCAGCGCGCCTCACCTCGCCGCTGCCGCCACAGCCGGTGCACGTGTGTGGGTGAGTGCCGGCCTTGGCCCCACTCCCCTGGCAGGCGGTACAGCGCTCGAGACTCTTGATCTTTACCGTCTTCTTGGCTCCGAGCGCCACGTCGGTCAGGGTAAGGCGAACGGTTACCTTGATGTCCTGCCCCTTCCGCTGATCCGACCGGGACCGGCCTCCCCCGAAGATCGATTCGAATCCGCCCATGGCGCCGAAATCACGCATGAAGATGTTGAGCGCCTCGCCGAGATCCACGTGATGGAAGCCGAATCCGCCGCCCCCACCGAGGCCGGCTTTGCCGTAGCGATCGTAGGCCGCCCGCTTCTCGGGATCGCGCAGCACCTCGTATGCCTCAGTAATCTCCTTGAACCGCGCCTCCGCCTCGGGGGCGGAGTTCCGGTCCGGATGATATTCCATGGCGAGCTTACGGTAGGACTTCTTGATCTCCGATTCGGAGGCGGTGCGCGTGCATCCGAGCAGGCCGTAGTAATCGCTCACTCCAGCAATCCTTCCACGAGTCGGCTGGTGTGCTCGACCAGGCCGATGATCTTGTCGTATGGCATCCGGGTGGGGCCCATGACCCCGATGACGCCCTTGAGACCGCCGGCCTCATAGGACGAGGTGACGAGCGTGAAGTCACTGAGACGGGTGTCGGGATTCTCACCGCCGATCGTGATGGAGAGCCCGCGCTGCCGGCGGGACTCGAGGGCCTGCTTCAGCAGGTCCCGGCCTTCGGTGAGCCGCAACAGGTCGCGCATGCGGGAGTTGGACGAGAATTCCGGCTGATCGGCAAGCATCTGCGCGCTCCCCAGCAGCACGGCGCGATCCTCACCCGCCAAATCGAAGAGCCCGTCGCCCTCGGCAATGAAGATATTCAGCAGCTCGCGCCCATCCTCGGCTCCGGCGGCGTCGCGCAGGCGATCCGGCAGCGTCGCGCGAATCTCCTGGAGCGTGAGACCCCCCAGCCGCTCGTTCAAAATCACGGATACCTGCTGCACCGACGCCGCTGGAACCGCACCGGGCACTTCCACGAAAATGGTGCGGACCACGCCGCTGCGGAGATTGAAGACCAGTAGCAGCCGGTCGGACGTGACCTGCACCAGCTCGAGCCGCTCCATCACCATGTGTTCCAGGGCCGGCGCCACCGCCACGCCCAGCTCTTGCGTCAGCACCCCCAGGACCTGCGCCGCGCGCCGCAGAACCTCTTCGACCGCAGTGCGGGTCCCACCCAGCTCGGCCCGGAGCGTGTGCTGCTCCTGATCGCTCGGCGGGGAAAGTCGCACGATCGCATCCACGTACATGCGGTAGGCCCGGTCGGTGGGAATGCGGCCGGCAGATGTATGCGGATGAAAGAGATAGCCTTTGTCCTCCAGCTCACTCATGATGTTCCGGATGGTGGCCGGAGACACCCCCAGGCCGAACCGCCGGGCAATCGTCTGACTGCCCGCCGGCTCCGCGGTCTGGATGTAGCTGTGCACTACGGCCTCCAGAACGCGAAGTTGGCGCTCGGTGAGCTGATCTTGGCTGGGCATGATCCGAAATCTAGAGGGAGGCCGCTACCCTGAGAAGTGAAACACTGCGCGAGGCTATCCGGCGATCGCGGGCACCAGGGCATCGAGCCGCAGCCAGCCCTCGGAGGTAAGCTGAATCCGGTCTTCCGTTTGGGCAGCCCACCCCTGGGCTGCTCCAGGCCCGGCTCAGCGCCGCCGGCACCCGATTGGCCTCGAGACCGTCGCTGGTTCGGAGCCCGAGGTACAGCTCTTCCAGCTCGATCGCCGCGGTATCCAGCAGCTCCCGCCCCTCCAGGGGCGACCGGCCAGCCTGAAGAAGCCTCTGATAGGCGGCCCACTCCCGGACGTTCCAACGCCGCTCCCGGCCGAAACCACTGTGCGCCGACGGGCCCAGGCCAATGAAGGGAGCCCGCCGCCAGTACGCCGAGTTGTGGCGAGCGCGGTGGCCGGGTTGGCCGGCGTTCGACACCTCGTAGTGCTCGTAACCGTGCGCGCCGAGCGCCGCATGTGCCTGGAGAAACTCCACCGCGTAGCGATCCTCATCCACCGGCGTCACCTCGCCACGCCGGGTCCAGCGGCCCAGCGGGGTGTGCGGCTCTATCGTAAGCCCGTACAAGGACAGATGCTCCGGCTCCAGCGCAAAGGCGTGTCGCAGGTCGGCCAACCAGTCCCGTCCGAGTGCTGCGGGAAGGCCGAAGATCAGATCGAGCGACACCTCGGCGATTCCTTCGGCGCGGAGCACCCGCACAGCCGCAGGCACCTGTTCGGCGGTGTGGGTGCGGTGCATCCAGACGAGCACCTGCGGATCGAACGATTGGACGCCAAGCGACACCCGGTTCACCCCGGCTGCCCGCCAGGAGGCGACCGCCTCCGGTGTCACGTCTTCCGGGTTGGCCTCGAGGGTTATTTCTGCAGTGGCCGATATCGGCCGAGCCTGCCTGATCCCCGCCAGGAGACGGGCGATGGCATCGGGCCTGAGCCGCGAGGGCGTGCCGCCACCGAAGTACACGGTTCGCACTTCTGGGGACAGGGCCCACACCGGATCGGTCTGCCAGAGGGTCCACTCCCGGAGAACCGCCTCTACGTAGGCATCCGAGGGCACCTCCCGCCGCACCGCGATGGCGAAATCGCAGTAGCTGCAGCGGCGGGCGCAGAAGGGGACGTGGAGGTAGAGGTGCACACTGAAATCTAGTGCGCGTGTCATCCTGAGCGGAGCGAAGGATCGGCCGGCCATGCACATGTATGCGTCATCCTGAGCCCTTCGCGAGCTCAGGGTAAACTCCGCGAAGGATCGGCCAGATCACATACCGGAAGGCATTCGGCTGCCAGATCGTTCCAGTCGGGGTTCTGCGCTTCGATAAGAGCTACCTTCTTCCAGCGCAGCCAGCCTTTCACCTGTTTTTCTCGTGCGATCGCATCGCGTACCGAGGTCGTGCTCTCCACACATACAAGACGGTTTATTCCATAGCGGTGGGTGAACCTCGACGCGGTTCCACCTTTGTGCTCGGAAACCCGACGGATCAAGTCATTCGTAACGCCTACGTAGAGTCGTCGGGTGCGGCTCGCTAGGATGTAAACGAAATACTGGTGAGAATGCATTTCACAGGGTGCGCGTGATTCGGCCGATCCTTCGCTATGCTCAGGATGACAACATGCGCTCGGGATGACGAGTGAATGCTCAGGATGACAGGCACGCTCAGGATGCCATGCGTGTGACTGCGCTCAGGATGACAGGCACGCTCAGGATGACAGGCACTGCTCAGGATGACCCCACCCGCCGGAACAGCCTGTCCGGGACACTGCTCGATCACACCCGCGATCTCCAGTCCGGAGATCAGCCCGAGGACCTCCCCGATCGGTCGCTTTGATTTCAGCGCCAGTTCATCAGGATGTACGGCATCCGGCCCGAACAGCCCCGCCAGCTCACGCTCTGCCGGCAGCAGCGCCTCGGGCAGCGGTCTGCTCGAGGGCGCAGCTGTTCTGCTCGGCACCGAGGCCAGCTCTGGAAAGTGCTGCAGCAGGTCGGCCGCTTCGAGCACCGGCGCGGCGCCATCCCGTATCAAACGGTTGCAGCCGGCGGACACCGCGCTCGTGATGTTGCCGGGAACCGCCATGACCTCCCTTCCCTGATCGAGTGCCGCACCCGCAGTGATCAGAGCGCCCGAGCCGACGGCTGCTTCGACCACGACGGTGACACGCGACAGGCCGCTGATCAGCCGGTTCCGTCGGGGAAAGCTGCCGACGCGAGGCCGCTCTCCCGGCGGAAACTCGGACAGCAGCAGCCCATGTGCGGCCACGCGGTCATACAGGGCGCGGTTGGCCGCCGGGTACACCACTCCCAGGCCGTTGCCGAGCACACCGATCGTGCCGCCGGCCGCATCGAGCGCGGCGGTGTGCGCCACTGCATCGAGCCCACGCGCCATGCCGGATACGATCACCACCCCTGATTCGGCCGCCGCGGCGGACAGGGCCCGGCACACGCCGGCGCCATAGCTGGTGTGGTCTCGGCTGCCCACGATGGCAGCGGCGGGGCGCAGCAGCAGCGTCGCATTGCCGAGCGCAAACAGCACTGGCGGTGGATCGGGAATGTTCCGGAGCAACGCCGGATATCCGGGATCGGAAGGCAGCAGCACCTCGGCGCCCAGGGTCAGCGCGGCTTCCGCGGTCTTCCGCCCGGTTTCGAGAGGCGTCGCCTTGAGCGCGCTCGCGACGGCGCCGGAAAACCCGGGCAAGGACCTTAAAAGCGCAAACGGCGCCGAGCGGGCGCCGAGTGCGGTCTTGAAGGTGGAGAGCAGCGTGTGGAGGCGGGCGGGGCCCATGCCTGGAACCTGGGTCAGTGCCAGGTATGCGGCTCGTTCCTCATCCACCGGGGCCACTCTCCGCGTCCTCGAAGTCGTCAGGCTCGCTTGCCGCAGCAGCGGCCTTGGTCTGCTCGATCATACGCCAGAGATACTCCTTCAGCTCCTCGACGCCCTGCCCGGCCACGCTGGAGACGGCGAGCACCCCGAGCGCGTCTGGCGCCCGCAGCTCCGGCAGCGGCTGGCCCGACGGAAGCAGGTCACGCTTGGTCAGGACCACGACGTGGTCCTTGGCGGCCAGGTCGGGGCTGTACTGGCGGATCTCGCTGCGGAGCTGGTCGTAAGTGTCCTGCAGGTCTTCGCTGTCGAGTGGGACGAGAAAGGCCAGCAGACGGGTTCGCTCGACGTGCTGAAGAAAACGAAGGCCGAGCCCTTTGCCTTCGTGTGCGCCTTCGATGATGCCGGGAATGTCGGCGACCACAAACGACCGGTGGCCGGAGAGACCAACGACACCGAGGTTCGGCTCCAGCGTGGTGAACGGATAGTCCGCGATCTTGGGGCGTGCCGCGGAGATAATGGATAGGAGCGTGCTTTTGCCCGCGTTGGGCTCTCCCACCAGGCCGACGTCGGCGATGAGCTTGAGCACCAGCTCGATCTGCCGGTCCTCTCCTTCCTCGCCCGGCTCCCATTCCCTCGGCGCCTGGTGGGTAGACGTGGCAAACCGCGCGTTGCCCCGTCCGCCCCGGCCACCGCGTGCGACCAGCAGCGTGTCGCCCGCCTCGAGCACCTCTCCGATCATTGCGCCGGTGGTGGCATCGCGGATGACCGTTCCAGGCGGGATTGGGAGGTAGACATCCGGGGAGGATGCGCCGGTCTTGGTGGACCCCTTGCCGTGTTCGCCCCGGTCCGCTTTCCAGATGGTCCGGTAGCGGTAGTCCAGGAGTGTGGCCAGGTTGGGATCGGCCTTGACGTACACGCTCCCGCCCCGGCCCCCGTCTCCGCCGTCCGGCCCACCCTTGGGCTTGTACTTGAACCGCGCGAACGAGCTGGCGCCGGACCCACCGGTGCCCGCCACCACGCGCACGACCGCACGATCGATCAGCATCAGTGCCCCGGCGACCAGCCCTCGCGCACGGTGCGCCAGAGCTGTTTGACTTTTTTCCACTGATCGAAGGAGAGCAGTGGGTTCACGATGGACAACGCTCCTTCGATTTGGCCGAAGCTGGCTCCGGCATTCAGCGCCCCGCGAAGGTGCGAGTGCAGCTGCCGCGGGGCCTCGAGCACGGCGGTTTGGGCGACGGTGCACAGCTCGCGCAGCTTCAGGTCCAACCCGGGACGAGAGAGGGTGCGACCATACCCTTCGGTGACCATCCACGCATCGATGGCGGGGTGCAGCCCGCGTACGCTCTCGCGCAGCTTGCCGTAATTCTCCCCATACACCACCTCACACAGCGCCTCTCCCTGCGCGGTCCACTCGCCGGCTCGCCCGTAATCCGTGCCCGGATCGGTCGGCGGTGCCGCCACCCCGCTGAATTTGCGCCAGATGGTGAAGGCGATCAGCGCACGGGGATATCCGACCATCAGCACGCTCTGGAGCAGCAGCTCCTCGACCCAGATGGCGGGCACCTGGGATGACCGCAGATGACTGACTCGCTCCCTCAACTCGGGCTCGTAGCCCTGTGCGATGGCGGCGGCAAACCGCACCAGGTCCCGGGTCTGGGGATCGAGACTGTCCTGCTTCGCCATAAGATACCCGAGTTTTGAGGTAGCTCTCGATCCGATTCCCGCGGGTGGCATCAGAAAAAGGCCACCGGCGTCATCCCGAGCAGAGCGAGGGATCGCTTAAACTAACGTCGGAACGAGCATCTCGAACGTGCGTCTCATGGAGCGATCCTTCGCATTCGCTCAGGATGACAGCGAGTGCTGGCTGCTCCGCCTTACCGCCCTACCGCCTTACCGCCCTACCGCTGTACCGCTTACTTTCTCCGCGATGCACTGCTCAGCTCGCGCGTTCCTCCTCGCGGCGGCTCTCGCCGGCGGGCTCGCTCCCGCGCGGGCCCTGGCGCAGGCATCGGCGTACATCGCACTGGACGATCCGTCCCTTCCCCTGCTGGAACACCTGATCGCCCGCGGAGACATCGAGGACCCGTCCCCGATGGTGCGGCCGTTCCGGCGAGCCGACGCGGTGCGCGTGCTCGCGGCGGCCGACAGCTCGGCCGACTCGGCGCGCTCGAACCTAATCCGAAGCTTGCGCCAGGAACTGCAGGACGCGCCCGAAGCGGCCCTCTGGTCGATCGAGGGCCGTGCGGGGGCTCAGGCCTACTCCCATGCGAGGCGCGAGCTGCTCCATAGCGCCGGCCCCTCCGGCGCGCGGCCCTACGCCGAGCTACTGGGCACCGCCAGCTTCGGCAACGTCATCGCGGTCACGAGGCCGGTGATCGAGCCACGGCTCACGGTAGACCCCGACTGGCCTGGCCGGACCGACGTGGAAGTGGCGGGCCGCATGGCCGAAGCCTATCTCAGCGCGCAGTTCAAGTACGGAACGCTGTTTTACGGGCAGATGGCTCGCAATTGGGGTCCGCCGGGTCAGCCCGGCCTGCCGATCAGCAACTACGGGTACGAACGCCAGGGGCTGGCACTCGAGCTGGGCATTCCCACATTGCGCCTCTCGGCGCTGGCCACCGATCTCCCGGACGAAGTCGACAGCCTGGGACAGACGGTGCACCGCTACTACTTCCTCCATCGGCTTCAGGCCAGGTTCTCGAGCCGGCTGTCCCTGGCACTCTGGGAGGGGGTGGTGCTGTCCGGCGCCGACCGCAACTTCGAGACCCGGTATCGTAATCCGCTCTCACTCAACTACCTCGCCAGCACCATCGGCCTGGGTGATCGAGGCAATGTCCTTCTGGGAGTGGATGCCCGCTGGCGAGCATTCGGCCGCACCACCTTCAACCTCCAGTTTGCACTGGACGACTTCTGGTATCAGAACCGCGAGCGAAATCGCGACCGCTGGGGCTTCACCGCCGGCGCGGAAGGACCGTTGGGTGGGTCGGCCGGGTGGCACGCGCTGTATACCCAGGTGTCGAGCCTCGCGCTTCGCGCGTTCAATCCCCATGACAATTTCACCGATGCCGGCGTCGGTATCGGGCGGAACTTCAGCGACAACGATCAGCTCACCTTCCGGCTCACGCTGCCGGTCAAGACGCGGTGGCTGGTGTCGCCCGAGCTGACCCTGCTTCGCCAGGGAGAGGGCGAGATCAACGACCCCTACCCGGTACCCGACGCCAACGGCGTCCTGTCCACGCCCGCACTGTTCATCGGCGTGGTGGAGCGCACCTACCGCGCCGCGGTCGGACTCACCGGCGGGGTTGGACCGCTCGAGCTGACCGGCGAGGCCGGCTTCCATCACGTCGTCAACGACGGACATCAACCGGGCGTAAACGAGGACCGGTTCGTCGGCGGGGTCCAGGCCACACTCGGTTTTTCCCGGAGAGGAGTGCTTCGATGAGACAGTCGCCGCCGCCGCTCACCCGGGACCGCGTGGTCCAGCTGATTCAGCGGATGAAGAGCAGCCGAGTGGTAGTCGTGGGCGACATCATGCTGGACCGCTACCTCATTGGAGATACCGAGCGGCTCTCACCCGAGGCGCCGGTGCCGGTCGTGACGGTGAAGGAACGACACTCCGCGCTGGGCGGGGCGGCCAACGTCGCCGCGAACGTCGTCGCCCTGGGAGCGCGGTGCCTTCTGGTCGGCGCGGTGGGCGACGATGTGGACGGGACGCTCATCCGGCAGGAGCTGGCCGTCGCGCGGCTGGAGGATCGGCACGTGCTCACGGTGGCCGGCCGGCCGACTACCTCCAAGACCCGGATCATCGCGCGCTCCCAACAGATCGTGCGGATCGATGATGAGGTAGACACTCTGCTGGAGGGTGGTGACCTGGCACGGCTGACCGCCGCGGCGAGAGAGGCACTGGCCGACGCCGATGCCCTCCTGCTGGAGGATTACAACAAGGGCGCGCTCTCGCCGGCGGTGATCATGGCGGTCATGGAAGTCGCCAAGCGGCGGGGCATCCCGATCGTGGTGGACCCGAAGTACCGGCAGTTCTTCGAGTATTCGGGCGCCACCGTGTTCAAGCCCAACCGGCGGGAGCTGGAGTCCGCGCTGGGCGCGGCGGTGGACCTGCAGAACGGCGGCGCGCTCCCCGAGGTGCTCACCCGGCTCAAGGTGGACAACCTGCTGGTGACACTCGGTGCCGAGGGGATGGTGCTGGTGACAAAAGATGGAAAGCTGACCCAGATCCCCAGCATTGCCCGGCAGATCTACGACGTCTCCGGCGCCGGCGATACGGTCACGGCGTGGCTGGGAACGGCGCTGGCGGCGGGCGCCTCGGTACGCGAGGCGGCTCAGCTGGCGAACTACGCCGCCGGTGTGGAGGTGGGAAAGCCGGGCGTGGCTACGGTGTCACCCGAGGAGGTGCTGGCGGTGCACGAGGAGCGCTTCGATCAGATTGGCAAGCTGCGACGAGGGGGGCTTATTTGAGTGAGAGGTGAGCGTGAGCGGTAACTGCAAGCGTGAGCAGGCTCGTCATCCCGAAGGGAGTGAAACGACCGAAGGATCTACTCCGCTGGATCCAAGATCCTCGGGATAGATCCTTCGCTTCGCTCAGGATGACGGAGTCCTTCATTTTCGTTCACCTCTCACCTCGTCCTACCTCTCACTTCTTACCTCTCACCCCTCCACCCCCGTCCCAAACCCCAGCCACACCCGCCAGGTCTCCTTCACATCCTCGATATAGCTGCCCAGCCGGCCGGCTGCTTCCAAGTGCTCGGGTGCCAGCTCGATGACGCCCTGCTCCGCCATTCGCTCGCGCACCGCACTCGGGGCACTCCGCCAGCGCCAACTCGGCCAGCCGTTCCTTGCTCCAGGACTTCGGCGCCTTGACGCCACATTGCGACAGGAAGCCCATCAGGTCGCGGCGAGTCCAGCCGGCGAGCCAGGCCTCGGCGTCCGAGGAGGGAACCACCAGGCCGGTCTGGAGTATCAGGCGGGAGGAATCGGCGACGTCGAGCCCGCGCCGGCGGGTCTCGACCCGGCTCAGACTGGCGAGCGAACGTGGGACTCCGGGATCGGCGCTCAAGTGCCGCAGGGCGTCCACCGCATGCGCCCGGGAGCCGAGGGGCAGGGTGTCCAGGGCGCGAAGCATGGCCTGGAACTCGGGATCCGGAGGAGGCAACGGTGAACCGATTGCTTCCACCGCCAACGGAGCCCAGCAGGCCCAGTAATCCATCCCCTGCCCCATGTCGGCCACGAAGTCGTTTCGGCGCTCGACCAGGGTGGAGGCACGGCTCAGCCGGAAGCCGTGGGGGCACATGATCGCAGCCACGAAATCGGCCGCTTCCCCCGCCATGATGAAGCCGGAGAAGGTCTCGTGGGCGGCCAACATGATGAGGGTGACGCGAAGGTCGAGATAGGCCTCCGCGGTTCCGTCCTGCAGGTACTGTCCCAGCGGCGCCGCCATGATGGATCGGGCCAGCTCGTTGTACTGCCGCTGAATGTGCTCGCAGGTGCCACCCATACCGGGATTCGCCCGCCGCACCCGCCAGAGATATTCACCCAGATCTTCGATCTCATGGCGGCGCACCCGCTCGCGGAGCCAGGGAGAAAAATCCTGGCAGGGAATACAGGCGGAGGGATTCTGGGTGGGCGACAGGCAGGGAAACTCAGCATGACCCCGGGCGCCTACGTAGCTCAGCAGGTCGCTGGTTATGGGATCGTCGTCGGTAAGGACTGCTGAGCTCCGGACCGGCTCAAATGTCAAAATACTATCCAGGTTGAGAAGCTTCCCAATGTTTTCCACAGACACTGAATCGGCAAGGGGGCATCGAAAATCGCCTTCTATTGGGCATGACTGGAAGATACCCCTGGTTCGCTCGTTACGCCGAACCCCAAAAAAAAGACCCGGGCCATAAAGGCCCGGGTCCGGTTCAGGCGTCAATATACCGTATAGACTCGACGAGGTTTCCGCCACTAACCCGATCCGACGGCCTGAGTCCGCTACCAGTCAGCTGTTATCGTCCGGCCTTCGCCTTCACGCGGCGCTTTCGGGCACTCACCTCAGGAAACAGCTTCTCAGCCACATCGAGAAACATCTCCGGATCGATGTCCGGACCTACCGGGGCGGTCAGCTGCGGCTCAGCGTCGAGATCGGGGGGATCGAAGCCTTCGGGCGCTCCCACCTGAATCTCCAACTCGCTCCCGTCCTCCGGATGCGGACCGTTCCAGATCTCGCCCGCGCGGGGGTAATCCTCGGGGCTGAACTGGTACAGGATGCGGTGCAATCCACGGGCCTCGTGCTTGGCCGCTTCCGGGAACCGCTTGTTGCTGATGTCGGGAATAGGCAGGAGCTTGCCGACATTGACGCCGGAGAGCTTTTCAAGCGCCTTGGCGTAGGCCACGATATGCACCCCGCCGCGGACCAGGAGGAACCCGACGCAGGCGCGGGCGGTGGGGTCATCCACCGTCTCGTAGACCCGGATCTTCGACGCCCGTGCCCCGCACTCGAGGAAGAAGTTATGCAGCAGGTCGAGCTTCAGATTGCCGCTGGAGAACACGTTGGCACCGGTCCAGAAGTTCCCCTGCGAGTCCATCGGCAGGGCCTGCTGGCCGCTGGCGAGGAAGTGGTAGCTGTTGCGGGCGTCGGCCGCCGAGCCGAGCGGGGTATCGCTGGGGTCTTCGCCGCGCTCACTGGTGCCGGTGAGCAACAGATTGATGGCGTAGGAGACCAGCTCGATGTGCCCGAACTCCTCGGCGGCGATGTTCGCGATGAGGTCATAGAAGGGCCTCATCTCGCTGCGCCCGCGGAAGTTGAACGACTGGTACGTGTAGTTCATGAAGGTGGACATCTCACCGAACTTGCCGCCTAGCAGCTCCTGCACTGCGGCGGCCGAGTTGGGGGAGGGATTCCGCGGGTGCGGCAGCTCGGTTTGGAGCTTGTCGAAGCGTGTGATCATGGGGAAACCTTCTATAAAGGAGGGAGCTCGGCGAGCGAGGCTCCTTGAAAGCAGTACCGTAAGCCGGGAGGCCTGGCACCAAGGAGGCGAGAAGCTAGCAGGTGAGGTCGCGGGAGAATGTGACGTATGCCCGCGGAGGATCCGCCTACTTCGAAGATCGGAGCCCAATACGCAAAAACCCCGGGGTCGCGACTCCTCGGGAATCTCCACGGCATTTTACCAGAAGCCCCGCCCGGAGGTGATCTCCAAGCGGGGCTTGATCTGAGGCATGGGCGATGAGGGGCTCGAACCCCCGACCTCGCGCATGTGAGGCGCGCGCTCTAACCAACTGAGCTAATCGCCCGATGTGTTCGGGAGGGGGATTCTAAGCAGCCGAGCGGGTCGAGGGCAAGTCAGTTGCTTGGGGCGCCTTCGATCAGGATGGCCTGAGAGTCGACCTCCGCAAATCCATCCGCGGAGAAGGCAAGCACCACCGAGGATCCCGGCTCTGCCTGGATCGAGAGATCCTCGAATCGAACCCGCCCATTTCCGTCGGTGGGCAGGCTGGTGGTTCCGCCCAGTATCGCAGCGTCGGCCGGCACCGGAGCCGCGCTGATGGTCACGCCCGCGACCTGAAGCGGATCCCTACTCGCACTCAGGAGCTCCACTTCCGGCTCAGGGTTCAGTACCTGACCGCTGGGGATCGCTGAGGGCGGCTCGGAGCGGAGACCGAGGACACCAGGCGCAGGAGGGGGGTTCACCGTGACCGTGACGGTTGCCGTGTTGCTGGTCAGGGATCCGTCCGTAACGGTGTAGGTGAACGAGTCCTCGCCACTGAATCCGCCGTTCGGTGTGTACCTGACACTTCCGCCTTCATTCACCGCGGTGCCATTGGCTGGCTGCGACACTACGGTGACACTCAGGGGACTGTTCTCCGGGTCTTCGTCGTTGTCAAGCACCGCGATCGCAACCGGCGCGTCGAAGTCGGTCATGGCCGCATCATTTTCCGCCACCGGTGCCTGGTTCGCTGGCGGGGCCGGTTCAACATCGATGTCGTCGGTATCGGAATCTGCCTCGAAGCGACCGTCGCCTTCGTAGGTCGCGGTTACGTCCCGATCGTTTCCTGGAGCGGTGAAGACGATATCGCAGAAACCCTGGGATACGGGGCCAGCGCACGTCTCACCCGGGCCGTCCGCCGTCACGGTCACATTCCCGGTAGGTGTTCCGCCATCACCTGTCACACTGAAGCTGATCCTCACGGTCTGGCCCACGATCGGCTCGTCGGGGTCGAACGACGTGATCTGGATCTGCGACGACTCCTTCTCCACTTCGATGCCGTTCGAGATAACTTCGCCAAAACCTTCAGCGGTAAACCGCAGCGTATGGGTGCCGGTGGCACCGCTGATGCTCAGGTTCTCGAACTGCGCCCGGCCGTCGCCATCGGTGATGGCCGTGACTGTTCCACCCAGGATCCCGGATCCACTGGCGATGCTGGCGGTGACCGTCACCCCTGACTGCTCCAGCCGACCGTCGCCCAGCCTGAGCTCGATCTCGGGCTGGCGGCTGAATTCATCACCAATCGTGACGGAGCTCGAGGGCTGCTCCCGAATCCCCAGCGACTGCGCCGCAGGCGGGTTCACCGTGTGGGTTTCGTTCGCCGAGCTGGTGGCAAAGCCGGCGTTCCCCTGGAAGGTGGCGGTTAGGGTCCTGGCTCCTACGGTGACCAGTGCGAGCGAGCAGCTGCCTGAGCCTCCCACGATCTGTACTACGCAGTCGTTCACCCCGTCGCCCACCGTCGCCGTGCCCTCCGGGGTCGCGTCATCGGAGCGCACACTCAAGGTCACAGTGAACGGTTGGCCCGGAATCGTCGGATCCGGATTATCCACTTCGAACCGGGTGCTGGTACTCGCAGCCGACTGCGACACGGTCACCTCATGGGAGACGGTGCCAGAAGCGCCGTCGTTGTCCGTCACCGTCAGGCTCACCTGATAGGTGCCCCCACTGGCGTATTCATGGCGTGGGTCCCGGTCATTCGACGATTGCCCGTCGCCAAAGTTCCACACTCTCGCGTCTATCCTGCCGCCGGGATCGACGCTCCGGTCCTCGAACCGGCATTCCAGCTCATCGCACGTCGTCGCGAATTCAGCGGTCGGGGGCTGATTTGACGGTGTGCCGTCCGCGACTGTATGACCTTCAGTAGCCGAGCTACCGTTGAGTCCGGGCCCGCCGTTATACGTGGCGGTGAGGATCCGCGCGCCGACAGTAGTCAGGTCCAGGGCGCAGCTGCCCGCTCCGTTCGAGAGGGTGCCGGTGCAGCTCTGAACCCCGTCGCTCACAGTCACCGTGCCGGTCGGGATGGGACCATCCGAAGCGACCCGGAAGCTCACCGTTACCGTACCGCCGGCTAAGGAGGGATCGGGCGTGTCGCCGGTGATGGTGGTGGTGGTGCCGATCGCTTGGAGCGCAATCTCATCCGAGGTGACCTGGGCGTAGCCGATGGCTTGGAACACCAGGGTGCGCGGGCCGGGCTCCCCTGAAATGAACAGGTCATCGAAGGTGGCGCGCCCGGTGGCATCGGTGGTCCGCCGGAGGGTCCCTCCCAGCTCACCCCCGCCACCCAGCGACACGGTCACTTCGACCCCGGCGGTGGATACGTCGTTGCCCGCGCCGTCGTGCAGCTGCACCACCGGCTGCCGGCCCAGGGGCACTCCATTCCGGGCCACGGCGGACGGCTGGGTCCGGATGAACAGTGATGGCGGTGCGGCCGAGGCCGCGGTCGCCCTGAAGGTCGCCACGCCCACGCCGGACACAACGGCATCCGCGCGCTGCTCACCTAGCGTCGGGCCGAGGGTCCACTGGGCTGAGGTGCCGCCGTCACCGTCGGTGGTGGTGTTCTGGGGGCCGACGGACCCGCCCCCGCTGGCAATGACCCAGGTGACGGCGGTGTTGGGGACCCCGTTCCCCTCCGCATCCACCAGCCTGACCACCAGGTCTTCGGGCAGCAGGGTCCCGGCCTCGGCAGTCTGCCCGCTGCCGGAGATCACCAGCAGGCGAGAGGCGTCGCCCGCCACGGCGGTATGTGTGAAGATGACCGGAGAGCCGGCCAGTCCATCGGACCGGGCCTCGGTGCTCTCCGGCCCGACGGCGGGTCCCAGGGTCCGGTCCACCCGGGAGCGGCCGTCCTGGTCGGTAGGCACTACACCCTCGCTCACAGTGCCGCCCCCTATGGCGGTCCAGGTGATCGGCACGCCAGGGACCGGGTTGCCAAATCCGTCCGTCACCTCGACCACCAGCCGGTCGTCCAGCGGCTGGCTGACGTGACCGGTCTGATCCAGCCCGGCTACTGCCGCCATGGTGTTGGCGTTCTCGGAGAGGGCCACGGCGCTGAACGGCGCCAGGATCGGATCCCTCCCGTCAGGCACCGCGACCCGCACCTGCCCGGTCTGAGTCCCCACGGTGGTGCCCAGTACCACCTGGGCGTCGGCAACCCCCTCGCTGTTGGTGGTCTTCTCGGCCGGCACCACTGCAGCGTCCGGTCCGGCCTGGCTGAACTCGAAGATCACGGTGGCCCCGGCCACGGGACGGCCCCGCGCGTCGGCTACCCCGACCACCAGTGGTTTGGTGAGCGGCAGCCCGACCTTGCCGGTCTGCTCGTTTCCGTCCAGAACCGTTATGGTGGCCGGTTCGCCGTCAGGCGGCAGGGTGATGTCACCGCCCCCGCAGGCGCTCAGGGTAAGGGTAAGACACAGTCCAGCTATGGCGTGGGGAGAAAACAGGACGGAGGGGGTTCGCACCGTGTTAGCTCTCTACAACGCCCCAGGGGCGTGATGCAGTTAGTACCTTGAAGACGGTCCCGGGCTCGTCGCCCGGCCGGACCGAAGAATATAGCTCGGATTTCGGGAGTGAGGTGATGGGGGACACGGGAAGGACGGGAGGAGGGGAAGGACGGGAAGACGGTGACTGAACTCCTCATCCCGAGCACCAATTCATTCAGATTTTTCTGAATCCCAGCCCAGTCGAGAAGGCTCCCCGCCTTACTCTTAGCGCTGCGGCTCCACCCGGCGGATCTCTGACTCTCGGGCGAGCATGCGCTCGGTGAAGTCCAGGCGCTCCTGGGTCTCGGTCAGATCCTGCCGCAGTCTATTCACCTCGGTCTCGACCGCATCCAGGGCGTCGAGCATCTCGGCCGAACCCTCGAGCTGGTTCGCGCGCCGTCTCAGGCCCAGCCGCTGGGCCCAGAGCCCGAACGCCAGCGCGAGCCCGGCGTGAGCCGCAGCATGATACGGCTGGGGCTCGCCGGCAGCGAACCCCACGGCCACCAGGTTGGCGGCGCTCAATACGATGGAGACGGGAAACCAGCGCGCGGATTTGAAGGTCATGACAGGATCCTCTCGGGTCTGCGCTACGGGTACGGGTGTTTCACTCTGGAAGTTTCGGGTGCAGGAGGCGTGGGATCCACCCCTTGTATCTTTCGTGCCCCCAATCCTGCTCACGATTGCTACTCGAGGGAATTGGATGCCCCAGCCAAATCGTTCCGGGCCAAGGTCAGCCCTCGCACCGCGACACAAGGTCTGGTTGACCTTGGGCGGATCGTTCCTCATGGGTCCCAACTATCTCCGCTTCCTCCGGGCCGTGGATGAGACGGGAACGATCCGTCAGGCCGGCAAGGTGGTGGGCTGGAGCTATCGAACTTGTCTCAACCGCATCCGGCGAATGGAGGGTATACTCGGCACCCGGGTCCTGGAAACAGAGCGGGGAGGGAAATCAGGTGGTGGTGCACGGCTCAGCCCTGAGGCGCGGAGGCTGATCACCATCTTCGGCCAGTGGCAAACGGACGTGGCCGCTTACAGCCAACGGTCGTTTCGGAAGGCGATGACCCGATAGGCAAGTTGTTGCCTAACGCCCCTGCGGAGGGTACGTTCTGGCGAGCCACCCTCCGCCTTGACGAAAGGGGTCTATGCTCGCCCGAATCGCGCTCGCCCTCTCGCCGATGCTCGCCGTCCTTCCCACGCCTATCCGCGCAAACCCCGTCGCCCACGCCGTCGGTGAAGCTCAGCGGCTACGTCCAGGGCCGCGGGACCTACCAGGACAACGTCGGGGTCATCTTCACCATCAACCGCGCCCGCCTCACCGCGGCAGGCGGCGTCGCAGGCAACGTCACCTGGAGAGTCCAGGGGGAATTCCGTACCGGCAACGTCGGCACGGGAAGGGCCAGTGTCTCGCTGACGGACGGTTATGTCCGTTGGACCCACAATGCGCTTGGTGTCCAGCTCGGTCAGTTCAAGACCCCGTTCACATGGGAATACATCACCTCGCTGTCACTGATCGAGACCGCTGACCGCGCGACAGTCGTGGACTCGCTCGCGCCCAAGCGCGACATCGGCCTCATGGCCGACTACGCCATCGGCGGACGCGCTCTGATCACGGTGGGCATCTTCAACGGCGAGGGGCAGAACCTCACCGCCAACACCGACTCCTCCGCGCTGGGCGTCGCCCGGGTGCAGCTCCGGCCGATCCCCTACCTCGTACTCGGTGCCAACGCCGCCCGCTACTTCGCCGATAGCACCCGCTATGGGGTGGACGCCAGCGTCGAGGCGCCCTGGATCATTCTCCGGGGCGAATACATCGGCCAGCACCGGGACGTGCTCGGCGGTGACGACGACATGGGCTGGTACGCACTCGCCGCGTCGCCGGTGCGTCCCTGGCTCCAGCCGGTGCTCAAGTACGAATGGTTCGAGCGCGGCATCACACCCGGCACGTCCAAGAACGAAGCATGGACCGCCGGCGTCAATCTGTTTCCCTGGGGCCGGAACACTCGCCTCATCCTCGAGTACGTCACTCGCAAGATCGGGGACCCCGGCGTCCGCAAGAGCCTCGGCCTCGCCCAGGCCCAAGTCATCTTCTGAGGCTCCCATGAACCGCTTACTGCGTCCGATACTCACCGTGTTTCCGTCCTTTCTCCGCCCTTTCCGCCTCTTCCGCCCGCGCCAAGGTGCGGTGAAATCATTCTGGCGACGACCACCAGCACCCAGGACACCGGCCTGCTCGACTCGCTGCTTCCGATGTTCAAGCGGGAGACCTGCATCGAGGTGAAACCGATTGCCGTGGGCACCGGCGCCGCCCTGGAGATGGCAAAGCGGGGCGATGCCGATGCGGTGCTGGTGCATTCGCCTGAGGCGGAGAAGGCCTATGTCGAAAGCGGCGAGCTGATCGGGGGCCGCCGGATCATGCACAACGACTTTCTCATCATCGGGCCGGCCGGCGACCCGGCGAAGGTCCGGGGGCAGAAGGATGCCGCTCAGGCGATGAAGGCCATCGCCGCGGGCGGCTCGTTCGTGTCGCGCGGGGATGGATCGGGCACCGAGAAGAAGGAGCTGGAGCTGTGGAAGGCGGCGGGGGTGCCACCGGGGTCCATCGCCCAACGCGAAGAAACCGGCCAGGGCATGGGTGCCACGCTCCTCGTCGCCGACGCGCGACAGACCTATACCCTCACCGACCGGGGGACCTATCTGGCATTCAAGGACAAGCTGAGCCTGGTACCACTGGTGGAGGGCGATCCGCGGCTGCTGAACATCTACCACGCTTACGTGGTCAACCCGGGCAAGCACCCGACGGTCAAACGGTCAGAAGCAGCCCGGTTCGTTCGTTACTTGACCGAGCCCAAGGTCCAGGAGTGGATCGGGCAGTTCGGCCGGGCAAAGTTCGGGCAGCCACTATTCGTACCTGACGCGCTGCCCTCGGCCCGGGCGTCCGTCCGTCCGCCTGTCCGCCTGTCCGCCCGATGAACGAAGCTCTCCGCCTTCTGCTGACCGGCGACCCCGAGCTCTATCGGATCATCGCTCGCACGCTGGCAATCTCCACGGCTGCGACGGCGCTCGCCCTGCTGGTTGGGATTCCGATCGGGTACGGATTGGCACGGGGACGCTTTCCTGGGCGGACGATGCTGCTGAGTGTGGTGAACACCGGGATGGGAATCCCGCCCGTCGTTGTGGGTCTTGTCGTGTGGCTGCTCCTGACTCGCAGCGGACTATTCGGGTCCCTCGGCCTGATCTACACCAAAGAGGCGATGGTGCTGGCTCAGTTCGTCATCGCCACCCCCTTGGTGGTGGGCTTCACCGCCGCGTCGATCCAATCTCTCCCGGTCGAGCTTCCAGACCTCCTGTACATCCTCGGTGCCGGACGGGTGCGAAGGCTGTGGCTGATCGCCGGCGAAGCCCAACTCGGCTTGCTTGCTGCGATCATGGCGGGGTTCGGCGCCGTCATCTCTGAGGTAGGCGCCTCCATGACAGTTGGGGGCAACCTCCGCGGCAGCACCAGGGTACTGACCACCGCCATCGTCACCGAGACCGGCCGGGGCAACCTGCCTGTGGCGCTCGCGCTTGGGCTCCTGCTTCTTGCGCTGGCCTTCAGCGTAAACGTTCTGCTGACAATTTTTCAGCAGCGGCAACGCGGCTGATGGATGTTTCAGTCACGGACCTGCGCTTTGCTCGAAACGGCCGACACCATACTCCAGATCCCCGCGCTGAGATTCCCGAGTGGCACCACAACCGCTGTCTTCGGTCCCAACGGCTCAGGTAAGACCACACTGCTCCGTTTGATTGCGGGCCTGGAACGACCGTCCGGCGGAGTGGTGCGGCTGGGCGGCCTTCGCGTGGGGGAACACCGGAAGCGCGCAAGCACGTCGCAATGGCCTTCCAGACCGCGATCTTCCTGCGCGGTACCGTGCACCACAATCTCGATCTTGCCTTGCGACTGCGCGAAGTGGCCGCCCCCGACCGCAGGGGTCGAATCGAAGAGGCAATGCGTGAATGTTCGGTGGCGCACCTGTTGGATCGGGCTGCCCGGCAACTCTCCGCTGGCGAAGCTCAGCGCGTCAACCTCGCTCGTGCGCTGGCCCTTCGGGCAGGGGTGACGCTGCTGGATGAGCCTCTGGCGGGTATTGACCGAATAGCCCGGGCGCAGCTGTTAGCCGACCTGCCGCGCCTGCTCGCGAGGTTTGCCTCGACGACGATCCTGGTTACTCACGACCGGGAGGAAGCGTTTCGACTGGCGGATCGTCTGGTGGTAGTAGTCGGGGGCACGGTGAGAGCTGCCGGAGTGAAGGGATCGGTCTACGCACACCCACCAGATCGAGAAACCGCCGAACTCCTGGGGCATACCGTCATCTCAGTCGCCGGCCGCCTGGTTGCGATTCCTCCCGGTGGCCTACAGGTCGGCGAGGGTACGCCGGCCTTTGTCCTCCTGGTCGAGTCGGTAATCGATATGGGGAATCACCTTCACGTTTTCGGCACCATCGACGGGATCCGTGCAGATGTTCGCTTGCCCATCGCGGCGGCATTGCCGCGAGGCCGGCTCAGCGCTGAAGGTACACGCAGCCTCGCATGCGGCGATTGAGGTTAGCAAGTCACACTGAACTGCAAGTGGGCCCTCTGGGATTCGAACCCAGGACCCTACCTAAACAGTTCCGGCCTGATCGCAATGAACAACCCTATCATAAGCCCGATTACCACTCCCATGATTGTGCCGGCAGCAAGCATCTTTTTTTCGCTGGCCGTCATTTCAACCTCCCAAAGGCATAGGAAACCCTACCCACATTCCTAGGTCAACTGTTGTGGTTGGGAGAAAACTGGCTACTGCTAGTGGGCCCTCTGGGATTCGAACCCAGGACCTACGGATTATGAGTCCTGCCTGCCCGTCCGAGTCTTACAGTAATCTCTTGCATCGCCCTCCCGGGGGGCGGTGGTTCTCAGGCACCAGATAACAGGGTTAGCAGGCTTTTCTCTGGCAAGACTGGACCACAAACTGGAGCACCGAGGGTATCAATTCTAAGCTATAATGCCACCTGATAGCGTGAGAACAAATTCCGGATCAAAGGTCCGTCCCGCAGATCAGGCTCAGAGCTGATCGTGATTTCCATCCATATGGCTGGCTGATCTTGCCGTGCGTTCACGAGATATTGCCAGGCTCTGTTTCCCGGCCCTTGCTTGCTAGCCCATGCCGCCATGGTGTGCGTGTGCTTAGAAGCTGGCGATCCGTTGGATGACCCAGAACATCGCAATGCTGCCGATCGCGTACGGCGGCCCGAGACGTGCGAACGTCGAGGAGCGTAGGTAGGTGAAGGCCGGGGGGCGGAATCGCCGCATGGCCTTCCGGCCGAAGACCAGTGCCGCGACCACGGCGGCGATGAAGAGCAACTGACCGATCTCGACCCCGATGTTGAAGAACAGCAGCGCGACCGGAATCGCCGCCGCCGGCAGGCCGACTTCGCTCAACGCGCCGGCGAACCCGAATCCGTGCAGCAACCCAAACGTGAACGAGATCACCCAGGGCCACCGCTCGGTCAGGCCAGACGTCCCCTCCTGTGAACGAGCGATCTCCCTGACGACGAAGACGATGCTCAGGGCAATGCACGCCTCGACCGGCGGTTGTGGTACATGGACCCAACCCAGCGTGGCTGCCGTCAGCGTCAGGCTATGGGTCGCTGTGAAGGCAGTCATGGTCGCCACGACACGCTTCCAGCCTGTGACAAGCAACAGCATCGCGAGAACATACAAGAGATGGTCAATGCCGCTGAGAATGTGTTCGACGCCTAGTCGCGTGTACGTGGCGGCGACTTCGATTCTCGTGGGCGCGGCCTCCACGACGAATGCAGGCCTTGAGGGCGTGAGCCGAGCCACCTGGGCCGTACCATCTAGTCGTTCGACGCGCACTAGCACGTCCGTCATCGTGGCCGCGAGTCCGGCGATGTGAATCGCGGCTCCCGTCAATCCACCGGCACACTTCACGCTCCAGCGTTCAGTAAAGGCGTTGTTGACGAACGACGCGCGCGGCAGAGCCAAGCCTGACGCAGTCAGTCGGCAGCACCGCGTAGAGACCCAGCCGCAGGCCATCCCCGCGTCCAGGCACCTTCCAGAAGACATCGTAGGTCTCCGGACCGGTCTGACTTACTTGGAGATACCCCGGGCGCACTTCATGCGCGGATGCGACTGCTGGGAAGAGCAGCATCGCGAGAACGACACGCCAAGCGTCTCATGGCAGTGTCTGCGTGCGTTCTTTGGTCTCAGTCGCCACAACGGGTGTCGCCCCTCGACGGTCACCGTGTACCGCTGAAGCAGCTCCCGGTAGAGCTTCTCGCCCGCTTCAGCCTGCTGCGCGTTTGTCCAGTCCCGGCGGACGACGTCCCGCACCTCCTCCAAGGCCGGCACATGGCCTTCGGTGCGGTCGCCGACCAGGACCAGATGCGCACCATAGGTTGAGGCTACGGGGCCACGCCATTGACCGCTCGGCAACTGGCTGAGCGTCGCCGCGAACTGGTCGCCGAACTGCCCCGCAACCAGGCCGACGGGCATCGCGTCAAACTTGTGATCGAGGAGGGAGGGATCGCCCAAAGTGTCGGGATCGGTGCCGGCCCGTCGCAACCGCGCGAGTAGTCGGGCCGCGTCGCGGGAGAGGTTGTCGCCCCGGCGGTGCGGGCTAAGAAAGACCTGGCGGAAGGTGAAGCGCGGCTCAACGCGGAACGCGTCCGGGTGCGCGGTCAGGTACGCGCGCAGTTGGCCATCCGTCGGCTCGGCCTGCGCTGTGAGGTCCTCGGAGACGAACTCCAGCTTTTGCCGCAACCGGCGGCGGATGACCATGTCGTCCTGATCCAGGCCCAGGGCAATTGCCTCGCGCACGTAGACTTCCTCGCGGATGTAGTCGCGGATCAGTCCCTCGCGCTCGCTCGCCGTGGGCGGTCGCTGCCAGGTCCGGGTGAACGCCGAGCTGAGTGCCTCGATTCGACCCTGAGTGATGACGATGTTCCCGGGCTGCGTCGCACGCTCATCGGACAAGAAGCCGTGTGCGCCGAAGAGCATAGCGCCGAGCAGCAGGAAATGGAGCAGCGGTTCTCGCAGGACTTTCATGGAGTGTACCAGATCGGCGAGGTATAGGCTCGCTCGGTGATCGTCATCTTCGTCCCGGGCAGCGGCTTCACCCCGAAACGCTTCGCGTCGTAGGCGGTCCACCGTGGCGTGGGAATCTCGATCACGCGCGCGTAGTAGAAGGCGGATTGCTTCGCGTCGAAGTCCGGGTCTTTCCAGACGGTGATCAATTCGGGCGCGCCGATGGTGTTCTTCCAGGTCGCGTTCGCGACGTCCACCGTGCTCCCCACGCTGGGGAGCTTGCCTTTGGCGTCGGGCTTACGGTTGCCACCCCAGACCACCTCATAGATCTTTTCCTTCATCCCGCCCTTCGCGTCGATCCACCCCTTGACGATTTGAATGCGGTCGAGGTTCGCTCCAATCGGGTCGCGGAGTGCGGCGACGAGGAACGTCGGTGTCTTGCCTGCAGGCGCAGCGCGAAGATCACCACCCATCGGCACCCCTTTGGCGTAGCCGACCGCCGCTGGGCTGCGGGTCTCGGCATCGGCTTTCTCGAAGTCCCAGCCGCCGAAGAAGCGAACGATCATGCGGGAGCCAGTTGTGGCGTAGGTCTCCTTGCGCTCCATGGCATCAAAGATGGCCTCGCGCGTGTTCTCGTTCGCCCAGACCGCAGCGTACCCGGAGGCGCTGACCTCCCAGTCCATGATCTTCACCCCGGTCTTTGCATTGTTGAAGAAGGTGGCAGTCAGCCGTTCTGGACTGGGCTCCTGTGGTGCGGTCTTGCCGAAGAAGTTTTCCTCCTCCATGGCGGCCAGACCAGTGTGGGCATCGCTGCTGCCGACCATGCCGAACTTGTAGGGATTCACGCCGAGCTTCTGCTCCAGCTTGAGGCCCAGCTTCAGTGCGGAGCGGGCGTACTCGAACTCCAGCATGTCCTTGGTCTTGGCCACGGTGCCGTCGAGGTTGCCTTTGTCCCACCGCTCGTAGTCGGCAAACTCGTCATTGGGCGAAAGGAACGGATGCGCCTCGCCGTCGCCCTTGGTCTGCGTGACCTCATAGAGGCGCTCCCACTTGGCGCGGGTCTCCGCATACCCGCGGTCGATGGCTTTCCCGAAGGCCTCGACCACAGGGAACATCCGGCCGTTGCTCAGATTGCCATTGTGTGCAAGGGCGAGCACGCTGCCACCGGTCTTCTGTTCATACGCATCCATCCACTTCCAGAGGTCCACGCGGATTGTCGCTGCCGAGTGGTTTCTGGGTGGTGAACGGTTCGACCTGGCCGGCCTTGGCACTGTTGTCGCGGAAGATGACGTTGCGGTGAAGATTGTTTCCGCCGGTGTTCGAGGTCCACTCGAACCCGATGAACGCCGTGAACCGACCCGGGGCGTTGTAGGCTTCGGCGGCGGCGATGGTTTCCTGCCACGCGTCGCGGTAGGCGGCCGTGCCGGGCACCGGAAAGATGGCCTTCGAGATCGCGCCCTTGCCGAAGCTGACGATGATGTCGAGAGCCGCCTCCTCCCCCTTGCCAGAGTGAATTTGCTGGTTCCATTTGCGACCCTGCGAATCGGCCTGGATCTCGGGACCGCCGGCGAGGACCATCGGAAAGAACCCCATGCCGTCCGAGTGGTCGGCCACGACCAGAAAGTCCAGCGGCCGCGAGAGTTTCGCCGGTTGGCCACTGGACGCCGTGACCTCTTCACCACGCGCGAACCGATATGCGTCACGCGGAGTGAGCCGGGCGCCGAACGCACCGGCGTCCATCGAGAACGAGGTGTGGAGGTGCGTGTCTCCGAACAAAGGCCGCGAGGGGTAGTTGCGGCCCGCGTAGGGCGAGTACGGAGGCTTCGCCGGGAATGCTTTCGCCGCCGCCGCCGAGTCGAGGGTACCGGTATCCTGGCCGTAGGCCGCGGCAGGCATCGTAGCCCCGATCGCGGAGGCCAGCAGCGTCGCCGCGGCCACGACGATGCGCGAGGCTGGCGCGTTGAGGAGAAGGGGAGAAGCCAGTTGGTGTTTGATCCTCATCATCGATTCCTCGTTCGGGGTTAGGGCACTTGTTCTCTCTTGCCGGCGCCTGGGACACGCCAGGACAACTCGGCCTTCGGTCGACTTGATTTGAGCATCCTGGGATTTGCGCAGTGTTGGCCGGCACTTGCCCGACCGGCGGTGGCTCATAGGCAGGCCAAGAGTCAGCCTAGGGCATCGTGCGGGCGGCGGACAGTAGACCTTTGGGACAGGCGGTCTAGGGGTGCGGAGGGAAGGTGTTCCACAGAGCAAGGCCCCACGGACGGGAGCCTGGACCGAACACTACGGCAAACTTGCTATATGGTGAGTGCGCCGCGTCAGCCCTTCGTACTGCTTGTCGAGTGAGAACCTTTGAAGTGGCCTACGCTGCTATCGGCGGGCAGCGCCTAGACCGCAGCTCCGAACTCGATCTGGCTCCGGGGCACGCCGACGCTCGACTCTACCGTGCAGTGCGCAGGTACCGCCAGCAGATCCACTGCGGCCGATGCGCGATGAAGTCCCCGTCCGACGCTTCTCAGCACGCTTCCTACCCGCTTCGCCGGTTGGCTTCATCTTCGTGCCGCCTATGGGCCCTCTGGGATTCGAACCCAGGACCTACGGATTATGAGTCCGCTGCTCTAACCGTCTGAGCTAAGGGCCCGTGGTGGAAGAATGAGTGACAGGGGCTAGGGCTAGGGCCGAGCTGGGGTCTAGAGGCCTAGGGTCTAGACTCTCGACCCTACCTTGTCGACTCACTGCTCTGCGGCAGCAGCTGCCGCACGGCCTGGGTCAGCTCCGCAATACTGAATGGCTTCTGCAGGAACCGCTTGGCCATCTCGCCCTGGGGCTTTTCATACGCGGATATGTAGAGCATCGGTGGCGGCGAGGGCAGCTGGCCCACTTCCACCGCGAAGGCGTGGCCGCCCATCCCGGGCATCACCAGGTCGGTGACGATCAGGTCGATCTTCCGTCGATGGTCCGGAGCGTCTCCAGCGCCTCCTCCCCGTCGCAAGCCAGAATGACCTGGAACCCATCCTGCGTCAGCGCGCGCTCCATGAATGTCCGCGCGATCGCCTCGTCGTCCACCACCAGAATCGTCGGTGCCATCCCCTGCCCCCCAGTTTAAGCAGCCGAACTTCAGCTGACTCGTATCCGCTCGTACAGCTCGATGTGTCGCTCCGCCATCGCCTGCTGGGTGAATCGCTCGGCGACCCGTTTGCGTCCCGCGTCGCCCATGGTGCGCCGGCGGTCCGGGTCCCGGCTCAACACTTCCAGCGCCCGGGCCAGAGCCGGCACGTCTCGGAGCGGCACCTCCAAGCCCGGTCACCCCGGGCACGTTGACCTCGCGTACCGCGCTCGGCACCGCCGTGGTGATAACCGGCCGTCCTGCCGCCATCGCCTCCAGCACGACCAGCCCGAACATCTCCTCGACCGTCACCGACGGGAGCACCAGGAAATCCGCGTCGGCCATGCGGCGCGGCAGATCATCATCTGGATATTCGCCATACCAGCGGACCCTGTCTGTGATGGCCAACGCACGGGCCAGGGTCTGGAGCCGGGGGCCCTCGGGGCCTGAGCCCACGATGTCCAGCTTCAGATCCGGCACCTGCTCCAGGGCCCGGAGCAGAACATCCAAGCCCTTGTATGCCACCAGCCTCCCGATGAAAATGGCGCGCGGCGGACCGCCGGGGGGCGGAGGCGGCACGCTCTGCCACCGGCTCTGATCGATGCCGAAGGGAATGACTTCGACCTTCCCCTCGAAGCCCATCAGCTCGGTCGAGAGCGCGAGGTGCGCCCGGCTCGGCACAACCACCGCCCGGGCCCGCCGCAGCACCAGCCGGGTGAGCGGCCGGTAGGCACTGCGCCGTGAATCGGCGTGCTGGGTGACGACGACCGGCGTCCGGCCGGCGCGGAGCAGGCAGGCCAGGTCGGCGAGCGGATGGGGATGGTGGACGTGGATGATGTCGGCCCGCTTCCAGGCCGCGGCGATGTATCCGGGCGCGATCTCCTGGGAGCCGAGTGCCGCGAAGGAGAAGGCGCGAGTCACGCCGGAGCGGTGGCGGCCCGCGTCGCCGGCGCGTCCCAGGCTCTCGACCGCCACGACCTCGACCTGGTGGCCCAGGTTCGCCGCGCCCTCGGCCAGGGTCTGCACCACCCGCTCCATGCCCCCGGACCGGGGCCAGTAGTACTTCGCGAGGTGCAGAATGCGCATGACTCTGGACCACCGGCGACTGGTGACCTGGCGACTGGCGACTCCGTGAACGGCCGCTCGGCTATATTCCCTGCGGGTTCCGGCAACTTCACCTGACATGCCAATCGCTGTCAACCTGAGAATTCGCTTGCCATCAGCCGGCGTCGAACGACTGTCATGTCGAGGAAGGCAGGGTACAGCTTAGCGTGCGCGCCGTCGTCGTCTCGCATCTCTATGCCGACCCGGCCAACCGAACCAAGCTCAAGGCGCTTGCGGCGCTGGGAGTAGACGTTGCCGCGGTGGTTCCGGAGCGCTGGGTCGCTCGCGATGGAGCGTCACAGACCAGCGCGCCCGGCAACGAAGACGGGATCCGGGTCGTCCCGGTCCCGGTCCGCGGTTTCCCCGCCAAGCCCGGCCTGTTGCTCTGGAACGCGAAGGTGCTGCGGCGCCAGATCACCGACTTGAAGCCCGATCTCGTGCATATAGAGGAAGAGCCCTGGACCCAGCCGGCTGCCCTCGGGCTACGGCTGGCGCGCCGACTCGGGGTCCCCGGCGTCATCGCCACGGCCGAGAGCCTTCCCGGCAGCCACAGCATCGGGCAGCGGCTGCGACGGGAGCGAACCCTGCGGCAGGCGGCCGGGATCGTCGGCTCCAACGGCTTGGCGCTGGCGCTGGCCACGAAGCGGAGGCCCACTTTGCCCCGAGCGGTGATCCCATCGTCAGGTATCACGCCTCCGGACGGCAGACCGGCAGAGCGGCAGACCGGAGCTGGCCATCGGCTTCGTGGGCCGGCTGGTGCCCGAGCGGGGACTCGATCTCCTGTTCCGCGCCTGCGTGAATCTGGCGGGCAAGTGGAGCCTGACCGTGGTGGGTACTGGCCCGTCTCAGGAGGAGCTGGAGGGACTGGCCCAGCGGCTCGGCATCGCTGCCCGCATCTCGTGGCTGGGCCCGCTGCCCCGCAGCGCGGTCGACGAAATCTGGCCCCGGCTCGATTGCCTGGTGCTGCCCAGCCGCACCACCGAACGATGGGTGATGACCGAGGGGCGGGCCGCGATCCACGCGATGGCCAATGGAGTCGCCGTGATCGGAACCAACTCCGGCGCGTTGCCCGAGATCGTGGGCGATGCCGGCCGCATCGTCCCCGAAGAGGACGTGGCCGCGCTCACCGCCGCGCTTCAGGATTTGTATGCCAACCGGGCAGAGTGCCACCGGCTTGGGGTCGGTCGGCCGACGCCGGGTTCAGGAAGAGTTTTCGGACGCGGCGATCGCCCGCAAGACCCTCGCGTTCTGGCGCACATTGACTGCCGCAAGCGGTTGACATCTGGCGACTTACGAGCGAACTTCGGACCCCCATGCATAATCTTGGCAGACAGCTCCTGACCGCGGCTGCGGCCCTCGCGCTCGTGACTCTGGGAGCGGGAAGCCCGCGTCTGGTCGCCCAGATTCCCGAGGTCCAGCCCGGTCAGCAGCTCCCGACGCCGGACCAGGCCCGGGACATGTTGCGCAACCAGCCGGCCCTGGTCGAGCAGCTCCGCGAACGGCTGTTACGCTCCGGACTGACTCCGGATCAGGTGCGTTCCCGGCTCCGCGCCGCGGGATATCCCGAGAACATGCTGGACGAGTATCTGCCCGGGGCCGACAGCACTCGCCAGGTGCGGCCGGGCCAGCGCACGCTCGACGCGGTTCGGGCACTAGGCATCCTCAGTGATGCGGAATCCGACTCGCTCCAGATCCAGGATTCCATGAGAGTGTTCTCCGATTCGCTCCGGCAGTTACTCGACTCACTGCACGCGCTGAAGGCGGACTCCGCCCGGGCGGACTCCCTGGCGGATTCGATCAGCGTCTTCCAGGGGCAGGGACTCAAGCAGTTCGGTCTGGAGACGTTCCGGCGCAGCTCCACCCGTTTCCAGCCGGCCCAGGCGGGCCCGGTGGACGAGAACTACCGCCTGGGTCCCGGTGATCTGCTGGTCCTGATTCTCACCGGCGACGTCGAGCAGGCCTACACCCTGGATGTGACCCGCGAGGGCTTCGTGGTCATTCCCCAGGTGGGTACGGTCTACGTGGCGAATCTCACGCTGCGCGAGCTCGAGGACCAGCTATACGCCCGCCTGGGCCGAGTGTACTCCGGCGTCCGCCGGGGTGCGCGAGCCACTACCCGGTTCCACGTATCGGTCGCCAAGCTGCGCAACATCCAGGTCTACGTCGTGGGGGATGTCGTACGTCCCGGCGCCTACCAGATCTCGGCCGCGGGTACCGTGCTCAGCGCGCTCTACGCCGGCGGCGGCCCCACGGCGAACGGAAGCTTTCGCAAGGTCGAGGTGCGCCGCGGCGGCAAGCTGGTGGATTCGGTGGACGTCTATGACTACCTGCTGCACGGCATCAATGCGAGTAACGTGAGGCTTCAGAGTGGAGACGTCGTGTTCGTTCCGGTGCACGGTGGCTTCGTCAGGGTCGCCGGGGAGATCGCTCGCCCCGCGGTGTACGAGCTGCTCCCGGGCGAGACCCTGCGTGATCTGATCGAGTATGCCGGGGGCTTCGGGCCCGCGGCGTATCAGACCCGCATGCGGATCCACCGCATCATGCCGGCGGACTCGCGCGGCGTGCCGGGGCGAGCGCGGGTCGTGGTGGATGTCAGTCCCGATCAGCTGGCCGGCGGGGTTCCTGCCGTGCCGATGGCGCCGGGCGACTCGGTGACGGTGCTGCCGGTTGCCGATCGGGTTCGCGGCTATGTCACCGTCAAGGGCAACGTGTGGGTCGAGGGACAGGTGGGCTTCACGCCGGGGATGAAGCTGAGCGACGCGATCAAGGTCGCCGGCGGCCCCAAACCCGATGTGTACCTCGATCGGATCCTGATCTCGCGCACCCACGAAGATTCCACCAAGGTGCAGCTTCGCTCCGCCTTCGCCGATTCCCTCGGACGAGTCACGGACGACCTCGTCCTCCAGGAAGAGGACGAGATCCGGATTTTCTCGCGCGCCACCTTCCTCAACACCCCGTATGTCACCATCGTGGGCGCGGTCCGAAGGCCGGGTCGCGTCGCGTATCACGCGGGGATGACCATGCGCGACCTGGTGCTCCTGGCGAATGGTGTCACCGAAGACGCCAATCTCAACGATGCCGAGATCGCTCGGCGTGGCGGGAGCGGCCCGGGGGTCTCGCTCAGACCATCAAAGTTCCCCTCGACTCCACCTACCTGGCCAGTGGCTCGAACGGTCCGGGCGGTAACGGAGCCGGACGCGCCACTGCTGACGGATTTCCGGACGTGGCCCTGCAGCCCTACGATAACGTTTTGATCACGCGCCAGCCGGGCTGGGAAACCCAGCGACTGGTCTACCTGACCGGGCAGGTCAAGCGGCCCGGCCGCTACGCGCTGCTGAGCAAGACCGACCGGGTGCGCGACTTGGTGGAGCGCGCCGGCGGGCTCACCGACCAGGCATACCCGGGCGGGATTCATTTTTACCGCTCCCATACACCCGGACGCAGACCGGCGGACCAGCGGCCGCCTCAAATTGCGGATGATGCGAAGGCTCAGCGCGATACCATGCCGACCGGCTACTCCGAGCGAGTCGGTATCGATCTGCCCCAGGTGCTGGAAGACGAGAAGTTCCGCGACAACATCATCCTTGCCGGCGGCGACTCGATTCACATTCCCGAGTTCAATCCGATCGTCATGGTCGAAGGCGCGGTCAATTCCCCTGGGGCGGTAGCGTACACGCCGGGCAAATCGCTGGATTGGTACGTCAACGCAGCCGGTGGCTACACCCAGCTGGGCGATAAGAACCACCCCTATGTCACCCAGCCCAATGGGAAGCGGGAAGGGGTTAAACGCAGGGCCATCTTCGCGGACGCCGTGCCCAAACCCGAATCCGGCGCCCTGGTCTACGTGCCGACCAAGGTCGTTCAGGAAGAGGGCCCCAACGCTGGAGCCATTCTGGGAACCACGGCCCAGCTCCTCGGCGCCCTGATAACCATCATTGTGGTCGCCCGCAATTGAGTCCCGGACCGGAGTTGGGCCCGAGCGCTGCCGCGGCGTCAAGCGCGGACCTCTCGCTCTTCGAGATGTTGACGCCGGTGGTGCGCCGCTGGAAGCTGGTGGTGGGTACCGCGCTTGCCTGCGGAGCGGTTGCCGCCGTCGTGCTGCTGCTTCAGCGTCCCGTGTATACCGCGGAGACCGACTTCACGCCGGAGACCCCCGGCAGCTCGGGGCTGGCCAGCAGCCTCGTCGGCCTGGCGGGACTGGCGGGGCAGCTGGGGTTGGGAGCGACGACCGGCACCAGCGTCTCACCCGACTTCTTCGCCCAGCTGATTCACAGCCGGGAAGTGCTCCGCGCCACCCTCATGACCGAGTTCCGCGACCCGGCGGCACCGGACAAGAAACGCTCGCTGCTGGATCTGCTCGAGGTGCGGGGCGGCTCGACCGAAGAGCGGCTGCAGAAGGGCTCCCGCAAGCTGGCCGCCCAGAGCGAGGCGAGTGTCGAGAAACCCACCGGCATCGTGACGCTCCAGGTCGAGATGCCCGATGCCCAGCTGGCCGCCGATGTGGCCAACCGGATGATCGCCCTGTTGAACCAGTTCAATCTGGAGCGGCGGCAGTCGCAATCGCACGAGCAGCGGCGGTTCACCGGCGACCGTCTGCGTGAGGCCGAAGCCGAGCTGCGCGAAACCGAGCGGGCCCAGCTGCGGTTTCTTCAGACCAACCGGCAGTACATCGGCTCGCCACTGCTGGAGTTCCAGTTCGCACAGCACGAGCGCGCCGTGCAGGTGAAGCAGGAGGTCTTCCTCACGCTGACCAAGGCCCACGAGGAGGCGCGGATCGCCGAGGTGCGGGACACCCCGGTGCTCACGGTGATCGATCCCGCGGTTCCTCCCGCCATGCGCTCCAGTCCCCGGCGGGTGCTTGGTGTCACCGTCGCCCTGGTGGTGGGCGCCCTGCTCGGCGTCGCCCTGGTGTACCTCGGCGCATTCCGCAGCCGGGTTCGGCGGGACTCGACTCCGGACTACGTGGACTTCCAGGCGGCGTGGGACGAGGCGCGTGGCCGGTCCCGCCGTACGTCCTGAGTAGAGATGATCCGCGGTCTCAGCTATCTCATCGGCCTGCTCTACTGCTTCGTCTGGCTGCGCCCACCCGAGATCGGCGGCATCGCCCTCCCCATCCAGCGAGTACTGGGCTGGCTGGGTCTTGCGTTCCTCCTGTCGCACCTGCTGCTGAAGGGCTCGCTGACCGCGGGTCCGGTTGCCCGCCGCTATCTGAGGCTGGCGTTCGCCTTCACGCATGCTGCTGATCCTGAGCCTGGTGATTCAGCTGGCCTATGGCGAGCGATTCGTACTGCTCTACTTCGGCATGGACCTCTCCAAGTACGCGGCGGTGTTCACCGTGGCGTACCTGTGCTACTACGCCCTCACCACCCGACTGGTCAACGAAGACCGCTTCCTGGCCGGGATCATGATCTCCGGGGTGCTGGCCACCGGGCTCGTGTTTCAGTTGCTGGCCATGTGGGCCGCGGGGTTTCAGAGCAACCTCGAAGTGCTGGCCCCCTCCTTCAGCGGCGCGGTCGGCGTGCTGCCCACCGGGGGCTTTCCCCGCCTGGCCGGCCCGACCGCCGAGCCGCAGCAACTCTCGGTTGCCCTGCTGACGCCGCTGCTGCTGATGCTCTCGCGCGAGCGGATTCGCCGTTGGTGGCCCTTCGCGCTGCTTACCGGCCTGGCCCTCCTGCTCTCGCAGTCGAAGTTTTCGCTGGTGTCGCTGCTGCTGGTCGGCGTCTACGTGTTCATCATCTACGAGCAGCGCCGTCGGATGATCCTCTTCCTGACCGCTTTGGCGGCACCGTTCGCGGGTTACTTCCTGATCCGGCTGCCGACCTTTGCCAACACCCTGGCGGAGGGACTTTCGGCCGAAGCGTTCGTGGAGCGCTTTCAGAACATCGTGCTCCTGATCGAGATCATCCGGGAGCACCTGTTCCTGGGAATCGGGCCGGGTCAGTACGGCGTGTTCCGGGGCATTACGCTGTACGGCAATGCGAACCACTCTCCCGGCTACACGCCGAACATGGACTTCCTGAAGGTGTTCGCCGAGTTGGGCGTGCTCGGATTTCTGAGCATGCTGCTCCTGCTCGGCTCCCTGATAGTGCTCTTTGCCCGGTCCTATCGGCGGGTTCCGCCGGAGGTGCGGCCCCGTTTCCTGGCGCTGCTGCTGGGCGGGCTGGCCATTCTGCTCAACATGACCATCGGGTATGAGCTGCTGCACAGCTTCTTCTGGATCAATATCGGCGCGCTGCTGTATCTGACCGAGCGCTTCCGCGCCGGGAGCGCACCGGCCCGCCCTGACCCCATCGCGACATGAACTACACCGGTCCCGCCACCAACTTCGACGACGTCATCCAGCACCTCCGCAACAAGAACCTGGCGGTGTTTCCGGCCTCACGGGGCCGGTTGGTGAAGCTGACCGAGCGGTTGCAGCGCAAGATTGGACGCATGCATTGGAACGCGATCCGGTCGGCGGGCTGGCAGGTGATCGTATCAGAGCAGGTAGTCGAAGGCCCGCTGGTGCTGCGACACATACGGGAGACCGACCGGCGGATACTCGACTTCGGTGGCTACGAGAGTGTGCTCCCGCTGCAGCTCTCCGCGCTGGGGCACCGGGTGACGGTGCTCGACCAGCGACGCTATCCCTTTTCCCATCCGAATCTCACCGTCGAGACCGCCGACCTCTACGACCCCTCGCTCCGGTTCGACGAGCCGTTCGACACGGTGGTGTCGATCTCCACCATCGAGCACCTGGGACTCGGTGGCTATGGCGACGTGACCCACGAGCAGGGCGACTCGGCGGGAGTTCAGCGGCTGTGGTCGTTCCTCCGATCCGGGGGGCGGCTGCTGGCGAGTGTACCCGCGGGCCGGCCCGCTGTGCAGCGGGGATACCGGGTATACGACGAGTCAAGGATACGGTCGGTGTTTCCGAGACATCGCCGCCATCCACTGGTTCAAGAAGGACCACCGGCTCGGAGGGTGGTCGCCGTCCAGCGCGGCAGCGGTACACGACACTGTCTATGGTGAACCCACCGGCCGGCTGCCGGTGGAGGCGGTGGCGTTCGTGGTGTGCGAGAAGTCATGACGTTCAAGGATCGCTTCTATCGCAACTACACCTCCACCCACATCACCGGGCGCAAAGGCGAGGCGACGCTGGAGGGGTTTCAGCGCGAGTTTCCCACCTGGGACAAGCATTTCGGCCGGCTGCTCTCGCCGGATCGCGGCTCGCGGATTCTCGACGTGGGATGCGGCCGGGGTGGCATGGTCTACTGGCTCCAGCAGCGCGGCTACCGCAACGCGAGCGGGATAGACCTCAGCGCCGAACAGGTGGAGACCGCGCGCCGGCTGGGCATCCCGAACGTGCAGCAGGCCGAGGTCGGCGAGTATCTCGCCGGGCGGCGAGGCCACTATGATGCGCTGGTGCTCCGCGACGTGCTGGAGCACTTCACCCGGGACGATATCGTCGAGGTGCTGGAGTTGTGTCGCTCGGCCATCCGGCCCGGCGGCGTCGTAATCGTGCAGGTACCGAATGCCGAGTCGCCCTTCTTCGGCCGGATCCGCTATGGCGACTTCACTCACGAACTGGCCTTCAGCAGCTCCAGCGTCACTCAGCTATTCAACGTGGTGGGTTTCGAGGATCCCCGGGTGTATCCGACCGACCCGGCCATCGCGGGCGTACGCTCGCTGGTGCGCTCGGTGCTGTGGGCCGGGGTCAAGGCGTTCTACCGAATCCTGCTGTTCGCCGAGCTGGGCCGCGGGCGCTGGATCTTCACTCAGGGACTGATCGCCGTCGGGCGAGTGCCGGCCGCCGCCACTCGCGCCTGACGTGGCCCCCGGCGTGCTGCTGTTCGGGAACCACCCGCCGCCGTACGGTGGAGTCCCCAGTCACGTGCAGGACCTCGCCGGCCATCTCGCCGGACGCGGCTGGGCGGTGCACGTGCTCGCGATGGAAGGCCCCCGCCGCCAGCCAGAGCTCATCGGGGGTTATACCATCCACCGCCCCGACCGGGCGCAGCGAATGGCCGCCCTCAAGCGCCTGCTGTGGTCCGACCCGGGATTCGTGAGCCGCCAGGCGCTCCGCTCTCCCGGTTTCCTGGCCGCAAATCCCAAGATGTTCCTCGGCTGTCTCAGCCTGGCCGCGGTGGTGCGCGACATCGTCCGGCGCCACGACCTTCGGCTGATCAGCGCCTACCACCTCTTCTCGGCCGGCCTCGCCAGCGCCTGGGCCGCCGACTCGCTCCGAATACCGCTGCTGACGACGGTGTTCGGCGAGATCTACGCCCGTCCTCAGTTCCATCGGCGAAGGCTGCGTGAGGTGCGCCGCATCGTGGACGTCAGCCGGGTGCTGCTCTCGTGCAGCCACCACTGCGCCCGCAGCCTCCAGCTGCTCGGCCTGACGGCCCCGGTGCAGGTGGTTCATTATGGTGTAAACACCGAGGTCTTTTCTCCCGGGGTGGACCCCAAACTCATCCGGGCGCGCCATGGTCTCACGCCGGACGATCACGTCGTGCTGTACGTCGCCCGAATGGTGCGGGAGATGGGACTGCACGTGCTGCTGGCCGCGGTGGATCGGTTGCTCGCCGGTGACCCTGGAATCAAAGTGGTGATAGTCGGGAGCAGCGGGGAGCTCCGCGCGGAGGCGGAAGCGCACGCTCTCCGGCATTCCGGGAGAGTTATCGTGGTGCCTGACGTACCGCAGCAGGAGCTGCCCCACTACTACGCGGCGGCCACCGTGGCGGTGAGCCCCAGCATCAACGAGCGGGCCTGCCTGGGCCTCGCCGTAGCCGAGGCAATGGCCACCGCGCGTGCGGTGGTCGTCACCGATGTGGGCGGAGGACCTGAGCTGGTTAGCGATCAGACCAATGGACTGCTCATTCCTCCCGGCGATCCGGCTGCGCTGGCCGACGCAGTGTTGGCGCTGACCCGGGACGAAGACCGGCGCCGCGCTATGGCGGCCAGTGGCCGCGATGTGGCGCGACGAAGCTTCGATCGATCGGTGACCAACCGTCGCATGGAGGAGCTGTTCCTCGAGGCAATGGGATGAGACCGTGGGCCTGGGCCATGGCGCAGCAGGCCGGGCGCCAGTCGGCCAGTTACCTCGTGTTCGTCGTGCTGGCCCTGCTCCTCACGCCGCACGATTTCGGCGTCGTGAGTCTGGCCGCATCCTGGGTCGCGCTGCTCAGCGTGTTCGGCGAGCTGGGCTTCGGCGCCGCCCTGGTGCAGCGCCGCGAGATCGATTCCGGCCACCTCAGCACCACCTTCGTACTGAACCTTATCGCCGGGGCGGTGCTCACCCTCGTCGGCGTTGCGATTGCCGGGCCTCTCGCCCGGTTTTTTCATGCGCCGGAGGCGGCGCCGGTGCTGGTGGCACTCTCAGCCGGGTTCATCCTCAACGCGCCCTCACTCACCCAGGCGGCGCTGGCACAGCGCGAGCTCCGATTCCGGCAGCTCGCCCTCCGGGACACGGCCTCGGCGATCGTGGGCGGCGCTATTGGAATCGGGCTCGCCGTGGCCGGCTGGGGGGTCTGGAGTCTGGTGGCGCAGACCCTGACATCCACCCTCGTGGGCACCACCCTCCTGTGGCGGCTCTCGCCCTGGCGGCCGCACCTGTCCGAGGTCAGTCTACAGCGCGCGGGAGAGCTCTGGGGCTACAGCTCCAAGATCTTCTGGTTCAACGTCTTCAAGTACTTTGCCCAGAACTGCGACCGGCTGCTGGTGGGGTACCTGACTGGCCCGGTTCTGCTGGGCGTCTATACCTTCGCTTACCGGCTGGTAGTTTCCCCGGTGGCCACTTCTATTGGGGCTATCGGCAATTACCTTTTCCCCCGGTTCGCCCGACTCCAGCACGACCGACCGGGGGTCCGGGAGGTCTATCTCCGGACGACAGGGGCCGTGACCACGGCGCTGCTCCCCCTGCTGGCCCTGGCGGCCGTCACCGCACCCCTCGCCGTGCCGCTGCTGTTCGGATCGAGGTGGTCGGACGGTGTCATTCTGATACAGCTGTTCACGGTGGTGGCGGCGGCTCAGCTGCTGATCTCGCCGGCCGGGCAGCTCATGAAGGCCCTGGGACGGCCCGGTTGGATGTTCGCATGGTCGGTGTTTTTTACGGCCGTCATCCTGGGGCTGCTGGCCGGCGGAAGTGCGTGGGGGATCAAGGGTATCGGAGCCGGCCTGGCCCTGGCCCATCTGGTGGGTATCGCGGTCGCCGGCACGCTCATCACCCGGCTGCTTGACGCCCGTTGGAGTGACCTGGCCCGGTCGGCGCTTCCCGGCCTAGCCCTTGCCATTGCGGGCGGCGGGACCGCGCTGCTGTTTCTGACGTTGGTGCCGGCATCCGCTCCGGTCCGGCTGGCGCTGGCGGCCGCGGCAGGGATGGGGGTCACTGCGCTGGGAGTGCACCGCCTGAGCCCGACGCTCTGGGGCACCGTCACCTCGGGCGTTCGCGGCCGGCGCGCAGAGCCGGGCGCTGCCGGGGGAGGGGATTTTGGAGAGCATCACACCGGAACGGGGACCATGAGACAGCTGACCATTCAGGGCGTGACCATCAACGAGGACTCGCCCTGCTACGTTATCGCTGAGATCGGCCACAACCACCAGGGCAGCCTGGAGAAGTGCAAGGAGCTGTTCCGGGCGGCCCGGGAAGCCGGCGCGCACGCGGTCAAGCTGCAGAAGCGGGACAACCGCTCGCTGTACACCCGCGAGATGTACGACCGGCCCTATGACAACGAGAACAGCTTCGGCGCCACCTACGGCGCGCACCGCGAGGCGCTCGAATTCGGGCTGAAGGAATACGTGGAGCTGCAGCGGTACGCCCGCGAGATCGGGGTCTGCTTCTTCGCCACCGCGTTCGACGTTCCCAGCGCCGACTTCCTGGCCGGCCTCGACATGCCGGCCTACAAGATTGCCTCCGGCGACCTTCGCAACATTCCCCTGCTCCAGTATGTCGCCCGGTTCGGCAAGCCGATGATCATCAGCACCGGGGGAGCCACGATGGCCGACGTCGAGCGGGCCTACGAGGCCATCGTTCCCATCAACAAACAGCTCTGCATCCTCCAGTGCACCGCCGGCTATCCGGCTGCGTTCGAGGAGCTCGACCTCGCGCGTGATCACCACCTACCGGGATCGCTTCCCCGAGGTCGTGATCGGACTGTCGAGTCACGACAACGGAATCGCGATGGCGCCGGCTGCCTACGTACTCGGCGCGCGGGTGGTCGAGAAGCATTTCACCCTGAACCGGGCCGCGAAAGGCACCGACCATCCGTTCTCGCTGGAGCCGGTTGGCCTGCGCAAGCTGGTGCGCGACCTCCAGCGGGTCCGCGCCGCACTGGGTGACGGCTCGAAGAAGGTGTACCAGAGCGAAGAGGGCCCCATCGAAAAGATGAGCAAGAAGCTGGTGGCAGCGCGGGATCTTCCCCGGGGACACGTGCTGCGCCGGGAGGACCTGGCGGTGAAGTCACCCGGGCGACGGGCTGCCGCCCTACATGATCGATGAGATCATAGGGCGCACTCTCCTTCGGGCGCTCCGGGCGGACGAGCCGATTCAACGGGCGGCGATCGGGCAGGGAGAGGCGGCGTGACGGCTCCCGCCCTCTCCGGGCGGGTCTCAGTGGTAACCGGGGCGCTGGGCCGGTTGGGTCCGGTCTGGTGCGAGGCACTGCTCGATGCGGGCGCCACGGTCGTAGGACTGGACCTGGCAGGGGCCAGCGTCTCTCCCGCGTTCTCGAATCTTCAGGCCAAAGCCGGCAAGAGGCTGATCCTCCTCCGGGCCGACGTGCGCGACCGCGAGGCCCTGGTCTCGGCTCGCTCCCGCTGTGAGACCGAAGTGGGGGTGGTCGACGGTGCTGGTGAACAACGCCGGGATCGACCAGCCTCCTGGTCCAGCCACTACCTATCTGTCTCGACGAGATTCCTGCTGAGGTCTTTTCCCAGGTGCTGGAGGTGAACGTCACCGGCGCATTCCTGGCAGCCCAGGTGTTCGGAGCGGGGATGGCCGAGCGGGGCCGAGGGTCGATCATCAATATTGGATCGCTCTACGCCAGTGTGTCGCCCGACGCACGCTTTTACGACCATCTGCCCGCCGACCCTCCGTTCCTCAAGCCGCCGGCGTACGGGGCCTCGAAGGCCGCCCTGGTGAACCTGACCCGGTACTTCGCCACCCACTGGGGACCCCGGGGTGTCCGGGTCAACGCCCTCTCGCCCGGCGGGGTGGAAGGCGGCCAGGACGACCAGTTCAAGCGCAAGTTCACCAGCCGCGTGCCCTTGGGCCGCATGGCGGTGGCTCGCGATCTGGGGGGGCCGCTTATCTTCCTTGCCTCGGATGCGTCTTCGTACGTCACCGGCATTGAGCTCCGGGTGGACGGCGGCTACACCGCCTGGTAAGGCAAGAACCCAGCGTGGACTCGATCGATGGCCAGCGTAGATCTGAACATTCCCGGGCACATTCCCAACTTCATCGACGGCCAGGAGCGACCCGCCGGCGGCGGAGCCACGCTTCGGGAAGCTGGATCCGGCCACCGGACGGGAGCTGTGCCGGGTGAGCCAGTCGGGAGCGCCGGACATCGCGGCCGCCGTATCGGCCGCTCGCAGGGCGCAGCCGGTATGGGCTGAAGCCACACCGGTGCACCGGGGCGACGTGCTCCGGTCGCTCGCCCTGGCGCTGCGCGATTGTCACGAAGAGATCTCGCGGATCGTGCACCAGGAGACCGGCAAGTCGCTCAAGGATGCCCGGGGCGAGACCACCGCCGCGGTGGAGATGGGCCTCTTCGTGGCCGGCGAAGGTCGCCGCTTCTACGGCCGCACCACCACCAGCGCCACGCCGAACAAGAGCGCCATGACGGTGCGCCAGCCGCTGGGCGTCGCCGGGCTCATCATCGCGGCCAACACCCCGATCGCCAACGTAGCCTGGAAGGCATTCCCTGCCCTGCTCTGCGGCAACGCCGCGGTGCTGAAGCCATCGGAGGACGCTCCCGCCACCGCCTGGGCCTTTGCCCGGCTGGCGCGCGAGGCGGGACTCCCCGCCGGCGTGTTCAACGTCGTGCATGGCTTCGGGAAGGAGGCGGGCGCGCCGCTGGTCGAGTCGCCCGAGGTGGACGTCGTCAGCTTTACCGGATCCATCCGAGGTCGGGCGCTTCATTCAGCATGCCGCCGGCGGACGTCTGGCCAAGGTCTGCCTGGAGCTGGGCGGCAAGAACCCGCTGGTCGTCTGCGACGACGCCGATCTCGACCTGGCCGCGACCGCGGCGATCCAGTCGGCGTTCAGCAACGCCGGCCAGCGCTGCGCGGCGGGCAGCCGGATCATCGTGTTCGACGCCGTGTACGATCGGTTCCGCGCCCTGCTGGTGGAGCGAACCCGGAAGCTCCGGGTCGGCTGCGGCGACGACGACGACTACGGCCCGGTGATCAACGAGAAGCAGCTTGCGGAACATGCTCGCGGCGGTGCAGGCCGCCCGCAAGGCCGGCGCTACGGTGCTGACCGGGGGCGACCGGCTGACCGGGCCCGGATACGACGGCGGCTTCTTCGTGGCGCCGACCCTCATCGAAGGCGCCGGCGGCAACGCGGCGATCTCCCGCACCGAGCTATTCGGGCCGATCTCATGCCTGTACCGGGTGCCGGACTTCGCCGCGGCACTCACGCTCGCGAACGATTCTCCATTCGGCCTCACCGCCTCGATCCACACCGCCAGCATGCATCGCGCGATGGTCTTTACTTCCCGGGTTCGCTCAGGCGTGGCAGTGGTGAACGGGCCGACCTATGGCAGCGAGCCGCACCTGCCGTTCGGCGGGCTGGGAGAATCGGGCACCGGGTGGCGGGAGGCCGGCACCGAGGCGCTCGACGTCTACTCGGACTGGAAGACGGTGTACATCAACTACACCCCGTCGCGAGTGTAGTGTCGTCGCCACCCGCCGGACGCCGACCGTGAGCATTTCCGCCGTGGCGCTGATTCCCGCCCGCGCCGGCTCGAAGCGGCTCGAGGGAAAGAACGTGCGCCCGTTGGCCGGGCACCCGCTGATTGCCTACACGATCGCGGCTGCGCTCGACAGCCGCGTGTTCGACGCGGTCATCGTCTCCACCGACTCGGCCGACTTCGCCGCCATTGCCCGGCACTACGGCGCCGAGATCCCCGACCTGCGGCCCGCCGAGCTGGCCGGCGACCTGTCGCCCGACATCGATTGGGTGCGACATAGCCTGCAGTCGCCTGCGCTCCGGCGGGCGGCATTACGAGTGCTTCAGCATCCTGCGGCCCACCAGTCCGTTTCGCACCGGCGCCACGATCAGGCGCGCGTGGGAGTGCTTCGGCGGACGGCGCGACGTGGACTCGCTTCGCGCAGTGGAACGCTGCAAGCAGCATCCGGGCAAGATGTGGAAGCGTCAGGGCGACCGGATCGTGCCGCTGCTCGAAGGGGGACCGGTAAACCCGCCCTGGCACAGCATGGCGTACCAGTCGCTGCCCGAGGTGCTGGTGCAGAACGCCAGCCTGGAGATTGCCTGGAGCCGGGTGCCGCTGGAAGATGGGAGCATCGCCGGCACCCGCATCATCCCGTTCTTTACCGAGGGCTACGAGGGCGTGGACCTGAACGATTCGAAGGATTGGTGGTACGCGGAGCACATCATCGCATCGGGCGAGGCGGCGCTTCCGGCGGTTGCCCAGCCCCCTATCGGCCCACCGCGCTCGGGGCGCAAAGCCCGATGACCGAGATTCAGTTCGTCCCCCGCGGCGAATTCGAGCGGCTGGACGGCATGAAGCTCCGGCCGGTGCCGCGCGCCGAGCTGTTCGCGACGCTCTGCCGGATCAATGCGCTCTATATGATCGCGCGGGCCCGCTCGGGGCACATCGGAAGCAGCTTCAGCAGCCTGGACATCGTGTCGTGGCTGTACCTGAACGAGCTGCGCGCCGGCAGTGACGGAACGGCGGAGAATCTCTACTTCTCGTCCAAGGGCCACGACGCGCCCGGCCTCTACGCCGTGCTGCTCGCGCTCGGCCGTATCCCATTCGAGCAGATCCATCTGCTCCGCCGGCTGGGCGGACTGCCGGGTCATCCGGACGTCGCCACGCCGGGGATCGTCACCAACACCGGTCCGCTGGGCATGGGGATCTCCAAGGCGAAGGGGATGATCTTCGCCAACCGGCTTCAGGGCCGCTCTGCCAAGGTGTTCGTGATGACCGGAGACGGCGAGCTGCAGGAAGGCCAGATCTGGGAATCCCTCGCCACCGCGGCTCAGCGAAAGCTGGGCGAGCTCACGGTGCTGGTAGACCACAACAAGGTCCAGTCGGACACCCATGTAGCCGCCGTCAGCGATCTGGGCGACCTGGAGAAGAAGTTCGCCGCGTTCGGCTGGGCGACCGCCCGGTGCGACGGCCATGATCTCGCCGCACTGAGCCGGGTGCTCCGGCGACTGGACCGGGTCACCGAGCAGCCCAAGGTCATCGTGTGCGACACGGTGAAGGGGCGCGGGGTGTCGTTCATGGAGCATACCGCCATGACCGACGCCGACCGGTTCTACCGGTTCCACAGCGGCGCGCCCGACGACGACACCTACAGCAGGGCCTTGGCCGAGCTGGTAAGCAGGGCGAACGATGCCTTGAAAGCGGCCGGCGCCGATCCCCTCCGGCTCGAGACCGGGTCTCGGCCCAAGGCGGCGAATCTTACCGGCGCGCAGCGGCTGGTGCCGGCGTACTCGCGCGCGCTGCTGCGTCTGGCTGGGCGGCATCCCAACCTGGTGGCGCTGGATGCCGATCTGGTGCTCGACACGGGACTGATTCCGTTTCAGGATCAGCTGCCGGAGCGGTTCGTCGAATGCGGCATCGCGGAGCAGGACATGGTGTCTCAAGCCGGCGGGATGGCGCTGGCCGGCCTGCTGCCGGTGGTCCACTCCTTCGCCTGCTTTCTGTCCACCCGGCCCAACGAGCAGATCTACAACAACGCCACCGAGCGCACCAAGATCATCTATGTCGGATCGCTCGCGGGCGTTCTCCCCAGCGGTCCGGGACACTCTCACCAATCGGTCCGGGACATCTCGGCGCTCGGCGGCGTACCCGGTCTGGTGATGCTGGAGCCCAGCTGCGAGGCGGAGGTGGGGCTCGCCCTGGATTGGTGCGTCGAGGGTGGGCCGGAGAGCGCGTACCTGCGGCTGGTCTCCATCCCGTATCAGATCCCGTTCGAGCTGCCGGCAGATTATCAGCTCGTACCAGGCCGAGGCGTGGTGCTGCGTGACGGCTCGGACGCGGTGATCTTCGGCTACGGCCCGGTCATGCTGTCCGAGGCATGGCGCGCGGCCGACCTGCTGGCCGAGCAGGGCATCGGACTCCGGGTGGTCAACCTCCCCTGGCTCAACCGGGTGGACGACGAGTGGCTGCGCGAGATGGTGCGGGGCCACGACCACGTCTTCACTCTGGACAATCACTACGTGGACGGGGGTCAGGGTGAGATGCTCGCCGCCCGGCTGGCGGAGCTGGGCCTGGCGCAGGCGATCGAGCTCCGGCGTCTGGGACTGACCGACATTCCGGTGTCGGCTCAGAACGACGAAGCGCTGCGGGCCCACGGACTCGATGCGGAAGGCATTGCACGCGCTGTCGTGGCGGGCTCGGCGATTCGGGCGGGCGAGGCCGGGTGAGAACGGTCCTCTTCTGGGACATAGACGGCACGCTGCTTTCCACCGGACGGGCCGGGATATACGCCTGGCAGGATGCGCTGCGGGAGGAGATCGGACGGGACGTGGACCTGGCGGATTTCAACACCGCCGGGCTGCCGGATCCGGTGATTGCCACCCGGCTGCTGCGAGAGTTCGGCAATGGAGCTGAGCCGTCAGCCGGGCTGCGGCTGCTGCGCGGATACGAGGAGCGTCTTCCGGCGAGCCTGCCCCGGCGGGCGGGCCGGGTGCTGCCGAACGTGCGCGAGATTCTGGAGCGCCCTCAAGGGTCGAGCCGATGTGTACTCGATGCTCTTGACCGGGAACACCCGCGCCGGGGCCAAGGCCAAGCTGGGGTACTACGGCCTGGACCGCTACTTCGAGGGAGGCGCGTTCTCCGACGAGACCGAGGATCGCGCGGGGATCGCCCGGAACGCGCTGGCCGAAGCGCGCCGGATCCTGGGTGAGCTGCACCCCGACCGACTGTACGTCATCGGAGACACGGCCCACGATGTAGCGGCCGGCAAGGCGATCGGCGCGCGGGTGGTGGCCGTGGCCACCGGGGGCGTGTCCTTGAGCAGCTTGCAGGCGCTGAATCCCTGGTGGGCGCTGGAGCAGCTCCCGGAGCCCGACGCGTTCCTGAGCCGGCTGGATATTGCCCCCGTCACGGAGCACGGATGGAGAAGCTGAAAACCTTCTTTCGCGATCGCCTGAAGCGGCACCCGAGGCTGGAGCGGGCGGTGCGCCTGTATGTGCGCCGTCGCCGAGCCAAGACCACCGGGTATCCCGACTGGAGCAGGATTCAGGGACAGGGACCGGCCCTCTCGCCGACCTCGGTCCCGAAGCAGCGGACCAAGGTGCTCATCGCCACCAGCGTCGGCTCGCACCTGCCGGGGACGTCGCTGGAAAGCGTGCTTGCCGCCGCGCTGTCTCTGCGGGGAGCGGAGCCACACGTGCTCCTCTGCGACGGGGTCCTGCCCGCCTGCCTCGCCTGTGACGTCACCTGGTATCCCGACCAGGACCAGTTCGTCCGCCACGGGCCGACCCGCGACCTGTGCAAGCACTGCTTCGACCCCGCCGCGGCGATGTACCGCTCGCTCGACCTGACGGTGCATACCTACAGCGGCTTGGTCACACCCGAGGAGCGCACCGAGGCGGCCCGACTCGCCTCCACGGTTCCGGCGCCAGAGCTTCCCAACTACACCATGGACGGTCTCGCCGTGGGGGAGCATGCCCTGGCGGGAACGCTCCGATTTTTTGCCCGCGCCACGCTGGAGTCGGAGCCGAGGAGTGAGGCGGTCCTGCGTCGCTACTTCCACGCAGCGCTGTTGACAGTGATGGCCACCAGGCGGCTGGTGCACACCCATCGCTTCGAGGTGGCGGTGTTTCACCACGGGATCTACGTGCCGCAGGGGCTCATCGGCGAAGTGTGCCGGCAGGAAGGGGTGCGGGTCGTCACCTGGAATCCCGCGTACCGGAAGCAATGCTTCATCTTCAGCCATGGCGACACGTACCATCACACGTTGATGAACGAGCCGACGTCCACCTGGGAAGATTTGCCCTGGACGCCCGAGGTCGAAAGCGAGCTGGTGCAGTACCTCAAGAGCCGCTGGCACGGTACCCAGGACTGGATCTGGTTCCACGAGCGGCCCCAGGTTGACGTGGAATCCATCTCTCGCGAGGTGGGGCTGGACTTCTCCCGTCCCACCGATCGGGATGCTGACGAACGTCATGTGGGACGCGCAGCTCCACTATCCGGCCAACGCGTTTCCCAACATGCTGGAGTGGACGCTCCAGACTATCCGGTACTTCGCGGCTCGGCCCGATGTCCAACTGCTCATTCGGGTGCATCCGGCCGAGCTCCGGGGCACGCTGCCTTCCCGCCAGCCGCTGGTGGACGAGATTCGCCGGGCTTTCCCCACCCTGCCGCCCAACGTCTTCGTGGTGCCCCCGGAGAGCAACGTCAGCACCTATGCCGCCATGTCACAGTGCGACGCGGTGATCATTTATGGCACCAAGACGGGGGTCGAGCTCACCAGCATGGGGATTCCGGTTATCGTGGCCGGCGAAGCCTGGATCCGAAACAAGGGCGTCACCATGGATGCCACCTCGGCGGCCGATTACTTCCGGCTGCTGGACCGGTTACCTCTCGGTCGCACGCTCGAGCCGTCGGTGGTGGAGCGGGCCCGGAAGTATGCCTACCATTTCTTCTTCCGCCGCATGATCCCGCTGGAGTTCATGAAGCCCAAACCCGACTGGCCTCCCTTCGCGGTGGGACTGGACAGCGGACTCTCGGGGCTGCTGCCGGGACGCTCGCGCGGCCTCGACGTGGTGTGCAAGGGGATCCTGACCGGATCCAGCTTCGTGTACCCGGCCGAGGAGCGGCATGGCTCTGGCGTTCGGGAAGTTGCAGCGGCCGGCGGCCGCTGACGTGCACCGGATCGTCATCAATGGAAGGTTCCTGAGTCAGGCGGTCACCGGAGTTCAGCGCTTTTCCCGGGAAGTCGTGCGGGCACTGGACGACCTTATCGAACGGGACGAGATCGACCGGCGGCAATATCAGTTGAGTCTTGCGGTTCCCTCCGGATTCGACCCTGACCTGGTTCCGCGTCACATTCCGATCCGCGTGGTGGGGACTGGCCGCGGACAGCTCTGGGAGCAGGCCTCGCTCGCCGCCTACGAATCCAGCGCGCTGCTGCTGAGCTTGGGCAACCTGGGTCCTCTGGTCCGCCGCCACCAGGTAGTTGTCATCCATGACGCGTCCGTCTTTGCCGTGCCCGCGGCCTACTCCTTTGCCTTCCGAACCTGGTACCGAATCAACATTCGGCGGCTGGGCAGCTTCGCCGCACGGGTAATCACGCCGTCCCGCTTCTCGGCCGAGGAGTTGGCTCACCACGCGGGGATAGCTCCAGACCGATTCACCGTGGTCCATCCGGGCGCCGACCACCTCGACGCCCTCGAGCCGGACCACACTGTGTTTGCGCGGCATGGCATCGGCGAGCGGCCCTACGTTCTCGCCGTCAGCAGCGAAGCGCCTCACAAGAACCTGGTGGCCCTGGTGCGCGCCCTGCCCCTGCTGCGGCGAACGGTGCCGAACCTGGACGTCGTCAGCGTGGGCGGTAGCTTCCCCGCCATCTTCGCGGGCCAGAAAGATCTGTCCGAGCAGATTCGGAAAGTCGGCTACACCCGGGACGCCGAGCTCAAGGCACTGTACCAGCGGGCGCAATGCTTCGTGTATCCCTCGTGGTACGAGGGCTTCGGCCTGCCTCCGCTGGAAGCGATGCGGGCGGGCTGCCCCGTGGTCGTATCGCGGGCGGCATCATTGCCCGAGATATGCGGCGACGCCGCCCTCTACTTCGACCCTAACGACCCTGCCACGCTCGCCGAAGCAGCGGGCCGTCTCATGGGAGATGCCGCCTTGCGCGACTCGATGCGCGCGGCCGGGCGGCGGCGGGCGGCGGAGTTCTCCTGGCGGAACACCGCCCGGGGGGTGTTTGCGGTGCTGCAGGGAGTGCTCAGATGAAGGTGGCGGTGGTGCATGACTGGCTGGTCACCTACGCCGGCGCCGAGCGGGTCCTGGAGCAGATGCTTCAGGTGCTCCCCGAGGCCGATCTGTTCAGCCTGATCGATTTCGTGCCGGACGATGAACGAGGATTTCTCGGGGGGCGGCCGGTCCGCACCTCGTTCCTCCAGCGGCTCCCCTGGGCGAGAACCCGCTATCGCTCCTATCTGCCGCTGATGCCCTTGGCCATCGAGCAGTTCGATCTGTCGAGCTACGATCTGATCGTCTCCAGCTCCTACGCCGTGGCCAAGGGAGTGCTCACCGGGCCGGATCAGCTTCACCTTTGCATGTGTTACTCGCCCATGCGCTACGCCTGGGATCTCCAGCATCAGTACCTGCGCGAGAGCGGCCTGGACCGCGGGCTCAAGTCGATGCTGGCCCGGCGGCTCTTGCACAGAATACGTAACTGGGACGCGCGTACCGGGGCGGGCGTGGACGAGTTCATGGCGATCTCCCGATTCGTCGCCCGGCGTATCCGGAAGGTGTACCGCCGGGAATCCACCGTCATCTATCCGCCGGTGGATACGGATGCGTTCGCGCCCGACTGGAACCAGGGGCGAGAGCCGTTCTACCTCACCGCCTCGCGCATGGTACCGTACAAGCGCATCGACTTGATCGCGGAGGCCTTTGCCGGAATGCCGGACCGCACCCTCGTCATCATCGGCGACGGGCCCGATGCGATCCCGGGTGCGTAGCAAGGCGGCCGGGAACGTTCGCCTGCTTGGCCGCCAACCCGACTCGGTGCTGCTGGACCACCTGCGCCGCGCTCGGGCCTTTGTCTTCGCGGCGGAGGAGGACTTCGGTATTGCGCCGCTGGAGGCGCAGGGTTGCGGGACACCGGTCATCGCGTTCCAGAAGGGAGGCTCTCTCGAAACGATCCGGGGCCTCGACGACCCACGTCCCACCGGCGTCTTCTTTTCGGAACAGACGGTGGCTTCGCTTCAGGCGGCGGTGGCTACGTTTGAGCGCGAGGCGGCACGGATCGACCCTGCCGCCTGCCATGAGAATGCTTTGCGGTTCGGCGTCGGCCGCTTTCGCCGGGAGTTCGGCGATTTCGTGCGGGATCGCTACGAGACGATTCAGGAAGGAGGTCGGGTGAAGTCGCTTCGCCGCCACCAACAGGACTGGGAAGCGCTAGGGCGGGTGGATCCCCTCTGGGCCGTCCTCACCAGTAAGAGCCGCCGGCATGGGCGTTGGGACCCCGCCGAGTTCTTCGCGACCGGGGTCCGGGACGTCGCCGCTTTGATGACCGCGGCGCAGTCGGTGGGCCTTCCGCAGCGCCGAGAGAAGGCCCTGGACTTCGGCTGCGGCGTGGGACGGCTCACCCGGGCTTTGGCGGCCCACTTCGGGGAGTGCGTCGGGGTCGACATCTCCGCGCCCATGCTGGCCCAGGCCGAGGAGCTCAACCGGGACTGCGAGCGGTGCCGGTTCGTGCTCAACACGGCGGACGATCTCCGGACCTTCGAATCCGGATCGTTCGATCTCGTCTACAGCCGTTACGTGCTCCAGCACCTGCCCGGCCGCGCGATGGTGCGCTCGTATCTGGTCGAGTTCATGAGGGTCCTCCGGCCGGGAGGGCTCCTCGTCTTTCAGCTTCCCAGCAGAATCGGGCTGCTCCACCGCTTGCAGCCCCGGCGCCGTCTCTACGGCCTGTTACGGTGGCTGGGGTTTGATGAGCGCATGCTGCTCGAGCGGCTGGAGCTCACGCCCATGCGCATGGGCTTCATGACCGAGGAAGCGGTGACGCGGGTAATGTCGGAATTGGGGGGCAAGGTGGTACGGGTGGAACGCGCTTCAGCCGTGGAGCACACCTACTTCGTCACTCGCTAGGTCAGTGCGCCCCTCGCATGTACAGCACCGCCGGCACGGTGCGGAGCAGAATGCCGATGTCCTTCCAGATGCTCCACTCGCGGATGTAATCGGTTTCCAGCCGGATCACTTCCTCGAAATCGGTGATGGTATTCCGGCCGCTGACCTGCCATGGGCCGGTAATGCCCGGCTTCACGTCGAAGCGGGTGTAGTGGTGCTCTTCGTAGAGATCCACTTCGCTCGGCAGCGGAGGCCGGGGCCCCACCAGCGACATGGTGCCGACGAACACGTCCCAGAGCTGCGGCAGCTCGTCCAGGCTGGTCCGCCGCAACACGCCGCCCAGCCAGGTCACGCGCGGATCGTCCTTGACCTTGAAGAGCCGCCGGTCACGGTACAGGCTCTTGGGCGTGAGGTCGTCGAGCAGTGTCTCGGCGTCATGCACCATGCTGCGAAACTTGGTGATCTTGAACAACTTTCCGCCGAGACCCACGCGCGTCTGCCGGAAGAAAATGGGGCCCGGTGAAGAGATGTACACGGCGATTGCCACGGCCATGAAGAGCGGGCTCAGCAACGCCAATCCAATGCCGGACACCACCACATCCAGGGTTCGTTTCAGGATCAGCTGGCGGCCCCGGAGGGCAGGCCGGTTGAGCGCGACCAGCGGCGCTCCACGTCGCCAAACCGTCTGGGACTCGACCCCGCCGAGCGCGAACGCCCGGGGGAGTGCGAAGAGCTGACAGCCCGCTGCACCGGCCGCCTCGATGACCAGCGCCAGCGCCTCGTCGGTCAGCGGTCCGGTCAGCACCACGGTGTCGGCTCGGTAGCGCTTGATCGTCTCGCAGAGACGATTGAAGCCGCCGTGCCGCAGGTCGAGCTGGTCGGCGTCGATGATCCCGCCGAAGGCGAATTCCCGCGCATCCGACAGCGTTGGGTGCTCGAAGGCGCGCCGGGTGTGCTCGGGCCGCCCGATCAGGAGCGCCCGCGCCGCGCCCGGGCCGATGGGCCAGAGGCTCCGCACCACCGAGTCGATGAGATGACGCTCGACGATGAGCGTCATGCCGATCAGCCCTGCGAGGAGTATGAAGCCCGGTAAAGCGAGCGGGCTGAAGTGACTCCAGAGATGATTCCAGAACGGAAGTCCCAGGCCCAGGGTAGCGCCGGCTACCAGCCGGCCGGCATCACGCCGGCGGTCGCTGGCACCGTACGTGTCCACCACGATCAGCCCCAGCAGCACGGCGGGAAGGAGCTGCACCAGTGGCAAGGCGCCCTGGGGTACCAGGCTATTGACTACCGACGCGGCCGCCGGCCCCAGCCAGAACTCATCCCGGACGCCGCGAAGCAGGACCCGGAGCAGCAACAGGGCAGCCGTATCGCCGGCCATGAGCACGGCGATGCGGACCGCGGAGCGGACCAGGTGGATCCGCATGATCTGGGGAGCCCGCTGGCTAAGGGCCAACCGCTCGATGGCGCTCCAGACGGCCGGGGCCGACGATGCGGCTGTTGCGGAGGATGAGACGGCGGGCGCCACCGGAAGAGACTGGGACTGCTGAAGTGCAGCTGTCTGAAGCCGCGCCGAATCATCAATGATCGGGGCAGACTTGAGTCTGCTGCTCGGCGAGGGGCTTACCGCAGACATGAGCTGAAACCCACGGGCACCTGGGGGGAAAGAGTAGCGCCTATGTGATTGTGCGGAGCCCTTTTCCGCATGACGGTCAATCAATCTGGAACACCCGGTGCAAGAGGTACGCCAACCACTGCCATTCCTTGCGTTCGCGCCTCAGGCGTCCGGTCCCTGCCTCGGCGAACATAGCCAAGTACAAGTGCGACGCAAGCCTACGCTTTCGGCCAGGTAAGCCTGATCACCCCGCAGGAGGCGAATGTCGAAGGCCCAGGTGACCCACTTGGAACAGTTTACGCGCGTCAGACCGACACAGCCCGGTCACACCGCACCCGCCCGCATCAGGTCGTGCAGGTGGACCATTCCAACGACTCGGCCCTCCTCCAGGACCGGCAGCGCCATGACACCGTGCCGCTCCATGACCCCCACAGCGTGGGCGGCCAGCTGGTCAGGCTCGGACGTCCGCGGAGACGCCGTCATGATCGTGCCGACCGGCACCAAGAGAAAGTTTTCCTCCCGGTCCATCAATCGTGTAAGATCGCCCGAGGTGACGACGCCGAGCAGCCGCCGCTGCTCGTCTACAATGGCCACGGTGCCACGCCGCTCTGCCAGCAGGACCACGCATTCGCGCATGCTGGCGTCCGGCGCGAGCATCGGAACCCGCTCGGTGATCATCACATCCCTGACTCGGAGCAGCCGCCGCCCCAGACTTCCTCCTGGGTGCAGCCGGGCAAAGTCCTCCTGGCGGAAGCCGCGCGCCATGAAGAGGGACACGGCCAGGGCATCTCCCATCGCCAGGGCGGCCGTGGTCGAGCTGGTGGGAGCCAGGTCGTGCGGGCAGGCCTCCTCCTCCACACCGCAATCGAGCACGATCCTGGCCTCCCGGGCCAGCGTCGAGTCCGGATTGCCGGTCAGAGCGATAATCGTCACGCCGAAGCGGCCGAGACACTCGAGCAGCGCGTGCAGCTCGTCGGATTCGCCGCTCTTCGATAACAGGAGCGCCACGTCGGCCGGGCCGACGATGCCGAGATCGCCGTGCAGTGCGTCAATAGGGTGCAGGAAGATGGCCGGCGTGCCGGTGGACGTGAGTGTGGCCGCAATCTTCCGCGCGATGATTCCCGATTTGCCCAACCCGGAGACGATCACCCGGCCGCGGGCATCGAGGATTGCCTCCGCGGCGCGAACGAAGGATGTCCCCAGCCGCCGTTCGAGCGCTGCCACCGCCTCGGATTCCATGCGAATGACCCGGCGGCCGGCGTCGAGGATCTGGTCGGCCGAGCGGCCGGGTTTCAGCGGCTTCTGCTTTGACATGCGCGCCACCATAGCTCGTGTGCGAGGTACCAGCTGCGGCGGTTACCGGCAGCCCCGGACAGCGCTACGTCAGTACTCCAGCGGAAGCGCCACCCGCCGCCCGTCGCGGGCGGACTGATAGGTGGCGATGAGAATTTCCAGGGAGTGAAGCCCTTCGCGTCCATCGGTGTCCGGTACCGCCTCACCTCGGAGGGACTTGATCACATTGTCGTAGTAGAGCGGATGGCCGAAGCCGTAGACCGAGGTGGTATCGTAGCTCGCCTGCTGGATGCTCGCGTCGTCCGGGTCGGTGTCGGCAAACTCCCAGTGGTCTATCCGATTCACCGCGACGCCGCCCACCCGCACCGTACCCTTCTCCCCGATGATCGTGATCGAGCCCTCGAGGTTCTTGGGATAGGTCAGCATGGTGACGTTCATCGAGCCCAGGGCGCCGGTCCGCCAGCGGATGCTGACCACACCGGTGTCCTCGACCTGGATGTTTCGCTCCAGGGTGGCGGTGTAGGCCTGAACACTTTCGACCGGACCGATGAGCCAGTCCAACAGGTCCACGTAGTGGCTGGCCTGGTTCATGAAGGCCCCGCCATCGAACTCCCAGGTTCCGCGCCACGGTGCACTGTCGTAGTATGACTGGGGGCGGCTCCAGAACACGTTGATCGTCACCATGTAGATCCGGCCGAACCGCCCCTTCTCGACCGCCCGCTTGAGCAGCTGGAGGGTGGCGTTCCGGCGGTTCTGCTTGACCACGAAGAGATGCACTCCGGCCTGGTCGCAGGCATGGACCATGCGCTTGCCGTCGCGCCAGCGCGTGGCCATGGGCTTCTCGGTCATGACATGCCGGCCCGCCGCCGCCACCTGAATCGCCTGCTCGGCATGCAACCCGCTGGGCGTTGCCAGGATGACAACATCGGCATCGGTGCCGGCCAGGAGCGCATCCAGGCTCCGGAAGCCGGGGGCGCCGGTCCGTTCCTCGGCCCGGGCAAGCGCGGCGGGCTCTACGTCGCAGACACCGACCAGCTCCGCCCGGTCGGCATGATTTTCGATAGCGGCGAAGTGGTTTTCCGAGATGCGCCCGCAGCCCACCAGCGCGAACCGGATGCGCCGGTCGGTGACGAAAGGCTTCGTGATAAACATCGGGCCGGGGGTTTCCACGATGGCGGGGAAGATAGCAGGGCCCTGCCCTGCATGGCATTGCAGCGACTGACGTGGGAAGGGCGCAACACTCTGGCGCGATTCAGCACCAACCGTTAACATGTGAATAGTTTCACAAAGTGACCGCACCACCAAGGAGACCATTGATGGCCACCGCGACCCGTCCCGAGTCTCGTTCATGCGACCTACCCGGCCGATGGCGTCGGGAAGCTGTTTGCTCCTCCTGAGACCGAGGAGCCGGCCGACAAGCTGCGGCGCCTCCTGCACGAGGCCCGGGCCCGGAAGTCGTTCCTCCACACCGCTGGTGCCTACGACGCGTTCACCTCGGCCATCATGACGCGGCTGGGCTTCAAGGCGCTCTACGGCAGCGGCTGGCAGCTCGCCGCGACCAAGAGCATGTTCCCCGATATCGGCGTCTACGCCTCGCATGACATGGTGAAGCTGGTCCACGAGATGTGGATGGGCATCGAAGGCGCCCGCAATACCCACTACTACGACACCGACGGCAAGGAGATCCTGGAAGCGCCTCCGGCCTTCGTGGACATGGAGGCCGGGTTCGGCGGACCGACTCAGACCTTTACGCTGGCGGTGGAGCTGATCCGGGCCCGGGCGGCAGGCGTGCATCTGGAGAACCAGGATCCCTCCAACCGCACCTGCGGCCACATCGTGAACGTCGGCAAGCAGAAGCGGAATAAGGTGCTGGTGCCGCGCAAGGACTGGCTGGCCAAGCTCAAGGCGATCAAGGCAGCGTCGCAGGCCACCGGAGTGGACGTGGTGACTATCGCGCGCACCGATTCGATCGATGGCGCCCTGCCGGGTCAGGAGCCGGGCGGCGTGCAGATGGCGGTGGAGGATGCCTGGGAAGCGGCGGAGCTCGGCGTGGACGTGATCTGGCCCGAGTTTAACAACACCGAGATCGACCAGCCGCAGGAGTTCGCCGAAGGGGTCCGGAAGTACTACCCCGACCAGATGCTGGGCTTTAACCTGTCGCCCTCGCTGTACTTCGGCAAAGCGAAGAGGGCCGGTACCCTGATCACGAACCAGCAGCTGGGCGAGCTCGGCTTCACGCTCCAGTTCTCGACCCTGTTCAACTTCCGCACGGCCGGGATGGCGCTGGAAAAGGGACTGAAGAAGTTCCTTGTCAGCGGCATCGATGCCTTGGCCGACCTCCAGATCGAGGAGGACGAGGCACAGGGCGGCTCGCCGTCCACCAAGATGCACCAGAAGTTTGCCGGCATGAATCGCTGGCTGATCCTGGAGCAGGTGTTGAGCGGGGGGAAGAAGTAAGCGGGGCAGCGGGGCAGGACGACACAACTTGTCACCCTGAGCCCTTCGACTACGCTCAGGGCAGGTTACGCGAAGGGGCCGAAGCTCGAATCAGCTCAGGCCCCTTCTCCTTTCTCCTATCGAAGTCCCCACCGATCCCTTCCCGCTACGGACTGAGCCGCTAGTTCCGGCTGTAACCCGGTGGCGGTGATGCCGTGCTGTCACTAGTGCTATCCGCTGCGGGCGGCGGATTGCTCGACGCGTTGTAGCCACCACAGCCCACCGCACTAGCCATCATGCCGATCATGAGCCAAACCGCGCTCCAATGAATTTGCATTTTCGCCTCCTTGAGTCCGCGTCGGCTGGACTTCTCCTCTGAGTCCACCCTCGAGGTCCCTCATGCAATCCAGGACCCTACCCCGTCAGCTACGGCGGCTCAGTGATTGCCGTCACCCTAAGCCACTCACCTTCCGCCAGCCCCGCGTTTCCTCCATCGGGGCTACCGCCACTCCCTCCTCCCGCAGACGGTTCACCTGCCACACTTCCAGGCGCACTACGAACTCATACTCGGTATCGGTCTGACTGCGGGAGAGCACCTCACCGTCCCGATACAAGCGCTGCCACCCGGGCACCGTCGGCCAGGGGAACCTTCACCCTGACGGTGGGCCTCCCTACTCGCTCCAGATCGCGCAGCGCCGCCTTGAGCGGGGCCAATCCATCGGTGCGCATCGAAGTGGCCGGTATGCCGGTCGGATGAAGGGCGCGAACCCGCTGGGTAAATGACGTAGCGATCTGTGACTGCGTCCATCTTGTTGAAGACCGGTATCAACGGGCGGTCCGCCAGATCCAGCTCGGCCAGGACCCGCTCGACGACACGCATCTGGCCCTCCCAGTCGGGGTGGCTCGCGTCCACCACGTGCAGCAGCACGTCCGCGCCTCGGACCTCCTCCAGGGTAGCGCGGAAGCTGGCGACCAGGTGGTGGGGCAGCTTGCGAATGAATCCCACGGTGTCGGTGACGCGCGCGCGTTGCCCCTCACCCAGATCTACTTCCCGGGTAAGGGTGTCGAGGGTCGCGAAGAGCCGGTCTTCCACCACAATCTCGTGCTGCCCGGAAAGCCCGCGCAGGATGCTGGACTTGCCGGCGTTGGTGTAGCCCACCAGCGCGGCGCTCAGCATCGGATCCCGTCCGGCTCGCAGGTTTTCCCGGTGCTTTTCCACGTCCTTCAGCTTGAGCTTGAGGCCCTGGATCTTCTGCCGGATGCTGCGGCGGTCGGTCTCCAGCTGGGTTTCGCCCGGCCCGCGCAGGCCGATACCGCCCCGGATGCGCGAAAGGTGAGTCCACATACGGGTCAGTCGAGGCAGCAGATACTCGAGCTGCGCCAGCTCCACCTGGAGCTTGGCCTCGTGGCTGCGAGCCCGGGTGGAAAAGATGTCGAGGATGACTTCCGCTCGATCCATCACTCGGACCTTGAGCTCCCGCTCGAGGTTGGCGCCCTGGACCGGCGAGAGCTCTTCGTCGAAGATCACCAGGGTGGCCTCGGAAGCGCCGACTTCCGTGGCCACTTCTTCGACCTTTCCTTCACCGATCAGCGTGGCGGGATTGGGTGAGGCGATATGCTGAGAGATGCGGCCTACGACTTCGGCACCGGCCGTGTCTACCAGCCGGGTGAGCTCTTCCAGATGTTCGGTGATGTGCCGTGCGTCTTTGGATCCCTTACGGGGCGCGGCCACCAGCACGGCGCGCTCGACAGGGTCGCGGACCGGGATCATTGGTCGGATAGCGGGACCTTCCTAGTCATTGAGAGTAGCCGGGGATCGCGAAGGCTCGGGCCAGACGGGTCAGGGCAACTCGGCCTTCACGGGTAAAGGGAACTTTCTTGCGCCCCAACGGGGTCCGGAGCTCGACCTGCCCTTTCATTCTGTACGGCAGATCTCCCGACCCCAGTGCGGCTCGGACCGCGCTGCCAACTCCGGCCCACCCGAACGCCATCGGCAGGGTCAGGGTCGTTCTGCCCTTCTCGGTCACCGAAAAATCGTCGTCGTACGCAATCTCGCCCAGATGCTGGCCCTCGACGTCGAATCCCACTTCGAGCCTGGTGCCCTGAAGCGTGAAGCTGTTGGGGTTATCCACCCCGACGATCAGATCCAGATTTCCTCCGGTAGGTCGACACCGCGGACCACGACCCGCTCCAGCTGAACGTCCGGCTCCACGAACATTTCGCTGATGGCACTACAGGCACCGACCGAGGTCAACAGCGCGAGGAGAAGCCAGGCGATTGGGAGGCGCATGGGCCTCAGACGGCAAGGATCGTCATGATCCGAATATAGCTACTGAGGCGGGATAGGTGCGGAAGAGCCTGCCCGGACGAGCGTAAGCGGGAACAAACTGGGCAACCGGGGCGGGAAACCTTCTCAGACTTCTGTCTGCCCGCTCACGTCTTTACTTCCCCGCTCACGTTGTTCTTCCCCGCTTTTTAGCTTTGCCCACCATTCCAGCCGCTCCGCGATTTTCTTCTCGTACCCGAACCCTCCGGGCCGGTAGAACTCCATGCCGCGAAGCTGGTCCGGAAGGTACTCCTGGGGGAGATAGGCCTCCGGCGAATTGTGGGCGTATTGATAGCCCTTGTTGTATCCCAGCTCCTTCATGAGTGGAGTCGGGGCGTTCCGGATGTGCAGCGGGACCGGCGCGGCGGGGGTGGTCCGAGCCGCATCCAGGGCGGCGCCCAGCGCCGCTTTGGCGCTGTTGGACTTTGGCGCCGTAGCCAGGTAGATCGTCATTTCGGCCAGCGGCAGATACCCCTCGGGCGGACCCAGCATGTGGAAAGCGTCGCGAGCCGCAACCGCCATCATGAGAGCATTCGGATCGGCCAGCCCGACATCCTCCGCCGCCATGGCGATGGCGCGGCGAAACAGCGTCATCGGATCCTCACCCCCATCCAGCATCCGCGCCATCCAGTACAACGCGCCCTGGGGATCGCTGCCGCGCAGTGACTTGTGATAGGCCGACAGAAGATTGAAGTGCTCCTCGCCCGCCTTGTCGTAGCGGGCGAAGCGCTTCTGCATGGCTTCGCGCGCGACCTCCACCGTCACGTTCCCGCCCTCTCCGACATGCATCGCGGCGGCCTCCAGCACGGTCAGGGCGCGCCGGGCGTCACCGTCCGCCTCCGTCGCCATGAGCGTCAAGGCGTCGGGGTCTACGGTAAGCCGCAAGGCGCCCAGGCCTCGCTCGGCGTCAGTGAGCGCGCGTTGGAGTAGCTGTTCGATGTCCTCCGGACTGAGCGGCTGGAGGACGAACACCCGGGTACGCGAGAGGAGAGCGCCGATCACCTCGAAGCTGGGATTTTCCGTCGTGGCGCCAATGAGCGTGATGGTTCCATCTTCAGCGGGAGGCAGCAGACTGTCCTGCTGGGCCTTATTGAGCCGGTGAATTTCGTCCACGAACAGTATGGTCTGCTCACCGCCGGAATCGAGACGGCTCCGCGCCTCACCGACGATTTCCCGGATGCGCGGCACGCCCTCGGTCACCGCGCTGAACGGTATGAAGACCCGGGCGGTGGAAGTCGCGACCAGATGGGCAAGCGTGGTCTTTCCGCTTCCGGGCGGCCCCCAGAAGATCATCGAGCCGGGCGCGCCGCGCTCGATGGCATCGCGGAGGGGCTTCCCCGGCCCGAGCAGATGGTCCTGTCCGACGAACTCGTCGAGCGTCGCCGGGCGCATGCGCGCCGCCAGAGGCCGGGTCTCCCGCCCCGCCGCAAAGAGGGAGCTTTGGCGGAGTGGGGCGCGCTTGCGCGGCATCAGGGCAGCCAGCCTTCCAGCAACAGCTCGGTCACGAAGAATCCGGCGGCACCGCCCAGGAAGGCCAGCGCCGTCAGCCAGCCTCGCTTGGCCTGAAACTCCGGGACCAGGTTGGACGCCGCAACGTACAGCGTGACGCCGGCGGACAGGGCGAGGCCGTGACGGGCGAGAGGAGCGATCTGGTCGGTCAGAAGCACGCCCAGCATGGTGGCCCCGCCCAACACCGCGGCCGCCCCCACGGCGTGCCCCCGGCTACGGCCCCCCGCGACCATCACACTGGCAATGGTGACGCCTTCCGGAAGCTTGTGCAGCAGCACCGCCAGGAACAGGAGCACTCCCAGCCGTCCGGAAACGAGGAACCCACTCGCAATGGCTACCCCGTCGAAGAAGGTGTGCAGCATGAGGCCCAGCAAGGCCGAGTTGCCGGTGGTGGGGCTGACCCGGTGAGTCTCCTCGCCAAAATGGAAATGCGGTGTGAACACATGCTGCGCCACATGAACGGCGAAGTAGCCGATCAAGACGTACAGGGCCGCTCCGGGGCTGCGCGTCCAGAACCTCAGGCATCACGCCGAGGACGGTGACGGCCAGCATGAAGCCGGCACCAAACGCCAGACAGGCGTCAATGGCCCGCAAGCCCCGCTGGAGATGACGGACCACTGCCAGCGCCCCGATCACATTTCCCAGCGCGGCCGCGGCCGCGAAACCGAGTGGATTCACAACATGGCTCGCGCGAGCGCAACCAGACTATCTCTGGTGTTGAGGCTGGGGTCGTCCAGCACGCGTTCCAGTAGCGCGGCGAGCACCTCGCCGACCTGAGCCCCGCGGGCGCCAAGTTCCTCGAGATCGCTACCCGAGATCGCGAGCTCTCCGCGGGTCAGCGGGTCCTTCCGGAGTCGGATCTCGGCCGCGGAGCCAAGCCAGGGGGCCCGGTCGCCGTGCCGCAGCCGCCAAAGATCGGCCAGATCGTCGGCGGCACTTCCCACCAGAGCAAGCCAGCGGCGAACCGAAAGTTCGTCGAGGGTGCTGGGCTCCTCCGGACCTTTCACCAAGGCAGCGGCTCGGGCGATTTCGGCGTTCGAAGCCTTGAGTCGGCGGAGCACGGACACCGGATCGCGACAGAGCAGCGCGGTCAGCAACACGGGGTCTCGCGAGTCCGCCGGAGGATCCGAAGCTGCTTTGTCGAAGCCACCGACGCCTTCCATCTCGGGAATCCACTCACGTGCGGCACCCACATGCACCCACAGCATGACCAGCTGGGTTATCGAGCGCGCGGTCCTGAGGCTCTTGAACCACTCATCCCGCACCCGCTCCGCGGAGAGCTGGCGCAGGCCCGGAGCCCCGGCCTTGGCTGCCTCCCAGGTCGCAGGATCGATGGCGAAGTCAAAACGCGCCGCAAAGCGTATCGCGCGAAGAATGCGAAGGTAGTCCTCCCGGAACCGCTCGGCAGGGTCTCCCACTGCGCGAACTACCTGGCGGGTGATGTCGCCGGCGCCGTCGAACGGATCCTTCCATTCCCCCCGCAGAGGGTGATAGGCGATAGCGTTGATGGTGAAGTCGCGGCGGGCCAGGTCCTCCTCCAGCGTGGCACCGTAGGCCACGACGGCATGCCGGCCATCGGTGGAAACATCGCGCCGAAAGGTCGTCACTTCATGCAGAACCCGGTCGCGGTCCAGCACACCAACGGTTCCGTACTTGATGCCGACCTCGATGGTGCGAGGAAACAGCTTCTGCACCTGCTCGGGGGTCGCAGAAGTCGCGATATCGTAGTCCGAATGCACTTGCTGGAGCAGCGCGTCCCGCAGATTCCCCCCTACGCACCAGGCCTGGAAGCCGGCTGCTTCCAGGGTTCGCGCGATATCCACGACGGCATCGGGAATTTCGATCGGAGGAAAGCTCACCTCAGGCGCCATACGCTGCTCCCGCTGAGAGCGCGATCATCAGCTCCATCCGAGCCTGCGAGACTGCCCGTGGGCCCGCGGGTATGACTCCCATCGCGATCAAACGGGCTCCGCCTCCCTCGAAAGCGTAAACCGGAGAGACCGCGCCATTGGGGCAGCGGCTGGCAAGCACCACCGGCTTCTTCTCCTGAATCCAGCGGCCGATGGCGGGGACGGCACCCGGCGGCACGTTCCCGCTTCCGAACGCGACAATCACGACGCCATCGTGCCTGGGACGCGCCAGGTCGAGCATGTCACCAGTGTCCCCCACCACCATCGGTACTACGGCTATGCGCGCCGAGAGGGCCGAAGGGAGCAGCCTCTCTCGGTTCGCGTCCGGGCCGCCGCTGTTCCTGGAATAAGTCACTTGATCACCCTCGACCCGGCCGATCGGCTCAGCATGAGGGGCAGTGAAGGCATCGAGATCGGTGGTGTCGGTCTTCACCGCGGTTCGGCCCGCAAAGACTTTGCGGTGGAACACCACCATCACGCCCCGTCCGGCGCTCTGGGGCGCGGCCGCGACAGTGGCGGCATCCAGCAGGTTGCGCGGGCCGTCCCAACCCAGATCGCTGGAGGTGCGCATGGCGCCCGTAAGAGCGATCGGCACCTGCCGGTCCAGCGTTCGGTCCAAGAGGTAGGCCGTCTCCTCCAGCGTATCGGTGCCGTGGGTCACGACGATCCCCCGCACCTCGCCGGTTGCGGCGACTTCTCTGACCCGCTCGCGCAATGCCCACAGGCGGTCCGGGCCCAGGTGACACGCGGGGAGCATTGCCCAATTCTCCACCCGGTACGGACCGACCCGATCGAGTCCCTGGGTGAATTCCACCAGTGCCTCGCCTCCGTGAGCCGGGACGTTCCCTCCCGCTCCCGGGTCGCGGTGCATGGAAATGGTGCCGCCGGTGAAGAGAAGGTGGATCATTGGCAGCGCAGCGGGGCGGCGGGAAGCGGCAGAGCGGTAACAGCAGCACCAGAAATCCTCGTCCACCGCTCACCGCTGCCCCGCTGCCCGCTGTCCCGCTCTACCCACACAGCACGCTCCCTCCGTTGACATTCAGCACCTCGCCCGTGATGTGACGCGCCAGCGGGCTGCACAGGAACAGGATCGGCCCGGCGACATCCTCGGCCGTCGCGATGCGCCCGAGGGGAATGGTGCCTTCAATCCGCTGCCGGTTCCCGGAGGTAAAGGCGCCGGCGCTCATCTCGGTGTCGACCCATCCGGGCGCAACGCAGTTGACCGTGAGAGCGGGGGCACACTCGACGGCGAGCGATTTGGTGAGAGAGATGAGGGCGCCTTTGCTGGCGGCGTAGTCGGCGTGAAAGGCCTCGCCGCGCTGCCCCGCGGTGCTCGAAACGATTACCACCCGACCTCCCGTGCGCATCAGCGGCAGTACCGCGCGGGTGGACAGGAAGACCGAATCCAGGTTGGACCTGAGAGTGCTGCGCCATCGCTCGACCGGAATCTCGGCCAGCGGCTGGTCCTCCGTAGGCCACACACCGGCGTTGGCGACGAAGATGTCCAGACCGCCGAAATCGCGCTTCACGGCTGCTGCGAGGCGGTCTGCCGCCTCCGGATCGGCCAGATCTCCGCCACTGATCATTGCGCGCCGTCCCAGCGTCCGGATCTCACGCGCGGTTGCCTCCGCGTCGTCCGTGCGGGTGTGATAAGAGAGCGCGACGTCGGCACCGGCCCGTGCCAGGAGCACCGCCGCAGCTCGTCCGATGCCCCGGCTGCCGCCGGTCACCAGCGCGACCTGGCTGGTGAGCTCGATCATCCTCCCAGGAGCTCGGCCTCGACCGATTCCACGATCAGGTGCTGCAGCGCCAGATGCATCAGCTGGATCAGGCTGGTCTGGTCCGAGGGAATCACGACCGCCTCATCAACCAGCTCGGCCAGTCGCCCGCCCCCCTTGCCCAGAAACGCCACCGTCGGCACGCCCGCGTTCCGGGCGACCCGGGCGGCTGCGATCAGGTTGCCGCTTTCGCCGCTGGTGCTATGCAGCACCAGCAGATCCTCCGGCGCACACAGGGCGTCGACCTGGCGGGCAAACACCTGCTCGAAGCCAAGATCATTGCCGGCCGCGGTGAGGATCGAGGTATCGGTTGTCAGCGCCACCGCGGCCAAGGCACGGCGGCTGCCGGTGTAGCGCACCACGTACTCCGCCGCGATGTGCTGCGCGTCCGCGGCGCTACCCCCGTTGCCGCAGAAGTAAAGGGTACCACCCGCCCGCAGGACCTGCGCGTAACGGGCCGCGATGACCTCCACCTTACCGCTCAATGCCTTGGATGCCTGGGCGGTCCGCGCCACGGCATCCAGGCCGGCGTCGACGCTGGCGCGGCTCACTATGAACCCTCCAGGAACTGTTTGATCCGGCTGATCCAACTCTGGCGAATGCGCAGCGGTGGCACGGCGGTAAGCTCGGCATCGGCAAGAATGGCAGCGGGATTGCGCCGAGCGAGCAGATCCACCTGATCGAAGCCGTCCTGCGCTCTCAGGAAACGGGCACCAGTGGCAACCGTGCGGGAATCTCCGTGATTGTCTCCGGCGAGGATGTCACCCAGGCCCTCAGATATGAGCTGGCGGGCCCGCTGTCCCCGCGCCTGGGTGGCGAGAAGCGTAGTCGCGTCGATCTGCGTTCTAGCTCCGAGCGAGCGCCAGTAGCCGAACCGCTTCGACCGTGCAGCAGCTGTACCGTTCGGGGTGGGCCAGGATCGGGACCAGCCCAAGCTCCACTACTTGGGACAGGGCAGTGGATACGGTGTCGTAGGCGACCAGCCGGGGAAATTCCACCAGGATGTACCGGGTTCCGCCGAGGGTCACGTTGCGGGCGAGGGCGACGGGCCGAGTAATCGGACGATCCATCATGACCTCGGCCCCGCGGTGAAGTCGGGGCATTTGAGGTGCTTCTGCCTGAAGCGCCTCGAACGCCAGATTGTGGGCGGGCGGTGGGCCCACCTCGGCTCGTCCCGACAGGAGATGGGGTGTGAGGCATACGTCAGTAACACCCTGCCGCGCCATCTCGAACAGGACTTTGACCGATTGCTCCACCGAGCGGGAGCCGTCGTCAACGGCCGGGAGCAGGTGCGAGTGCAGATCGATCACACGATCTGCCGGCCGGTATGGAGCACGGCAGTCGCGAACTCTTCCAGCCGTCCCGGGTCGTCTTGCGGCCTGGGCCTGCAGCGCGAGCGTGATCAGGGCATCGGCGGCGAGCAGGTCCAGAGCCGCCGAGCGGTCGCCTGAATGTGAGAGCACCTTTTCGAGCGCCGACTGACCAGCGGCGGCCAAGGTGAGTGCCGGGGTGGCACCCGACGCGGCGAGGGCGAACTCTCTGACCCGAGCCGCGAGCGCGGTGGGGGCCTGACTGGTGTGCCGGTCCAGCCAGTCGCTCAGGGGCATCAGGCGCCGTTGGCGAGCCACGCGGTCACCAGCTCGGGCGTGGCGGCGCGGGCGGCCGGGAGCCGATCGGGGTCTCCCGCGCCGGCCGAAGCGAAGTGGGGGCGGCCCCCACCCTTGCCCCCGCTGAGCGCGGCAATGCGGTTGACCAGATCGCCCGCTTTGCGACCCGAGCTGACCAGGTCGTCAGTCAGGGTCACATGAATCGCGCCCCGCCCGGCGGAGCTGAACAGTACCAGGACCGCGTTGCGTTTTCCCTCCCGGAACGAATCGGCAATCTGCCCCAGCTCCGCCCGGTCTTCGGACGCGGTCTGCGCGATCGTGAGCTCGATGCCGGCTACACTGGAGACGTCCCCCTGCACTCCGGGACCCGATCCGGAGCGCAGAGTCTCCGCCAGTCGGGCCTCGAGCCGCTCCCTTTCTTCCAGGAGCTGCTCCACCCGGCGAACCAGGTGTTCCGGCTGAGCCTTGAGCGCCTCTGCCACCGATGCCAGCCGCTGCTCCAGCTCGCGGATGGCGCGGAGTGCTGCGCTCCCGGTGACCGCCTCGATACGGCGGACCCCGGCTGCGACTCCCGACTGGCCGGAAAACCGGAAGGTCCCGATCTGCCCAGTAGTCCGTACATGGGTGCCGCCGCAGAGCTCGATCGAGGGGCCCATCCGCACCACCCGGACGATGTCGCCGTATTTCTCGGCGAAGAATGCCATCGCACCGAGCGAGAGGGCATCCGCATAGGGCAGCTCACGAGTATCTACCGGCTCGTTGGCCAGGACCAGCTCGTTGACCTCAGACTCGATGGCGTGGAGAGTGGCAGGATCGATGGGACCGTGATGCGAGAAGTCGAACCGAAAACGCTCCGGCTGCACCAGGGAACCCTGCTGCCGCACGTGGGTGCCGAGGTGTCGGCGAAGCACGTGATGCACCAGATGAGTTGCGCTGTGGTTACGCTCGATATCGCGCCGGCGCTGCGCTTCCACCGCCGCGTGCAGCGCCGCCGGCTCGAACTCCTCGGCAAACGACCCCGTGACGACCGTGCCCTTCGGATCCTTGCGCACCGCATCCACAGGCAGCGACCAGCCGTCACCCCGAACCTCGCCGGTGTCGCTCACCTGGCCGCCCGACTCCGCGTAGAAGGGATTCTCCTTCAAGATCAATTCAACCCGGGGCCCGTCCTGGCGGAAGGCCAGAACATCGGTGTCGGTCTCGGTCGCGCCGTAGCCCACGAACTTCTGCTTACCGCGCTTGACTGTGCGCCATTTGCCGGCCGAAGGGACGATCACCGCCGGCGCATCGGTGCCACCGGCTGGGGTCTGCCGCCCGGTGCCTCCCACAGCTTGCACGGCGCCGGAGCTGCGTGCCGTCCGGGAGCGGGTCCGCTGCTGCTCGAGCGCGCGCTCGAAACCCTGCAGGTCTACGTCCACGCCACGCTCGCCCGCAATGATCTGGGTGAGATCGATGGGGAAGCCGAAGGTATCGTACAGCTTGAACGCCTCCTCGCCCTGAATGGCGCGGGCCCCCGACGCAAAAATTTCCTCCAGCCGTCGTAGGCCCCCTTCGATGGTCTCCAGGAAGCGACGTTCCTCGGCCTCCGTGATCTCGCGGATCTCCGCCGATTTCGCCGTGAGCTCCGGGTACACCTCGCCCAGCTGGCCCACCACAGTGTCGGTGAGCAGCGCCAGCGTCGGCTCCCGACGGCCGAGGAGCCAGGCGTGCCTGACCGCACGCCGAAGGATGCGGCGGAGTACGTATCCCCGGCCCTCATTGCTGGGGTACACCCCGTCGGCGAGCAGAAAGCTCACCGCGCGGGCATGATCGGCCAGCACGCGGTAGGACGCCCGCTCGTCGGTGCTGCGATCGTAGGACCGGCCGACCAACTCGCCCACCCGTTCGATCAGTGGGAGGAACACATCAGTGTGGAAGTTGTCGTCCTCGCCCTGCATCACGGCCGCGATCCGCTCGAGCCCGGCGCCGGTGTCCACCGAAGGCTTCGGCAGTGGGATCAGCGTCCCGTCGGCCGAGCGATCGTACTGCATGAAGACGAGGTTCCAGATCTCGAGGAATCTTCCTTCCTCCGCCAAGCCGCTCGAACTCTGCCTGCGGAATCACCTCGTTCTGCCCCGCCTGTCCGCGCTGCCCCGTCTGTCCCCTGTCCAGATCCACATAGATCTCCGAGCACGGTCCACAGGGACCGGTATCGCCCATCTGCCAGAAGTTGTCCTTGTCCCCCAGGCCATAGATGCGGTGGTCCGGCAGCCCGGATATCTCCCGCCACAGGGCTCGGGCCTGGTCGTCGGTGTGGTGAACCGTCACCCTGAGGCGATCGGGTGAGATGCCGAGGTAGGACGGGCTGGTGACGAACTCCCAGGCATACGCGATGGCCTCGCGCTTGAAGTAGTCGCCAAAGGAGAAGTTGCCCAGCATCTCGAAGAAGGTGTGATGTCGCTTGGTGTGCCCCACCTGCTCGAGATCGTTGTGCTTGCCACCGGCGCGCACGCACTTCTGGCAGGTGGTGGCCCGCACGTATTCACGCTGTTCCTGGCCGAGAAAGGTGCGCTTGAACTGCACCATGCCGGCGTTGGTGAACAGCAGCGTCGGATCATCCGCCGGCACCAACGACGAAGAAGGCACCTCACGGTGCCCCTGGGCCACGAAATAGTCGAGGAACAACCGTCGGATTTGGCTGGATTGCATTCGAGGAATATACGAGGTGCTACGAGCTAGGAGCTAGGAGGCTCTTACAACACCGTCTCTACGATTTCCGAGACCTCCCTGCCCGAGAAGCCCCGCCGGGCCAGGTAGGCGAGCACCCGCCGACGTTTGGTCTGGCGGGGCAGCGCGCCAAGCTGGGCCGAGCGCTTGGTGGCAAGGGCACGGGGCATGGAGGTGGTATCGCTTCCCTCCGGCCATTGGGCTGCCACCGCGCCATCTATGACCGCACGCTGCACGCCCATGGCCAGCAGATCGCGGATCAGGCGTGAAGGTCCCCGCCCTCGTGCGGCCCGCGTCTGCACGTAGTTCCGGGCATAGGCCTCATCGTTCAGCAGCCCCAGCGCGGCGACCCGTTCGAGCGCGGCTTCTACCGCGTGCCTCGGGTGACCCTTCCGCTGAAGCCGGCGTGCCAGATCGTTGCGGGCATAGGAGCGCAGCTCCAGGCAGCGCAGCGCCGTGCGGTGGGCGGCTTCTGCGTCGGCTGCGGTGGCCAGCCGCTGGTGGAGCTCGGTGTCGATGACCAGTCCCACCGCCAGGCGCTCGGTGCCGACGAGGTCGCGAGGAACGGCCCCGAACCGGGCGCCATCGAGCTCCAACCGTACTGTGGCGGGGCGCCGAGGATCCGGCTCGAGCGCCGTGATGGTGGGAATAGGATTCACTGGTTATTCGTCCGCGCCGTCTCCGGCCCCCACCCCGACCGGCGTTCGCATGCCGAGCAGCTCTTTGACCTTCCCTTCCACCTCCGTCATCAGCACGGGGTTGTCTCGGAGGAAGAGCTTGGCATTTTCGCGGCCCTGGCCGATGCGCTGGTCTCCGTAGGAATACCAGGCGCCTGACTTCTGGATGATGCCGGCTTCGGCCGCGAGATCCACCAGGAGAGAGGTATGACTGATACCTTCGTCGAACATCACGTCGAATTCCGCCTGCCGGAACGGGGGCGCGACCTTGTTCTTGACGACCTTGACCCGAACGTGGTTGCCGATGACCGTCTCGCGTTCCTTGACCGGGCCGATGCGGCGGATGTCCAGCCGCAGCGAGGCGTAGAATTTGAGCGCCTTGCCCCCGGTGGTCGTTTCGGGATTCCCGAACATGACCCCGATCTTCTCGCGCAGCTGATTAATGAACACCACCGCGCAATTGGAGCGATTGATGGAGCCGGCGAGCTTCCGGAGCGCCTGACTCATGAGCCGGGCCTGGAGCCCCATGTGGCTCTCGCCCATCTCGCCCTCGATTTCGGCCTTGGGCACCAGCGCGGCAACCGAGTCGATGACCACGATGTCCACCGCACCCGAGCGTACCAGAATCTCGACGATTTCGAGCGCCTGCTCCCCGGTATCGGGCTGTGACACCAGCAGGTTCTCGATGTCGACCCCGAGCTTCTTGGCGTACTCGATATCCAGCGCGTGCTCGGCGTCCACATAGGCGGCCACGCCACCCATCTTCTGGACGTTGGCGGCGAGGTGAAGCGTCAGCGTGGTCTTGCCGGAGGACTCGGGGCCGTAGATCTCGGTAATGCGGCCGCGGGGAATGCCGCCCACGCCGGTGGCGGCATCGAGATTGATGGCGCCGGTGGGGATGGCCGCCACCTTGACCCGGGCCGAATCCGCGCCCATCCGCATGATGGATCCCTTGCCGAGTTGCTTCTCGATCTGGGAGATGGCAAGCCCGAGGGCCTTCCGGCGGTCGGCAACGAGCCGGGTTTCGTCAGCAGCCATTGCATCCTCAATCTGAAATGTGACCGATTTTGAGACACAACGTTTGTCAGAACCCAAACTAGTACCGAATGTCTGCCGAAGCAATAGTCAATTTGTGACCGATTTTCGGTCAGTCAATAGCTGCCGAGCGGCCCGGACAGCCGCCACGCATCCGGCACGTGCTCGACTACGGGCTCCCCGCCAGGCGTGTCCTGAATGGCCACGACATCGAAGCGGTACTCATCGGTCGGGCCGGCCCTGCCGAAGGACCCAGACGGACGCCACCCGGGCGATCTCCCGCTGCTTGCGCTGGCTGATCGATTCGACCGCCGTGCCGCAGGTGCTCGACCGGCGGGTCTTTACCTCCACAAAGGCCACGGTATTGCCCCGCCGGATAACCAGATCCAGGTCATGCCGGCCGAGCTTGAACCGGTGGGCTTCTACCGACCAGCCGCAGGAGGTGAGGAAGGCGATGGCGATCTGTTCGCCCCGGAGCCCAAGGAGCTGGCGCTCATCTTCCCATTCGGCGGTTGGGATGAAGCGGCGGGTGCGAGACATGGCCCACGATAGGATCAGCGCGGCGGATGTGAAAACCGGGGTATTGCGGGACGGGGCAGGAAATCGCACGGTCAAGCAAACCGCAACAGCAAACACGAAAGCCCGAAAGGACGAAAGCCCGAAAGGCCGACATCAGTCTTGTATGATTCGTTTAATCGTCAACGTGCAAGCGTTGAAGTTGAAAAGTAGCCCGACTCGAAGGCCGGTCGCTCGCAGGTACGACTTCAGCTGTACGAAGTGGATGTCCCGAAGGCTCTCAACCGCTTTCAATTCAATTATCACTTGTCCCGCAGCGACTAGATCAATACGAGCATTACCAACCACCTCGCCCTCGAAACAAACGGACACTGGAAGTTGTGACTTAAACGTTATGGACCGATGATCCAGGGAGACCCGCATGGCGGCATGGTAGATGGACTCGAGAAAACCGGGGCCCAGTTCTCGATGCACCGCCAACGCGGCACCAATGATGTCAGCGGAGACTTGTTCGAACGACCGTCCATGGCGTCGCTGTTTTCTGGCTTTAGTACTTTCGGGCTTTGTCGGGCTTTCGTGTTTGCTGTTGCCTTGATGCCTCCGTCCGTAATGCAAGATGTCGGTGGTGAGTGTTTCGCTCCCACCAATTCACCGCATTGCCTCATCAAAATCTACCTGCAGTACTCATCCAGTTGATCGAAGCCAATCAGCACGTCGCGCGGCTTACTTCCGTCCGGGGGGCCAAGGATCCCGGCATAATGCAGCTGGTCGATGATGCGTGCGGCGCGGCCGTAGCCGATACGCAGCCGCCGTTGCAGCAAGGAGGTGGAGCCACCCTGGTTCTGAATGCAGGCCTCCGCGGCCTCGCGGAACAGGGTATCCCGCTCCCCCTCCTCCTCGGCTGCACCGGCCTCGCTCTCGCCCTCCTGCGCCCGCACCACCTCCAGGATGTCCGGCTCCTGGGCCAGTGACTCCTGGGCCAAACGGCGCGCGGCCCGGCGCGCGACGTACCACTCGGTGACCCGCTCCGACTCCTCGGTCGCGATGTAGGCCCCTTGAAGCCGCATGGGCTCACTCTTCCCGGGCGGCAGGAAGAGCATGTCGCCATTGCCCAGTAGCGCTTCGGCGCCGTTCTGATCCAGAATGGTGCGACTGTCGACCTTGGACGCGACCCGGAACGCGATGCGGCTGGGAAAGTTCGCCTTGATCAGTCCGGTGATGACGTTCACCGACGGGCGCTGCGTGGCCAGAATGAGATGGATGCCAATGGCGCGAGCCTTCTGGGCCAGGATCGCCAGCGGCGTCTCGACCTCGGCCTGTACTGTCATCATGAGGTCGGCCAGCTCATCGATGACCATGACGATGAACGGCAGTATCCCTTCGCTGTAGACCTCCTCGACGGGCGGCTCGGGCGGGGTGTCTGGCGCTTCGGCGTTGACTGATGTCAGCGTCGGTTTGGGACGGGGCGGGTTTCGGAGCGGCTTGCCCTCTTCCACCTTCCGGTTGAAGTCGGCGATGTTGCGCGCGCCGTTGGCCTGCAGCAGCTCATAGCGGCGCTGCATCTCGAACACGGCCCACTTGAGTACGGTGGCGGCGTCGTGATTGTTGGTCACCACTTTGTGTCGCAGGTGGGGCAGCGCGTTATACATCGACAGCTCGACCATCTTCGGGTCGATCATCAGGAGCCGCAGCTCCTTCTGGGTGTAGCGGTAGATCAGGCTGGTGATGATCGTGTTGATGGTGACCGACTTGCCCGTTCCCGTCGCGCCGGCGATCAGCAGGTGGGGCATCTTGGCCAGGTCGGCGATGACCGGCTTGCCCTCGAGATCGTGACCCAGCGCGATCGGCAGCGTGGCCCGGCGGCTATCCCACTCGGGGGCCTCGAACAGCTCACGGAGAGTCACGATCCGCGCGATGGGGTTGGGGATCTCCACCCCCACCGCGCCCTTGCCGGGAATCGGTGCGACCCGAACCGAGGGCACTCGCATGGCGATGGCGAGGTCGTCTGCCAGGGCACCAATGCGTCCCGCTTTGACGCCGGGGGCGGGCACCACCTCGAACTGAGTGACGACTGGGCCAGTGGTCCGTAGCCCGGGCCGCCCCTCGACCTTGAAGGTTCGTAGCGTCTCGATGAGGGATTGACCCAGCCGGTCCAACTGCGCCTCGCCGGCGTCCACGTCCTGCTGGGAGGGCGCGGTGAGCAGGTCTGATGGGCGGCAGGTCGGACTCCTCGTCAGCCAGCGCGACCCCGGCCTGCTTGGCAGCCGGCTTCTTCTTTTCTTTCCGCGACTTGAGCTCTGCCGCGGCAGTGAAAGCCCCGGCCGGCGGAGGGGCAGAAGGCCGGAATCGCATTCCGCCGTCTCATCCGGCTCGGATGCAACGGCGCGGCCGCGATCGCGCCGATCCCGTCTGTCCTCCGCTCGACCGTCCCGTCCGGCCCCGACGTTCCCAGCGCTGCAGCGGGTGCCAGGCGAACGTGGCCAGAGTCAGCGCGGAAAGCGCAAGAAACCCGACCAGAACGGCGCCCAGCGGCCCAACCTTGCCGGAGATGATATCGGCAAAAAATCCGGGAAGCGTACCGACGACCGAGGCAGCGAACCCTCGCTGTCCGATATCCGGATCGAGGTCGATCCGGCTCACACCGGTCAGCACCCCGATCAGGTAAGGAAAGAGCACGCTCAGACCAGTGATGAGAATTGCCGAGCGTTTCATGTCCAGCTTGCCGAGGCGATCGAAGCCGGCCATGGCGAGCCCGACACCAAGCAGCGGGATTCCGAGCGCGCCGGCACCGAGAATCTGCCACAGCCCATGCCCGACGGTACGGCCCACGGGCCCGTGATCGGGAGCGGCAGCAGGGTGAGACCGACGAACAGTCCGAGCACCAGCGCCGTGATCGCGCCGAGGCGTCGGCGGGAATCGGTGCTCATGCGTGCACCGGCACCAGCGTCACCCGCCGCTCGTGGAACTGCAGGGGCACAGGGTACGCGTCGAGCCGGGCCGCCTCCCGA
>CAWEMG010000007.1:0-22457 GCA_963810165.1 uncultured Gemmatimonadales bacterium
TAGAGCACGGTGAAGACCAGCGTCGACACCAGGAGAGTGGTAAGCATCTCGCCTGGGAGCGACGGCGCACTGGGTTTGAGTACGATCGGCTGGGGATGCAGCGTGCGAAACAGATAGACGCTGAGATGGACGAAGGGCACCAGCAGCATGCCGAGTATACCCACCACGGCACTGAACCGGGCCCGCTCCGCCGGGTCCGACACCGCGGCGCGGAGCGCCAGATACCCGACGAAGAGGAAGAAAACGAAGAGGGTAAGCGTCAGCCGGGCGTCCCAGGTCCACCACGTGCCCCAGATCGGCTTGGCCCAGATCGGGCCGGTCGTCAGCATGACCGCGCTGAACACCACGCCGACTTCGGCCGAAGCCGCGGCGAAGCGGTCGAGCCGGGGATCCTTGAGCCAGAGATACGAAGCGCTGGCGATTCCCACCAGTGTGAAGGCCAGCAGGGCGGACCAGGCGGCCGGAACGTGAACGTAGAAAATCTTCTGCGCCAGACCCTGGCGGGCCTCGACCGGGGTAAATCCCAGAGCAAGAACGAAGACGCCTGCCAGGCCGACCAGCGCGATACCGCTGAGCAGAAGCCCCAGCCGCACGATACGCGGAGGCCCCGGCCGCGTCAGCCCTCACTCGTCCACCACGGCGCTGAAGATCATGGTGCAGAGGGTAACGAACACGATGTCATAGAGGGCGAGTAACCTAAGCCAGCCCCACATTTCACTCAACGGACGGTCTGCCAGCAAGCGCGACGTCACCTGTACCGCCGCGATCAGGGGCGGCACCATGAACGGCAGCAGGAGGACCGGGAGCATCAGCTCGGCAAACCGGGTGCGAACCGCCATGGCGCTGAAGATCGTCCCGACCGCCACGAAGCCCACCGTTGCAAGGGCGATCACTGCCAGCAGCCCCGGGAGCGCGCGCCCGAGACTGACATTGAAGAAGAGGACGAAGAGTGGCAGCGTCACCAGCTCCACGGTACCGACGAAGGCAAGGTTGGCCAGCAGCTTCCCCAGGAAGAGGGCCTCCCGTGGTACCGGGGCCAGGAGCAGCCCGTCGAGCGCCCCGTTCTCCCGCTCAACTGTAAAGGCGCGGTTCAGCGCCACCATGGCTGCCAGCGCGAACGTCACCCACAGCACGCTGGGCGCCAGATCCGTCGCGGTCAGGATCGTCGGGTCTCGTGAAAAGTTGAAGACCACCAGCACCAGCGCCGCAAAGACCAGAGCCGACTGAAGCGCTGTCCGGCTCCGCAGCTCGGCCCGGATGTCCTTGGCGGCGATCGTAAAGGCCAAGGGAAGCGACTCAAACACCGATGACTCTCTGGTAGCGCGCCTGGAAACCCTCGAGTGAACCGGTTCTCGGCTCCGATATCGCCCAGACTCCACCAGCCAGCACCGCAACATGGGATGCGAGCTGCCAGACCTCTCCCAGATGATGGGTCACGACGACCAGGCCGAGTCCACCGCTGGCTCGCTGCTGAAGATCGGCGCGAAGCCGTTCGCACGCCCCCGCGTCCAAACCGGTAAACGGCTCGTCCAGGAGCAGCAGCCTCGGCTGGTGGAGCAACGCCCGGGCGATCGCGGCCCGCTGCAGCAGTCCGCGGCTCAATCGACGCGGCAGATCGGAGGCCCGTTCGGCGAGCCCTGCGGCCTCGAGCGCTGCGCGAGCCGCGGCGGTGGGATGGTTCAGCCGGTAGAGCCGGGCCACGAAGACGAGGTTTTCCAACAGCGTGAGGTCGTCGTAGAGCAGCGACTGGTGGGACAACAACCCGATGGCGCGGCGTCCTGCGGCCCCGCTCTGGGTGAGGGGTTCCCCCAGTACCCGGATCTCGCCGGCACTGGGGCGCATCAATCCCGCAAGCAGTCTCAGCAGTGTCGTTTTACCGGCCCCGTTGGGGCCGGCTATCGCGAGTGTCTGGCCGGCGCTGAGGGAGAGGTCTACTCCCCGGAGGATGCGGACTCGCCCGAACGAGCGCTGGATTCCTCGAGCCTCGAGCAGACGGGCGTCGTCATGAGACGGCATCGATCCGCGCGCCGAGCTCGTCGAGGCGGAAGGGTTTGACGATGTAACCGGAGTGGGGGAGATCGAGGACCTTGAGCTGGGGCTCAATGCTCATGTACGCCGTGGTAATGATGACCGGGAGCTCGGGTTGGCTCAGCCGGATCCGTCGCAGGAGATCGACGCCATCGGTGTCCGGCAACCGCATGTCCAGGACGGCAACGTCAGGCTTATGCTTTTCGAGCTGCTCCAAGGCCTCGGCGCCAGTGGAGGCGAACACCAGATCGTATCGTGGGTTGAAGGCCCGCTCATAACTCAACCGAAGCGCAGGCTCGTCCTCGACGATCAGGACGCGCCGGCGGCGTTTTGTTTTGCTCATTCGATATACCCCACAGGCCGGCGCCTGACGGCCCCGAGTCAGGAGGACTTAAGGTGGGGGTACTCTAACCAATTGGGGAGGAGTCGTCCATCCCGAAGAGGATGAGAAGGCGGGAAGGACGGGAAGGCCAGCGACGCGTAGGTACCGCGCCGAGGCGAGCGCAGCGAGACGAGCCCCCGCCGGCTAAGCCGATGCCGCCTTACGCATACGCCGGTTCGAGCTGAAAGAGGTCGTCCAGCTTTGTCAGCACGAGCAAGAACCTGATCTCGTCGCTCACGTTCCGCAGGGTCACGGTTTGACGCCGCTCCGCCGCCCGGCGCTGAATCAGCATCAGCGCGCCGAGACCGGCCGAGTCCACGTGACGGGTGCGGGCGAGATCGATCACCAGACGGCCCACGCCCTCCGGCATCTCCTCCAGCAGGCGGATCGCCGCTTTGCGAATCTCGACGCGCGTATCCAGACCGAGCGTCTCCGGCGCTGCCATGCCACGTTCTGCATCGTTAGCGGACCTCATCTCTCCTCCTTCGGCACCGAGCTATCTCAAACCGGTACAATCGACCAGGCGAGACCTCTAGTTTTGCGGCCCCGAATCACTCCGGGTGTGCTCTTATCGGGCGGATCGACGCTCGACCACAACGTCTTCGCGGCCTCGCCACGGGAAAAGGCGAGACTGGTGCCAACGACGACAAGCCAGTAATTCTCAACCTGTTGCACGGGTCCCTACGAACAATTGCAGCGCCCAGTTACGCCGCACTCCGCGGCAGACTACCGCAAAAGTAGCGGGTGCGCACTCACTCTAATGCCGGGATTTCATGAACGAGCAGATTGACACACTCCTCTCGGAGACGCGCCGATTTCCGCCCCCACCCGAATTCCGCGCCAATGCGCAGGCGACGGATGCGCTCTACGAGGCGGGGCGCGACTGGAAAGCCTTTTGGGAAGACCAGGCACGCGCACTCGACTGGGTCTCCCCCTGGAGCGCGATTCTCGACTGGCGTCCGCCACACGCGCGCTGGTTTCTAGACGGAAAGCTCAACGCGTCGGCCAACTGCCTCGACCGGCACCTGTCACACGCGGCGAGACAAGACCGCCATCATCTGGGAAGGGGAACCGGGAGATCGCCGGGTGGTGACCTATGGGGAGCTGGCCCGGGAAGTCGGACGTTGCGCCAATGCGCTGAAGTCGCTGGGCATCGCGCGAGGAGACCGGGTCGCTATCTACCTCCCGATGATACCCGAAGCGGTGATTGCCATGCTGGCGTGCGCCCGCATCGGCGCGGTGCACTCGGTCGTCTTCGGTGGCTTCTCCGCGGAGTCGCTACGAGACCGGATCAATGACGCCCAGGCCGTGGCGTTGATTACGGCTGACGGCGGGTACCGTCGCGGCCAGTTGCTGCCGCTCAAGCGCTACGCCGACGAAGCCATCGTGGAGACCCCCTCCATCAAGCACTGCATCGTGGTCCGTCGAGAGAGTGAGTCGGCGATCTCGCTTCGCGCCGGCCGGGACCACTGGTGGCATGAACTGCTGGAGCGGGCCTCGCCGGCATGTGAGCCCGAAGCGATGGATTCGGAAGACCTGCTCTTCATTCTCTATACCTCCGGCACCACCGGGAAACCCAAGGGAATCGTGCACACCACCGGCGGATACCTCACCCAGGTGGCGTCCACGACCCGGTATGTCTTCGATTTGCGCGACGACGATGTCTTCTGGTGCACCGCGGATGTCGGATGGGTGACCGGACATTCGTACGTCGTCTACGGTCCGCTCGCCAACGGCGCCACCGTGGTGATGTACGAGGGCGCTCCTGACTGGCCCGAGCGCGATCGGTTCTGGAGCATCATCGAGCGCTACGGCGTGACCATCCTGTATACGGCGCCGACGGCCATACGCGCCTTCATGAAGTGGGGCACCGAGCATCCGGCCCGGCACGATCTCAGCAGCCTCCGCCTCCTGGGCACGGTGGGCGAGCCGATCAATCCCGAAGCATGGATCTGGTATCGGGACCACATCGGCGGCGGCCGGTGTCCCATTGTGGATACGTGGTGGCAGACCGAGACCGGCGGGATCATGATCACGCCGCTGCCCGGGGTAACCACCACCAAGCCGGGGTCGGCCACCGTGCCATTCCCAGGCATTTCCGCTGAGCTGGTCGATAACTCCGGCAAGCCATTGGAGAAGGGAGGCGGGTTTCTCACGCTAACCCAGCCGTGGCCCGGCATGCTGCGCACCATTTATGGCGACGACGAGCGCTACCAGCAGACCTACTGGAGCCGGTTTCCCGGCCGGTATTTCGCCGGCGACGGAGCCAAGCTGGATGACGACGGCTACTGGTGGATTCTGGGCCGGGTGGACGACGTGCTGAACGTTGCCGGCCACCGGATTGGAACGATGGAGGTAGAGAGTGCGCTAGTGGATCATCCTGCCGTGGCCGAAGCCGCCGTGGTGGGCCGGGCCCACGAGCTGAAGGGACAGGCTCTGGCGGCGTTCGTCACCCTGAAAGAGGGACGGCAGGCCAGTACCGCGCTGAACGACGAGCTCAAGAATCACGTCGCCAGGAAGATCGGGGCCATCGCCCGGCCCGACGATATCCTCTTCTCAGCCGACCTGCCCAAAACCCGGAGCGGGAAGATCATGCGCCGGCTGCTCAAGGACATCGCCGAGGGCCGCACCCTGGGGGACACGACCACGCTGGCGGACCCGGCGGTCGTAAATCGGTTGAAGGAGATGTATGAGGAGAAAGAGAGCTAGGAGCTGGGAGCCGGGAGCTGACCCTAGGTCCCAGCTCGCAGGCTCCCAGCTCCCAGCTCCCGACTAAAATTGTATCTGCGCGCCGAGCTCCACCACCCGGTTGGGCGGCAGCCCGAAGAACGCCGTTGCGGACTGCGCGTTACGGGTCATGAAGATGAACAGCTTCTTCCGCCACCGAGGCATGACGGGGCGGGAGCTGTTTCGCTGCCTCCCGGCCGAGCCGGCATTCCCGGAGCGCTTGCGCCGGTCGACCGGGATCAAGGTCTCCCGCCCCAGGTAAAACGAAGTGGCCATGACCTCCACCCGCAGCTCCCGCCCGTCGCCGTAGGCCAGCCGCAGCGACTGAAGCATGGCTGGCACGTCCGGCGTCTCCATGAACCCGTAGGTCGCCACGACCTCGCAGAAGCCCTCTCCCAGCTCCCGGTACTGTACCCGCTCGCCGTCTTCCACCTGAGGGATCTCTTCGCTCGCCACGGAAAGCAGGATCACCTTTTCGTGCAGCACCTTGTTGTGCTTGAGGTGATGCAGCAGTACCGGCGGCGCCCCTCCCCGCACCGACGTCAGGAAGACCGCGATGCCCGGGACGCGCAGCGGCTTACGTTTCGCGATGTCGGCCAGGAAGATGTCGATGGGGAGAGTGTTTTCCAGCACGATCTCGGACAGCCGGGCTCGCCCTTTCTTCCAGGTGGACATGAACAGGTACACGATCATGGCGACCAGAAGCGGGAACCAGCCGCCGTCGGGGATCTTGAACAGGTTGGCGCCGAGGAAGGCCAGATCCACACCAGGAATACCGTGCCGAGGAGCGCCACCTTCCATAGACTCCACTTCCAGCGGGTCCGCGCCACCACCAGCAGCAGGACGTGGTGGTCGTCATGGTACCGGTTACCGCGACCCCATAGGTGGCGGCAAGGTTGGTCGTCGACTGGAAGACGAGCACCAGGCCGACGCAGCAAATCCACAGCGCATTGTTGACCTGCGGGACATAGATCTGACCGATCGTGCGACTCGATGTGTGCACGATGTTCACCCTGGGGCAATAGCCGAGCTGCACGGCCTGGCGGGTGAGAGAGAAGGCGCCTGAGATCAGAGCCTGGGAAGCGACGATCGCCGCCCCGGTTGCCACGGCAACCATCGGATAGAGCGCCCAGCCCGGAACCAGGGAGTAAAAAGGATTGCGGGCGGCGGCTGGTGACTCCAGCAGAATGGCGCCCTGTCCGAAGTAGTTGAGCACCAGGGCTGGAAGAACCACGGCATACCAGGCGAGCCGAATCGGCCTCTTCCCGAAGTGACCCATATCGGCGTAAAGCGCTTCGCCACCGGTAACCACCAGCACCACTGCCGCCAGGACCATCAGGCCCTCGGCTCCCTCACGCCAAAGAAGCTGCCCGCGTGCCACGGGTTGAGCGCCTCGAGGACCGACGGGTGCTTGAGAATCCCCATCACACCCAGCACCGCGATCAAGCGAACCAGATGGTGGTGATCGGCCCAAAGATCCTGCTGACTCCCGTCGTGCCGTGACGTTGTACCGCGAAAACCCCCGAGATGATGACGACCGCAATGGGGACGATCCATCCCTCGAGTGCGGGAGTCGCGATGCTCAGACCTTCTACCGCACCCAGAACCGAGATCGCGGGCGTGATGATGCCGTCTCCGTAGAGGAGCGCGGCGCCGAACAGGCCGGTGGCGATCAGCCAACGGTAGGCACCCGGGGGCCTCCCCTCTCCGTGCGGTCGAACCAGCGCGAGCAGCGCTAGGATGCCACCCTCTCCCCGGTTGTCCGCCCGCATGACCACCGTGAGGTACTTCAACGTCACCACAAAGTTGAGCGACCAGAAGATCAGCGACAGCACGCCCAGGACGTTCGATTTCGTGACCGCCACTCCGTGGGGGCCAATGAAACATTCCTTCAAGGCGTAAAGCGGGCTGGTACCGATATCGCCATACACGACCCCGAGCGCGCCGAGCGCCAGGATCGCCAGCCGGCGCCCCCGGGAAGACTCCTTCGGATCGGCGGACATCAGATCGGTGCCCGCTTCAGCCGGCGCAGATCCAGCAGCGACACCAGAAAGATGGCAACGATGATTACACCCGAGGCCACGCACCAGCGGCAGATGGCGTGGATGACGAACAGCTCCAGATACGTGAGATAGATGGTGAAGAAAACGGCGATCCCGGACAGAGCGGCGAGGAGGAGAATCGGCCCCCGCCGGAAGGAATGGGCGTGCTGCAACGAGACCAGGCTCACCCCCAGCAGCGCGGCATAGCCCAACAGGCCGATGAGCGAGACCTCGATGCCTGCCACCCGGCTCCAGGGGCTCCACTGCACCGTCTCACACCCGCCCGTTCCACAGGCCAGAGCTCCGATCTTGCCGATCTTATAGAGATACAGGTACGCGGAGATGAAGAGGCCGGCGAGGCTCAGCAGCGCCGCGCTCATCCGATAGATCATCGAGCGCTGTTGCGTGCCAGCGAGTCCACCAGTTTGGTAACGGCGTCCGAATCGAACCGTCCGCGGTACAACCGCCCATTGACCACCAGCGTCGGAGTGGAGCTGACGCCCAATGCGACCCCGGAGTTATAGTCCGCCTGGATCCGGCCCGCGAATTTGCCGGACTTCATGCAGGAATCGTAGCGGCCCAGATCCAATCCTGCCGACTGGGCGTACCTCCGAAAGTCGGGAGCCGCATTGCTCGCCGCCGACCATTCAGACTGACCCTGGTAGATCCGGTCATGCTGCTGCCAGTATTTCCCCTGCTCGTCAGCACAGGCAGCCGAATGCGCGGCCAGCCTGGCAAAGGGGTGCATCTGGAGCGGAAAATCCCGATAGCGCCAACGGAGCCGACCGGTGTTGATGAGCCGCTCCTCGATGGTGGGCATTTGCAGCGTGGCGAACGTCTGGCAGAAAGGGCACTGATAGTCCGCGTACTCCGTAATTTCGACCGGGGCGGTGCCGGAACCCTTGACGTACCCGGCAAATCCCGAGGTGTCGGAAGGTTGGACCGTCACGTTGGCCGGAATGCTGACGGTGGCCGGACGGGTCAGAAGGTAGCCCAACGCACCCAGACCCACGACCACCAGCACTGCGAACAGGGTATAGAAGCGTTTCATTCCGGCCTGGGTCGCCGCCATGGCTCTTCGTCCTCCGGGTCATCGGGTAGAAAGGAATCCTGATGTTGGGCCTCCTCCACGATGCGCCGGCTGTCCGCGATCTCCGGAGTATCGTAGGTGCTGCGAACCTCGTAATGAAAAAGCTCGCTCCGGGCATCGCCCATCATGCGTAGAAGCTCGGGACCACCCCCGAGCAACTGCCCCGCCTGATCGAGCTCCTGGATCCGGGCGGCCAGCGCCCTGAGCAGGGCGGCCAGACGCCGGGCTCTTTCCTCACCGTACACCTCGTCATGCTCTGCCATGGCTACCTCGAGGGCGCAGCGAGGCCCCCGCTCAAGTTCAAGTAATACCGGCTGATAAAGATAATTGGTCGCCAAATGAGCGTTTGCACCAAATGGTGCAAGAGGTTATCTTACGTGGGGTCAAGAGTATAATCATTTGTTGCCAGAGGAAGGTGCATGCACAAGAAGCCGATCAGAAGTGCCCCTGAGGCGGCGTCGTTCGCCCAGGCGCGGGACGAGTTGTTCAGTCACATCCTCCGCTGTGGGGTGATCGATGCCTTGCCGGAGCACCAGAAGGACTGGTTCGACGACACAATGGGCTACATCGCTGAGCGCTACGAGGACCTGACCTCAGAACAGCAGGCTCAGCTCCGCCTGCTCGGCGAGCGCTACTGCCAGCCGGTGCGGCGAGTGGATACTGTGGAGTCCGGCGCGGCCTGATCTGCCGAACCATGTGATGGAACGCCCCGGAGATTCCGGGGCGTTTTTGTTTTCACGGGAGAGCTGCCTGCCGCCGCCCCCGCCAGCGATATCCCAGGGCCACCCGGACACCTCCTCCAACACCAAGCTCCGCCATCCAACCGCTCGCGGCGCCGGGACGATCTTCGATACCGAAGGTGAGAACCAGATACCCTCGTTCAACCGGGCCCGCCACCACGGCCACGCCACCGGCGAAGTAGAGTCCAGTTCCAACCAGCTTGTTCGGACTGAGAAGAAAGTGCCCCAGCAGCTCGCCCCGCACTGCGGCCTCTCCCGAGGAAATACCTGCTCCGGCCGACACCGACAGCCGGGTCCGGGTGGAGGGCCGCAACCCGGCATACAGGGCCCCGACGACGAGCCCCGGGTCCGAGGCGGTCGCTAGCGCCTGAACCCCGATCTCCCGAGCCTGCTGTGCCGGCATCGGTGGGGGCCAGCCCACTGCCACCACTGTCGCCAGCACCAGCTCAGGCGACAGTAACCGCATAGGTAATGGCGATATCGGGCGCAAGAGAGTGGATCACGGAGCAGTACTTCTCGACTGAGAGGCTCACTGCCCGGTCGGCCTTAGTCTGGTCCAGTCCCTCTCCGCCGACACGATAGTCGAAGTGGATCGCGGTGTAGCGCCGGGGCTCCTGCTCACGACGCTGTCCCGTGACGTCGATCCGAAGCTCCCGGAGTTGAACCCGCATCTTCTGGAGGATGAGCACCACGTCGGACCCACTGCAGGAGCCCGCTGCCAGCAGGAGGGTAAGCATCGGGCCGGGAGCGGCCGCGTTGTCTCCATCCACAATGGCCACGGCGCCGCCGGGGGCGCCTCCCGCAAACCGCAGCCCCTCCTCCCATCTGAGCGATACGCGCTTGGTCTCTGCCATCAGCGACCCACCCGACGCTGGGCGCGGGGGGCCGCCCGGACGTAGTCGAGTATTGAGAACACGGCGATGATCGTAGTGGCCCAGGCGATGGGTCGGAGATAGGGGGAGTGTAGGAGGAAAGCCACCAGGGTCAGAATCTGCGCCACTGTGACCGCCTTGCCGCTCCAGCGCGCCGGTATGGCCCGCGGTTCCTCAGAGAAGAAGGTCGCGGCGAACGCAAGCGCGGCGACGATGTCGCGGAGGAGCACCCCCGCTATTTCTACCGGTTCCAGGCTGCCGGAAAATGCCACCACTCCTACGGCCGCTGCCATGAAGACCTTGTCCGCGATAGGATCCAGCACCGGGCCGTAGGCAGAGCTGCCGACTCGGCGGGCGATCGGCCCATCCAGCAGATCGGTGGCCGCAGCAGCAGCGACAATGGCAAGCCGCCAACCGGTGTCGGTCACAACCACGAACGCCGCCGCCAGCGGGATGCGCATGAAGCTGAGCACGTCGGCCGCGGTCCAACGAACGGCACCTTGCTCGCCTATAGGACCAGGACTAGCTTCGGACACGCAGCTCCCTCCCAAACGTGAGCGTGCAAGATACTCAGGTCTGTCCTCCGCCCTCGCGCTGATTTCGTGACGCAGGACCTCCCATGATGATCGATACGGCAGTGATTCCTTGCGGAGGACTCGGCACTCGGCTGCACCCGATCACCCGCTGGCTTCCGAAGGAAATGCTTCCGGTCGGCCTCAAACCGGTGCTGTACTGGAGCCTCGATGAAGCCGCCGACGCGGGCCTGCTTCGGGCCATCATTATTACCAATCCGCACAAACCGATGTTGGAGGCAGTGGCGCGCAACTACCAGGGCCCGCTGGAGCTGGAGTTCGTCCCCCAGGATCATCCCCGTGGCCTCGGCGATGCGCTGCTCCGGGCCCGGGACAACCTGGCGGGTGCTCCCTTCATAGCGGTGCTGCCTGACAATCTCTTCCACGGACCCAACCCGTCGGCAGCGGTACTCGCGGCCTTTCGGTCCACCGGCCTCGCCACGGTGTTGCTGGCAGAAATCGAACGCAAGAATGCCGGCTCCAAGGGCGCGACGGGGCGAGCCTCGGTGCGGAAGGCGGCCGACGGAACACTGCGGGTCGTGGCTGTTGCGGACAAGGGCGCGGGACGGTTCGATACCGCGGGTGACGAGGTGGCGGTGACGCCGATTGGGAGGATGGCGTTCTCGGGCAACGTGCTCGACGAATTCGAGGAGCTGGGGCGGGCGCTGGCACCGGGCGCCGAGCTCGACGATGTACCGGTGCTTCAGAACCTAGCCCGGCGGGAGGCTCTCGCGGGAGTGATCAATCCGGCTCATTTCTACGATGTCGGCGTACCGGAAGGTTACCGCGATGCCGTGGCGGCGTCGCCCGCCCAGGCGTGAGGCCGGCGGTCGTCCGTGAGCGCCACGTTCAATCACCAGCTGCTGGAATTCACCTCGATCGATCCTGCGCGGCTGCGGGACACCCTCGCGCTCTCGGGTTTGGTGGTGGCGGCGGCGGGCGCGGTCGGCATGCCGTCGCTGGGGCCGCCCGTAGTTCGGGAAGGGGCTGGCGGCATCGCCGTGGCCCTTCTCTGCCTCGAAGGGCACATCGTGCTGCACTGCGCTCCATCCGAGGGAGCGTGTCTGGTGGAAATCATCGCACGGGCCCCCGCCGACGTTTGGAAGGGGATCGATGTGATCAGCCGGCGACTGGGGAGCTAAGCCGGCTGCCCCGGACGACCCCCTCGGCCCGTTGCCCCGGCACCAGATAGCGCTGCGCTACCCGAAGGACATCCTCCACCGTGACGGCGCGGAAGGCGGCTGCCGGGTTCTCCAGGTCGCCCAGGCCGTTTCCGGTGAGCCACGCCTCCCGAATCTCTCCGGCCAGTGCCGCCGCACTCTGCCGCCCTACTTCCGCCTGACCGGCGAGATAGTTCGTTGCCTGCTCCAGTTCGGACCGGCTCACCGGCTCGCGAGTAAAACGATCGAGCTCCTCCAGCATGGCGGCGCGAGCCTCATCTTCCCTCTGAGGCGAGGTTGCGATATAGGTGAGCAGCGCGCCCGCCCGGCCTCGCTGCCAGCTGGAGGCCATAACCGTGTAGGCCAGAGACTGCCGGTCCCGCAGTGCCTCGAACATCCGTCCACCGAGCCCGCTCGCCACGGCGGCCCACACCTCTGCTCCAGCCCGATCGGGATCACGCCGGGCCGGGCCAGGAAAGGCCATCGCAAAGGCCGACTGTTGTTTCTCCCGCTCGACTATTTCGACCGATGCATCGCCCAGAGGGCCGGCCCACGCAAGCGGCGGGAGGGCCGGGCCGCGCTGGGCCGCTGCCCGCTCGCTGAACTGCCCGGCCAGCACCGAACTGGCTTCCTCGACGTCTACGTCTCCCACCGCGATCACCACGGGGCGGATGCCGAGCATCGCGCGGTGCCACGCTCGCGCGTCGGCCGTGGAGATGGTCGGGAGAGTGTCGGGAAGACCGCTGACCGGGAGCCCATAGCTGACCTTCCCGAAGGCGCCGGTAAAGGCGAGCTGGAAGGGGTAGCGGAACATGTCATCCGCCACCTGCTCGGCCTCGGTCACCATGAGACTTCGCTCGGTGCTGACCTCGGTGTCACTCAGAAGCGGCTGCGTAAAGACCAGGTCGAGGAGCGCTGCAGCAGCGGCCAGGTGCTCGGAGAGGACGGTCGTGGAGAACCCGACCCAATCCGAAGCCGCCGCCGGGCTCAACGTCCCCCCCAGCTGCTCGAACGCGAAAGCAAGGCTTCCGGCGTCGAGATCACCGGCGCCACGCACCGCGCTACGGACCACTAAAGCACCGATTCCAGCCTGGGCTGGAGGATCGGGCTGCACTCGGGGCACATAGATGCCGAGGGTAACCAGGGGAACTCCTCCCTTCCGCCGCACCAGCAGATCGGCCCCGGGTAGCGCTGTGTGCAGCACTTCTGCCTGCCGGTTCCCTGTCATGCTGAGGGCGGCGCGCGGTCTTGGCCTCACCACCAGAGTCGGGGCATCTTTTCGGAGCGCGGTGACGGCAAACGAGCGCTCGAGTCCCTCGGCGGTTACATCCGCACCCTCGTTGTCAGGCAGGTACGCCACTGCGGAGACGTTGTCAGGCTGGAGGTATCTGCCCGCCGCCGCACGCACTTCATCAGGTCCTACCTTCCACAAAGCCTCATACTCCCGATCGAGGAACGAGACGTGATCGAGGGCCTCCGCCGCGGCAAAGGCTGACGCTTTCCCTTCCATGGATTCCATCTGCCGGCCCCAGCGGGCTCGAAGCAGCGTACGAGCCCGATCCAGATCTTCGGCCGCAGCCCCCAGCAGGGTCAGCCGGGACACATTGTCGGCGACGAGCTCGATGGCCTCAGGGACTCTTGCTGGAACCAGATCGGCCCCGATGCTGAAGACGCCGAGCTCGGTGGGCGCGTAGTTGTGGGCGGAGACGGAGGTCACAACCCCGGCTTCCCTGAGGATGCGGTAGAGCCAGCTACCCCGTCCCAACCCCAGGACGGCCGCCGCGACATCAAGCGCTGGAGCATCCTCGTGCAGGGGCGGGACCACCCGCCAACCCAGCACCAGCTCGGCGTGCGTGATATCACCCCGCAGGGTCCGAGCCCGGACCTCACGCCGGGGCGGCTCCTCCGGTGACCGGTCCACCGCCCCCGGAGCGACGGCCCAGTCGCCGTACGCGACGCGTGCCAGCTCCAAGGCGTGCTCCGGCTCGAAAGACCCTACAATCGAGACGATGGTTCGCCCCGGGACGTAGCGGGACCGGTAGTAGCTCCACAGGTCATCCCGAGTCAGCCGCGCCAGCTGCTCCTCGGTACCGATGCGCCAGCGGCGGATGCGGTGCCGGTCGAACATCAGCTCGTGCAAGGTTTCGTGGGCCACCGCACCCGGGGTGTCCCGTTTGCGCTTTGCTTCCTGGATGATCACCTGGAGCTCGCGCGCGAGCTCGCCCGGATCGATGATCGAGTTACGGAGGGCATCGGACTGGATGTCGAGCGCGGCCGCCAGTCCCGATGACGGCAGTACCGTGAAGTACGAGGTATGGTCGTACCCGGTACCTGCGTTGAGATAACCCCCGGCGGCCTTGGTCTCTCGTGCAATTGCGCCGACGCCCCGACGCCCCGTCCCCTTGAAGAACATGTGCTCCAGGACGTGCGAGATGCCGGCCCATCGGTCCGGCTCGTCGAAGAAGCCGGCCTTCACATGGGTCACGACCGCAACGACTGGCGCTGAGTGATCCGGCTTGACGAGCAGGGTAAGACCGTTGGGAAGGACTTCGCGTAGGACTCCGGCGGTCCAGAGCGGTGAGGGGTGAGAGGTGAGTGGTGAGAGGGAGCGAGAGGCCGTCATTGTGCTATAACCCTGGATAAGAGAGAGCGGGAAACCCGAAAAAGCTAACCGGATACCCCGCTCGTCGCTCGTTGTTGGCCTCTTACTTCTTACTTCTCACTTCTTACTTCTCCCCTCTCACTGCAGTATCCGCAGCACTCCCGCCTCGGCGCTTCCCCGGACGAAAGCTTCGGCGTTGGTCGTGGGAATAATGACACCGGTCTCGGTTTGTCCCCTGCGCGCCAGACTTGCCATGAAATCGATCAGGGATCCCTGGGCCCACTCGCGATCGGCGGCCTTCATCTGCATCAGGATCTCGTCCCAGGTACCTCGAATGCTGTTGCCGGCAAGAGTCATGACCAGGTGCTGCTCACCCTGACCCGGCTTCTTCTGCATGGCGTGCAACTCGCTCAGGAGGGTCCCGAACAGCTCCAACTGGTACGGGTCGCGCACTCCTCCGTCCGCCTGCTGGGCCTCTACTTCGGCCAGGAGCAGGTCTATGGCGTCCGGCTCGCCCACTACTTCTCCCAATCGAAGCAGCCAGGGTGCCAGCTCAGGATCTTCGTCCGGGAGCCGGTAGATGTTCTTCTTCAGCTCAATGTGGCGCCAGATGCCCAGCTCATCGAAGTGATCTTCCGGCTGGGTCCGCTCCAGATGATGCAGGGCGGCCTCGGACTCTCCCCGGTCGTACAGCAGATTGGCCAGGTAGATACGAGCTTCGCTGTAGCCGGCGTCGATTTCCAGGGCCCGACGGAGCCAGTAGAGCGAGCCGGCATCGTTACCCATGCGGTGTGAGGCGTAGCCCAGACACGCGGCGGCATCGGGCGACTCTGGGTGGGCGGCGGCGGCCAGATCGAAGAACCGGTGCGCCGGCGCTACCAGCCCCTCACGGAACAGCGCTCGGCCGACTTGGAGCATCAGCTCATGGTCGTCCTGAAAGCCGAGCTGCAGGATCCGCTCGACGGCTCGCATGGCGCCGTCACGATCTCCCAGTTTGAGCAGGGTCTCGCCGAGGCCGGCGAGCCCGTCTTCGTGATCGGGATCGAGGGAAAGGGCTTGCTCGAAGCTGCGGCGCGCCCAAGCGAACTCCTCACGCGCGAGATGCGCGTAGGCAGTGCCGATATGGAGCTCGACTGCATGGGGATAGAGGGTGATGCCTTCCTTCAGGATGGTCAGAGCTTCATCGTAGCGGCCTTCGTTGTAGAGGTGATGGGCTTGTTCGTCGAAGTCGTCGGAGCTGAGGAATGCTTCCGACATCGGCAGGACCTCCGAAGGCAGGTTGGTTGACACAAAGTATGGAGTTGAGTCTGGTGGAGCAAGAGAAAAGACCCAGAAGCCACTGATCAACAAGGATGAACACAGATGTGGCCTCACTTCTGGTGCCATGGTGCATTGGCATCACCAACCAACCGGCTCTTTCGGGGATTATCGAAGAGCAGGCGCCTGAACTGCGGATGGGATCCGAAGTTCAGGAGTAGACCAATTTCTAAAGGGGTGGCTCGAAGATAATTCAGAGTTTGGGCCACATGCTGCGGGTGCAGTTTTGGACATGCCTTGGCCTCGATCAGGATCGCCTTTTCTACCACCAAGTCAGCCCGAAACCTGCCAACGGCAGCGCCACGAAAGTGGACCGTTACCGCGCACTCCTTATCGACACTCAAGCCAGCCTGAACCAGCGCGATCCGCAGAGACTCCACGTAGACCGACTCCAGAAAGCCCGGCCCGAGCTCATTGTATACACCATAGAACACACCGATGATCTTCTCCGTTATCTCGAAGTGCTTCAATCCGTGTTTGTCCGTGTTGATCTGTGGCTTATTCCCCGGCATGGCCACCAGCGTAGGGCTTCTAACCGAGTGCTGCAGTACCGGTTAGCTTTGAGCCGTGACCTTCCAGCGCAAACTCCTGCTCGGCTTCTCGCTCATGGTCCTCCCTGCCCTCATGGTCGGGGCGGAGGCGATCCGCAGCAACCTCCTGGAACGTCGCGCCCTCCAGGCGCTGGGCGAGAGTATGGCCCGGACCCGGACCTACGCGGAGCTGGAGACCGCGATGTTCGATCAGACGGAGATCATCTGGCGCTATCTCAGCGGCATGGATCCGAGCCTCTAAAGAGGAGTTCCGGCTGGGAGGGCAGGTCGTGGACTATCTGGCAGCGGCGCTGGGCTGAAGAGTTGCGTCCGGACGAGCGGGCGATGGCCGAGAGCGTGGCGGGGATCCAGCGTCAAATCCAGACCACGGGGGCCGGCATCTTTCGGCTCTACGATTCCGGTCGCCGGCAGGAGGCCTACGCCATGGCTCAGCAGGAGCTGAAGGGTCGGCTCCAGCCGGCGCTGACCCAGCTGAACCGTGACATCTACCGGCGGGCCCGCGAGTCGAGTGTGCGCGGCGCCTATACTCGGCTCGAGGAAATCCTGGCCAACCAGGAGCGGGTCCTTCTCCTGATCGTGGTTCTCACCCTGGCCGCCGGGTTGCTCGGATCCTGGCTGATCTCTCGTAGTCTGGCGCGGCCGGTAAGCCAGTTGACCCGGGCCATGTCGGTAGTCGGCGCCGGCCAGCTCGATCACCCTATCACCTCAGAGTCGAGGGACGAGATCGGCGAGCTGGCTCGGGCCTTCGCCGGGATGACCGACAACCTGCGGCAGTCCCGGGCCGAAATGCTCCGTCTCAACCAGCAGCTGGAAGCCAAAATCTCCCAGCTGGAGCGGACCCAGGCGCAGCTGGTCCAGTCCGAGAAGCTCGCTTCGATCGGTGAAATGGCCGCCGCCGTGGCGCACGGGCTCCGCAACCCGTTGGCCAGCCTGCGCGCCGCGGCGCAGGTCGTTCGCCGCCACCCCGACTCGCCCTCATCCGCCGAGCACCTCGATGCCATCGTGGAGGAGGTCGACCGCCTCGACCGCCGCATCACCCACCTGCTGAGCTTCTCACGTCCGGCACCATTTCATCCTCTGAGCGAGAGCGTTCCCCGCCTGGTCCAGGGACTGCTTCCGGCGTTCTCCGAGCCACTGAAGGAACGGCGTGTGAACTTGGACCTGGACCTGCCGCCGTCTCTCCCCGAGGTACGGATCGATCCCATGCAGCTGGAGCAGGCGGTGGTGGAAATCATCTCCAATGCGCTCGACGCGATGCCGGGCGGGGGCCGCCTCCGGGTTGCCGCGTCGTTCAACGGAGCGAGTGGATCGGGCAACCGGGTGACCATCGAAATTGGCGACACCGGCGGAGGTATCCCCGACAACGTCCTCCCCTCGGTTTGCGAGCCGTTCTTTACCACCCGCTCCGACGGTACCGGGCTGGGCCTTGCCATCGCCAAGCGCTATGTCGAGCAGAACGGTGGCGGGCTGGAGATCGTCAGCACGCCGGCCGGCACCACGGTCAAAATCTCGCTTCCGGTTGCCGCGGCTGAAACCGGAGTTCCGGCGTGAGCGGCTCCACGGTCCTGATCGTTGACGACGAGCGAACCCTGGCTCGGGCCATCAAGACGTTCATGGCCGAAGCAGGCTACGACGCCGAAGTGGCAGGCGATGCCGAAAAGGCCATGGAGCTGGTCGAAAGTCTGCGTCCGGATGTGGTGTTCGCCGACGTAAGGCTTCCCGGCATGAGCGGCATAGACCTGCTGCGCCGAATTCGGGAGTTCGATCCCGCCATTCCCGTCATCATCATGACGGCACACGGCACCATCGAGGGCGCCGTCGAAGCGGTCAAGCTGGGCGCCTTCGATTACATGAAGAAGCCGGTGGATCTGGAGGAGCTCAAGCTGCTGGCGGATCGGGCCCAGGAAACCGCGCTATTGAAACAGGAGCTATCGTATTATCGGCGGAGGGCAGGAAGCGAAGCGCCCTCCTCCGGCATACTCGGCAACTCGCCCGCCCTGCGGTCGGTGCTGGAGCAGGTCCGCCAGATTGCCGCGCTCGACGAGACGCCGCCGGTACTGATTACGGGTGAGACCGGAACCGGAAAGGGGCTGGTGGCACGGACGCTCCACAGCTCGGGGCCCCGCTCGGCCAAGCCATTCATCGATGTCAACTGCACCGCGCTGCCGGCCAACCTCATGGAAGCCGAGCTCTTCGGCCATGAGCGCGGCGCATTCACTGATGCCAAGGAATCGAAGATCGGCCTCTTTGAGGCGGCGGAGGGCGGATTTCTCTTCCTCGACGAGATCGGGGATCTGGAGCTGTCGCTCCAGGGAAAGCTCCTGCGGGCGATCGAGGAGCGAACGATCCGCCGGGTAGGGGGCATCCGGGACCGGAAGATCAACGTCCGGATCCTTGCCGCGACCAACCGTGACCTCGAGCAGGAGGTTCAGCAGAATCGCTTCCGAAGCGACCTGTACTTCCGCCTGGCGGTCATCCTGCTTCACCTGCCGCCGCTCCGCGAACGAGGCGACGATACGTTGGTGCTGGCGCAGCACTTTCTCCGGCGGTTCAGCACGAAGTATGGAAAGGACGTTCGGCGAATCGACGACCGCGCCCGCGCCGTGTTGCTCTCGTATCCATGGCCCGGGAACGTGCGGGAGCTGAGCCACGTCATCGAGCGGGCAGTGCTCTGGAGCCGGGACGATACCCTCACTGTCGAGCACCTCTCGGTGGCAGCGCCAATGAAAGCCGTGCCGGAGCCGGCTCCAGCGAGCGTCGCCGAACAACGGCAGGCGGCGAGCGGAGCCGCGCTGGGACCGGCTGAGCAGTCCGCTGAGAGCACCGACCTGACCCAGGTCGAACGGGGCCTGATAGAGCGCGCCATGCGAGATGCCGGGGGCAATCAGACCCGCGCAGCGCAACGGCTGGGCATCAGTCGGGACACCCTGCGCTATAGGCTGAAGAAGTTCGGCATCCAGAGTGGGTGAAAACACCCAGCCGGTCTTTTCACCCACCTGTCTGTGAGGCCAGCTCCGTCTGGCTTGGTTCCCTCCAGCTGTTCATGCCCTCAACGAGTTAGGACTCTGCGGGACCGGCCTGGTCACTGTTGGCACGGCGCCTGCCATACCGAGGGTGTGGTCGGGTCAGATCCTGGTCCGACTGGGTCAAAGCACCCACTCGATCGACGATCTACCATCAACTGCGGAGCGCACTACATGGCATGGACCAAGCCGGAAGCAGAAGTTGTGGCCGTCACGATGGAAGTCACCGCGTACGTTGCAACCCTCTAGCCAGCGCTGAGTCAAGGGCCCGTGAGAAGCGGGCCCTTCGGCTATCCCCGTGCACATCGTACTACTGGGTACTGCCGCTGGTGGGGGATTTCCGCAGTGGAATTGCTGGTGCCCCATCTGCCGGGCGGCGCGTACCGCTCCCCAACGGGCCGTGCGGAGGCGGCAATCGTCCGCAGCTGTCAGCGTAGACGGGGAGCGCTGGTTTCTGCTCAACGCCTCGCCGGACGTTCACGACCAGCTCGACTGTCTTCCTGGCCCGATTCCAGCCGGAGTGCGACACGTGCCAGTGGAAGGAATCGTGACCACCGACGCGGAGCTTGACCACACGCTTGGCATCGTGCTGCTCCGCGAGGCCCGACACCTCCAGCTGCTGGCGACCGCCGCGGTTCGGCGGATTCTCGAGCAGGATTCGCGGATCCTTCCAGTGACGCAGGCTTTCGCTCGGGTGGACGTCACCGAGATGGAAATCGGCCGCTCCACTCCGCTCGGATACCGCAATGGGGAGTCGAGCGGCATCGCCATCGAGCCGTTCGAGGTGCCCGCTGGCGCACCCCGGTTCATGCGAGAAGGTGCCCCCGGCCATACCGTAGGACTGATACTGGTCGACCGCGAAAGCGGCGGATCCTGCGCCTACATCCCCGGCTGTGGCGAGCTGGACGGCGCCTGCTCGAGCGCATGGCGCAGACCGACCTGGTGCTGTTCGACGGAACCTTCTGGACCGACGACGAGCTGATCTCACTCGGTATCGGTGACCGGCGGGCCCGGGAGATGGATCACCAGCCGATCTCCGGCCCGAGCGGGACCCTTTCCCGGTTGTCCCGTCTGACCCGCCCGAAGAAGGTTTATACCCACATCAACAACACCAATCCCATCCTGCTCGAGGACTCGCCTGAGCGGGCGATCGTCGAGCGTGCAGGGCTTACCGTCGGAGCCGACGGCATGACCTTCACCGTCTGAGACTATGACCATCGGACTCGCCGCCTCCGCGCTCTCGGCGCCGCCACCGCCACCGATTCCCCGGCTTGACCGGCCGCTCGGTTCCGAGGCACTGGCGGAGAGCCTGCGCTCGTTCAGCACGTCGTACTACGCCCGGCATCCCTTTCACCAGCTGATGCACGAAGGCAGGCTCACGCCCACCCAACTTCAGGGCTGGGTAGCCAACCGGCTGGCGTATCAGCGCGCCATACCCAGGAAGGATGCGGCCATCATCTCGAACTGCCCCGATCCGGTAGTGCGGCGGCAGTGGATGCAGCGCATTGTCGATCACGACGGTACCGGGCCGGGCACCGGTGGAATCGAAATGTGGATCCGGCTGGGTGAGGCGCTCGGTGTTCCGCGAGACGAGATGGAAGACGAGCGTCACGTGTTGCCTGGCGTTCGGCTCGCGGCAGAGTCATATGTCACGTTCTGCAAGACCCGGCCGTGGATCGACGCCGTAGCGTCATCGCTGACCGAGCTGTTTGCGCCTGACCTCATGCGGAAGCGGATCGCCGCCTTTCCGGCGCACTATCCCTGGATCAAGCCCGGAGCGTTGGACTACTTCCAGAGTCGTCTGGTCCAGGCTCCGCGCGACAGTCAGCAGGGGCTTCAGCTGGTTCAGCGGCACTGTACCACCGTCGACACCCAGCGGCGGGCCTTCGAAGCCCTGAGGTTCAAGCTGGAGATGCTCTGGGTGATGATCGATACGATCCATCATGCATACGGTGACGCGTGAGCGAGGCCGTTGACCCCCGCCTGCTGACTCCGGATTCCATTCCGAAGCTCTGGCGCATGACCCGGCTGCACTTTGATCCGGTCCGACAGCGCCCCGTGCTGCTGTACCCGGAGGGCGCCGTCCTGCTGAACGACACCGGCGCTGCCATCCTGGAGCTGTGCGATGGCAGCAACAGCGTCGCGCAAATCGTCCGAATTCTGACCGAGCGCTACCAGGCCGACGTCAGTGACGACGTGACCGAATACCTGAAGCTGATGGCAGAGAGGGAGCTGATTCGTGCCCGGTGACATCCCTACCACGCTTCTGGCGGAGCTGACTCACCGTTGCCCGCTGCACTGCCCCTACTGCTCCAACCCCCTGGAGCTGATCAGGGCCGAGAGCGAGCTCCCGACCGATGACTGGAAACGCGTTTTCACCCAGGCGCGCGAGCTGGGAGTGCTGCAACTGGGCCTCTCGGGCGGCGAGCCGCTGCTGCGGAAGGACCTCGAGGAGCTCGCAGCCCACGCCCGGGCCGAAGGGCTCTACTCGACCCTGGTTACCTCCGGGTTGGGCCTCACCCGCGCCCGCGCCGAGCGGCTCAAGACGTGGCGGGCTGGAGCACATTCAGATCTCCATCCAGGATTCCGACCCCGAGGTCGCGGAGCGCATTGCGGGGGTAAGGTCAGTCAAGCACAAAGAGGCTGCCGCTGCCATCGTACGCGAACTCGGCTTTGCCTTCACGGTCAACGTGGTGCTCCACCGCGCCAATCTGGATCGTATCGGCAGCATCATTGAACTGGCGGCGGACCTGGGCGCCAACCGTGTCGAGCTGGCGAACACCCAGTACTACGGGTGGGACTGGAAAATCGTGCTGCGCTGATGCCGACCAGAGAGCAGGTCGAGCGCTCCCGGGAAATTGCCGAACGCGCGGTCCAGCAGTACCGCGGGAGGATGCAGATCACGTATGTGCTGCCGGATTACTACGAGCCGTTTCCGAAGGCATGCTACGGGGGCTGGGGAAAGCTCTACCTCGTGGTTACTCCGAACGGGAACGTCCTCCCGTGCCACGGGGCCACAGGTATCACCACGCTCCAGTTTGACAACGTCGCAAACCCGCTCCCTCGACTGGATCTGGCGCGAGTCCGACTGCGTTCCGTGCCTTCCGGGGCGACAGCTGGATGAAGGAGCCCTGCCGCAGCTGCCCCCGAAAGGCGGTCGACTTCGGCGGCTGCCGCTGCCAGGCCTTCGCTCTCACGGGTGACGCCGCCAACACCTGACCCTGTCTGTACGCTGACCCCGCTTCGCCGCATCGTAGATCAGGCGCTTATCGAGCCGTCCAAGGAGATGGACGAGTACGGCTATCGGTACTTCGCCGGCGAGCCGCAGCGCGTGTGACCCTTCATCAGCCC
>CAWEMG010000008.1:0-13797 GCA_963810165.1 uncultured Gemmatimonadales bacterium
GCGAGCCCGAGGTCGCTTCGGGCGAGGGGTCGGAGTGCTCTCAGCTTCTGCACCGGCGCTGGCCTCGGCCGGAGCCGCGGTGGTGCGCTTTCTTCGGGGCCGGGGTGCTCGGGCAGGTTTCTCCGCCGGTGCCTCTGGATCGGCTGGGCCGATGTTTACCGGTTCGGGCGACACCAGCTCCGGCGGCGGCTCGATACTCACCACCCCTATCAGTGGGATCTCGCCGGCCCGAGTGGGGCCGCGGGAGCCCCGCCGGAACCTGAGTCCCAGGCGCTGGCCGTTCTCCCGGGTTGCGGGGGCGGCGGGTTCGGCGGTCGACTCCACGCCGGACCCGCTGTCGAGAGCCTCTTCCCGGGCTGGGGGCAACGGCCGCGCGACTGGCTGCCGCTGGAGCGCAATCTCGTAGTCGTCGTCTCCCACCTTCCTGACATCGGCCACTTCGGCGTCGTTCGCCTGGCGCAGCAACCGTGGGAACCGTGCCGCGTCGAGCAGCGGGTCCTCCCGGCCGTGCATTGCCACCATTCGAAGCCGCAGAGCTTCCTGACCCACCGGGGAGCGGAATTCGGATAGCGCCTGAGACATCAGTTGGAACGCGCGGGCGAGCGTAAGCACGCTGTCCGGGCGCTCCTCCCGGGTCGGCCGAGACGCGCCGTCCTCGAGGGGCCGGGGCCGGGCCCCGTCGCGAGCACCAGTGCGCTCGCGGCCACCGCGTCCCCGGCGGCCTCGTCCCCGGCGTCCGCCATCGTCACGCCCCGACTCGGCGGCGGCACGCGACCGGGGCGGCGCAGCCGGGGCTGCGGCTGCCACGGCAGCCCCCGCCGGGACCACTGTGCCAGGCGCCACCTCATACTGCCCGTTGTCCAGCTTGGTGATCTGGACGATCCCCTTCTGGCCGGCCTCGACAACGAACTTGCTGAACCGGTTGAACCCGGCGTTGCGTTCGTCGAAGTTGGAGTCGATCTGCTGCATGACCTGCTTCAGCCGGTCCGAGCGCATTACGTCCCCGTTGCGGGCCATCTGCGCCACCGCTTCGGCTGCGAGCTCCCAGGGATCCCGCTGGGTGGAAGGAGTATCCACTTCCTTGGTCAGGCCCGCGAGATCGTTGTAGGAGTAATACTCGTCGCAATTCTGAATCAGCAGATCGCTGGCCGACTCCCGGATGCCCACACCGATGACGTACTTGCCGTACTCCTTCAGCTTGATGACCATGGTCGAAAAATCACTGTCGCCGGAAAGGAGAATAAAGGTCCCGATCTCCGGCCGGGTGAAGACCAGCTCGATGGCATCGATGGCAAGGCGAATGTCGGTCGCGTTCTTCTTACTCGACCCGAATGCCGGGGCGAAGATCAGGTCGATGGAGGATTCGGACAGTGGCACGATGTACTGCGGATAACGGCGCCAGTCGGCATAGGCGCGCTGAACTGCGACTTTGCCTTTGATGATGTCGCTGTTAAGGAGGGTGCGAAGCTCCTTGGTCAGATCCTTCTGGATGCCAAGAGTGACGTTGTCGAAGTCAATGAGCAGGGCGGCATGGGGGGCATGTACTGGGGGCTGGCTGAGGTGCCGGCCCGGCCGTATCAGCGGTCGGTTCACGTAGCGCTCGGTTCCGGGTCCGCGGCCTTCGCGCGCCCCCTCGTCGCTCCTGGCCGGACTCACGGTCGGGAAGGGCATCGAGAGAGCCCACGAGGTCGGTAGGACCATGTGGGGGCTCGCTCCACAGCCGGCTGGGGATCCCGCCGTGATAGTGAAGCGAACCAGGTTGTGCCAGCCACGGCGGCGCGCTCGCCCTAAGGCAGGCGCGGGTGGCGGCTTGCGTGCAAAATGTACCCGCACTGCGGCGCCGTAGGAAAGGGCTCCGGTTACCCGAACTGGCCCTCGCCCGCCACGGGAAGATCGAGCACGAAGTAGAACCGGGTGCCGTAGCCTGGCGCGGTCTCCACCTGCATGACCGAGCCCATCGCCTCGACCAGCTTGCGGCAGATCGAGAGACCCAGGCCGGAGCCCGAGAATGCGTACTCGCCTGGCTTCTGACGGCGGCGGAATGGCTCGAAGAGCGTTGCCATCGATTGAGGGGGAATCCCCCGCCCCGTGTCGCGAACCGAAAACTCGATGGTGTGACCGGGGCGCTGCAGCGCCGTCAGCTCGACAAAGCCTTCGTTGGTGAACTTGAGGGCGTTTGTGGTGAGATTGAGCAGCACCCGGCTGAGGGCGACCGGATGCCCGATTCGGAAGTCCGACTCGGGCGCGGTCAGGCGTACCGTCAGGTTCTTCTCCTCCGCGATCGGAAGCACGATATCGCGGACCGACTCCAGAATATCGGTGACGGAAAACGGAATCGGATCCAGATCCACCAGCCGATCCCCTCCGCGGGCCAGCTCGATCACATCGCTGGCCACTGAGCTGAGTCCAAACGCGGCGCTGTAGATCAGACCCATCTGCCGCTCCTGCACCGGGTTGACCGCTCCGCTGCGGCCTCGCTGGAGGGTTTCCGCCAGAAAGAGAATGGATGTGAGCGGGGACCGCAGATCGTGGGCGACCTCCACCACCAGCTCCAATCCGTCGGGACCGGACAGCCGATCGCTGAAGTGCTGCGACCAGTCCGCTTCGAGGTGCTGGCCAACCCGCTCCATGGCGTTGAGCATCTGCAGCAGCTGGCCGGCATCCGGTGCCGGCAGAGCAGTCGCCCGCTCGAGAAAAGCAGTCCGGATCAGGCCCAGCCATTTACGGGAGAGGGCGTTCCGGGGGAGCGCACTGGTCTCAGCCGGAAGCCCTGAGGCCTCCTGTCTGATGGCGGCGCACAGCTGCGCCAGATGAGCGGTGGCCTCATCGGCGCCGGATGCATGCTGCAGCACTCGCTCCCACTCCGCCTCCGCCCAGAGCACCGACTCCCGCAACGCATCCCAGAGCGCCGGCGCAAGCGACCCGCCGGTGGGCCCGCTCGGGTCCCACACAGGAGCCGGTCCGGAGGTTTCCTGCGAAGCCCGGCGGCGCTCTCCGGCGGAGCCGGTGAGCACGGTCTCAGGGGTCACGCAGGAGATCCCGAAGTCTCGTCCCTCTGGAATTCATGCTTGTCCATGAGCCGGTAGAGGGTAGTCCGGTCGATGCTCGCCAGACGGGCCGCCTTCGACATGTTCCCTCCTGCCCGGCTGATGAGGCGGGTCAGATACTCTTTTTCGAACTGGATCACCACCCGGTCCTTGGCCGGATGGTAAGCCTCGTCCATGACTCCCGGAGGAGCCACGTTCTCAACCGGCCATTCGGCGCTGTCGTCGTAAACCGGGATATCGTTGGGCTGAATGGTCTGGTCCGGCTCGGCCAGCACGGCAACATGCTCGATGACGTTCTGCAGCTCCCGAACGTTGCCCCGCCACGGACGCGAACGCAAGAACGCGACGCTGGCATCGCTGAGCCGCGGCAAGCGGTCTCCCATCTGCCGGTGCCGGTGCCAGTAGTAGGTCAGGAAATGGTTGGCCAGCAGCGGGATGTCTTCCAGCCGCTTCCGCAGAGGGGGAAGTTTGATCGGCACCACGCGAAGACGATAGAAAAGATCGCCGCGCAAGCACGCCCTGATCTACCGCCTCCTGCGGCTCCCGATTGGTGGCGGAGATGAAACGGACATCCACCACCGCATCCTGGGTCTCGCTGCCTACCCGCCGCACCACGCCGTCCTGAATGACCCGGAGCAGCTTGGCCTGGAGCGGCATGGTCATTTCCGTGAGCTCGTCCAGGAACAGCGTGCCCCCGTTCGCCGTTTCCAGCAGACCCGGCTTGTCCCGGTCGGCGCCGGTGAACGCACCCTTCTTGTGGCCGAACATCTCGGACTCGAGCAGTGGCTCGGGCAGGGCGGCGCAGTTGATCGGGACGAGGGCGCGGCCCGGCGCGGCGGCTGTTCTGATGGATGAACTGGGCGATGACTTCCTTGCCCGTTCCGCTCTCACCGCTGATGAACACCGAGGCGTCGGTCGCGGCCACTTTCCGGGCGAGATCGACGGCCTTGCGAAACAGCGGCGAGATGCCGATCAGCGCGATCTTGTCGCTGTGGCCGTTCTGTTTCATGAGCTGCACGCGCAGGTCCTGAGCCTCACGGGACATCATGACCGCATGTGAGGCCCGGCCGATGAGCACTTGCAGGTGGGTGGCGGAGAACGGCTTCGGCAGGTAGTCCCAGGCGCCCGCCCGAAGCGCCTCAATGCTGCTGGTGACGCTGGGATTCCCCGTCATGACGACGACGATGGTGTCCTTGTAGGCCTCCAGCGTCGACTGCAGGATCTCGAGGCCCGATACCTGGGACATATAGAGATCCACCAGGATGATGTCGAACTTGCGGCGCCGCACCGTTTCCAGCGCTTCCTCCCCCCGGCCGATCAGCGTGACGTTGTAGCCATCCATCTGCAGCACGCTGGCACAGCTCTCCCGAAGGGTGCGCTCGTCGTCCACGACAAGCACCCGGATGCTGGCCTTTACTTCACTCGGAATGGATAGGGGATCACGTGAGGCGTGCTATCGGATCCGGACGGAATCTTCCGGTCCTGTTGGGCGAGGGGATTAGCCATCCTGCATACTCCCGGGGGAGGACCGCCAACTGACGGTCAGTTTAACTCAGACTCGGCTCAACCCGAGCCGAAGACTGGCGAGCTTGGCAAATCCAAGGCGAGGACCGAAAGAACAGCCCCCGGGAACCACCGAATCAGTAACTTTCTTACCACATAGTGACGCGAAAGTCAAGCAGGGTGAGGAGCGGGGGCCACACTTCAGGACTGCGCTTCGGGCGGGAAACGTTGGCTAAACCCAACAGCTGTGGCGAGCTAGGGGTCAGGTCGGGTAGGACAGAGGGGTGGGCTCGAACCCCCGGACCTGCTCGGTGTCGCCATCCCGCTTCAGATCACGCAAAGCTGTGGTGGCTCGCAGCAGGAGCTCGACGGCATCGACCGGCGACTCGGCGAAATCAGGCACGGCACAGTAGCCCGCCTGCACCCGGAGCGAGCGCTCGCCGCCGCGGACGGGGATAGGGGTGGCTTCGATGCTGCCCCCTATCCGCCGGACCAGGCGCAGGACTCCCTCGGTACCGGTGGCAGGAGCAATGACTCGCGAACTCCGATTGACCCAGGCGCCCGATGGCATCGGATGAGCGGCCTACCCGCTTCAGCAGGAGGCCGACCTGTTCGGCGATTCGCTGGGTCTCCTCGTCGGCTGAGCTCGCCTTCCTGCGCCTCTGGGGCGAACACCACGCATGCCAAGGGGTCGCGTCTGCGGAAGGCATCGGCGCCGATCTCGTGCGCCCGCCGCGCCAGCCCTCTCATATTGTACAGACCGGTGCCCGGATCCAGCAGACTCTCCTCTTTTAGGGCGTCAACTTCCCGCTTCCCCTGAAGGAAGGTGGCGAGCTTCAGCAGCAGAGCTTCGCCGTCCACCGGCTGGCCCAGGAACTCCCACGCCCCGGCGCGGTACGCCTCGAGTCGCTGGGTGCGGCCAGATGGGCCTGATGTCGTGATGATGATGGGAGTGTTAGGACTGAACTGGGGATCGGTGCGTAGCAGACGACAGACCTCAAACCCGTGCACGTCCGGCATTTGAGCATCGAGGATGATGATATCGGGCTGCGAGGTGCGAACCCGCTCCAGAGCCTGCTGGCCGGTGTAGGCTCGGACGACGGAGTAGCCACTGGGGCCAAGGATGCTTTCGAGTGATCTCGCCGACCATTCCTGATCGTTGGCGATGAGGACGAGCGGTGAGGAGGGAGCCTTGTCTCGATTGGGCATTCGCATTTGCCAGAGAGATAGGAAGCAGGGACCGGGCGCGCCCAGCAGGATAGCAGAACTCGTGCGCCTTCTCCTGAAAGTCATAATAGCTCTATGAGACAACCGTTTGCTGCTCCTCAGGCAGGCCTGCTGGACCCCGATCGGTGGAGCAGCGCCACAGTTTGGATGCTGAAATGCCACGGCACTTGACACCGTGCAGATTGTGGCAATCCAGCCGTGATCGCTGTGGTTTTCGAGCAACGCCCGACTTCAGGACTGGTCCGGCCGAAGCCTCGATCAGTAAGCGGTATGCTCAAGAGTTCTACAATTGCTTGCGCCGCTCGAACGGCAGCCGGTACCGGCGCGTCGCCGACGCCGACAAATTTACGGCGTCATCCTTGAAGCGGAACCCGGCATTCCCGAGGTCCAACTGCACTTATGATGGAAGTCGACGCCGGATGCCGAGCGAATCGCTGCACGATACACCTCCTCCCGAGGAGGCCCTCAGCGCCGGTCAGAAGTCAGACCAGCCGGAGGAACCTGAGCCTGCCGGCTGACTTGTCGCAGTTCAGCCAACGCCTCGCCAGCTTCGGCCTGGGGGAAGCGCCCGATCCGCTGCTGACCGAATCGCGCCCATTGGGCAAGCGTCGGCCGCGCCGCCGTCAACCGGACTGGCGAGTGAGTCGGATCACAGGGAACTTTCCTGGCCACGTATTAAGGTATCTCTGAAACAACCCGGTTAGACCTTGGTCGAGGGTACCGGCTCCGGCACCGGGCGTTATAATGTCGGACGGTATTGAACGGGTGCCCGGTTGGAAACGCTGGTCTCAGCATGGAAGGCACGCCGTTCTTGGGTCCGTCTCTTTTTGGCGAGTGTGATAATGGGAATTGCCATGTCCGGCGTCCGTAGTAGCCATCCGTCCCTTCCCGCCATCGAGCTGGACCCGGCTCTTACCCGCCAGCACTACCGTGACTGGAGCCGGTCGGAGACATGGAGTGGCTCCTCACGTTCTTCGGAGTGGGCCCGTCGGGCCGTCAACTTCATTCTCGCGCTGGTCGCCCTGATCGTCACTATGCCGATCATGATTCTGGTAGCCCTCCTGGTTCGGCTGACCTCGCGGGGATCCGGTGCTGTACACCCAGGTTCGGGTCGGGCTTGACCGTCGCACCACGGCCGCCGCTGCCCAGAACCACCGCCGGCAACACGATCTCGGCGGCCAGCCATTTACGATCTATAAGTTCCGCACCATGCGCGCCGATGCCGAGCATGGGAGCGGGGCTGTCTGGGCGCAGCAGCAGGACCCCCGGGTTACGGCGGTGGGTGGTCTCCTGCGCCAGTACCGGCTGGACGAGCTGCCCCAGCTGTTCAACGTGCTCAAGGGGGAGATGAACATCGTGGGGCCCCGCCCCGAGCGGCCCACCATCTTCGCCGAGCTCCGCGAGCACATCGCCGAGTATCCCCTGCGCCAGCGGGCCAAGCCCGGGATCACCGGCCTGGCCCAGATCAACCATCACTACGACCGCTCGCTCGAGGACGTGCGCACCAAGGTCCACTACGATCTGGAGTACATCCGGCGCCAGTCGGTGGCCGAAGACCTGCGCATCATGCTCAAGACCGTGCCCGTCATCCTGCTGCGCCGGGGCGGCTGGTAGGCCAACACGCTCGATTCCGTTTGACTTCGTAGGTCGTGGCAAGCGAGCCACACTGATGCCGCGAGTGGGCTCGCCGCCGGTCCCGCCGATTCTTCCGTCTCTCGTCTCAGGCATGCATAGCAAGGACTTAGCGGAACCGCCCGAAGCGGCCATCGGCGGAACGACGATTGCTGGTAGGGGCGCTGTTTTGGCCCTATCCTTTGTGGTCTGACCCGAGTACGTGAAGGGAATTGATGGCGATCCGACCTCCGAATGCCCTGCCCACGCTCTCAGTGGTCGCTCCGCTTTACAACGAGTCGGAGAACGTGCGCCCGCTCGTGGAGTGGATCCTTCAGGCACTGGAGACCTACGAGGGCACGTTCGAGATCATTCTGGTAGATGACGGCAGCCGAGACGGGACCTGGAACGAGGTGCGGGCGGTAGCCGCTGATCCTCGGGTGCGCGGACTGCGGCTGGGAGCAAACGTGGGTCAAACCGCCGCCATGATGGCCGGTTTCGACCACGCTCGGGGCGAAGTGATCGTCTCGCTGGACGGTGACCTGCAGAACGATCCGCGGGATATCCAGGCACTGGTCTCAAAGCTGGACGAGGGCTACGACCTGGTGTGCGGCTGGCGTCAGCAGCGGCAGGACAAGCTGCTCCTCCGAAAGGTGCCCTCCTGGCTGGCCAACCGGCTGATCCGGCGGCTCACCGGCGTGCCCATTACCGACAATGGTTGTTCTCTCAAGGCGTACCGGCGGGATCTTTTGAGCCGGATCTCTCTCTATGCCGAACAGCATCGCTTCATCCCGGCGTTGTCGGCCAGCGTGGGAGCGCGGATTACCGAGATGCCGGTGCGTCATCACGCCCGGCGGTTTGGAGAGAGCAAGTACGGAATCTCCCGGACACTCAAAGTCCTGGTGGATCTGATCACTCTGAAGATGATCACGACGTTTCGATCGCGGCCGCTGCTGGGTTTTGGACTGGCCGCCGCAGTCCCGGTGGCGATCGCCCTGGTGTTCGGGGCCCTCTGGCTCTTCAGCCTGACTCATTTTGGCCCCGAAAAGGCCGGCGCGCTGGTTTTCCCGGGAGCGGGGCTTCTTGCCCTGGGGGCCGCCTTCTATCTCTTTATGCTCGGTCTCGTCGCCGAGGTCGCGCTCAACAGTGAACGCGGGGATGCGCACGACATTCCCAACGCGTGGGAGGTTCGTTGACATGAGCGCACAGGGGATTCTGATGGAACCCAGGTCCGAAGCCGAAACTGCAGTCCCGAGCCCGACGGCCAGGTTGATCTCAGTGGTCGTACCGGTAGTCGAGCGCACCGACGATCTGCTGTCGGTCTACCAGGCCTTTGCCCGGGAGCTCGATGCCCGGCCGGAGGACTACGAGTTCCTCTTCATCTTCGACGGCCGCTTCGTCCCGCCGGCAGAGTTGGTTGCCGTCGCCCAAAAGAATGAATCGGTTCGACTGCTCCGATTCGCCCGCCCCTTCGGCGAGACCGCGGCTCTCCGCCTCGGCATCGAGAAGAGCCGGGGGGACGTGGTCCTCACGTTGCCGGCATACTTTCAGGTTCAGCCGGAGGGGATCCGGCGCCTGCTCGATGCGGTTGAAGGCGGGGCCGACATGGTTGTAGCCAGCCGCTCCCCCCGGCTGGACAGCTGGCTCAACCGGCTGCAGTCTCGTGCCTTCCAAAGCATCGTCGGGGGGGTGTCGGAGCAGCGTTTCCATGATATGGCCTGCGGGGTGCGCGCCATGCGCCGGACGTCGCCGAGGCCCTTCCGCTGTATGGAGACCTGCACCGGTTCATACCGGCCCTCGCCCTGCGCGAAGGGTTCCGGGTCGAGGAGGTGCCGGTGCCCGCAACATCCGGGGGATGCCCGTACCCGCCTCTATGGACCGGGAGTCTATCTCCGGCGGCTCCTCGATATCGGCGCCTTCTTCTTTCTCGCCAAGTTCACCGAGAAGCCGCTGCGCTTCTTCGGACTGGTTGGCTCGGTCTTCCTCGGAGTAGGAACCGTCCTCAGCGCCGTGCTCCTCATCCAGCGGGTCGAGGGCCAGGGCATCGCCAACCGGCCCGCCCTGCTGCTGGCGGTGCTGTTCCTCGCCCTGGGGGTGCAGCTCATGGGGCTCGGACTGGTGGGCGAGATCATCGTCCACCTCCGGGCGCCCCACCGCCGGGCCTACCGAGTGCGCGAGCGAGCCTAGCCCTCGCCGCCTTGCGGGAATGCGTCCGTTCGGGAGAACCTTCAGGTGGCAGGACTTCCGACACCACCCTCACGAGCATGCGACGCGACCTCCCACGACTTACCGATACCAGGTTCGATCTCCTCGTCGTGGGCGCCGGCATTTACGGGGCCTGCGCGGCCTGGGACGCGTCGCTCCGGGGGCTTTCGGTGGCGGTGGTCGACCGGGAAGACTTCGGGGCTGCCACCTCAGCCAATAGCCTGAGAATCGTTCACGGCGGGCTTCGGTACCTCGCCCGCGCCGATTTCCCGCGTATGCGGGAATCGATCCGGGAGCGTACCGCGCTGCTCCGGATCGCGCCGGGGCTGGTGCGCCCACTGAAGGTTCTGGTTCCGACCTACGGCGGAGGAGCCCGGGGGCGGGTGGCCCATGCCATAGCGCTGGGCCTCAACGACCTCATGTCTGTCGGCCGAAACCGGGACCTTGCTGCCGACGATCGGATTCCGGGCGGGATACCTGGTGTCACGCGACGAGTGCCTGGCGTCGTTTCCCTGGTTCCCGGCTCAGGGGCTATCAGGAGGCGCGGTATGGTATGACGCGCAGCTGCGTCACCCGGAACGCCTCACGCTGAGCTTCATCAAGTCCGCTGCAAGCGCGGGCGCCGTACCGGTCAATTATCTGTCGGTGGATCGCCTCCGGACGGCCAATGGGGCCGTGCTGGGGTGCCCAGGCGACCGATCGCCTGACGGGGGCGCGAATCGAGATCGCCGCCGGGGCGGTCCTGGTGGCCGCTGGCCCCTGGACCAGCGACGTAGTGGCAACTGCCGGAGACGGCCAGGCCGCATCCCCCGACCCGACCCCACGCCCTGGCCCTAAACCTGGTTGTGAGCCGGCGCATAGCCGACATGGCCATCGGGGTGCAGGCTCAGAGCGGCCCCCAGGACGATCCCGATCTGCGGCGGCCGCCGGTATCTCTTCTGCGCTCCGCACGGGCAAGGTACCATCTTGGGCACCTGGTACACGGCGGATGTGGCCGATCCGGCCTAGGCCCGGGCGCGAGGAGCCGGCGTCCTGCTGCGGGAGTTCAACGATGCCTGTCCGGGGCTGGATCTGGCGCCGCAGGACGTCGTTCGGTGCCAGTGGGGCTGGCTTCCGCTCAAGAACGGCGATGAGCCCGGACGACCGGGGGCCCTCGCGGAACGCCCCCGGATCACCGATCATGGGCATGAGGGTCTCCAGCACCTCATCTCGGTCGAAGGCGTAAAGTTCACGACTGCGCGCCGGGCAGCGGAGCAGGCGGTCGATCGTGTGTTTGCGTCACTGCAGCGAACCAGCCCGCCCTGTCGCACCGGCGAGCGGCAGCTCGAGGACGCCGGAGCGGAGCAGCAATGGAGCGATACGGCAATGCTCGGGAGTGAGGAGATCGTGCGGGCTGTGCGTCAGGAAATGGCGGTCAGGCTGAGCGACGTGGTGTTCCGGCGAACCGGTCTCGGCGCGATTCCGGGCCCGTTCCCGGGTTTCGGTGGAGGCTGCCGCCCGGGTGATGGCAGACGAGCTGGGCTGGGATTCCGTCCGGCAGGCAGAGGAGATCGAGGCAGTGATGAGAGAGGCCGGTACTCCGGGCACCACGCTGGAGACGGTGGCGTGAAGATCCTGGTTCTCGCGCCCCATCCTTTCTTCCAGGCCCGCGGTACTCCTCTGGCCGTGAAGACCGTGCTCGAGTTTCTCAGCGCGTCGAGGTCATCAGGTGGACGTGCTGACTTTCCACGAAGGTGAGGACGTCGAGATCCCCAACTGCCGGATCCATCGAATTGCGCGGCCTTTCTGGGTGGACAACATCCGACCCGGATTTTCGATGAAGAAGGTCATCTGCGACGTGTTCATGTTCGCGAAATGTCTGCGCATGATGCGAAGCCAGCGATACGACCTGATCCATGCCGTGGAGGAGTCGGCCTTTATCGCCGCAGCCATGCGGCGCCTGAGCGGCATCCCCTACGTGTATGACATGGACTCTTCTCTGGCCGAGCAGATGGTCGATGCCTATCCCGGGCTCCAGTTTGCCTTTTCCACCCTGCGGCGCTTCGAGGCGCTCGCGGTGCGCCAGAGCCTCGGTGTCCTGACCGTGTGTGCCGCGCTCGAGGATGTGGCCCATGGGCACGCCCCGGGGAAACCGGTGGGAAGGGTGGAGGACACCACGCTCCTGGCTCCCGGAAGTCACTCGGGCAATGGCCAGAGCGCCGACCCGCTGCTGAGCCTCGGTGTCGGCGCCGGAGCCCGGTCGCCATGTACGTCGGAAATCTGGAGCACTACCAGGGGATCGGCCTTCTGCTCGACGGATTCCGGCACACTCTGGCGCGGCTGCCCGGCGCTCGCCTGGTGATCGTCGGCGGGCTGACAGCAGGACGTAGAGCATTACCGCCGGCGAGCCGCAGCAGCTCGGCATCGGGACGCAGGTCCACTTCCTGGGTCCCCGGCCGGTCACCGCGCTCGAAGCGCTCTTGCGGCGGGCGGACGTGCTGGTCTCTCCGCGTCTTAAGGGCCTCAATACGCCGATGAAGATCTATTCCTATCTCGACTCCGGCACTGCGGTACTGGCCACCCGACTGCGAACCCATACGCAGGTGCTTGACGACCGTATCGCGTACCTCGTCGCGCCTGATCCAGAGGCATTGGGGATCGGCTTGGCCCATCTCCTGAGCGACCCCGGACTGCGGTCCAGTCTGGCGACTCACGCCAAGGCCTATGTGCAGCAGGAGTTCACTCCCGAGGCGGCGCATCGGAAGCTGGGCTCGTTCTACACCATGATCGAATCAAAGGCCTCCGGGGCCAAAGCGTGAGGAGTCTGTGGTACTCGCCCACGCTCCGGAGCGCGGTCATATACGGGGCGTCGGGACTGGGCTTTGCCGGAGCGAACCTGATCCTCGCCCGGGTGCTTTCCGCGTCGGAGTACGCGCTCTTTACGCTGGTGATCGCGATAGTGAACCTCAGCTTTGCCCTGGCTCCGATCGGGGTGGACGGCATCGTCCAGCGACGCCACCTCGATGCCGGCCCAATTCTGCTCAAACGAACCCTGGCTGCCGGAATCGTGACCGGGATGGCTTCGGTGGCGGTTGCAGCCCTGGCTTACCATCTGAACGGCTTCCTCCTTCGTGCTCGTGTTTGCCGCCACCGTTGGAGGCGGAGCCATGGTGGTTGCCGGAGCCCAGTTTCAGAGCGAACAGCGGTACGGAATCTCCCTGGCACTGACCCAGAGTCCGAATCTGGTACTGATCGTGGCGGCACTCGCGGTGATTTTCACCGGCACTCGAGAGGCGCGCCTGCCGCTGATCATCTCCTCGGCCGGGTTCGTGCTCTCCGGAGTCGTCGGGTGGTGGATCCTTTTCCGTGAACGTCCGTCGAAGCCGCACCACGGCACCTCGTTTCCCTGGGGTGAGGCATTGGCCTTCGCCGGCCTGAATGCGGCTGGGCTCCTGTTGGTGCAGCTCGATCGCCTCATCATACCACACATCCTGCCGCTCCACGATCTCGCCACTTTCGGTGTGTTGGCCGCGATCGTGGGCTCGCTGTTTCGGGTGCTGTCAATGGGCGTGGGCTACACCCTGGTGCCACGATTGCGAGCCGCGGCCAGTATCGTGGAGCGGCGCCGGCTGATTGCGCACGAAGCGAAGCTCGTGGCCGCTATCATTGTCGCGGGCTCCTTGGCCATCTGGTTCCTCACGCCGCTGATCGAACAGGTGTTTCTTGCGGGCAAATACCACCTGAGCGGAGCGCTCGTTCTCGCGACTATTTTTAGCGGGATCGCTAAAATCATGAATTCCTTCATGAAGGCGACGGTTACCGCGCTGGCCACGGGAACAGAAATGTCGATCGTGAACCTGTTGGGCTGGGTCTCGGTAGGTGTGGCGGTTGCCGCTGCCGTTTTCGGGGCCCGGTGGGGGCTCGCGGGCGTGATCTATGGTGTGGGTTTCGGCTGGTTGGTGCGCGCCCTTACCGCATCGTATCTCACGCTTCGACACTTGAAGTTGCCCGACACCATTCCGGTCACGGCACCGTGACCCCATCGCCCACAGGCTCCGTGGGGACCGAGTGCGCCCTAGCCCTCTTTAATCGCTCGGGTCGGGCAGATTGTGGCTCGCCGGGATGACACCACTGGAAGGCAGGCGCTGGACCCATGACATGATTGTGACCAACAGCACGGACTCGGAACCGGCTGGTCGCTAAGTACGAGGTCTGGTGGACCCCT
>CAWEMG010000009.1:0-20956 GCA_963810165.1 uncultured Gemmatimonadales bacterium
GCCGGCGCGCGTCACGCCCCAATGTGTCTTTTACATCCTCTACCACCTGGGCAGTGGTCGTCTTCAAGGTTTTCCACGTTTTCCCTCCGGCTTGAATCACGCTGCCCAGGCCGGCCCGAGCCGCCTTGAGCCCCTTGCGGGCTTTAGCCTTGGCGGAGGATGCGCGCCGGGACGATGATTTGGCGGCTGACTTCTTCCGCCCCTTGGCGGACGTGCGTTTCTTGGTGGCGCTGCGCTTGGCGGACTTCTTGGTCGCGGCCATGGGGGTCTCTGGATGGGCGTGAGTGACAGGGCCGGCGGCGAAGCCCGGCCTGGGAGCAGACAGGAATAAGGTGTGTGGGGGCTGTCACAGACGCCAGGGGCCCTACCTGACGAGCTTGCAGGATAACTCTCGAAAACGGGGGCTGATCAGCTCATGGGGGAAAGCGGCGCATCGCAGCGGATCACCGGGTCCACCTTCGTGCGAGCGGCCTCCCGTCTGGCCGCCGAGGCGAACTGGTCCCGGGTGGGCGCTATAGTACGCGGGCCCCTCATTACTCTGGCGACCGCCCTCGTTTTCGATCAGCTGGCGCGGAACAACCTCCCCATTGCCCATCCGTTTCCATTTCTGCTCTTCACGGTGGTGTATGCCACCTATAGCGGTGGATTGAAACCGGGGCTGCTGAGCGCCGTCATCGCTCTGTCCTATGCGGTCGGCTATCTGCGCGAGCCAGGCTCGATCATCCGCTACAGCCCAACCAACGCCTACAGCCTGCTCGCCATCGGGGTCGCGGTCCCGCTCACGGTGGTGCTGGTCGCACGGCTGCAAGCCGCGGCCCGACGAGCTCGTGAAATCCAGCTCTCGCGAGAAGAGGCGGAACGGGTGGACCGCCGCCTGGCCTTCTTCACCGCCGCGAATGACACGCTCGCCTCTTCACTGGATTACCACAGCAGCCTGAGAGATCTCTCCCGTCTCATCGTCCCCACCCTGGCCGATTGGTGTGCGATCCACGTGGCGAGCGAGCAGGGCAGTCTGCAGTTCATTTCCGCGGCGCACCGCGATCCCAGCCGGGACCTCCTGGTGCGGGCCCTGTGCGAGTACGGCTCCGCCCGGCCTCCGTTCGGCATCGCCGACCGGGTCTCCGCCATGGGAGAGGCCACCGAGGAAGTTCTGCGGGTTCACGCCCAGGACGCCGAGCAGCTGAAGCTGTTCCGGGCACTGAGCCCCACGTCGTTCATTCGAACCCCGCTGATCGCCCGGGAACAGAACGTCGGCACCATCACTCTGGCGGTGACGACGGAATCGGGGCGCCGATACGAGGCGGACGACCTTGTCGTTTGCGGAGGAGCTCGGGAGCCGAGTTGCGCTGGCGGTGGACAACGCCAGGCTCTACCGCGCCGCTCACGAGGCTAAGGAGCGGTTCGGGATGCTGTTCGAGAGCAACCCTCAGCCGATGTGGGTCTTCGATGCGGAGACGCTCGGCTTCCTCGACGTGAACGACGCCGCGGTCCGCCAGTATGGCTATTCGCGCGACGAGTTCCTGCGCATGACGATCATGGACCTTCTGCCGCGGGAAGACGCGCCCGGCCTGCACCACGGACTGGAGCGCAGCGCCATCCACCGCGGCGAGGTGGCACTGGCTCAGCACCAGCGGAAGGATGGAACCATTGTCGACATGGAGCTGGTGTCCCACGAGATGGAGATCGACGGGCGCCGGACCCGCCTGGTGCTGGGAACCGACATCACCGAGCGTACCCGTACCCGGGCGGCCCTGCATCAGAGCGAAGAGCAGCTGCGCCAGGCCCAGCGGATGGACGCGGCCGGCCGACTCGCCAGCGGGGTCGCGCATGATTTCAACAACCTGCTCACTACCATAAGCGGGTTCAGCGATCTTCTGCTTCGCGATCTCCCGGAAGACCATGCCCGCCGAAAGGACGTGGAGCAGATCCGGAAGGCGGCGGATCGCGGCGCCCAGCTCACCCGGCAGCTGCTGTCCTTCGGACAGACGCCGACGCTGCAGGCCCGCGCGCTCGAGCTCAGCAGCGTGGTCGCCAGCATGGAAGGCCTGCTCCAGCGACTCGTCGGAGCGGACATCCGATTGAGGACCCGGCTGCGGCCGGGACTGGGCGAGGTCAAAATGGATCCGACCCAGCTGGAACAGATCCTGGTGAACCTGGTGCTGAACGCGCGCGACGCGATGCCGTCAGGCGGCACCCTGACCATAGAAACGGGCGAGCGGCAGATCAGCGGGTCCACGCAGGGCCGGTCGGTGAAACCGGGGCGGTATCTCGTCCTGGCGGTGAGCGACACCGGCTCGGGGATGGACGGCGACACCCTGTCGCACGCGTTCGACCCGTTCTTCACCTCCCGGCCTCCCGCCGGCCGCTCCGGCCTCGGCCTCTCTATCGTTTACGGAATAGTCAAACAGCACGGCGGCGGGGTTCGGGTCTCCAGCGAGCCGGAGCAGGGAACCACGGTGAAGGTCTTCATCCCGAGGCTCGAGACGGAGACCGATGAATCGGCTGACGCTCCCCGCTCACTGCGGGGCGAAGAAACGGTGCTGGTGGTCGAAGATGAAGACGGAGTCCGGGAGCTGCTCTGGAAGGTTCTGAGCGACTACGGGCACACGGTACTGGAGGCCCGGCACGGGCGCGACGCGCTCACGGTTGCCGCGGGATACAACCACCCCATTCAGCTTCTGGTTACCGATGTGGTCATGCCGCAAATGGGGGCAGGTGAGCTGGTCGACCAGCTGCGCCGCCAGCCGGCCCGAGCTCAAGGTGCTCTATATCTCAGGATACACCAATGATGAGGTCGTGCGCCGGGGGGTGAGCCAGAGCGAGGCCGCGTTCATTCAGAAGCCGTTTACGGCCGAGGGGCTGATGCGACGGGTGAGAGAGGTGCTGGATCAGCTAGGAGCGGGAGCGCGGAGCTAGGAGCTGAGGAACACTCGGCGCTTGGCTCCGAACACCCAGTCTAGCCCTAGCTCTTAGCTCCTAGCTCCCGCTTCCGCTGACTACCGCACCCTTCTCTGCAGATTGCGCAGCACGTCGTTGCCCGGCTCGCCATGCAGGTACAGCATCACATCTCCCAGAATCCACCGCAGGTTGCCGCTTGCCGCGCCGGGTGCCTGGCCGGTCCGCAGCCGTTGCTGGTCCAGCAGGATCATGCGTCCCCGCTGATCCCGATAGACCACCCGGACCACGGGCCGATTGGGGTCCGCGCCGGCCACCAGACGGCCTTGCGTCAGCCCGACGAACTCGGGCGACATCGCTTCGATGACGTGCATTGGCCGGCCCAGCTGCTGGGCCGCCTCGTCCAGCCCGATCCGCAGGTAGATCTGGGCCTTCTGTTCCAGTGTGCGCGGGGCCGGTGCGGCGGGCGGCGCCTCGGCAGCGGCGGCAGCGAGGCGGTGGCAGCGTTGGCGCGGGAACGCAGACGTTCGCGATCCAGCTCTTCCAGCGCCGCCGCGGCGGCCGCGCGGGTGGCGAGATCGGCGGAGGCGTCGCCCCGCTCGGCGGGCGCCGTGTCTTCCCGGGGCGTGTCGGCCCCGCTGGCCGCCGCGATCTCCGCCGCAGGCGGCGGAGAGGTGTCGTTCTGCGCCACGCTCAGTGTGTCGAACTGATCCGCGGCGACCGTCTCGGCCGCCTGCTTGGCCATCACTGGCGGCCGGTCGGCGGCAGCCTTCGGCGCCGGTGGCGGGGTAACGGCGGAGGGCCGCGGCCGGGGGGCCGGAGGTACGGGACGGGTGGTCTCCTCAGGACTGGTCACGGGCAGTGATTCCTGGGGCGCCGAGGAAATTACTTCTCGCTCGGTCATCAAGAGCTTCGGCTCCCCCGGTCCTAACACACTTTTGACCAACTGGCCGGCGCCCAGAACGAGCGCGACCATCGCGGCCCAGCGGAAGCGGCGGTTCCACCGGCGCCGGCGGGCGAGCTCCTCGGGATTCTCGGGGAGCAACAGTTGGGGGGGAGCATCCCACACCGGTTCACGCCACGGCGTGGCGTCGGGGGCCTGCGGCCGCGCCTCAGGCGGTGGCGCGGGGGCCCGGCCGGGACGGGGTGCGCCGGCCGGAGCCTCCAGGGCTCCCACCAGGGAATCGGCTTCGGCCAGAAACTGCTTCACGTCCTGGAGGCGTGAGCCACACGCAGCGCAGGCGCCAAGATGGGTCTGGATTTCCTTGACCTCTGCGACGTCCAGCTCTCCGTCGAGGAGGGCGTGGAGCGTACCTTCATCAAGATGCGGCATTCTTCCCTCTTGCTTCCGAGCGATAGGCCTCGACCAGCCGGCGCCGGGCGCGGGCCAACGTGGTGCCGACCGCGCCCTTGGAGAGCCCCAGCGTGGAGGCGATCTCGTCGTAGTTGAACCCCTCCGCCTTCAACAGCAGCGCCTCGCGGTCCCGCTCCCCCAGGGTGGCCAGCGCGGCGTGAACCGAGGCGCTCCGTTCATTCCGCTCCAAGTCGGCATCCGGGCCGCTGGCCGGCAGATCGTCAGTGCGAAGCAGCTCGAGGCGACGTCCTTGCCGCAGTGCGCGGCGTCCATCTTCCCGGACCAGGTTCAGCGCCACCGCGAACAGCCACGGCCGCGGGTTGTTGGGCGGCGCTGCGACCGCCCGGGCAAAGGTCTCCTGCGCCAGATCCTCGGCCCGGTCACGATCGCCGGTTCGCCGGTACAGCATTCGTACCAGCGACTCGTAGTACTCCTCAAAGAGCTGTGTCAGATCAGCCGTCATGTGCCTCTGAAATCGTGGACCAACGACCCCAGGTTCCGGGTTCCCCGCGAGTCCGGCAACTGTCATACCAAATGAAGTATGCCTAACCCTGGTTCACCATATCAGTGACGGAGATCCTACCGGGACGGAGATCCTACCGGGAGGGCCTGCCTCAGTCCGGGCCCGGCTCCCCCTGTCCCTCTCTAACGTATTGGCTTCAGAGGGCTTGGACTGGCTCCGCGAGGGCCAAGGCGTCGGGGGCAGATGGCGGAAGCCGCGGGGGAGATGCGTCGTCCGGCGGGAAGTTGCACGGGTCAGGGGGAGCTTTCGGCAAAGCGGCGGAGTATGGCGATTAGATCTTCGGCCATAAAAGGCTTCTGAAGGAACCCCGTGAATCCCGGACCCGTGCTGCTGAACTGGGGAGCAACCACCTGTTCGGTGTAGCCGCTCATCATGAGAATTGGGAGGTCCGGTCTCATCGCTCGCAGCCGCCGGAAGGTCTCGGCACCTCCCATCCGCGGCATCGAGAGGTCGAGGAGCACTGCGGTGACGCTGTCGCCCACCTTCGCCATGAGGTCCAGTGCCTGGCGGCCGTCCGCAGCTCCGATGGTCTGAAACCCGATGTCCTGGAGTATTCGCTCGGCCACCTCTCGCACACCTTCCTCGTCCTCTACCACGAGGATCGTGCCGCTGCCGCGCCACTCACTGCGCTCTCCCGACGGCTTCTTCGTTGTGGGTGCCGCTCCTCCCACCGCCGGGAGGAGCACCCGGAAGGCCGTCCCTTTGCCCGGCTCGGTCCTGATCCGGATCAGACCGCGATGGCTGCGCACTATTCCCATGACGGCGGCGAGACCCAGTCCGCGCCCGGAGAACTTGGTGGAGAAGAATGGGTCGAAGATGCGCGACAACGTATCCGGGCTCATGCCTGCCCCGTTGTCACCGATCTCCAGATACACCAGGGGACCTTGATGCTGTTCCAGGGGTTCTTCCCCCAGCGGCCGCCCCCCGAACCGGTCGCTCTCCAGGTCTTCCAGCCGGGTCACACCGGTGCACAGAGTGATAGTACCTCCGGCCTCACCCAAGGCGTCCGACGCGTTGGTAATGAGGTTCATGACGATCTGGCGGATCTGGGTGGGATCGGCACTCACCGCCGGGAGGTTGGAGGCCAGCTCCCACGCCAGGGTCGCCTGCTTGGAGATGGATGTTCTGAGCAGGGTCGCCATCTCCCGCACCTCGGTGGACAGGTCGAGATGGCGGATGACAAAGGCACCCTTGCCGGAATAGGCCAGAAGCTGCCGGGTAAGGTCGGCTGCGCGAAGGGTGGCCCGGATGACCTCCTCCAGGGGCCCTCGCGCCGGAGATCCGCTGGCCAGATTGCCGAGCGCGATATCCGCGTTTCCCAGCACGACATGCAGCAGGTTGTTGAAGTCGTGGGCGATCCCGCCCGCCAGCACCCCTATGCTTTCGAGCTTCTGTACGTGGCGGGACTGAGCCTCGCTCGCTTCAGCCGCGCGGCGGGCAGTCTGCTCCTTCTCGATCAGCTCGTGTGCCAGCCGGTGTGCCACGGTCAGATCCGCAGTCCGGGCCGCCACCCGGGATTCCAGCTCGGCGTTGAGGGCACGGATCTGACGGGCCATGCGCTCGTGCTCGGTGACGTCGCGAGCCATCCAGCGGATTAATGGCTGTTCCTCGTGGGCAACGACTGAATACGTGAGCTCCGCCTCCACGACGTCACCCTCGCGCGGCTGGAGCTGGAGCGATACGGTACGAGGCTGCCCGTCTCTGGGAATAGCACTCAAGAGCGCCCGGAAGCGGGAACGGTCCTCGTTGGCGACGTACGTTGCCAGCGCCTTTCCGGGCAGGAAGCGCGGGGCTACCCGGAGCAGCTGCGTGGCTGACCGATTGGCTTGGACGATGATACCGAGGTGGTCGGTGACAAGATAAGGGTTGGGTGCGAACTCGAAGAGCTCCTGATATCGCTGGCGCTCCTTATCGAGCTGGACGTGGGTGCTGGCGAGCTCCTCGTTCTGGTGTCGCAGCTCCTCCTGAGCAACCCGAAGCTCCTCGAGGGCCACCTTCAGGTCTTCCAGGGTCTCGGCCGGCGGTTTCCCAGCCGGGTCCCCGAAATTCTTTTGAGCATGCAGGTGCTGGGGCTGTCCCGGATGCTCCTGCACGCGATCCTCTTGACGGCGGGGCAACCGCGACGGCCTGTCACGCCCCATCTGTCTCCTCCTCCATCACCAGGATGACACCCTGGGGCTCCTTTTCGGTAGGGCCGGCCAGCTGGGCTCTCGAAGATCGCGCCGTTCGACGTGCCCGCGCTGCCGAGACCGGCAATAAGTTCGCAACCGCTTTCCCAAGCTACAGCCAATGGAGAGTTTAGGCAAAGGAAGTACCTCTGACGCAAGAACTTGCGTCGAGCCCCGATGCCGGCGGCACGTGGCGGGCGGCTAAGCTGGTCGGTATGTTTGTGTTAAGAGGCTATTGGCTATTGGCTATTGGCTATTGGCTTGGCTACTGACTGGCGACTCGTGACTCGCGCCTGAAAGCGACCCGGAGGACTCATGCAGACCAACGTGCTGGCGGCGACTGCCGCGGCAACCGACACCTTTCCGATCAACGGCACCGACTTCGTCGAGTTCTACGTCGGGAACGCCAAGCAGGCGAGCCACTACTACCGCACCGCCTTCGGCTTTCAGCTGGTGGGGTACCGGGGCCCGGAAACCGGAACCCGCGACCGGGCCAGCTACCTGCTGCAGCAGAACAAGGTCCGGCTCGTCCTGACGTCCGCCCTCACGCCCGGATCATCCGGTCGCCGCAGCATGTCGCCCTCCACGGGGACGGCGTCCGGGACATCGCGCTGTGGGTGGACGACGCCCGCCAGGCCTTCGAGAAGGCGATCGAGCGGGGTGCCCGGCCGGCGCAGAAGCCGACCGTGCATGCGGGACGATGACGGTGAGGTCGTGATCGCCGGCATCCAGACCTACGGCGACACCATCCACAGTCTGGTCGAGCGGCGGAACTACAAGGGCTGTTTCCTGCCCGGCTTCCAGGCGGTGAGCCCGCGGTACAGCCGTCGCCGGTGGGTCTCCAGTACGTGGACCACTGCGTCGGCAACGTCGAGCTCGGCGCGCATGAACACCTGGGTCAAGTTCTACCAGGACGTGATGGGGTTCCGGAACCTGATCTCGTTCGACGACAAGGACATCTCGACCGAGTACTCGTCGCTGATGTCGAAGGTGGTGGCCAGCGGGAACGACCGGATCAAGTTCCCCATCAACGAGCCGGCCCAGGGCCGCAAGAAGTCGCAGATCGACGAGTACCTCGAGTTCTATCGGGGGCCCGGCGTGCAGCACCTGGCCATCGCGACGGACAACATCATCGAGACCGTCACCGCGCTGCGGGACCGGGGGGTGGAGTTCCTCCAGGTGCCCAAGGCGTACTACGACAGCGTGCTGGACCGGGTAGGGCACATCGACGAGGAGCTCGGCCCCGCTGAAGGAGCTCGGGCATCCTGGTGGACCGGGACGACGAAGGGTACCTGCTGCAGATCTTCAGCAAGCCGGTGCAGGACCGGCCGACGCTGTTCTACGAGATCATCCAGCGGAAGGGTGCCAAGAGCTTCGGCAAGGGCAACTTCAAGGCGCTGTTCGAGGCGATCGAGCGGGAGCAGGCGGCGCGAGGGAATCTGTGAGGGACAGCGTAAGCGGGTAAGCGTGAGCGGTGAGCGGGCACTATGCGGCGCTCTCGATCCCGACTTACCGCTCACCGCTCACCGCTTACGTTTTGGAGGTGACGATGCCGATCTACCACACCCTGGGCCAGATCCCCCGCAAGCGCCACATCGCGTTCCGCAAGCCGGACGGCGGGCATCTACGCCGAGGAGCTGATGGGCCACGAGGGGTTCACCGGAACCTCGTCGCTGCTCTATCACACCCATCCGCCCACCACGGTCAAGTCCGCGCGGCGGCTGCGGGAGCTCAAGTACGAGGCCGACCCGGACCAGACGCTCAAGCACCGGCACTTCCGCACCTCCAAGGTCAAGCGCGGCGGCAGCCCGACGCTCGACCGGATTCCGCTCCTGTTCAATCCGGAATGGCGATGCTCTACGTCGAGCCGGACGAGAACGACGCCCACTTCTACCGGAACGCGCAGGCCGACGAGCTGGTCTACGTGAGCAAGGGAACCGGCACGCTGGAGACGGTGTTCGGGGACCTGCCGTACCGCGAGGGGGACTACCTCGTCATTCACCGCGGCATCATGCACCGCTACCGGCTGGACCTCGGCGGCGAGGGCACCAAGCTCCTGGTCATGGAGAGCCGCGGGCACGTGCGCTGGCCGAAGCGGTACCGCAACGAGTTCGGCCAGCTGATCGAGGGCGCGCCGTACAGCGAGCGCGACATGCGGCGGCCCGCGGCGCTCCGCACCCACGACGAGCGCGGAGACTTCCCGATCCTGGTGAAGCAGTACGACGGGCTCAACGAGATCATTCTCGACCACCATCCGTTCGACGTCGTGGGCTGGGACGGCTACTTCTATCCCTGGGCGTTCAACATCCACGACTTCGAGCCGATCGTCGGCCGGGTGCACCAGCCGCCGCCGGTGCATCAGACCTTTCAGGGCGACGGCTTCGTCGTCTGCAGCTTCTGTCCCCGGCCGTACGATTTCCACCCGGAGGCGGTGCCCGCGCCGTACAACCACAGCAACGTCGACTCGGACGAGGTGCTCTACTACGCCTCCAGCGAGTTCATGAGCCGCAAGGGGATCGAGTTCGGCAGCATCACCCATCATCCCGATGGCATTCCGCATGGGCCGCATCCGGGCCGCGCCGAGGCCAGCATCGGCGCCAAGTACACCGAGGAGCTGGCGGTGATGATGGACACCTTCCGGCCGCTCAAGGTGGCCAAGCCGGCGCTCACCATCGAGGATCCCGAGTACCACAAGTCCTGGCTGGACGCGCAGCACGCGCAGTTCAATCCGCCGACGTCTTGATAGGACGGGGAAGGACGGGAGAGCACGGAGAGGACGAGGTGTCAGCCTGAGCGCAGCGAAGAGCCTGACCCCAGCAGGTCGAGGGATCTCACCGACGCCGAGGCTCCCACTCTGGACGCCCGATCCCGAGCGCGTGAAGCGCGCGAATCTCACCGCGTTCATCTCTCACATTCAACAGACAAAAACCTGGCGGGCGGAAGCGGTGCAGGGACTACGCCTCGCTTTACCGCTGGTCGGTCGAGCATCCCGAAGCGTTCTGGCCCGAGGTCTGGCGGTTCTGCGGCGTGATCGCGGAGGAGCGGCCGGGCCGGCGCCGTGGGATGACGTCGTCGTCGGCCTCGACCGGATGGCGCCGCCGGATCCGGAGGTTCGGCCCCGCTGGTTCACCGGTGCGCGGCTCAACTTCGCCGAGAACCTGCTTCGATCATGACGACGATCACCGGCCCTGTGTTCTGGAACGAACAGGGCCGGCAGCGGCCTGCTCAGCTATGCCGAGCTGGGCGCGGCAGGTCGCCCGGGTAGCGGCGGCACTGCGGCGAGCACGGACGTGGCCGGCGACCGGGTGGCCGGTTTCCTTCCCAACCTGCCCGAGGCGGTCATCGCCATGCTGGCCACGGCCAGCCTCGGTGCGATCTGGTCCTCCTGCTCGCCGGACTTCGGCGTCAACGGCGTCATCGATCGCTTCGGGCAGATCCGGCCGCGAGTGCTCTTCTGTGCCGACGGCTACCGCTACGCCGGCAAGGAGATCGACTCGCTCGCGCGGGTGCGCGAGGTGGTGACGCGGATTCCCGAGATCGAGCGGGTGGTCGTCGTCCCGTACCTCAACGCATGAGCCCGGATCTCCGGCATTCCGAGGCGCCATGCTTTGGGATGAACTGCGGTACCGCTGTCCCGCTGGCCCGCGCCCGACCCGCACGTCCAGCGCTTCGATTCGACCATCCCCTCTACATCCTGTACTCCTCGGGCACGACCGGGCTTCCCAAGTGCATGGTGCACGGTGCCGGCGGGACGCTGCTGCAGCACCTGAAGGAGCTGGTGCTGCACACCGATCTCCGGCGCGAAGATCGGATCTTCTACTTCACCACCTGCGGCTGGATGATGTGGAACTGGCTGGTCTCCAGCCTCGCCGTGGGCGCGACGGTGGTGCTGTACGACGGAGCGCCGCTGGCTCCCAAGCCATCCTCTGGGACATGGTGGCGCGAGGAGCGCGTCACCGTGTTCGGCACCAGCGCGAAGTATCTGGCGCTGGCCGAGAAGGAAGGGCTGGCGCCGGGCAGCACGCACGACCTGACCTCGTTGCGCGCCATCCTCTCGACCGGCAGCCCGCTCGCGGGGCACAGCTACGATTACGTCTACCGCCGGATCAAGACCGACGTTCACCTGGCGAGCATCAGCGGCGGCACCGACATCGTCTCCTGCTTCGCGCTCGGCAATCCGATTAGCCCGGTATGGCGGGGCGAGCTGCAGAGCCGAGGGCTGGGCATGGCGGTCGAGGTCTTCGACGAGGACGGCCACGCCGGTGCGGGAGCAGGAGGGCGAGCTGGTGTGCACCCGCCCTTTCCCCAGCATGCCGGTCCGGTTCTGGAATGATCCGGACGGCTCGAAGTATCAGGCGGCGTACTTCGACCACTTTCCCGGCGTGTGGCGCCATGGCGATTGGGCCCGGATCACCCGACACGACGGGCTGGTGATTCTGGGCCGCAGCGACGCCACCCTGAATCCGGGCGGCGTCCGCATCGGCACGGCCGAGATCTATCGCCAGGTGGAGCAGCTGCCGGAGGTGGTGGAGAGTCTGGTGGTGGGGCAGGAATGGGAGAGTGACGTCCGGATCGTGCTGTTTGTCAGGCTGCGAGACGGGTTGTACCCTGGATCCGGCGCTGGTGGGACGCATCCGGCAAGCGGATCCGGGAGTACGCCAGCCCCCACCACGTACCGCGCAAGATCCTGCAGGTAGCGGACATCCCGCGAACCATCAGCGGCAAGATCACCGAGCTGGCGGTGCGGGAAGTCATCCACGGCCGGCGGGTGGTCAACGGCGACGCCATGGCCAACCCCGCAGGCCCTCGAGCTGTTTCGCGAGGACTGGAGGAGCTGAGGACCTGACGTCAAGGCCAGACCGGACTGTGATCCAGCCCCTATCGGAGTTGCCAAACCTGAGGTACCTTATCGCGACGCGGCTGTAATTAGCGCAGCCGAACACCACTTCGAGATGGCCCGCGGCACATGGACAATGGCGAAAGAGACCCTCGTGCGGGCAGGGTCCCTTCGCTCGAGGAGCACACGTATGAGACATCTGTTGACTTTGGCCGCCGCGGCCTTTCTCGCGGTAGGCTGCGCAGGAAACAAGGCAGGACGAGACCGGTGCGGCCCCGGATCAGGGCGACGACCGACCGTCACCGCCACCGACACCAGCACGACGACTCCCGACCGATAGCACCATGGGACAGGTTCCGGCGGACACCAGCTTCGTTCAGCAGGACACCACGGCGGCTGATGCCACCATGAGCACCGACAGTGTCGGCGCCCAGGGCGAAGTCCAGACCGACACCACCTCCATGGACGGGACCGACAGCACCGCTGCTGAGGGCCCGGCTGACACCACCGCCGCGGGAACGGCTGACACCACCGCAGACACCACGGCAGCGTAGTAAGCCCCAGCGGGATGATTGCAGCGCGACCCCGGCTCGTCCGGGGTCGCTTTTTTTTTGTGGGCGGCGGTCTCTAAGGCGCGCCGGAAATGTGATCGCGTGACCTAGTGCGAAGTCGGAGGCGTCTCAAGTTGGTCCCGCAATCGCGAACCGGCCGCGGCTGACCACCCGACGGCCTCGGGCTGCCAACGGAAACAGGGAGTGCGGACGTATGAGCAAACTGCTAATTCTTGCAGCGATGGCTGCGGTGTCCCTCGCCTGTCACAATCGGTCCGAGGACGAGGTCGGCGCGGCGCCGGAGCAGACCGACACCACTGCGGTGACGCACGTGATCGACAGCACCCGCACCGGCCCTCCGGGGGCCGGCGGGCGGCCCGGCAACGCGACCGTGACGCCGGACAGCGTTGGACAGTCGACAGCCGCGGTACACTGGGCAGACCACGGATCCACGGGACCGATACCACGATGGACTTCGACCCCGCAGGACACGGCCTGGGACACACTGGACGACCGGCGTTCAGGACACCTCGGCCATGCAGCACGACTCCACGATGATGCATGGTGACAGCGCCATGACCGGTCACCCGGTTCCGGATACCACGTCACAGCCAGTAAGCCGGCACGTCACGTCGTAGCGCATCAGAAAGGCCCCGGATAGAATCCGGGGTCTTTTTGTTTTGGAGCATGCGGATGATGCCACCATCGAAGTGCGGCGGACGTTCCTGGAGATGACGATCACCTGATCGAGTTGAAGCCGGCAGCGGATCCGGAGCCCGGCACCGACGGTGGAGCGGCTGCCGCCCTGCTCCGCCGAGCTGTTCCGCTGGCTCTACGCCGAGGTAGGGCGGGCGTTTCGCTGGACCGACCGTTTGTCCTGGTCCGACGCCCGGTGGCGGAGCATCTGGCCGATCCGCGCACGTCCGTCTGGCTTCTATCGTGGCAGGGTGGCCGGCGGGCTACTTCGAGCTTCGAGAGCACGAAGACGGGTCAGTGGAGATCGCGTACTTCGGGCTCGTTGCCTGGGTTCATCGGGCGAGGATGGGGCAAGTATCTGCTGACGCGCGCGGCAAGCGCGCATGGGAGCTGGGTCCGGCGCGAGTGTGGCTGCACACCTGCACTCTGGATCATCCGGCGGCCCTGCCGAACTACTTGAAGAGTGGGTTCCGGGCCGTGCGGGAAGAGATGTATGAGATCACGCGGGTCGGCGGGGCAGTGGGGCAGAGCACTCGGGCTAGATCTCCTGTCCCGATCAGGCAGTGCGTTCTACTGCCCCGCAGCCCCGCTGCCCCGCTGCCTCACCTCCTCGAACCGCGCGGTGAAATGCCGCAGCATCGGAGCCTGCTCGGTAAACCGATACCCCCGTCACCGCCGACCGCCGCTTCCAGATCTCGAGTATCGCCTCCACTACGTAGTCGATGTGACTCTGGGTATAGACCCGGCGCGGGATGGCCAGCCGCACCAGCTCCATGGCGGCCGGCGTTTCCTCGCCGGTTTCGCTGTTGCGGCGCCCGAACATCACCGTCCCGATTTCCACCGCCCGGATGCCCGCCTCCAGGTACAGCTCCGCCACCAGGGCCTGACCTGGTAGCTGGAGCGCGGGGATCTGAGGGAAGAACGCCGCCGCATCGATGTAGATGGCGTGCCCGCCAGGCGGCTGGACGATCGGCACGCCTGCCTCTGCGATGTGCTCGCCGAGGTAGGTGGTGGAGGTGATGCGGTAGAGCAGGTAGTCCTCATCGAGCGCTTCGTGCAGCCCGACCGCGATAGCATCGAGGTCGCGGCCCGCCATCCCCCCGTAGGTGGGAAATCCCTCGGTCAGGATCAGGAGGTTGCGTTCCTTGGAGGCGAGCTCTCGTCGTTGGTCGCCAGGAGTCCACCGATGTTGGCCATGCCGTCTTTCTTGGCCGACATGGTGCATCCATCGGCGTAGGAGAACAGCTCTCGCGCGATCTCCAGCGGGGTCCTGCGGGCATAGCCCTCTTCCCGCAGCTTGATGAAGTAGGCGTTCTCCGCAAACCGGCACGCGTCGATGTAGAGCGGAATCCCGTGCCGCCGGCAGACCTGAGAGACGGCCCGAACGTTGGCCATGGAGACCGGCTGGCCTCCGCCGGAATTGTTGGTGACCGTCAGCATGCAGATCGGGATGCGCTCCGCGCCCACCTCCTCCACCAGCGCCTTCAGCTTCTCCACGTCCATGTTGCCCTTGAAGGGATGGCGCGCCGAAGGAATCAGGCCCTCGGGTATGACGAGGTCGCGGGCTTCCGCGCCGGTGAACTCGACATTGGCCCGAGTGGTGTCGAAATGGGTGTTGTTGGGGACGATGTGCCCGGGCCGGCACAGGGTGGAGAAAAGGATCCGCTCGGCGGCGCGGCCCTGGTGGGTGGGGAGGACATGGCGGAATCCGAAGATTTCATGCACCGCCTTCTCGAAGCGATACCAGGATCGGCTGCCGGCGTAGGACTCGTCACCCCGCATGACTGCCGCCCACTGCTCCGAGCTCATCGCCGCGGTCCCGCTGTCGGTGAGCAGATCGATCAGCACATCCTCCGCCTTGAGCAGGAAAACGTTGAAGCCCGCGGCGCGAAGCTTCTCTTCGCGTTCGGCCCGGGTGGTCAGCCGGATCGGCTCGACCGACTTGATCTTGAACGGCTCGATGATTGTGCGCATGGCGTAATGTAGCGCAGGTCACAGCAGCCCGACCCGGGGGGCAGCCATGATAGCCCCCCACTAGAGCCGAGCGTGTTTCCCGGACTGGTAGATAGGTCGTGACACTCAGGGGAAGCTATTCCGTTGCAGTGCTGGCCGCGGTCTGTCTGGGGGCGGGTTGCTCGCGGGACTCTTCGCGGGCACACTCTGCCCATTCCGCCCGTCTTTCCACTGCCAGCTTTCCAGCCCGCTACTCCGACTCTACTTCGCGCACGGCGTGGAGCTTCTCGACTGGTGTGCGGCCTGGTCCGCCCGCAGCTCGCCCGGTTTTTCAGTCTTCCACCCACCCCTGATAGGCGACAGCATGGCAAGCACCGGATGGAAAACGAAGGACATACTGCGCACGCTTGCCATCATCGCCGGCTTCTACATCACCCTCCAGGTGCTCTGGATCGGTCGCTCCATCGTGCTGCTCACATTCCTGGGGGTGCTGTTCGGCATTGCCCTGGCTGCGGGAGTCGACTGGCTGGAACGGAAACGGGTGCCCCGCGGCGTCGGTGCGGTCCTGCTCGTGCTGGTATTCCTCGGCATCCTCGCCGGAATCGGGGCGGCGACCGCTCCCAGCATTACGGGGCAGATGCGAGAGCTCAAGACCCAGTTGCCGCGGGCCGTCGGCAAGATCCAGCGATGGGTCAGGGACCGTCAGGAGGGGGTAAGCGAAGTGCTGGAGCAGGTGGCGCCGGACCCGACAGCTGCCGGGGACAAGAAGCCGGCACCGGGCGACACCACCGCGGCGCCAGGGAAGCAGGCCGGCGCCGAAGGGGCTGACAAAGGCCCGTCGCTGGGCGACGGGAGTTACCGGCCAGATCGGTGGTATCGCCCGCTACCTGTTTGGTTTTTTCACCTCCACCTTCGCCGCCCTTGGAGGCATCCTGCTGATCCTGTTCGTGGCCATCTTTGTCGCCGCAGATACCCGGACCTACCAGGACGGACTGATGCACCTGTTCCCGCATGAAGCCAGGCCGCGGGCGCGCGAGGTGCTCGGAGCCACAGCCGGCAATGCTCCGCCGCTGGCTGTTGACCCAGTCCGTCAGCATGGTGCTGGTGGGGGTGTTGACGGGTGAGCGTCCTCATGGCCATGGGCATAGAGGCCGCAATCGCGCTCGGAATCATCGCCGGCATCCTGGAGTTCGTGCCCATTGTAGGGCCCATCATGGCGGCGGTACCCGCCATCGCAATGGGTTTTCTCGACGGGCCGGAGAAGGCGCTGTACGTCGCCCTGGCCTACGTCGTGATTCAGCAGGTGGAAAGCAACGTGATTCAACCCTTGCTGATGAAGAAGGGGCTGGAACTACCGCCGGTGCTTACGATCTTCACGCAGGGGGTCCTCTCGCTGGTTTTTGGCTTCATGGGGCTGCTCGTGGCTGTCCCGTTGCTCGCGGCCGTGATCGTGCCCATCAAGATGTTGTACGTCCGGGACGTTGTCGGGGATGACGTGAAGCTGCCGGTCGGAGAGCCCGCCGATGGCTGAAAACCAGCCGTGGAGCCGTATTGAACTCAGGGCAAGTGGCGGAGGAGAAGAGCGAGCGCGGCGGTAAGCGGACTTCGCATCCGCCCGCTACCGGTCGCTATCTCCTGAACGCCTTGCCCAGCAGGCCGCTCACGTCGTCCATGACAGAGCCGTCGTTGTCCTGGTCCAGGAAGCGGCTCAGCGCGCCCATGACCCCGGGCGCCGACTGCTTCAGCTGCTCCTGCTCCCCGGTAAGCAGTGTAGAGAGCCCCCGTGCATCGAGCCGATCGTCCTTCTGCGCCTTGCCGAGCGCTCCCAGTACCAGCGGCGCGAGCATCGTCAACAACGTGCCGGCCTTTCCGGTGTCGAGCCCGGTCGCCTGGCTGATGCCAGTCTGCACCGCCTGCTGCCGTCCGCCGAGTACATGGCGGAGAATGCCGGCTCCGGGCTTCTCGCTCGCACGGCTGACAAAGCCGGGCACGTCGTCGAGGATACTCCCATCGTGGTCATTGGATACGGCCCTGGCCAGCGCCTGAGCCTGGTTGGGATCTCCGGTGTTACGCGCGAGCGCGGTTATGAGGAGCGGAAGCGCGGCATCGATCGCATTGCCGGTGGTGCCAGTATCGGCGCCGATCCGGTTACTGATCTGTTGGACCGCATCGCCGCCGAGCCGTTGCTGAAGCAGGTCGAGTAAAGCCATGACGTACCTCGTACGTGAGGGGTGAGATGTCCGGGTCAAGATTGCGGGTCTCGGCGTTATCTGGTGTGGTCTGGGTCACGGCCGCGCGCTGTTCGCCTGTGCTCGACGCCTCTATTTTCCGCCATGTCCTCCGCCGCTAAAGCGCGCCTGCAGCTGCTGGGAGCCGCGCTGCTTTTCTCGACCGGCGGCGCAGCTATCAAGGCGGCAGAGTTCACCGGCTGGCAGATTGCCAGCTTTCGCTCCGGCTTTGCCGCCCTGACGCTGCTGCTCATAGCTCCGGCCTCTCGCCGGGGCTGGACCCGGCACACCGTCCTGGTGGGCTGTGCGTATGCCGCCTGCCTCACGCTCTTCGTGCTGGCTAACCGCCTGACCACCGCCGCAAACACTATCTTCCTGCAATCCACGGCGCCGCTATACGTGCTGATTCTCGCGCCCTGGCTGCTCCAGGAGCGGGTTCGGCGGCGGGACGTCGGGTTCATGGTGGTGGTGGGGCTGGGCCTGATGCTGGTTTTCGTCGGTGTGGACCAGCCGGCCGCGACGGCTCCGGACCCGGAACGGGGCAATCTTCTGGCGGTCGTCAGCGGGTTCTTCTGGGCCCTCACGGTGTGCGGCCTTCGGTGGCTCACGGCCCGACCGGGGAGAGGCTCTCCAGTCGCGGCCGTGGCCTCGGGAAATCTCACCGCCTTTCTGGTGACGCTTCCCCTGGCGCTGCCACTCGAGGCGCATTCGCTGGCCGACTGGTCGGTGCTGCTGTATCTGGGAGTGTTTCAGATTGCGCTTGCCTACGTGCTCGTCACCAGCGCCATCAGCCACATTCCGGCGCTGGAGGCATCGATGATCCTGCTGCTCGAGCCGGCGCTCAATCCCATCTGGGCCTGGCTGATGCAACGTGAAGTGCCGGGGATTTGGGCATTGGTCGGCGGCGCGCTGATCCTGGGCGCCACCACGGCCAAGAGCTGGTCCGAGCGCCGGGTGGAAGCGCCGGTCACCTGAGCCATGCGACACCCTCCCGTCGCCCTCATCGAGACCATCCGGATCCGGCAGGGACAGGCGCCGCTCTGGTACCTGCACCTGCGGCGACTCGCGGTCAGCTGCAAGGCTCTCGGGATTCCCTTACCGGGTGAGCTGGTGGTGCCGAGCGGAGGGAACGACCGGGTGTACCGCCTGGAGGTTGGCATGCGGGGCGTGCAGGTGAGCGAGCGACTTCCGGGACCGGCCGCTCCGGTCAAGCTGGTGACGTCGAAGGTGGCGCACCATTCCTACCCCTACAAGACCACGGATCGGGCTCAGTTCGATCGCGCGCTGGATGCAGCGCGGGCCGCGGGTGCCGAAGACGCATTGCTTCTCACTCCCGGAGGCTTCGTGGCGGAGACCGCCATCTGGAGCGTGCTCTGGTGGGAAAACCAGCAGCTGTGCGGTCCGGCATATGACCTGGGGATCCTGCCCGGCGTCGGACGAGCGCGGTTGACCGAGCTCGTCGGCCTGGTGGAGGAGCGGCACTCCACGCTTCGGGACCTGGTGGGGTTTCCCATCTTCCTGGTGAATGCCGTGCGCGGGGTGGTGCCGGTGGCGACCCTGGATGGCGCGCCGGTGCCGCGATCCCCCCGCACGGACGCGTTGGCCGGGCAGTTTTGGCCTTGACCCCGCCCTCTCGCGGGCGATATTTTCCCGGGCTACCAACGGTGGCAGCAGGGTCGTGGTGGTTGTAGCTCAATTGGTTAGAGCGCCGGACTGTGGCTCCGGAGGTTGCGGGTTCAATCCCCGTCAGCCACCCTGGTAGGCGCCAGTTCGCCGCGGCGGGTGAGGCTGGTGCAGAGGTCCGTAGCTCAAGTGGTAGAGCACCGGTCTCCAAAACCGGGGGTTGCAGGTTCGAGTCCTGCCGGGCCTGTTATGGCAGCGTTGCACAGGCGCTATCGTCTAGGGGACTAGGACGGGGCCCTCTCAAGGCCCAAACACGGGTTCGAATCCCGTTAGCGCTATTTTAAACTATTGGTCCTTGGCTATTGGCCATTGGCAAAACTGACAGACCAGTTGGTTGTAAGATGAAGAAGAGAGTGCTGAGGGGTAAAGGTGTTGACCATGGGCTCGGGAGCAGGCCGGTGTGCTTGAGCCGATAGCCCATAGCCAATAGCCTCTTTCGAGCCGGCCCCATCGTCTATCGGTTAGGACGGGACCCTTTCAAGGTCCAGAGAGGGGTTCGACTCCCCTTGGGGCTATCAACAAAACCGGCGGCCTGAATGGCCGCCGGTTTTTATGTCGACGGTAGCACTAAGGACGCGCGCAACTACGGGCCGGTGCCGCCCTCAGCTTCTCGGCAATCTCCTTGAACACTTCCTGATTCGCCGGCTGCGAGATGAAATCCGCGTCGTAACGCCACATCTGAAAAGCGCAACCGGCCGTACCAAGAATGGCTGCCCAGTCCCGAATCTGCTTTGCGGTCATGCGACAGTTCGGCTGGTACGTACCAATGCCTGCCTGCCCCGCTCCCTTGCAGCTGTAGTTTCGGCTCCGGTCCTGCACTCCACCATCCAGGATATTCAACGCAAACATCGGGGTCACCCCGTCGCGCCGAGCCTGGGCCAGATGCGTCGCGCCAGGCTGCCACGTCGCCGGCCGTGACGAAATAGTTGTACTGGTACAGCACGTAGTCGAGCACCTTGTATTGCTCTGAGGCCCGCCAGACGTATCCCGGGGGCCCGTGATTCAACCCCATCGGAAGCGTGGGAAACATGGCCTTGGCGTAGCTGGCCATCTCATCGATTGTCGCCTTGGTGATGTTGCCTCCCCACCGGCGGGTCTCCGGCTCATCAATGATCTGGTATCCGATGATGGTGCCGTAGGCTACGCCGTTTGCGACTGCCTGCTTGACCTCGGGGGTGTTGAACCGGTCCAGCCTCCGCTGCCACTTTCCGAAGTCGAACTTGCCCTCAGTGGTATACATCTCCGCTGGACCACCAGTCATCGCGAGAATCAAGCGGTGGCCGGCTTGCATCGCCGCATTGATCGTGGTGATGACTCCATCCGGGTCGCTGTAATTCTGGGTGCCCGTAAATGGCTCGGGTCCCCATGCCACCGTGCCGTCCGGGTTCCAGAGGCCGATAGGCCCGTAGGGAAGGCCGGGGGCTGGTGGCGGTAACGGCGGAGGCGGAGAGCGAATCTGTCGGCGGCACCGATGAATCCGGAGGCGTCGAGTCGATTGGTGGTGGGAGGGAATCGGGTGGTGCCGGCGTCGAATCTATCGGGGGTGGTGTCGAATCGCTGGCGGAGAGGGAGTCGCTATCGATGTCGGCGCTGAGGCCAGAGGCTCCGCTCCCGCACCCCACGAGAGCCAAGCCTAGCGACACACTCGCGAACGCTCGCAACTTGGCTCGAATCGACCTGGTCCGCATAGAGCAGCGCTTTTGCTGGTGCATGTGGATGCCTGACCCCGAGCGGCCATGCCGCCAGTTACGCGTGCTAGGTGTGTCTTCCCCGCGAGCCCGGGGTGGGCCCTCCGCAGGTTGCGAAATGAAACGCGGTGCCAAAACTTGCACCGCTGCTACAGTGTGAGGGAGGCCGAGGTCTTTGTCAATGAAGAATGACCCGTGGACGGATAGGGATCCCTCGCCAGGGGGGTGAAGAGCTTCTCCACCATAGCGTTAGGTGGTTACGCGCGAGGCTGGTAGCGCCGTCTCTCCTACCAGCTTAATTTGACCACGCGCGCCGCTAGCTCAATTGGCAGAGCAAGTGACTCTTAATCACTAGGTTGTAGGTTCGATTCCTACGCGGC
>CAWEMG010000010.1:0-19897 GCA_963810165.1 uncultured Gemmatimonadales bacterium
CTGCGGTCTCCCGCCTCTTCACCTACGGCCTCGTCTGTGCGGCGCTGCCCGTGTTCCGAAGGCGAGACCGGCTGGGGAGTGGCGAGGTGCCTCCGGCGCTGTTCCGCGTGCCGGCAGGAAACGGCCTGGCGGTGATAAGCGTACTGGTGTCCATCACGCTGGCATCACGAATGAACCTGAGAGAGGCCGCCACCATGGCCCTGACGGCCGCGCTGGCGACACTTTATTGGCTGGTGAAACGGTGGCGCAAGGAAGTCGTGTGACGTTGTTCGTCATTCAGCGAGGATCTCATGATCGATACGCTCACCTGGGTCTTTCGTTCCGCAACGGCCGTCGGTGTTGCCATCATGCTGCTGGCGCTACTGCCTCAAAGCAGTGAGGCGCAGGGGTCGAGCACCCGGTATCACAATCCGAAAGGCCTCAGCAAACCGACCGGATATACCCACGTCGTCATCGCTCCCGACGGCCGGACCGTCTACATCGCGGGCCAGGTAGCGTTTGACAGCGCCGGCAACGTTGTGGGCCCGGGCGACTTCGCCGCGCAGGCGGAGCAGGTCTACCGCAACCTTCAGCGGGCCCTGGAAAGCATCGGCGGCTCGATGGCGGACCTGGTCAAGACCACGACCTTCATTACCGACCTCAAGCACCTGCCCGCCCTGCGGGAGGTCCGGGCCCGCCGGCTCTCCAGCAGCCAGCCGCCGGCCAATACCTTGCTCGTGGTCTCCAGCCTGGCCCGGCCGGAGCTGCTGATCGAGATCGAGGCGGTAGCAATTCTCGGCTCCATCGTGCGGCAGTAATGTCTGAGATCGCGCAGGGGCGCCGATGGCGCGCCGCCCTGACGATCATCCTTGCGCTGTACGGCTATCGCTGTCTGCGAGCTCCGGAGGATTACCGCTGGATCGATAGCCTGGATCTGGCGATCCACGAGACCGGACACCTGCTGTTCAGCTTCGACGGTGAAACGCTCATGCTGCTCGGTGGCACCCTCTTTCAGCTCATGGTGCCGGCGGCATTTGTCGTGGCGCTGTGGCGCGCGGGCGATCGGCACGGCGCCACCGTCCCGCTGTGGTGGATGGCGCAGAATTGCTGGAACATCTCCGTCTACATCCGGGACGCCCGGGCGCAAGAGCTGCCGCTGGTAGGTGGTGGAGAGCACGACTGGGCGATACTGCTGGCCGAGTGGGGCTGGCTGACTCGGGACCAGTCGCTGGCCAACGCGGTGCATCTGATCGGCGTGATGCTCTATCTGGCGGCGATCATCGGGGGCTGGATCTTCTTGCCGCCGTCTTCTGCAGCAGCCGCGGATCGAACGCAAACGGTTCCGGCGGGTCGATCACCGCCAACTTGAACTGGGCGTGCTCCGGATTGATGAGGTAGTTCCCGGCCGACGGGATAATGGCGCTGGGCACCCGAAGCACCAGCGACCTGCCCTCTGCAACCCAACGATCTCCGATGGCATGATTCTCCGGCGGTGACGGAAAGCTGCGCCAGCTGTCCGGCAGCGTGGACATATCCAGCGTTTCGACCAGTCGCTCCGGGAAATGAATCGTGGCCAGGAAGTAGTGCTGGAGTACCGCGGTCGATTGGAGATGGGTCAGAACCTCGAGCGCAGCCAGCGCGGTACTGTCCGATGCATACGCGACCCGAGTGCCGGGGCTGTTCCAGCGCCCGCCGAAGAGCCTGGCGCCTTCCCCATCGAATGCCGTCGCGGCATGGCGCGACTTGACCAGCCGCCAGGCGGTGAGCAACGGTGTCTAGGAAGGGATGCCGTGCTCGAGCCGGCCGATGAGATTCTCGACTTCCGCTGCGCCCACGTCGGTTCGGGCGAACTCCAGCGGCACCCGTCCGCTGAGGGCCGGTTGCGCGGCGAGGAGCCACGCGCGCGCCTCCGACCCGTTCCCCTCGAACAGCTCGATAGTGCGGCCGAACACCCGTGACGCCCGCACCAGCCGATCCGACTCCTCCGGCGCGAACTTCCCTTCGGCCTTCCGGCGGGTGAGGGTGCGGGTAGAGACCTGGATCAGCTCCGCGATGACACTCGCCGGGAGCCCGGTGTTCCGCTGGAAACGGGTGAAGGTGGTGTACCCCAGCCCCCGCCGTACCTGGCGGTCGAGTGCCAGCGGCTCGTAGCTGCGCAGACCGAGCAGGGCCACATAGAAATGACCCTCGGTGCGGCCCGAGCGGATCCGGGACTGGATCTCGCCCAGGTCGGGCGTGGCGGCGCCGGGGGTCAGGGCAGTGACTGCGGCGGTTCGAGCCATATGGCTATAATATACTGGCCACATGGCCAAGCAGTCAACTGGGCCCGGTCCGAATGCCAGGCGACTGGCGCTCGAGAGGTCCCTTCATTCTATATTTCCGGCATGACCAATCTCCGCCTGCCTCCGGCTCGTGCAGCCGTCCTCTTGGCCCTCTTCGCCGCCGTTCTGACCGGCGCGGCTTCCGCTCAAACCGAATCCCCTGCCCCGAAGGCCGCACCGACCGCTCCCGTAGTGGTTTTGCCGGTTGCCCTCTACAACGCGCAGGCCAATGTGCAGGAGGCATCCGACTCGGCTCGTGCCACGCTTTCGACCCAGGTTCTGACCGGAAAGCTTCAGGAGCTGCTCGGCCCCCAGCTGGTCGCCGGACCGAAGGTCGAGGCGGCGGCTTCCTCGCCAGGGCGCTCTCCGCACCACCGGCAACCAGCCGTGCAACGTCATCGTCGCCTGCGCCCGTCAGGTGGCGAATTCGCTCAAGGCTCCCTGGGTGGTCATCGCCAAGGTCAGCAAGACCAGCAATCTCATCTGGCTCTTTACCGGCCAGCTGATTCACGCGCCGACCGGCGAGATCGTGCTGGACGACTCCACCGAGCTGAAGGGGGAGCCCGAGGCGATGGTTCGGGCCGGCTCCCGTATCTTCGCCGAGCGGGTCGCCCGGACCGTGCGCCGTGGAGGAGTGGCAACCAACTTCCCAAGCCTAGGAGACCATCATGGGGCGGCCGGTAGTCCACTGGGAGCTGTGGTCAGAGGATCCCGACGAAGATCGCGACGTTCTATCAGCGGGTGTTCGACTGGAAGATTCAGCACATTCCCGACCTCAAGTATCACGTCGTCGAGACCGGCGCCGGCGGGATCAACGGGGGCATCATGAAGCCCCAGAGAGGCCATGGCCGGCTAAGCTCGCCTTCTACATCGACGTGGACGACCTCGAGGAGTACGGCGAGAAGATCAAGCGGGCCGGCGGGAAGATCGTCGTGGAGAGAATGGACGTGCCTGGGGTGGGGCAATTGTCGCTGTTCGAGGACCCGGAAGGCCGCGTTCTTGGAATGTGGAAGCAGGAGGAGTCGCTTCTCAAGGCCTAGGGGCCTCCGAAGCGGGCTACCGTCTCGTGCGCTGCCTGCTGAAGGAGGCGGATCTTTCCCTCCGGCACGTTGAGCTTGCGGCCTCCGACGACCGCCTCGGCCGGTAGTGCCCGCGCGTCTTTCCCCGTAATTCCTCGTACACCACCAGCGCGGCGACGTAGGTGCCGAGCTCGGAGGGGTGATAGCCGTCCGGGCCGTACAGCTGGAGCTGCGGATCGGGGGCCCATGCCGCTCGCCAGGCTTCGCCCGCGGGGAGAAAAAGACCGTCCACATCCTCGGCAGCGAACGGTAGGAGTCCCGCACCTCATCGAACACCTCGAAGCGGCTGGACTCCGGCCATACCATCAACAGGGCGCTGCGGCCGCCGGCGGCCCGGATGTGCGGGATCGAGCTGCCGGGTGGCGATGAGCAGAGTGTCGCGCGAGAGATCGAGAGCCGAGGGACCCTGCTGCAGCACCACGTAGTCCCAGTCGCCTTCGTCGATCATCTCGACCGCGTTGCTCTTCCCTTCCACGTGGTCGATCAGCGCAAAGTTCGGCTTCGCGACCGAGCTCGACTGCGATGGTCTGTGTCAGCCGAGCCGGCGAGCCCCGCGACCGTCCCGGGAAGATCGTTGAAATAGGTGAGACTGTTGCCGATGAACAGGACGCGATAGCTGGCGGCCGGCGTCGTAGGGGGCGGCTCGACCGGCCATTCTCTCCGCTACAGCTCGCGAGAGCCAGGAACGCGGCGAGGCCCGCACGACTACCTCCAGATGTTGCAGGTGTGTGACTTTGTCCTCCATGGACGCTGGTGTCCATCTCACTCACACAGACGCCGAAACCGGATATCCATACTGTCTCGTCCTGATCCCATGACCAACCACATCGCCGGCAACCGCTCCGCTTCTCCTGCTCTTGTTGCCAGCGCCGCGGCGCCGATCCGCCGCCGGTCATGTTCCGTGGCAATCCGGAACACACCGGCGTCTCCAGCGCCCGTTTCTTCGCGGCCAGGGCGGGGTGAAGTGGCGGGTTCAGACCGGTGGTGCGGTCCGCTCCTCACCTGCGGTCACGCGCCACCCGGATCTTCGTCGGCAGCGGCGACAACCATCTCTATGCCCTCAATCGGTCCGACGGCAGGGTGCTCTGGCGCTTCGACGCGGGCGGCGCGGTTGACGCGTCACCCGCCGTCGCGAGAGGGCTCGTCGTGGCCGCCACGCTCGACGGGACGGATCTTCGCGGTGGACGAGACCTCGGGGCAGCTGCGCTGGTCGCTGCAGACCGGGCGCTGCCCTGCCCTACAACACCACACCGGCCGGCGGCTGGGACCTGTGGGCCTCCTCGCCGGTGATTGTCGGGCTCCACCGTGGTCATCGGAGCGCCGGACGGCGGCGTCTACGCGCTCGACCTCGCAACCGGCAAGCAGGCGGTGGCGGACCCAGACCAACGGGCGGGTCCGCGCCACACCCGCGGTCCACAACGGAACCGTGGTGGTCGGCTCCTGGGGCGGCCGGGTCTATGCGCTGGATCTGGAGACCGGGAGCGAGCGCTGGGTTCACCGCACCGAGGGAGACACGCTGGACTCGAGCAAGTTCGGCTTCGACCGGCGGGCGGTGCAGAGCTCGGCTGCCATCGCGGGCGGATCGGTGTATGTCGGTTCCCGGGACGGCGCCGTCTACGCGCTCGACGCCGCCACAGGACAAGCGGCGCTGGCGGGTGAGTCACCGGGGCTCCTGGGTGATCGGGTCGCCCGCAGTGCACGAGGGGAAGGTATTCGTCGGCTCATCGGACGGGCATTTCATTCACGCGCTCGAGCCCGAAACCGGTCGCGAGATCTGGAACCTGCCCACCGGATCCAACGTCCTGGCCTCGCCCCTGGTCGTCGGCAATGTCGCTGGTCATCGCCACCGCCAGAACCGATGCCGCCGCCGGCGACCTGCTCGGCGTTGAATCCGGCGACCGGCGCGGTCCGCTGGCGGCTGCCGCTGGACGAGGCATCGAACTCCTCTCCCGTTGCCGCCGAGGGCGAGCTTTATCTCGGCACCGAGGCGGGCACGGTCCTGGCCATTCACGAGACCAGCCCTGTCGTGCCCGAGCTGGCGGTCTTCTACGATACCACGCTCACCGACCAGCCGGCCACACCGGGTGGCCGCCTGGCCCGGGAGTACTTCCGGGAACTCGGATATCAGGTGCTGGATCAGGATTCGCTGGCCGCGTTCTTCACGGCCAGGATCGCTGACGGGATCCCAGCGCGGTGGTGTTTGCCATGGATGTGTTGCCGAAGAGCGTGGCGCCCGTTCTGGCGGACACGGTTCTGCTCCGCCGCTATCTCAAGGCGGGCGGCAAGATCGTCAACTTCAGCGTGCCGCTCGGCGCGGTGGTGCGGGACTCCACCGGCGCGGTGCTGGGAGACGATCCCAAGCGGATGGAGCAGCTGCTCGGCGTTCCCGCAGCAACCCTGGACTACGACGAAGGCGCGGCGGTGCCGACCGCACAGGGCCGCCGGTGGGGGATCGAGCGAACATTCCGGGGCGACTACCCGATCGCGCCGAGCGCGGTCACCGAGGCCCTCGCGCTCAACCGGGATGGCATGGCCACGGCCTGGGTGCGGAACTATCGCCGCTGACCGCCCCGCCTCAGGATACGTCCAGCTGTGGGGTTTCGGCGCTACCATCGAGCGGCTGCCGGCGATCCGGGCCGCCGCGGAATACGGCCTGCTTCGGAGAGCTGTGCCCTAGGAGTGGCGGATCTCCCCTCTTGCAGAATGTTTCCATGACCTCAGTTCATTCTCCCCTGGCACACTGCCACCGGAGCTTCACTCATGCCCAGCGCCGTTCCCTGATCTCGTGCCTGTTCGCCACCGGCATCGCGCATTGCCGCGCCCAGTGCGCGGCTCTGCCAGGCCCAGTCCGCGAGCTCCGCCCGTCGCCCGCACCATTCCCAAGGTGGACACTCTGCATGGCGAGGTCCGGGTCGATCCCTACTTCTGGATCCGGGACGACCGCCGGACGGCGCCCGGCGTCATCGGCTACCTCGAGGCCGAAAACCGGTATACCGACGCCAGCATGCGCCACACCGAGGGTCTGCAGAAGCAGTTGTACCAGGAGATGGTGGGCCGCATCAAGGAGACCGATCTGTCGGTGCCGGAGCTCATCGATGGAGCGTGGTACTACACCCGCACGGTGAAAGGGCAGCAGTATCCGATCTTCTGCCGCCGCCGGGGCAGCCTCAAGGCCCCGGAGGAGATGCTGCTCGACGAGAACGCGCTGGCCGGGAAGCGGCCGTATTCGCGGGTCGGCGTACGGCAGGTCAGTCCCGACGGCAACATTCTCGCGTACACCTGGGACACCACCGGCGGCGAGTGGTACACGCTTCTGGCTGAAGGATCTCCGCACCGGGCGGCTGCTGCCCGACCGGATAGACAGCGTGAACTACGAGGTGGAATGGGCCGCCGACAATCGGACTCTCTTTTACGGCCGCGACGATGCGGCGCATCGGGCCTATCGCATCCAGCGGCACCAGCTTGGTGACACCAGGCCGACCGCGGTGGTCTACCAGGATCTCGATCCGCTGTTCAATGTGGACATCGCCAAGAGCAAGGACCGGGCGTACCTCTTCATCAACTCGGAGAGCTTTACCTCCTCGGACACGCGCTACCTCCCCGCCGACCAGCCGGCGGGCGCGTGGCGAGTGCTGCTTCCTCGGGCACCGGATCTGGTGTATTCGGTCGAGCATCAGGCAGACGACTTCTTGATCCGCACCAACGACGGCGCCATCAACTTCAAACTGGTGCGCGCGCCGGAGAGCAATCCGGGTCGAGCCAACTGGACCGATGTCGATTCCCGCCCGGGACTCGGTGCTGCTGGAGGACTTCGATGTCTTCCGGAACTACGCGGCGCTCTACGAGCGAGGGAACGCGGTCAGGCGGATCCGGGTGCTGGAGTTCGCCTCCGGCACGAGCTACGAGGTGGAGTTTCCCGAGGAGATCTCGACCTTCATGCGGTCGGACAATCCGGAGTACGACACCGACCTGGTTCGTTTTACCTACACCTCGCCTATCTCACCCCGCTCAGCGTCTACGACTTCGACATGAAGCGGCGCACCCGGACGCTCAAGAAACGCACCGAGGTGCCCAACTATCAGCCCGGGCGCTATGCCACCGAGCGCACCTGGGCCGCCGCTGGCGATGGGGTCCGGGTTCCGGTCTCGCTGCTGTACCAAAGCCGCTGGTGAAGGATGGCAGCCGGCCGATGCTGCTCTACGCCTATGGTTCCTACGGCGCCAGCACCGACCCGGCGTTCAGCTCCAACATCTTCAGTCTGGTCGACCGCGGCTTCGTGTACGCCATCGCCCACATCCGGGGCGGCCAGGAGATGGGCCGCGGCTGGTATGACGACGGCAAGATGCTTCGGAAGAAGAACACCTTCACGGATTTCATCGCGGCCGCCGAGCACCTGGTGCGGGAGGGCTACACCCGGAGCGACCGGCTCGCCATCCGGGGAGGCAGCGCCGGCGGCCTGCTCATGGGCGCGGTCACCAACATGCGACCCGATCTATTTCGTGTCGTCGTGGCCGACGTACCCTTCGTCGATGTCATCAACACCATGCTCGACGCGTCGATCCCGCTCACCACCCAGGAGTGGCAGCAGTGGGGCAACCCTGCCGGGAGCCCGACTACTCCTACATGAAATCGTATTCTCCGTACGACAACGTCGGCGCAAAGGAATACCCCAGCATCCTGGTGACCGCCGGCCTCAACGATCCTCGGGTGGGCTACTGGGAGCCGGCCAAGTGGGTGGCCAAGCTACGGGCCACGAAGACCGACAGAACACGCTTCTGCTCAAGACCAACATGGGTGCGGGTCATGGCGGAAGCTCCGGCCGGTACGACTACCTGAAGGAAATGGCATTCCGCTATGCCTTCGTGCTGGACCAGGTGAGAATCGCCCATCCTTGAGGCCGCTCTGGACGGCCGCCGCTTCACTTCTTCTCGCGGCAATGGTGGACAGTCAGGCGGTGGCGCAGGATTCTCTCTGCGCCGCCCAGACGCCGGACGCCGACCCGACGCTCTACTGTCTTCCACTCCACCCCACCGACCGGGTACCCCACGCCTCAGGCACAGCGGTGCTCCAGCCGGAACCGGGGCCCTTCGGCATATCAGTGACCCGCGATGGAAGAATCCGCTTCCGCGTGCTGTTGACCCTGTCGGGCCTTCCCCCTGCCTCCTCACTCGGAGCCTATGCCACGTTCGTGGCCTGGGCCACGACTCCTGAGCTGGACCCCGTCATCCGCTTAGGGCGGTCGGGAACGGGACCACATTGCTCGGACCGATGGATCTGGAGCGCTTCATCATCCTGGTCAGCGCGGAACGCACGGCGGGCGACGCGCCTCGAGGGACCGCTCGTGCTGCGGGGAAGCTCTCCCAGTCTGTTCATGGCTCCCCACGGCGTCACCGAGCTTCCACCGGCAGGAAGTGCTCAACACCGGCACGCTGCGGAGGGATGGACGATGCCGCCCATGCATCCCGGGAGCGAGCCGGATGCCATACGGCCTGGAGCGGTTCGTCCCCAGCGTGCGACCGTTTCTGCCGGACGCGGACGGCGTCTCCCTCGCTGAAGCGGCGCCGGCCCGGACCTACCGCCTTTCTGACGGCGACACTCTCACCCTCACCGCCGGCAAGGTCGTCCGGTCACTGCGGCCGGCGTGCCGTCACGTACGCCTACAACGGACAGGTCCCGGGCCCGCGTCTCGAGTTGGCTCAGGGGGCGACCGTGACGGTGCGGTTCCGAAACCAGACCGATCTGCCCAGCTCGATCCACTGGCATGGACTCCGGCTTGCGAATGCGGACGACGGTGTGCCCGGACTGACCCAACCCCCGGTTCCTCCCGGCGGCGAGTTCGTGTATCAGGTGCATGCACCGGACCCCGGACTGTTCTGGTATCACCCGCATCACCGGGAAGATGTGGCCCAGGATCTGGGGCTGGCCGGCAACATCATGGTCCGCGAGCCGACCACTGTTCCGCCGCGCGTTGGAGAAGCGTTTCTCATGCTGGATGATCTTCTCGTCGGGGACAGCGGACTGGTGCCGTTCGGCCGCGAAGGCGCCACCCACGCGCTGATGGGCCGCTTCGGCAATGTCCTGCTGGTGAATGGACGAGAAGATTGGCGCTTCGAGGTTCGGCCGGGCCAGACGATTCGACTCAATCTCACCAATGCCGCCAATGCCCGGACCTTCAATGTCTCGCTGGAAATGCATCGCTGCGCGTCGTGGCGGGAGATGCAGGCCGGTTTCGCCCGGCCTCGCACCGTCGAGAGCGTGGTGATTGCCCCAGCCGAGCGGTACATCGTGGAGGCACACTCCAGCGGCCGGGTCGCTATGCGCTGGTGAATCGGGTGCGGCGCATCGATCGCGTTACCGGCCGCTTCTTCGCCGAGGTGGATACCCTTGGGGTGCTGATGGTCAGGGGCACTCAGTCCGGGCGGTTGCCGCCCCGCTCGGCCGCGCTCGGACACGCTGCTGGCGCTGATACGCAGCTCCAGGGTCGAGCACCCGACCGGGTCCTCCAGCTCACCCTCAGAACCCAGGGACTTCCCTTCGCGTTGATCCAGGCACTGCGGCTGGATACGGCGTACGTCCATCCGGTGGAGTGGACCAGCCCCATGCCGATGATGGACTGGCTCAGTACCAGTCGCGAAGTCACCTGGATCATTCGAGACAGCCTGACCGGCGCCGAAGGGATGGCGTTAGATTGGCGGGTTCCGCGCGGTAAGCCGCTCGTGGTCCGGCTCGTCAATGACAAGCACGTGCTGCATCCCATGGGACATCCGATTCACCTCCACGGCCAGCGCTTTCTGGTGCTGGCGCGGAACGGCGTGGCTGAATGAAGACCCGGTGTGGAAGGACACGGTGCTGGTTCCTGCCGGTGGCACGGTGGATCTGCTGGTTGACACCAGCAATCCGGGCCGGTGGATGTTGCACTGCCACATCGCGGAGCATCTCGAGTCCGGAATGCATACGGTGCTGATAGTGGAAGACGGAGAAGACGGGAAAGGCGGAGAGGACGGATGAAGACGGAGAAGGAGCGGAAAGACCTGAAGGACAAGGAATAACTATCGTTACCGGAGCTAAGCATGCGCCAGATGCTTATTCGCCGTTCACCGCCTTTCTCTGTCCTCTCCGTCCTTCCCGCCTTCTCCGCCCTCTCAGCCCAGACCCCCTCGCCGAACGTCCAGCGCTTCATCAGCGTAGATGATTCGGTCGTCGCCCTGACGCACGTCCGGGTGGTGGACGGGACCGGGGCGCCCGCCGCGGAGGATCAGACGGTCGTGATCTGCGGGAGGGCGGATCGCCGCGGTCGGCCCCGCCGGCTTCCGTGAAGGTCCCGGCCGGCGCCAAGGTGATGGACCTGAAAGGCCACACCGTCATTCCGGGCATCGTGGGGCTGCACGATCACACCTTCTACACCACCAACCTCAGCTCGGTGCAGAGCAACGCCACCGCTCCCCTGCTCTACCTCGGCAGCGGCGTGACTACCATCCGCACCACGGGATCGCACTCACCCTACGCCGAGCTCAACCTGCGGCGGCTGATCAACGCCGGTCAGATCGCCGGCCCGCGCATGCACATTGCCGGCCCGTATCTGACCGGGCGGCGAGGGGGCTGGCAGCATGCACAAGGTGAACACCGTGGACGCGGTGCGCCGGGTGGTGGATTACTGGGCCGCGGAGGGGGTCACCTGGCTCAAGTTCTACACTGATGTGAGCCGGGAGGTGCTCGGCGCCGCGATCAAGCAGGCCCACAAGCGTGGGGTGAAGGTCACCGGGCACCTCTGCTCCATCAGCTTTCGAGAGGCGGTCGCGCTCGGCATCGACAATGTGGAGCACGGCCTCTTCGTGAACACCGACTTCGACCCGGAGAAGCGGCCCGACTTCTGTCCGCCCGACGCGCTCGCCAAGCTGGCGAGTCTCGACACCCGCGGTGAGGCCGCGCGCACGACCATCAGGGAGATGGTGTCGCACAAGGTCCCCATGACGTCGACGCTGGCGGTGTTCGAGCTGTTCGTGCCCAACCGGCCGCCGCTGGAGCCACGGGTGCTCGATGCCATGGCGCCGGACGTCCGCGCCGAATACCTCACCAGCCGGGCGCGCCTGGTTGAAGCCGGCGCCTTCGCGATCTCCCCCGAGATCTTTCGCAACGCGCAGCAGTTCGAGCTGGAGTTCGTACGGGCCGGAGGGCTGATGGGCGCAGGCGTGGATCCCACCGGCAACGGGGGCGCGCTGCCGGGCTTCGGGGACCAGCGCAATTACGAGCTGCTGATCGAAGCGGGCTTCACGCCGGTGGAGGCGATTCGGATCATGACACTGAACGGCGCCACTATCCTGGGCGAGGAGAAGCGCCTCGGCAGCGTCACCGCCGGCAAGCTGGCCGATCTGGTCGTCATCAAGGGGGACCCGATCGCACGGCCGGCCGAGATCCGCAACGTGGCCATCGTGTTCAAGGATGGGGTTGGCTACGACCCGGTCAAGCTGGTAGAGGCGTGCCGGGGCCTGGTGGGGATACGATGAATGCCGCCTTCCGGACCGGCGATCGGACCCTGCTGCCCGCCCTCCTACTGGCGCTGGGCGTGGCGAGCGGTGGCTGGTTCGTGGGGCACGGATTTCTGCGCGGGCGGACCGCGGCGCGCTACGTCGAGGTGAAGGGGTTGGCCGAGCGGGAGGTGGCGGCGGACCTGGCTCTGTGGCCGCTGCGGTTCGTCACCACCGGCAACGATCTCGCCGTGGCGCAGACCGAGATCACTCGCGACACCCGCGAGGTCTACGGGTTTCTGACCCGCCACGGCATCGACACCGCCGGAGTGCAGCTGCTGGCGCTGGAGGTGTCGGACGCCGAGGCCAACCGGTTCCAGGGTGAGCGGGGCGGAACCAGGTTCGTCATCCAGCAGACCGTCATGGTCAGGTCGGACAAGCCCCAGGTGGTGCTCGCGGCCAGCCAGCGGGTCAGCGACCTGGTGAAGGCGGGTGTCGTTCTGTCTTCGAGCGGCGAGTATGGTATCGGCGGGCCCACGTTCGTGTTTACCAAGCTGAACGAGCTGAAGCCGGCCATGGTGAAGCAGGCAACCGCCAACGCCCGCGCCGCGGCAGAACAGTTCGCGGCCGATTCGCGCACGACCCTCGGGGAAATCCGCTACGCCAACCAGGGCGTGTTCGTGATCCTGCCCCGAGATCAGGCGCCGGGCGTGAACGAGGGAGGCCAGCTCCAGAAAATCGTCCGGGTGGTCTCCACGGTGCAGTATCTGCTTGAATAGGCGAGCTAGGTGAATGAAGGCGGTAGGTGAAGAGGCGGTAGACTGGTTGACTCAGTTCGCAGGTACATGACACTATCTGACGGGATCCGCCGCGCCGCGTCAGCTCACTGAGACTTCTCGGAAAAGCGCATCATGCCAGCGACCCCGGTTACGAACCTCACGAGCGTCGACTACGCCGTCATGGCGATCTACTTCGCCGCCGTCCTCGGCGTCGGCTGGATCCTGCGCCGCGTCATGCGCACCAGCACCGATTTTTTCCTGTCGGGCCGGTCTCTGCCCGCCTGGATCACGGGGATCGCATTCATCTCCGCCAATCTGGGCGCCCAGGAAGTGATCGGCATGGGGGCGTCCGGCGCCAAGTACGGCATCGCCACGAGTCACTTCTACTGGGTAGGCGCCATTCCCGCCATGGTGTTCGTCGGCCTCTTCATGATGCCCTTCTACTATGGCTCCCGGGCTCGGTCGGTCCCCGAGTACCTCCGGCTTCGCTTCGACGAGAAGACCCGGACACTGAACGCGGTGTCGTTCGCCGCGATGACCATCTTCTCCTCGGGCGTGTCCATGTATGCCATGGGGAAGCTCTTCAACCTGCTACTCGGCTGGAGCTTCGACGTCAGCATCATGGTGTCCGCCGTCATCGTGCTTTCATACGTGTTCCTGGGCGGCCTGACCAGCGCGATCTACAACGAGGTGCTCCAGTTCTTTCTGATCGTCTTCGGCTTCGTGCCTCTGGTATGGCTGGGGCTCAGCGCTGTAGGGGGGTGGGAAGGACTGACCAGCCGGCTGGCGGAGGTGTCCACCGCCCGCGGCCTGCCGCCCGACGCATACACCTCGGCCTGGTCAAACATGGGCGACGCGGCTCAGAACCCGGTAGGCGTCGAGTGGTTCGGGCTGGTGATGGGGCTGGGCTTCGTGCTCTCGTTCGGATACTGGTGCACTGACTTTCTGGTGGTGCAGCGCGCCATGGCGGCCGACTCCATGACGGCGGCCCGGCGCACACCGCTGATTGCCGCAGTGCCGAAGATGCTGTTCCCCTTTCTCGTCATTCTGCCGGGGATGATCGCCATGGCCCTGGTCGGAACTCAGGGCGGTGCCGGCCAGGGCCTGGTTCCGGCCAAGCTCACCGCCGGCGGCGCTCCGCTGCTCGACGCGACCGGGCGTCTGGTGCTGGACTATGATCTGGCCACGCCGATGATGCTGGTGCACCTGTTCCCCTCCGGCATGCTCGGGCTCGGACTCACCGCGCTGCTGGCGAGCTTCATGTCCGGGATGGCCGGAAACGTCACCGCCTTCAATACGGTGTGGACCTACGACATCTACCAGAGCCACATCCGGCGCGGCGCCTCGGATGCCCATTACCTCCGGATGGGACGCATCGCCACGGTTGGCGGGATCCTTCTGTCGATTGCCGCCGCCTATCTCGCAAGCGCCTTCAACAACATCATGGACCTGCTCCAGCTGGTGTTCGCCTTCGTCAACGCACCGCTGTTTGCCACCTTTGCGCTGGGCATGTTCTGGCGCCGCAGCACCGGCCACGGGGCGTTTACCGGCCTGGTGGCCGGCACACTGGCTGCGGCCCTGCACCATGGATTGACCCTGCCGGCGGGCGCGCATCCGGGGGTGAAGGGCGGATTTCTGGGATTGCTTCATACCTACCCGAGCGAGCTGGCGCAGACCTTCTGGACCGCTATTATCGCCTGGACCACATGTTTTGTCGTGACGATCATCGTGAGCCTGGCCACGCGGCCCCGCCCACCCGAAGAGCTGCGGGGGCTGGTGTACTCACTCACGGAGCGGCCCACCGATGCCGGCCTCTCCTGGATTCAGCGGCCCTGGGTTCTGGCCGTGGCTGTCCTGGGACTGACGCTGGCGCTTAACTTTGTGTTCTACTAGGAGGTTTGAATGTCGGGAGGGACCGCGTTGGACCTGCGGTGGCCCATCGGCGGGCTGTTCACCGCGCTGGGGCTTCTGCTGGCCGGCTATGGTCTGTTGACCGCCGGCAGCTCAGCGGACTACGCGCGCGCCGCTTCAGTGAACATCAATCTCTGGTGGGGCCTGGTCATGCTGGTATTCGGGCTGGTTCTGCTTGCTGAGCGTCCGGCGCACGGGCCGGAGCTCCTCCTTAGGGAGAGCCGCCCTCAGCCCCGAAGGCCGTGCCGTGGAGGAGCGAGAGCGGCGGCTGGGGCTGGAACAGGACAAGAGGTAGTTGACTGGTTCCAAAGAAAGTGACAGTATGGCTCTGCTATGACTTTCGGATGGGCTCTAAACCCAGTCCTCGGCGCTGATGCGCTTCCTACCGATCGCAGCACTCGATTTTCCGCTTTGAGGTTTCCCAGTCGCGTAACTCTCGATAGAATTGGAGGATGCGGCCATGATGTGGAGCACCTGTTCGGCTCGACCAACGTTTCCTGCCCGCCTCGCCCGTCTCACGCTAACAGCCTTAGTAGTCCTCGGCACCGGTGTGACGTCCGTCGCGGGAGCCCAGACCGACCAGACCGGCAGCATTGGCGGGAGAGTAATAGACGATCAGGGGGCGCCCCTGGCCGGTGCCCAGGTCGCCATTCCGGGCACCACGATAGGAACCCAGACCCGCGCCGACGGGAGTTACGTGCTCCCGCGGGTTCCAGTGGGCAGCCATTCGCTGCAGGCGCGCATGCTGGGATTCCGGCCGGAGTCGGCGCCGGTGCAGGTTTCGGCAAACCAGCGCACCACTCACGACTTTACCCTCCGGCGGGATCCCCTCCAGCTCCAGACCATGGTGGTGACGGGAACCCAGTCGCCGCGAATGAATCTGGACGCCAGTGTGGCAGTGACCACCCTGACCGCAACCGAGGTGGAGGCCGCCGCGCCGCGCAGCACCACCGAGATGCTCCGCTACGTCCCCGGATTTACCCGGATTGAGAGCTCCGGCGGCGAGGTCAACCAGAACATCTCGATGCGTGGCATCCTCGGCGTGGAGTACGTGGCGTTCCTGGAAGACGGAATGCCGGTCTTCCCCACCATGCACACGTTCTTCATGAACGCCGACAATCTGTTCCGCTTCGATGCCAACATCGATCGCATGGAGGTCGTGCGGGGCGGCAGCTCGCCCCTCTTCGGCTCCAATACGCCCGGGGCGATCGTCAACTTCATCAACAAGACGGGTGGCGAGGTATTCGGTGGCACGCTGCGGGCGACCGCCGCCACCGAGGGACTGGCGCGCTACGACATGAACATCAACGGGCCGCTGGGCAACGATTGGCGCTTCAACGCCGGCGGCTTCTACCGCTACGATAACGGTGTCCGGGACCCCGGCTTTCCCGGCATCCAGGGCGGGCAGATCAAGGCCAGCGTCACCCGGCTGCTCGACCAGGGCTCGATCCGCTTCTCGGTCAAACACATCAACGACCGAAATCAGTTCATCCTTCCGCTTCCGTTCACCAATCCGGAGGATCCAGATTATGTCCCCGGCTTCTCCGACTACGGCGCGATGAACACACAGGAGGGCCTGAATCTCAGGCTCGAGACCCCAGGCGACGATCTGACCCTGGAGCTGGGCAACGGGCTCCGAACCCTCGGTACCTGGTTTACCGCGGACGTCTCGCTGGATATCTCGGACGATTGGCACCTGCAGAACACCGCGCAGGTCCTGCGCAACGATCAGCAGTGGAATGCGATACTGCCCTTCAACCTGATTTCAGCGGCGGACTACGCCACGCTGCCGACCGGCTCCGGCGGGCTGGGCTTTGCGCCGGGTAGCACAGCGCAGATCTTTTACACCAATCACTTCGACGCGGCGGGAGACCCGCTTCCTTACGACACCGCGAACGGACTGGTAGCTCCAAGCGGCGAGTGGCACGTGGAGAAGCCGCTCACCGCGGTACAGAACCAGCTCTCGCTGAGGCGGTCGTTCGGCAAGCACGCGCTGTCGATCGGGGCCTATCTCGCTAACTACAGCCAGGACAACCGCTGGTTCTTCACCGACATCCTGACCGACGTCAGGGATAACCCGCGCTTCCTGGATGTGGTGGTCACCCCCGCGGGCGGTGGTGCTCCGGTCAATGTCACCAACAACGGCTTCCGCCGGTACATCTCGAACTACGTGAACGGAAACGGCAGCACCACGGTCATTTCTGGTGTGGTGGGTGGCGAAGTTCAGTTGACCGAACGACTGCGGGCCGACATGGGTGTTCGGGCCGAGTACAATACGTACGTACAAAATTCAGAGAACAGCACAGCGGTTGACCTCGACGGTGATCCGGCCACGACCTATGATATCGAGTCCTGGGGCAACGGCAGCTTCAGGCACTTCAGTCACAATATCACGGACTGGTCGGCTTCCCTGGGCCTGAACTATCGGATCAATGACAGATTCTCGGTCTATGGCTCAGGCGCCCGCGGCTACAAGATGCCGGCGCTGGACGAGCTGTTGAACGCAACAGCGCAGGCGCAGATAGACCTGTTCGATGCACGCGAGGTGCTGGCCGGTGAGGTCGGCATGAAGTACGCCAGCGGCGGAGTGGGAATCACCCTGAACGGCTTCTATACCAACCTCAAGAACATCATCGGTCAGGGCGCGATCATCGATCCGGTTACGAATGAAACCACGTGGCGGGTCACGGTCGATCCCGAGAATCGCTCCTATGGAGTCGAGGCTGAGGCAGTGGTATCCCCGTTCAACGGACTGCAGCTGCTCGGGAGCGGCACTGTCCTGGACGCTGCGCTCGGCGCCGGAGCTCCGGACACCATGAACAACGGTGCCCCGCTCACGAGCAAGATCCTCGCGATCGTGCCCACGGTCATCGGCAATCTCGCCGCGCTGTACTCCCCGCAGTCGGCGGCGGGCTTGCAGTTCAAGGCCGACTGGCACTTCGTCGGTTCCCGATACACCGAACGGCCCCAGGAGAGGGTCGCGGGCACCAAGCTGCCCTCATACTACTACTTCAACTTCGGGGCGGGCTTCGCGATTCCGGCGGCAGGGATAAGGGTAAACCTGGATCTCCTGAATGCCTTCCAGGACAAAGGGCTGGAGGAAGGCAACCCGCGGCTGATCAGCACCGGCGGTTCTGCAAACTTCCTGGCAAGGCCACTGCTCCCCCGCCGACTGCAAGCCTCTATAGACTACGATTTCGGAGGAGGGAGATAGCCGCTCAGGGCGCTGTCTCGAGTTTGTGCCGGCGGCGGGCCACCACGGTCCGCCGCCGGTCTGCTACCAGGAGCCACGATGAGATTTGTCGGTCTGACGTGTGCATGTATGCATGCTTGCATAGTTGTTCACCTTAGCGCCCAGCAACCGGTCGCCCCACCTGCGGATTCCGGGTTTTTGCTCACCACCTCAGATCCCCATCGCAGCCCATCACCGTTCATCGGCAACGGCCGGTTAGGCGTCGTGATCCCGGCGCTAGGGATCGGAGCCACTCATTCCTTCAAGGCAGGGTTGTACGAGCACGGACCGGGCGATGTGCCCCGCATCGTGGCAGTGCCGGCCTGGAATGCGGTATCGGTGTTCGACGGACAGGATTGGGTAGAGACGCGCCCGGCGCGAGATAGCTCCGTCCGCGCCTATCGGCAGGTCGTGGACATGCGCACCGGCACCGCGCACACCGCTTACGAATGGGAGAATCGCGGCCGCCGGACCGCTTTGCGAATCGAAACCTTTGTCTCCCGAGCCGCCCCCCACCTCACGGCGATCCGCCTGGATGTCACTCCCCAGCAGGCGGGGCGGCTGCGCGTGCGCTTTGGGCTGGTCGGCTGGCCACCGCCCAAGCGCCTGGCGCTGGCGACCCTGGCGCGGGCCGAGCGATCGTGGAAGCCGGCAGACATCTGGTATCCCGGGCACATGGTAGTCGGCTCCCGCGAATCGAAGCGCGAAACGTGGGGTGCGCGATTGTCCATGAGCTCCACGCCGGCAGGGCGGACCAGCAGCCTGGCGCAAGCGGCCGCGATCAGCTGGGCGACGGATCTGAAGAATCCGACTACGACGACGACCGCATCGGGTGACACGGCCCTGGTCGAGATCGCATTCGATGCCGCGCCGGGACGAACCTACACCTTCTCCCAGCTGGCGAGCATGGTGTCGTCCCAAGAGGCCCAGCGGCCCCTGGAACAGGCAGACCGAGAGCTGGCGGCTGCGCGCTCACGGGGATTCGAGCGCCTGGCCACGGACAATGCCCGCGCCTGGCACGCGCGGTGGGAGACCGACATCGAGATCGAGGGAAACCCGGAGCTCCAGCGGGTGGCCCGTTCGATGCTGTTCTATCTCCTCTGCAGCGCCGACTCGGGCACCAACCTCGGTATTCCGCCGATGGGCCTTTCCAGTGCCGGCTATTACGGGCACATCTTCTGGGACTCGGACACCTGGATGTTTCCGTCCTTGGTGCTGACCCACCCCGACATCGCCCACTCACTGGTGGCCTTTCGAACCCAGACACTGCCGGCCGCCCGCGAGAATGCCAAGCTCAATGGCTTTCGCGGCGCGATGTATCCCTGGGAAGCCGACGAACGGGGGGTGGAGACCACGCCGCACTTCGCGGTTCAGAACGCCAAGTCCGAAATTCACGTCAACGGCGATGTGGCCCTGGCGCAGTGGCAGTACTTCCAGGCCACCGGCGACTCTACCTGGCTGGCGAGCGACGGCTTTCCGGTCATCCGGGAGACGGCTGATTTCTGGGTGAGCCGGTCCGTGTGCGATTCACCCGATGAACGCTGCCATATCAAGAACGTGGTATCGGTGGCAGAAGGTTTGATCGGGGTCACCGATGACGCGTACACCAATGCGGTTGCCCGGAAGAACCTGGAGATTGCCGCCGCGGCGAGCCGCAAGCTGGGCCGGTCGCCGGACCCGCGCTGGTTGATGCTTGCCTCGAAGTTGCACCTGCCATATGACTCGGCGAGCCAATTCTTTCGTACCTACCAGGGCGCGCCCGACTCCACGCTGGGATGGGTCACGCCGTTGCTGGCGTACCCCCTGGGCGTCCCCATGACGCCGCGGGCCAAGCGAGCCCAGCTGGAGCAGGCGTTTGCCCAGCTCTTGAAGGAGGGCCCTGGGGCGATGATGGGATCGACCATCCTGGCTGTCGGCGCCGCGGAGCTCAACGATCGGGCGATGGTAGACACCCTGCTCCCGTTCAGCTATCGCAAGCACATGAAGGGGCCGTTCCTGATGCTCTCGGAAACACCGACGAACGACGCCGTGAACTTCGTGACCGGGGCCGGCGGATTTCTCCAGCAGGTGATCTACGGCTGGACCGGCTACCGCCTGGGTGACAGCGGACTGGAGCCGGCGTTCCCTCCTC
>CAWEMG010000011.1:0-11371 GCA_963810165.1 uncultured Gemmatimonadales bacterium
TAGAGACTCAGCCGCTCGATGAACTCTGGAGGCGCGCTCGTGAGCTGAAGACCCAGCGCATCCCGAAGCTGCTGGACGATCAGGATCGCGGCGATCCCCGAGGTGAACCCGGTCACCACCGGAAAGGGGATGAACTTGATTGCCGCGCCCAGGCGCGCCAACCCAAACGCGATCAGCAGCAGCCCCGCCATTATCGTCGCGACGGTCAGGCCGTCCACGCCGTACTCTTGCTAGATCCCGTACACGATCACGACGAATGCGCCGGTCGGGCCTCCGATCTGGACCCGCGAGCCTCCCAGCGCGGAAATGATGAAGCCGGCGATCACCGCGGTATACAGTCCCCGCTCCGGCGTCAGCCCGCTTGCTATGGCGAAGGCGATGGCAAGCGGCAGCGCGACGATACCGACGATGGCCCCTGCGACGAGGTCAGCCAGAAATTGACCGCGAGGTATATGTCTGAAGGGTCGTTACCAGCTTCGGAACGAGCAGAGTGTCCCCGAGGCGATGGAAGCTGTCTTAAGAGTCCCCTGCGTCAGAGCAGCAGCGCGCCGGCCAGCCCGAGAAGCAGGAGAAAGCCGCAGACATCGGTGAAGGTGGTGACGAAGATGGACGAGGCCACGGCCGGGTCGATTCCCAGGCGCTCCAGGATCAACGGGATGAACGCTCCCGCGAACCCGGCGACCATGAGGTTTCCCGCCATTGCCAGAAACACCACCAGACCGAGGCGGGGCCCCTCGCCCATCAGCGCTGCCACGGTTCCCACGGCCAGCCCCATGACGATCCCGTTGGTCATACCGACCAGGATCTCCTTGCCGACGACACGGGTGAAGACGTTGACCGGGATCAGCCCCAGTGCCAGGCGGCGGACCGTCACCGCCAGCGCCTGGGTGCCTGCGTTGCCGCCCATGCCAGCGATGATCGGCATCCATATGGCGAGGGCGAGGGTCCGCTGGATGGTCTCCTGAAAGAAGTAGACCACGCCGCCCGCCAGGAAAGCGGTGAGCAGATTGATGGAGAGCCAGGGCAGCCGGCTCCGCACCGCAGCCTTCCAGCCGGCAGCGAGATCCTCGTCGGCCGAGACGCCGCCGAACTTGAGCAGGTCCTCGGTGGTCTCGGCCTCGACCACGTCGATGACATCGTCGAAGGTGACGCGGCCCAACAGCCGACCCAGGTCGTCCACCACCGGCACGCTGGGCACGTTGTACCGCGCCATCAGGCGGGCGACTTCCTCCTGGTCCAGGTCCGGGGTCACGAAGATATCGGCTTCCGCCATGAACGAGCGGACCGGACGTTCCGGCCGGCTCACGACCAGATCCTTGAACGGAAGCACGCCCACCAGCTTCCGGGCCTGATCCAGGACGAACACCTGGTAGAAATCCTCCACTTCCTCCGCCTGGCGCCGGATTTCCTCGAGCGCCTGCTCCGCGGTGGCCGTGACGGGCACGGTCACCACGTGCGAGGTCATCCGGCCGCCGGCGGTCTCCTCGTCGTAGCGCAACAGGCGGTCCACCTCGGACCGATCGTGCACCCCGGAGAGGATTTGCTCCTGCTGGGACGGGTCCAGCTCCCCCAGGATGTCGGCAGCATCGTCGTCGTCCAGCTCGCGCACGATGGCCGCGGCCCGTCCCGGATCCATCAACGCCAGCGTTTCCGATGCGTGGGCCTCCTCCGGCATCTCGGCCAGCGCCTGACTGGACAGCTCCGCGGGCAGGGCCTCGACGGCGGCGAGGCGCTCCTCCTCGTCGAGGGCGGTGAGCACATCGGCAAGGTCCGCCGCCTCGAAATCGTGCGCCCGGCGCACGAAGAGCGCCATCTCGCCCTTGCGCACCAGCTCCACCATCCGCTGGAGCAACTTCTTCATTGCGACGCGGCCAGGAGAGGAACGGCGGGGGTGGGACCCGAGCGGATCAGCAGCCGGTCGATACGAGTGGGGGAAGCCTGAATGACGTCGAACTCGAGCCCGCGGACCACGAACCGTTCACCGGCGTGCGGAATTCGTCCGGCCCATTCCACCAGCAGCCCGCCGATTGTGGTGGAGCGACCCGGAGGCAAGGTGACGCCGAACCGGTCCTGAATCTCCTCCAGAGACACGTTGCCGTCGGTCTCGAGGATGGTCCCGGTCGCGCCAACGACGGCCAGCACCTCTTCGTCGTGCTCGTCGAAGATCTCGCCGACCAGCTCCTCCAGCAGGTCTTCCAGCGTGGCGATGCCGAGCGTGCCCCCGAACTCGTCGAGCACCACGGCGAGGTGACGGCGCTCCCGCTGCATATCCAGCAGCAGGTCGCCGCAGTTCCGGCTGGCAGGCGTCACCGCCACAGGCCGAACCGGAAGCGGGTCACCGGGCTGGAGCTTGAAGAGATCGAAGGCGTGGAGCATGCCGATGATGTCGTCGAGCGTTGCCCGGAACACAGGAATGCGGCTGTATCCGCTCCCGGCAAACACCAGCCTGATCTCCTCCAGCGGAGAGTTCTCCTCGATGGCCACGATCTCGGTTCGCGGTGTCATTACCTCGCGTACTGGCCGGGTGCTGAACGCCATCACGCCGCTGACCATCATCAGCTCGTGATCGTCGGCCACTCCCACCGCCGCACCCTCGCGCCAGATAGAGCGGAGATCGGTCGGCCGGGTGGCGGTGCGCGCCGGCAGCAGCAGGCCCAGCACTCGGGACCAGGGCCGGAGAATCGGTATCACGCGGTCAGCCACCGACTGGGCCCGGGGCTGCGTGAGCCAGCGGGGAACCAGGTATGCCGCGAACAACACCAGCGGCACCGCCAGTAGGGCCACAGCCACCACCACCCGGGGCGCGCCCGATCCGGCCAACAACCCGGGGACCGCTCCCCCGAGCAGCAGCACACCGAGCGACGTCGTGGCCGACGCCGCGGTGAGGTAGTAGTCGATCTGAGCTAGCCCGGATAGGGACGGAGCGGCACCGCGGAGTCTCCGTCCCACCGCCCGGGTCAGCTCTGCCCGGCTCACGGTGATGAGCGCCGCCCCAGCGGTGGCTCCGAACGCGGTGAGTGTGATTCCGAGCAGTACCGCAACCCAGGTCATCGTCCCGCCTTTTCCGGTGGGGCCACCGATGCTTCGACTCGCTGGCGGTGGATCGCGATCCGTTTGACCCGCCGCCGAATCACGTTTTCCACCACCAGACGGTACCCTTCCAAATCGATGGCCTCCCCCACACGGGGAACGCGGCCGAACTCCGCCAGCACCAGACCGCCGACAGTGCTCACGTCGTCACGGTCGAAGCCATGCCCCAGTGCGGATTCCAGCTCGGTCAGCGCGACGCCGCCTTCCACCCGCCACTGGTCTTCGCTCACGAGCTGGATCTGGGCTACCTCATCGGTGTCGTACTCGTCCTGGATCTCGCCGACGATCTGCTCCAGAATGTCCTCCAGCGTCACGATGCCGGCCGTGCCGCCGAACTCGTCTACCACGACCGCCAGGTGGCTGGGCCCCCGCTGGAAATCCCGCACCTGACGATCCAGGGTCTTGGCTTCCGGGACGAACGCGGCGGCACGAATCAAGGCGGTCCAGGGCCGCGAATCCTCCGGCCCCAACGTCAGAATATCCTTGGCATACACCACCCCCACCACCGCGTCCGGATGCCCGTCGTACACCAGCAGCCGGGCATGCTCGGAGCTCTGGAGCGTGCGCACCACCTCGGACCGCTCGGATGCCGAGTCCACCGCAATAATGTCGATCCTTGGCGTCATGACCTCGGCCACGGTCGTGTCGGCCAGTGAGAACACGCCGAGCAGCATGTCTCTCTGGGCGGCGCCGGCTTGCCGGGTGGTCTGGACCGGTGCCCGGTCTCGCGCTCGCGCGTCGGCCCACGAAGCCAGGCGTAGCAGCGGCCGGAACGGGACCAATGTCGCCGCGGCCGCACGGCGCGCCGGCAGGGTGAGCTCGGGCGCCACCGCGCCCAGCAGGCGCGGCAGCAGGTCGCCCAGCACCCACACCAGCAGCACGGCCAGAAAAAGCCGCGCGAGCCCTGCCGCCGGCGACCAGGCCCACCAGGCAACCGCGACGCCGGCGGCGGCACCCGCGAGCACCAGCAGCGCCAGATGCGCGACGTGGAGGTTGCGCGACAAGGTTCCGGTCCCGGCCGAGGACCCGATCTGACCGCTGAGCGAGCGAGGCAGGTCGGCGTCGGCCTCAGCGGCAAGGGCGAGCCACGCGGCCCAGAGCGTCAGCACTGCGGCAACCAGCGGCGCAATGAAGAAATGAAAGAATGGAATCACGCGAGCGCCTCGACGTACCGCTCCTGCCGGCGCCACATGGCCGACCGGGTGCGCTCCGGTCCCTCGGGATGGTCGCGACCCACGGCGTGAAGCGTGCCGTGCACGATGAGGCGAATCAGCTCCTGGCGCAGCGGGATGCCGCGCTCCCGGGCCTCGCGCTGCGCCACCCAGGGGCAGATGTACACGTCGCCCAGCACCTGTCCCGGTGGCCCCTCCAGCGCAAACGTGAGCACGTCGGTGGGGTGGTCGTGGGCCTTGTGTTCGGCGTTCAGGCGGCGCATCGCGTCCCGGCCAAGAAAGGTCACCGAGATGATCCCCTCGCGGCGCTCCTCCCGCAGAACGGCCTCCACCACGCGCCGGACCAGCGAGCGCGAAAGCGGCAGCCGCCGCCCGTGTACCGCCACCTCACTCACTCTCGACCGACTGGAATTCCGGTGCGACCCCGCCGCTCGCGCGTGGGTAACCGATACGCTTGTGATAGGTACCGGACATGACCCGGGCGAACTCCCGCTTGATGCGGTCCAGATCGCGGAGGGTGAGTGGCGCGTCGTCGAGCTGGCCGGATCCGAGCTTCTGCTGAACCAGGTGCTCGATGGCGCTGCGAACCGCATCGGGTGTCGGATTGGCCAGAACCCGGATCGCGGCCTCGGCAGAGTCGGCCAACATAGCGACCGCCGTCTCGGCCGACTGGGGTCGCGGGCCGGGGTAGCGGTAGTCGGCCGGATCCACCCGGCCATCTGGATCGCTGCCGCGCGCTCTGCTGAGAAAGTAGGTGATGTATGTAGTCCCATGGTGTTCCGGGATAAAGGCTTTGACCACCGGAGGAAGATGAGCAGCCTCGGCGAGTGCCAGCCCATCCGCCACGTGGCTCTGAATGATTTTGGCGGAGTCCTGGGGCCTCATCAGGTCGTGCGGGTTGGGACCCCCGCCCTGATTCTCCACAAAATGCCCGGGGCTCGCCAGCTTGCCGACATCGTGATAGTAACAGCCGACCCGTGCCAGCAGGCCGTTCGCTCCGATGATGTTGCAGGCGGACTCGCACAGGTTTGCCATGGCCAGGCTGTGAGCCCAGGTGCCCGGCGCTTCCAGCGCCAGCCGCCGAAGCAGCGGGCGGCCGAGGTCGGAGAGCTCCAACAGGGTGAGGTCGGTGGTGATGCGGGTGGCCGACTCCGCGACCGGCATCACCATCATGGCCAGGGCCGCGCTGGCGACAGCCATCAGCGCGCCCAGCAGGCAGCTCCTGATGATGGTGCTGGTGGACCACCCCTGGCTCAGGCCTACGGCGATGCTGGCCAGGATGCTGGCGCCGGCCAGCACGGCGATGGTGACGTACAGGTGGCGGCGCCTTCGGACGACGCGGATGCCGATCGCGCCTGCCACGCCGCCGACCAAACCGAAGAACAGGGTGTGACTTTCCCGCAGGGCCGCCTGTCCGTCCAGGAGGATCGCCAGAACCACGGCTGCAAACACACCGATACGGCCATTGTACAGCATCGTGACCAGAATGGCCGCGAAGGGAATCGGCACCAGCTCGGGCCGCCCGGGAAAGATGCTCGCCAGGCCGCCAGTGAGCAGGATGACCAGCGCGAACAGTCCCGCAAAGAATGCCATCTGGTGGAGCTCGGCGTAGCTCTCCCGGCGGTAGAAAACGATGAGCAGCCAGAAGGCGCTGAGGACGATGGTGTTGTGCATGAGGGTGCCGGCGGCGCTCCGGAGCGCGAGCCCACCCGTGCCCCGCCGGCGGTGTTCCTCCCGGAGCGAGATCAGCTTGGCCCGGGCCTCGTCGGTGACCGGCTCTCCCGCCCGCAGGATGCGCTCACCGGTGCGGACCGAATACTTCACCGGATCCACGCTGCCTCGCAGCTGCTCCCGGCGCGCGGTGGTGACGAACGGATCGAGCACGATCGTCGGCCGATAGAACGCGCCCACGAGCCGGCGCAGGGTGCGCTGTCCCGCCGCCGTCGGCAAGTTGGTTCCCGCCGCCTCCGCCTGCTCCATCAGGTCAGCAAAGGTGAGAATCGAATCGCGCGGCAGCACTCGCTCGGTCTCACCCCGGCGCAGCGAGATGTCTCGGCTTACTTCGCTGCGGATCGCGCCGGCGTCCGCCACGCCGCGCTGCAGCCCCTCCGCCAGGAAGTGGGTCGCCACCTCCTGCAGTTGCCGCCGACTGCTCGAGTCAGCGAGGTAGCGGGTCTCCTGCGGCCCCAGCCGGACTCGGGAAGCGATCGCCGTCTCGACCGCGGAGGGGCCGCCCGCCTCACTGGCTCGCTCCAGGTCGGCAAAGAAGGCCCGCGCCGCTGCGAGCGAGGAGTCGTACGCGGTGGCACTGAAGCGATAGACCGGCTGGGCGGTGAGCGCGCGCGACTGGCCTTCACGAGCGATTTCCTCGGGCGACTTACGCACTTCAAAGGCGAACGGGGCGACTACCGCGCGGTTGGAGATCTCGCCTACGGACGGCACTGGTGCGCCGATACCTGTCTGAGGGGGGAAGACGAGGTAGGTGAGAACCGCGACGGCGATCAGCGGCGCCCAGCGGACCAGGTGATACCGGATCCGCTCCCCGGGCGAGGCCCAGATCCAGGTCTCCCAGAACTGCGCGCTCGGCCGCTCAGGCATCAGCCGTTCTGATCCTCCGCGTAGGCCCGGATGATCTCGCGCACCAGCCGGTGGCGCACCACGTCGGACTCGTGCATGTAGCAGAAGGCGATTCCCTCGATGCCGGGGAGCAGGCGCTCGACCTGGATAAGGCCGGAGTCTTCCCGCTGAGGCAGATCGATCTGAGTCTTGTCCCCCGTCACCACCGTCTTGCTGTTCACGCCCAGCCGGGTCAGAAACATCTTCATCTGCGCGCCGGTGGCGTTCTGGGCTTCGTCGAGAATGATGAAGGCGTCGGCCAGGGTGCGTCCCCGCATATAAGCGAGCGGAGCGATCTCGATGGTGCGGGTCTCCAGCGCACGCTGCACCCGGTCATGAGGCATCATGTCTTCGAGCGCGTCGTAGAGCGGCCGCAAGTACGGATCCACTTTGGCCTGGAGATCCCCTGGCAGGAACCCCAGCGACTCACCTGCCTCTACCGCCGGCCGTGCCAGAATGATCCGCTTCACCCGCTTCCGGGCGAGCGCCTCGACCGCTTTGGCGACGGCCAGGTAAGTCTTGCCGGTGCCGGCGGGGCCGATGCCCACCACGATGTCGTGCTCGCTGATGGCCTGGAGATACTCGCGCTGGCCCTGGGTCTTGGGGACGATCGCGCGGCGGAGGCCGGGAAGCACGATCTTTCCGTCGGAGGTCTGGGCTGGCAGTTCGCTGGGAGGTCCGTCTGCCGCAAGACGGTAGACGTCGTCCGGGGTCACCGGCTCGCCCATGCGGGCCAGGTCGATCAGGCCCTGAATTACCGGGGCGGCGCGTTCAACCTGCTCGGAGGATCCGGAGAGGGTGACTGACTCCCCTCGGAAGGAAACCCGGACGCCGAGCGTTCGCTGCAGCTCGACGAGATTGCTGTCGTTTACCCCCGCGAAGAGCAGCGGATCTGCCCCTTCGGCGGACATACGAGTCTGGATGTCGTCGGCCATGTCTCTAAGGTAAGCGGTAAGCGGTAAGCGGTAAGCGGTGGAGGCTAGGACGGAGTTTCCCTCTCACTTCTCACTTCTTACCTCTGTGGCCTCCAGATAAAGGGCCCGGAGATCGTCGGGATCCACCGGAGTCGGCGCGCCCTCGAAGAGCGCCCGCGCCGCGGTAGTCTTGGGAAACGCAATCACATCACGCAGGGAGTCCGCGCCGGAAAGGAGCATTGCGATCCGATCCATGCCGAAGGCGAATCCGCCGTGCGGCGGTGCCCCGGATCGCAACCCCTCAAGCAGGAAGCCGAACCGGCGTTGAGCCTCCTCCTCGGAGAGCCCCAACAGCCCGAAGACCTTGCGCTGCAGCTCGGGATCTGCGATACGGAGACTCCCACCGCCCAGCTCAGTACCATTGAGTACCATGTCATAGGCTAAGGCACGCGCCCGCGCGGGCGCCGTGTCGAGCAAGCCGAGGTCATCCGGGTGCGGCGCCGTAAACGGATGATTCACAGATCCGAGATGGCTGGTCTGTGGATTGCGCTCGAACAGCGGAAAATCCAGGATCCAGACAAACCGGTTGACCCCGCCCGGAATCAGATTCAAACGCTTTGCCAGCTCCTGTCTTGCCCGGTCGAGCGCCGGGCTGGAGATATGGTCCGGCCCTGCAACGAAGAGTGCCAGGTCTCCATCGTCGAGCTTCAGCGCGGCCGCGGCATCGGCCCCCAGAAATTTCGCTGCCGGACCTTCGAGCGTCTCGCCGCTGCGCCGAAGCCGCAGGAGACCAGCCGCACCAAGCGACTTCGCCGCTGCTTCGATCTCATCCACCTGCTTTCGGCTGAGGGACCCGCCGCCCGGCACCCGGATCCCTCGGATCCGGCCTCCGGACTCTATGGCCTGCCGGGTAATGCCGAAATCGCGTCCGCGAAACACATCCGTCGCGTCGAAGATCTCGAGCCCATAGCGCAGATCGGGCTTGTCGCTGCCGTAGCGCTCCATCGCCTCCCGGTAGGAGAGGCGGGGCAGCGGCGTGGTGATAGGCTGCCCCGCCTCACTCCACAGAGTGGAGACGAGACCCTCGGCGAAGCCGAGCACATCCTCGATGCCGACGAACGAGGCCTCCACGTCGATCTGCGTAAACTCAGGCTGCCGGTCGGCGCGAAGGTCCTCATCCCGAAAGCACCGGGCGATCTGAACGTAGCGGTCAAAACCGGCCATCATCAGCAGCTGCTTATAGAGCTGCGGTGACTGCGGCAGGGCGTAGAATTCGCCCGGGTGCACCCGGCTCGGCACCAGGTAATCGCGGGCGCCTTCAGGGGTGGGCTTGGTCAGGATCGGAGTTTCGATTTCGAGAAAGCCCAGGCCGTCGAAGTAGCGACGCGCCGCCTGCATCAGCCGGTGGCGTAGGATGATGTTTCGCTGCAGCTCGGGACGTCGCAGATCGAGTACCCTATGGCGCAGCCTGAGCTCCTCGGCCGCCAGCTCTTCCTTCTCCTTGCGCGCCACCGGAATGGCAGGGGTCTGAGCCGGTCCAACGATCTCCAGATCGGTGACGTGCACCTCTACCTCACGGGACGTGAGGTTCGAATCCCTGGCGGGTTCGGGCCGGAGCTGCACCGTCCCACTGGCCTGAATCACCGTCTCGGCGCCTAGCCCGGCAGCGCGCTCCATGACCTCAGGCGGTGTCCAGGCGGGGTTGCAGGAGAGCTGCACCAGGCCATCACGGTCGCGCAGATCGATGAAGACGAGTCCGCCGAGGTCCCGGCGGCGGTGTACCCAGCCGCCGAGCCGTACCCTCTGGCCCAGCTCGGCCCGGCTCAGGGCACCGCAGCGGTGGCTGCGGAATGCGGTGGCGTTCATGTTGCGCTCAACGCGCCTCGGCGTCGAGCAGAACGCGATAAAACTCAGCAGGTGTGCCGGCCTGGCAGAGCTGTTTGCGCACGCTCTCACTGCGCACCAGGCTGGCAATCCGGCTGAGCACTTTGACATGCATACCTGCTGAACCGCTGGGCGCCACGATCAGGAAGAAGAGTGTTACCGGTTCGCCATCTATTGAGTCATAGGGCACCGGAGAACGGCTGACGCCGCACACTACTGTGAGCTCACCGACCGCGGGCGAGCGGGCGTGGGGAATGGCAACTCCGAATCCTATGCCCGTGTTGCCGCCCGCCTCCCGCTCCTGGACTGCTTCGAGCACCTCTGCATAGTTCCCACCCACCCGATTGATCAGGTGCCGGGTAAGCTCAGCGATGACGCCGGTCTTGTCGCGCGCGGCGACCGGCATGACAACCTGCTCCGGCGTGAGGATCTCGGTCAGGAGCACGGCGTGATATGTGAGTGCATGGCCCAAAGCTAAACCGCGCCGAATGGTGCCGCAATGCATTAGTATAGTTGAGCTTAGCTTGCCTGATATCCTCCCGCCTGCCCGGTTGCGGTGGTATTTTTCATAATGGCCATCCTCCCGTCGACCACCACCGGATCTCTCAAACTGCTCGACCTCGCGCCGGCTCAGGCTCGTTCGGTACTGGCGGAGTGGGTGGCACAGCGTGGGCTGCCCACCTATCGCGCCGGGCAGATCCACCGACGCCTCTGGGAGGCGCCGGTGGCGAGTTGGCAGGACGCGACCGAGCTGCCAGCGGCCCTGCGTGCGGAGCTACAGGAGGTTTTCCCGCTGCCCCGGCTGGTCCCGGACACGGTACAGCAATCGTCCGATGGCACCCGCAAATATCTGTGGCGACTGGATGATGGCGAGGCGATCGAGTCGGTACTCATTCCCTCGGGAAGCCGGCGGACCCTGTGCATCTCCTCTCAGGCGGGCTGCGCACTCCGATGTTCCTTCTGTGCCACGGGCCGCATGGGGTTTCGCCGCAACCTCACCCCCTTTGAGATCGCTGGACAGGTCCGGGAAGTCGTACTGGCGCACCCCGAGGAGAAGCCCACCAACATCGTGTTCATGGGGATGGGGGAGCCGCTGCTGAACTGGCCCTCCGTGGATGTCGCACTGAGCATCTTCAACCATCCCGATGGATTCGGCATCGGCGCCCGGCATATCACCGTCTCTACCGTCGGGATCCTGCCGGGCATGGCCGAGTTCGCCAAGCGGCCGGAGCAGTTCCGTCTCGCGATCTCGCTGCATGCGCCCACCTCCGCGCAGCGCCTCACGATGATGCCGATTGAAAAGAAGTACGACCTAGAATCGGTGTTGAAAGCCGCAGCGGCGTTCCGGAAGCGGATCACGTTCGAATATGTGATGATCCATGGATTCAACGACAGCGATGCCGATGCCGCCCAGCTAGGTAAGCTGGCACGCAAGACCGGCGCCCTGGTCAATATCCTGCCGCTGCACCCCGGCGGCGCACCCGAGCTTACACCCACCGCCGTGGCCCGGATCCGCGCCTTCAGCGAGCGTTTACGGAATCAGGGAGTGGAGGCGGTGGTGCGGCGGAGCCGTGGGCTGGACATCAATGCAGCGTGCGGACAGCTGAAGGTGGAGGTGGAGAAACGGCGAGGCCGCGGGGCCGCGGGGCAGACAGCGTCCCCCGCCCCGCTGCCTACCCAGTCGCCCCGAACCCC
>CAWEMG010000012.1:0-27637 GCA_963810165.1 uncultured Gemmatimonadales bacterium
GATCTCCATGGCGCGAAGCACCCGGACCCCTCCCACTCCCAGGATCCACTCCTGCCGCAGGCGCAGCTCCAGCCCGCCCGCGTACAGCTTGTTCATCAGGCCGCGGTCGTCCGGGTGATTCGCCTCGAGGTTGGTATCCAGCAGATAAATCGGCACTCGGCCGACCATCATCTTCCATGCCCGTACATGAACCGGCCTACCGAAGGTCTCAACCGTGGTGAGCCACGGCTGGTGGCTGGAGGCTGAGACCGGCACGAGTGGCGTGGCACTGACATCGTATTCGACGTCACTGTCCTCCTGCCAGCCGTCGAGCGTCAGGCGCTGGTCGAAGTAACCTTTGCGATAGAACAATCCCACGCCTACCATCGGCACGCCCAGGTCGCTGGCAGACTTGCAGTGGTCGCCGGCGAGGACACCCAGCCCGCCCGAGTAAATGGGTACCGAGTTGTGCAACCCGAACTCGGCACAGAAATAGGCCACCGGGCGGCCGTTGAGGTCGGGATAGTTGCGCGCGAACCAGGTGTTGCCGGAATCGGCCTCGTGCGCCATCCGCTCCATCACGTCGTCGTAGCGGCGAAGGAAATCGCTGTCGCTGGCGCAGGCGGCGATCCGGGCTGGATCCACCCGGCAGAGCAACTCTAGCGGATTGTGCCGGGTGAAATGCCAGAGCGGCTCGTCAACCGATTGGAAGAGCGCGCGGGCTTCGCGACTCCAGCTCCACCAGAGATTCATCGCGAGCGCCGCCAGGCCTTCGATGCGTGCGGGAAGGTAGGGGATGCGGGTCTGTTGAATCAGCATGGCCAATTATAGTGGGGCAGGGGGGCGGCGGGGCAGCGGGGCAGTATCAGTACTGCTCTCTATATGCTGATCCGGGAATGCCCCATAACCTGTTGTGGTGTCTGCTGCCCCGCTGCCCCGCCGCGCCTTTAATGCACCAGCTTCTTGTACCGGATCCGGTGCGGCTGATCCACTGCGGCACCCTTCCGCTTGTGGTAGTCGGCGGCGTACTCCTGGTAGTTGCCCTCGTACCACACGACCTCGCTGTTGCCTTCGAACGCGAGGATGTGGGTGGCAATGCGATCCAGGAACCAGCGGTCATGGCTGATCACGACCGCGCATCCGGCGAATCCCACCAGGGCCTCCTCCAGCGCCCGCAGGGTATCCACGTCCAGATCGTTGGTGGGCTCGTCGAGCAGCAGCAGGTTGCCGCCGCTCTTGAGCAGCTTGGCGAGGTGCAGCCGGTTTCTCTCCCCGCCTGACAGGGTCCCCACCTTCTTCTGCTGATCCGCTCCGCGGAAGTTGAAGCCAGCGGCATAGGCCCGCGCATTGACGCTGCGGCGTCCGAACTGGAGCTGGTCCTGGCCGCCCGAGATCTCCTGGTAGACCGTGTTGTTCGGGTCGAGGCTGTCGCGGCTTTGGTCCACGTAGGCGATCTGCACCGTGGAGCCGATGGTGAGAGTTCCCGCGTCCGGCTCCTCCTGGCCCGTGATCATCCGGAAGAGTGTGGTCTTGCCGGCGCCGTTGGGGCCGATCACACCGACGATGCCGCCGCGTGGCAGCGAGAAGCTGAGATTCTCGAACAGCAGCCGGTCACCGAAGCCCTTCGCGAGGTCCTTTGCCACTACCACTTCATCGCCCAGGCGCTCCGGCACCGGAATCAGGATCTCGGTATTGCCTTCGGTCTGGCGCTCTGCGGCTTCGCGCAACTCCTCATACCGGGTGATGCGGGCCTTGCTCTTGGCCTGTCGCGCCCGGGGCGACAGGCGCACCCACTCGAGCTCACGCTGCAGTGTCTTCTGGCGCGCCGACGCCTGCTTCTCCTCCTGGCCAAGCCGCTGCTCCTTCTGCTCCAGCCATGACGAATAGTTCCCCTCCCATGGAATCCCCGCGCCCTGGTAAAGCTCCAGGATCCAGCCGGCGACGTTGTCCAGGAAATAGCGGTCGTGAGTCACCGCCACGACGGTGCCGGGGAACTCCGCCAGATAGCGCTCCAGCCACCAGACACTTTCAGCATCGAGGTGATTGGTCGGCTCATCCAGGAGCAACATGTCGGGCTGCTCCAGCAGCAGGCGGCACAACGCCACCCGCCGCCGCTCGCCGCCTGAGATCTTACCCACCTCGGCGTCGCCCGGAGGGAGCCGCAACGCGTCCATGGCAAGATCGATCTTGTGGTCCAGCTCCCACAGACCCAGCGTGTCGATCCGCTCCTGAAGGTTCCCCTGCTTCTCCAGCAGCCGCGTCATCTCCTCATCGTCCATCGGCTCGGCGAAGCGGGCGCTGATGTCATTGAACTGGTCGAGAATCGCCTGTTGCTCTTTGACGCCTTCCATCACGTTGCCGCGGACATCCTTCTCCGGGTCGAGCTGGGGCTCCTGGGGCAGAAACCCGATCCGGGTACCGGGAAGGGGGCGAGCGTCGCCCATGAAATCCTTGTCGACCCCCGCCATGATCCGGAGCAGGGAAGATTTGCCGGCGCCGTTCCCGCCCAGGACGCCGATCTTGGCGCCGGGGAAGAAGGACAGGTAAATGCCCTTGAGGATCTCGCGGGAGGGGGGCACGACCTTTCGCAGGTCGCGCATCGTGAAGATGTATTCGCCGGCCATAGGGATGGGAAGATAAGGGAGTCATTGCGAGCGTGCGAAGCAAAAAAAGGGCGCTCCAGCGGGAGCGCCCTTGCAACTGCCCCGGCGAAGCCGGTCTAGCTGAGGTTCTGGTTCGCGATCTTGGCGAGGTCGAACATTGTCACCTGGCTCCTGCCATTGAAGAGCGGGCGGAGCTTCTCGTCGGCGTTGATCGCGCGGCGGTTCTTGGCATCCTGCAGACCGTTCCGCTTGATGTACGCCCAGAGCTTGCTGATGACCTGGGTCCGCGGCATGGAGTTGTTGCCGATTACAGCCGCGAGCTTGGCGCTGGGTTGAAGGGGCTTCATGAACGCGGGATTCGGCGCGCGCTTCTTCCCGGACTTCTTGGTGGCTCTCTTTGCCGTCTTCTTGCGGGCGGCCGGTCGCTTGGCGGACTTCTTGGCGGATTTCTTCTTGCCGGCAGTCTTCTTTCTGGTGGCCATGCAGTGTCTCCCTGGATGAGTGAGAACTGTGCTGTGCCTCGGAACCAATGAGAACTACCGTGATCAACAGTAAGCAGACTGCGCTCTGATGCAATAGGGAAATGGCAATTTCCCCTCTGAGAACCCAGCAGGGCTGCTGGCGAGACAGCCCCGGTCCGGGGGTCCGCGGTGGTATTTTGCAGAGGAGGAACCGACCCAATGCCGCAGGTTTTCTCTTTCGACTGGTGTGGATATGAACCTCGCACACTTCAATCTCTGGCCCGCCGTAATGGCTGTGGCGCCGCTCGCCTTGCTTCTGGGAACGGGGATTTCCCCTCTGAAAAACGCGAAATGCGATGCAGATAACGGTGGCCTCGTGCTGCCCGAGGGCTTCTGCGCCACCCTCGTCGCCGGCCAGCTCGGGCCTGTGCGCCAACTGGCTGTCGCGCCGAACGGTGACCTTTACGCGGCGTTGAGCGGGAAGCCGGGGGACGCCACCGGCGGGATACTGGCCTTCAGGGACCGCGATCGTGACGGCAAGCCGGACGAGCGCGCCAGCTTCGGCCCCGGCGGGGGCAACGACGTCAAGCTTCATGATGGCTATCTCTACTTTGCGCTCAACGACCGAGTAGTGCGCTACCAGCTCAGCGGCGGAAAGCTCGAGCCCAGCGGGAAGGAGGAAGTTGTGGTCTCCGAGCTTCCCCGCGACGGTGGGCACATGGCCAAGAGTATTGCCTTCGGCCCGGACGGAGCGATGTACGTGAACATCGGGTCCAAGACGAACAGTTGCCAGAAGACCGACCGGCTTCCCAGCTCGCCGGGACATGACCCATGCACCGAGCTGGAACAGCGGGCAGGCATCTGGCGCTTCTCGGCGGACCGCCTGGGCCAGCGCTTCGCCGACGGCCGCCGCTTCGCCACTGGCCTCCGCAACGCGATGGCCCTGGCCTCTCAGCCTGGAACCGGCGCGCTCTTCGCCGCGGTCCACGGCCGGGATCAGCTCGCTGACAATTGGGGATTCAGCAACGAAGTGAACGCGAATAACCCGGCCGAGGAGTTGGTGCTGGTCGAGCCCAACGGTGACTACGGGTGGCCCTATTGCTACTACAGCAATCAGTACCGGAAAAAAGTCCTGGCGCCCGAGTACGGCGGCGATGGAGAGAAGGTCGGCCGCTGCAGCACCGCCAAGAATCCGCTGGTTGCCTTTCCCGGCCACTGGGCGCCAATGGCGTTGACCTTCTACTCATCTGAGGCCTTCGGGCCGAAGTACCAGGGTGGCATGTTCGCCGCGTTCCACGGGTCGTGGAATCGCGAACCGCTGCCACAGGAGGGCTATCGGGTGGTGTTCATCCCCTTTGCCAGTGGCCGGCCGTCGGGCGAGTACTCCACCTTCGCGACCGACAAGGGAGGACCCACGACGCTCCGCGCGAGCGGAGTCGCTGTGGCCCCGGATGGCTCACTCTACATCTCGGCCGATCAGAATGGAAAGATCTGGAGGGTGACTAAACGGGGATGAACAGCTCTTACGTTTTTGCCTTGAGGACCCGCTCCACCTCTCGAAGATCTGCGTCGATCTCGATTGGACGATTGGCGCCCGGCGGCGGCGGGTCCATCTCCTGGTGATAACGCATCAGGAGTCCGGGGTCCTTGAGGATGTGGCCGGTAAGGATGGCAACCACCCGGTCGCCGGGCTTCATCGTCCCCGCGCCGACCAGCTGTCGAATGCCCGCCAGCGTAACCGCGCTGGCGGGCTCGCAGCCGATGCCGGACGCATCGATGGCCGCCTTGGCTTCCAGCAGCTCGTCATCGGAGGCGGACAGCACCACGCCATCGGTCTCACGAATCGCTCTCACGGCGCGGTCATAGGACGCGGGATCTCCGATTCTGATCGCGCTGGCCACCGTGTCCGCCTTGACCCGGTGTCGCCGGGCAAAGCCTTCGGCAAAGCTGCGTGCGAAGGGCGCTGCGCCGGCGGCCTGCACCGCCGCGAGCCGGGGCAGCCGTGAGATCAGCCCCCACTCGCGGGCCTCGTGCAGGACTTTGCCGAAGGCCGCCGTGTTCCCCAGGTTACCAGCCGGCAAGACGATCCAGTCGGGCGGCGCCCACGAGAGCTGCTGCAGCAGCTCGAGGATGATGGTTTTCTGGCCTTCAATCCGGAAGGGATTGATGGAGTTGAGCAGATAGACGCCGAGCTGCTCACTGGCCTGCTCGACCAGCCGAAGGCAATCGTCGAAATCTCCCCGCACCAGCAGCGTCCTCGCGCCGTAGGCCAGCGACTGTGCCAGCTTGCCCGTGGCGACGCCATCGAGCGGCACCAGGACCAGCGCCGGTAACCCCGCCTGCGCCGCATAGGCGGCGAGTGATGCGGAGGTGTTTCCGGTTGACGCGCACGCCACCGCGGTGGCACCGATGCGCCTCGCCTGGGTGACGCCCACCGTCATCCCACGGTCCTTGAAGGAGCCGGTGGGGTTGTGGCCTTCGTGTTTGAGCAGCAGATGATCCACGCCGGCCCAGCGGTCGAGGGCGACCCGGTGCAGCAGCGGGGTGTTCCCCTCCGGGTGCGACACCACGGTGTCGGCCGAGGGGAGCACGATCTCGCGGAAACGCCAGACCCCGGAGGCCGTGGCGCCGGGCTGCCCGCCGCGCCGCTCGGTGAACCGCTGGATCAGCTCACCCGGGCTCATCGCGGGCGGCCGGTGACGAACCTCCAGCAGTCCGCCACAGCTGGCACAGCGCGGGTGCGGATCGGTCTCCACCACCTCGTTGCCACAGGCGATGCAGACTTGCCAGCTGGCGGGCCTCGGCGTTTCGAATCTCATCGGCTGTCCCGCCGGGGTTTATCCACAACGCGGGCTCCTTCACGGTCGATCCCCGCCACCCGGACCTCACTCCGGTGACCACAGCTGCTGTAGGCCGCCGACATGGCCGCGGCGACGCGCTCCCCGATTTCCTGGCCGTCGACCAGCGCGAACGCGGTGGGGCCGCTGCCCGAGATGGAGCTGCCCAGCGCTCCGGCGTCCAGCGCCGCGCGCTTGGCCTCGAGGAATCCGGGCAGCAGCGGGGCGCGCACCGGCTCGGCGATCCGGTCATCGATGGCGCGACCCAACAGCGCGTAGTCCCCGGACGCCAGCGCTGCGACGATTGCCCCGACCTGCGCCGCCTGATACAACGCCGTCTCCCGATCGACCTGGGAGGGAAGGACTCTCCGAGCCTCCGCCGTACGCAGCTGCTGGTGCGGACGCGCGACGACGACGCGCAGCCGAGCCGGGACCGGCAGCTCTATGAGATCCAAAGGGTCCAGCGACCGGACCAGGACGATGCCGCCGAGCAGGGCGGGCGCGACGTTGTCGGCATGACGCCCCGAGACGCCTTCCTCTGCCTCGAGAGCCGCACTCAACAGCGCTGCGCGGTCGAGTGGGTCTCCGAGGAGCGCGTTCACGGCCACCACCGCGGCAACCGCCGATGACGCGCTGCCTCCCTGGCCTCCGGAAAGCGGTAGACCCTTCATCACGGTGAGGCCGATACCCTGAGTCCGGGCGCGCCCGTCGACCGACCGGTCCAGCACGGCGCGAGCAGCCAATCCAGCCGTGTGACGGGCAGCATCGGCCGGGAGATCGCGGTGGCCGGGATCGAGAATCTGAATCCCGGGATCTGCAGTCCATTCGGCCCGGACGGTGTCACCCGGGCCGTCCAGCGCCAGTCCGAGGATGTCCAGGCCCGGCCCGATGTTGCCCACGCCCCCCGGGGCGAATGCGGCAACCGAGCTCACGATCCCCCCGCCAGCCGCAGGATGTCATTGAGCACCCCCGCGGCGGTCACCTCTGCTCCCGCGCCCGGCCCGGTGATCACAAGTGGGTTGGCCTTGTAGCGGTCGGTAACGAACACCAGTTGGTTGTCCGAACCCTTGATCGCGGCCAGCGGACTGGTGGTGGGGACCGCCTGAACCCCAACCGCAATCTCGCCGGCTGAGACCGATGCAACGTACCTGAGCACCGATCCTTTCGCGGCCGCGGCATCCACGCGCCGCTTCCACATTGGGTCGAGCTCTTCCAGCCGGGCGAGGAAGTCGGCGAGCGACAGCGATCGGGCCCACTTGGGCACCAGCGATTCCACCGCGCTCTGCTTCAGCTCGCCCTGGTATCCGAGCAAACGGGCGAGAATGAGGGCTTTGCGCGCGACATCCATCCCCGAGAGGTCGTCCCGCGGGTCGGGCTCGGTGTAGCCCTTGGTCATAGCGCTTCGCACCGCCCGCGAGAAGGGCACACCCGCGGAGACCTCGCTCAGCACGTAGCCGAGGGTTCCGGAGAGCAGCCCCTCGATTCGGTTTACCCGGTCGCCCGACTCGACCAGCTTGTGATACGTATCGATGATCGGCAGGCCGGCGCCGACGGTTGCCTCATGGAGAATTCGTCGTCCCCGCGCCCGGGCCGTCTGCCACAGACCATTGCTCACCGTCTGCCGGTCGGCCAGGGGACGCTTATTGGCCAACACCAGATCCATCCCGTGGGTCAGCGCCTGCTCCAGAGCGGCGACTGTGTCATCGGCCGTGAGGTCCACCAGGACGGGGCGGGTCAGCGCATAGCCGGCGATATGCGAGACCGCGTCGGCCGCCTTCGCCTGCTGACCCTTCGGGAGATCTGCCAGACTCCGGCCTTTGCGCTTCTCGGACGCGAGCGAGCTCAGCCGCCGCGGGCTGATCCCTTCGGGATCGAAGACAAACCCGGAGCGATCGATCACAGCCGCCACCCGCAGGGAGAGGGCAGGCCGGCTGACACGGCTCAACAGCGTGGCCAGGGCGCGGCCGATCTGTCCGAAGCCGAGCAGCACGACCTCCATCTGCTCGGGACGGATTACCGAGCCGCCCGCGATGCGCGACAGCCGAAACGCGGCATGGATCCGTCGCTGTGCTTCGGCGGCGTCGGCGGCCGACACCACCACCGAGATGTTCAGCTCCGACGAGCCCTGCGCGATCGCCACGACGTTGAGTCCGCCTTCGGCGAGCGCTCCAAACACCCCGGCCGCGACACCGGGGGTGCCGTGCATCCCGAGTCCCACCACCGCCACGGTGGCCATTCCCGGGCTCACCTCCACCCCGTCGATCTCGCGCCGGGCGATCTCTCCCTGGAACTCCAGAACCAGGCCGTCGCGGGCATCGGTGGCGCAGGCCTCGGGAACGCTGAAACAGATCGAGTGCTCCGAGGAGGCCTGCGAGATGAGCGAGACCGAGATTCTCCTGCTGTGCAGCGCGGCGAAGGTTCGGGCCGCGATGCCGGGCACACCCAGCATGCCATTCCCGGTCACCGTGATCAGCGCCTGCCCAACCGCCGCGGTCAGTGCCTTGACCGGCACCCGTCCGGGCGTCACCTCTTCCGACACCTCGGTTCCCGGTGAGGCGGGGTCCTCGAAGGGTCGCACATAGATCGGAATATGGCGTCCAGCGATGGGGATCAAAGCGCGCGGGTGGAGCACCTTGGCTCCGTAGTAGGCCAGCTCTGCCGCCTCGCGGGCGTGAAGCTGGGGGATCACCCGCGCATCTGGCACGACGCGCGGGTCGGCGGTGAGGAGTCCGGGAACATCCTTCCAGAGTGAGACCCGCCGCGCGCCCAGGGCTCGGGCCAGAAGCGTTGCGGTGAGATCGGATCCGCCGCGCCCCAGTGTGGCCACCTCACCATTGGTGGCGGCGCCCAGAAATCCGGGGACCACGGGCACGGTGCCGCGCGCCAGGATCGGCTGGAGCATCCGCTGCGCCGCGCGGTCGGTGGCGGCAAAGTCCGGCGCGGCCTGCCCGAAGCTGTCATCGGTGTGAATGACGTCGATCGCGTCCACGTACTGGGCCGGGACACCGGCCGCCTGCAGTGCCGCGGCCAGCAGCCGGGCGCTCAGCCGCTCCCCGCGCGACACCATGTTGTCGCTGGTTCTGGGCGTCAGCTCGCGCAGCTTTCGGAGGCCGGTGGCGAGCACCTCCAGCTCCTGAAACGCTTCCCCGATGTGCGACAGCATATCCGACCGGCCCTTGCCGGCAGGGAGCAGGGTCCGGGCTGCCTCCTCGTGGCGGGTGCGCAGCTGGCCGATCAGGGCCGCGAGGGAGCGCTCGTCGCCGGCCCCGGCCTGACGCGCAACGGCCAGCAGCGCGTCGGTCACTCCGGCCATCGCGGAGACGACCACGACCGTAGACTCCCGGCGGTGACTGCGAATGATCTCGACGGCGTGGCGGACGGCGGCGGAATCGGCCAGCGAAGCCCCGCCGAACTTGTGCACGTGCGGCGCGCGGCGGTGTCGTGGCATAGAATCGGGGAGGATAACAGGGCTATTGGCCGTTGGCTATTGGCTAGTGGCGCTCTGACGTTTGATGCCTCGGTGAGAACATGCAACCAACAGCCAATAGCCAATAGCCCATAGCTTCCCTACTTTCCCTACATGCTGACCCTGCTCAAGCTCATCCAATCAATCATCAAGACATTGCACTCGGATGGCACGCCGGGGCAGGTCGCGGCCGGCATTGCGATCGGCTCGGTGCTCGGGCTCACGCCGCTATTCAATCTCCACAACCTCTTCATTTTCTCGCTGGTGGTGCTGCTCAACGTCAGCTTCGGCGGTGCTATGCTCGGGTGGGCCCTCTTTGTTCCGGTGGGGTTTCTTCTCGATCCTCTGTTTCATAGCATCGGAGTCGAGCTTCTGCAGGCTCCCTCCCTGCGTCCCCTGTGGACCACGCTGACCAACACGCCCTTAGTCCCCTACACCAACTTCAACAACACGATTGTGCTGGGGAGCTTCGTCGGGTGGCTGGTGCTGGCGGTGCCCATCTTCTTCGCCGCGCGCTACGGCGTGGCGCGCTACCGCGCCACGATCGGCGAGCGGGTCCGGCGCTCCCGGTTCTACAAGGCGATTACCGCCTCGCAGGCGTACAACCTGTATCGCATGTTCCGGCCCAACTGAGATGCAGGTCAAGATCTTTCGCTGGAAGGCGATCGGCCCGCTGCTGTTGCTGCTGGCGATCATCGCTGTGCTGGTGGTGATTTTCGCCGAGCCGATCGCACAGGACACGACCGAGGAGGCCAGCACCGAGCTGCTCGGGACCCAGGTAGATGTCGGGAAGCTGGATCTGCATCCACGGGAGTCGGCGGTGGATCTCAAGACCCTGCAGATCGCCAACCCCTTCATTCTCACCCAGAACCTGCTGGAGGCCGACGAGATCCGGCTGAAGTTGAATCCGACGGCCCTGGCTGAGAAGAAGCTGGTCATCGAGCGGCTCAACCTCCGGGGAATGCGGTTCGGAACCACCCGGAAGACACCGGCCCGGCCGGTGAAAGGCGGTGGCTTCGCTCCCAAGATCCTCCAATCGGTGCAGCAATGGACCCAGCAGTTCAACGTGCCGCTGCTGTCGCTCACGCCGATCGACACCATCCGGCAGCTGGCCCTGGATCCCACCCAGCTCACCACCATACGCGAAGCGCAGGCGCTGGCCGCGCGCACCGATTCCGCGAAAGAGGCCCTGGACCAGGGGTTTCAGCAGCTGAACATCAAGGAGACGATCGACTCAGCCAGTAACCTGGCCCAGCGTCTCGCCGCCACCGATCCCAAGAAGCTCGGGCTGGAGGGCACCAAGCAGGCCATCGAGTCGGTGCGGGAAACGCTCCGCGAAATCGACGCCGCGAAGAAGCGAGTGGAACAGCTGGAGCGGAGCACCCGGGCCACCGTGCAGCTCCTGGAGCAGGGCACGCGGGTGCTGGATCGGGCACGGCAGAAGGACTTCGCATTTGCGAAATCCCTGCTGAAGCTTCCCAGCTTTGCCGCGCCCGATATCGGCAGCGCCTTCTTCGGCCAGGTGAGCATCGAGCGTTTCAAGCAGGCACTCTACTGGGCCGAGCTGGCGCAGGAGTATATGCCGCCGGGGCTGGCGCCGCGGCCGACCTCCGGGCCCGCCCGGCTGCGGGCCGCGGGACACACGGTCGAGTTCCCCAGGGAGAAGGAGTTTCCCCGGTTCCTGCTGGAGCAAGGAACCTTGGACTTCACCCTTGGCGGCACCAGCCCGCTCCAGGGCGCCTACGCCGCAACGGTCCAGGGGGTCACCTCCACGCCTTCTCTCTATGGCCGCCCCACCGTGCTGAGCGCCAGCCGCCGCTCTGGCAGCTCGACGCTGGGATACATCGACGTGGATGCGGTCATCAACCACGTCACCGCACGTACGGTGGACTCGGCCAGGGCGCACCTTCGAGGCGTGAAGCTGCCGTCAATCGCAATTCCGGGGGTTCCGTTCCGGGTGGATCCCGGCACCGGAACCAGCAATCTCGACTTCACGATGAAGGGTGGTGGGGCGCAGCTCTTCGGGCGCTGGGCGATTTCGTCGCAGCAGGTGCGGTGGACCGCAGACACGGCGGGCCGCTCGCTCAATGAGATCGAACGGCTCGTGTGGCGAGTGATCTCTGGTCTATCCAGCCTCCAGATCCTCGCTGAGCTGAGCGGGAGCGTGAGCTCACCCAAGCTCTCGGTGCGGAGCAACCTGGATCAGGCTATCGCCGATCGGCTGCAGGCCGTGATTGGCGAGGAGGTGGCGAAGGCCGAGCGGCTGGTGCGAGCCAAGGTCGACAGCCTGGTCGCGGACAAGGTCGAGCCGGTGAAGCGTCAGATTGCCGCGGTACAGGGCGAGGCGACGCAACGAGTGCAGGCGGAGCGCAAGCGCCTCGATCAGGTAGAACAGCAGCTGCAGGCGGAGCTCAAGCGCCTTACCGCCGGGCTGGTGCCCGGACTCGAGTTGCCCAAGATCAAATTGTGAGGAGCCTCGATGCGTATCGGCGTCCCCAGGGAGACTGCTGCCGGCGAGCGCCGTGTGGCGCTCGTTCCGGAATCCGGCAAGAAACTGCTGCAGGCCGGCTACCAGGTATCCGTCGAAACCGGGGCGGGTGCCGCCGCTGGCTTTCCTGATACGGCCTATCAGGAGGCCGGGGTCGCCGTGGAGCCGAGCTCCGACGCGGTGCTCGGGTCTGACCTGGTGCTGAAAGTCAACGCTCCCTCGGAAGCCGAGGTGGCCGCCATGCGGGCCGGCGGCATCTATCTCGGTTCTCTGATGCCGCTTCGGAACCTGCCGGTGGTCCGGGCCCTGGCGGCTCGAGGCGTGACGGCCTTCTCCACCGATGCCATCCCCCGGACCACACGAGCCCAGTCCATGGACACTCTCTCCTCCATGGCCAATATCGCGGGGTACAAGGGCGCGTTGCTGGCGGCAGCCGAGCTCACCAAGTATTTCCCGATGCTGATGACAGCGGCAGGCATGGTCCCTCCGGCGAGAGTTTTTGTGGTGGGCGCCGCGGTGGCAGGGCTCCAGGCAATTGCCACAGCCCGGCGGCTCGGCGCCAACGTCTTTGCGACCGATGTCCGGCCTGAGGTCAAGGAACAGATCGAGAGTGTGGGCGCCAAGTATGTCGGCATCGAGCTGAAGGAGGCCGCCTCCGCCGGTGGCGGCTACGCCAAGGAGCTCACCGAGGACGACCGGGTCCGACAGCGCGAGCTGCTGGCAGCGCAATGTGCTCAGTCCGACGTGGTGATCACCACCGCGCTCATCGGAGGCGTGTTCGCTCCTACCCTCATCACCACGGCGATGGTCCACGGCATGCGGCCTGGCTCGGTCATCGTGGACCTCGCGGCGGATGGTGGGGGGAACTGCGAGCTCTCCCGCCCAGGAGAGACGGTGACCGCGCACGGCGTGACCATCCTGGCTCCGCTCAACCTGCCTTCCACCATGCCACTCCACGCGAGCCTGCTCTTCTCTCGCAATCTCACCGCCTTCATCCAGGCCTTTACCCGGGAGAAGGTGTTTCAGCTGGACTTCACCGATGACATCCAGCAGGGGGCGGCCATCACCCACGACGGTGAGGTGAAGCACGCCCGCACCCGGGATGCACTTCAGAAGGCGGGAACATGAGCGAGTCCATCGACTACTGGTCGTTGCTGTACGTGTTCGTGCTGGCCGCATTCATCGGGCTCGGCGTCATCCGCCGGGTCTCACGGCTGCTCCACACCCCCCTGATGTCGATCACGAATGCCATCTCCGGCATCGCAGTGATCGGGTCGATCATCGTTACCGGTGGTGATTATCCGACCGGCATCCGCATCATGGGCGCGATCGCATTGTTCGCCTCCATGACGAACATCGTCAGCGGCTTTCTGATTACCGACCGCATGCTGAAGATGTTCAAGGCCGATAGGCAGCCGAAGCGGAACGATCCCTCATGAACGCAGTGGTGCAGCTGTCCTATCTCGTCGCGACCGTTCTGTTCATCTTCGCGCTCCATTGGATGAACGCCCCGGTCACCGCCCGCAAGGGCGTGTATGCCGGCGTGGCCGCCATGGTTATCGCCATCGGAGCAACCTGGGCCCAGCCGGAGGTGGTGCACCACGGGTGGATTATCCTGGCGATAGGTGCTGGTGTTCTCGTGGGAGTCCCGCTCTCGATGGTGCCTCTCACCGCCGTTCCCCAGCGGACCGCCTTGTCCCATGCCTTCGGAGGTCTGGCCGCCGGGCTGGTGGGCACCGCCAAATACTACCTCTGGTATTCGGAGGGTCCGCACCACCTCACGACGTTTCGGATGGCGGCGATCATCGTCGAGATCATCCTCGGCTACCTGACATTCACGGGAAGCCTTCTCGCGGCCGGCAAGCTGCAGGAAGTGAAGTGGATCCCCCAGCGGCCCGTCACCTATCCGCTTCAGAACGTCACCAACATCGGTCTGCTGGTAGTCGCGCTGGTGGTCGGCGTGGCGCTGATGCTCAACCCTGCCGCACCCTGGGCTCCCGCGCTCTTCCCGGTGGTGATCCTGCTGGCCCTGGCCTTCGGCGTCCTGCTGATCATACCGATCGGCGGAGCCGACATGCCGACGGTCATCGCCATCCTCAACTCTTACGCCGGGCTGGCGGCCGTGGCGATGGGATTCGTCCTGGACAACAAGCTCCTGATCACGGCCGGAGCGCTCGATGGTGCCAGCGGGCTGATCCTGGCCATCATCATGTGCAAGGCGATGAACCGCTCGTTTCTCAACGTGCTCTTCGGCGCCTTCGGACAGGCTCAGCCAGCCAAGGCCGGCGGGGAACAGAAGATCTACAAAGAGGAAACGATCGAAGGCGGTGCCCAGGTGCTGGAGCAGGCCAATCTGGTGGTGATTATACCGGGGTACGGAATGGCGGTCGCCCAGGCGCAGCACAAGGTTCGTGAGCTGTACGATCAGCTGAAGAAGCGCGGAGTGTCGGTGAAATTTGCCATCCATCCCGTCGCCGGCCGGATGCCAGGACACATGAACGTGCTGCTGGCTGAGGCGGACATCCCGTACACCGACCTGGTCGAGATGGACGAGATCAACCCGGACATGCCCCAGTGCGATGTCGCGCTGGTGGTGGGCGCCAATGATGTCGTGAACCCATCGGCTCGCAGCGAGAAGACGAGTCCAATTTACGGTATGCCCATCATTGACGCCGACAAGGCCCGGACCGTCTTTGCGATCAAGCGCAGCAAGAACCCCGGCTTCGCCGGAATCGACAACGAGCTCTACTTTTCAGAGCGTACCTGGATGCTGTTCGGCGACGCGAAGCATGTCGTAGGCGAGCTGGTGAAGCAGCTCTCCGGCGGCAGCGGGCATTGAGCGCGGTTCGGGCTTTCACACGTGATCGAGGAATGTTATGAGAACGCAGCTGTTGACTCTGGCGGTGGTGGGCGGTGCCGTTTCAGTGGCCGCGGCGCAGGAGACCTGCAGCCAACAGATGAGGTTTCCGGAGGTGGGCCACTGGGCCGAGTACAATATGGTCTTGAAACAGAACGAGCCCTACACCATGCGTTACGCGGTGACCGGTGAGGAGTCGAGGGAGGGCAAAGCGCTCAAGTGGCTGGAGCTTCGCACCACCGGCAACAAGAAGGATGGAGACATCGTGTACCAGATGCTCGTGCCCGGGTCAGTGACCCAGCTGGGCGACGTGCACGAGATCGTCATGAAGCACGGCGACAAGCCGGCCATGAAGATGGACGGGATGATGCTCGAGATGATCAAGGGCCAGTTGCAGAAGCAGTCATTCCTGAGCGACATGTGCCGGGACGTGAGCCTGGTCGGATCGGAGACGGTCTCGGTACCTGCCGGGAAGTTCCAGGCTGCTCACTTCCACAGCGACAAATACACATCCGATACCTGGGTCGCGGCTGGGGTGCCGTTTTCGATGGTGAAGTCGACCGGCAAGGACTTCGAGCTGACCCTGCTCCGGCATGGAAAAGGGGCGAAGTCTTCGATTACGGAGAAGCCCACAACCATGGGTGCACCATCCCAGCCCAAATGAGAGAAACGCGACGGAAAACGCTGGAAATCGCTGTGAAATAGCTCGTTTTAGCTGCATTTCGTGAATTTTCGACGATTTGTCACAGCGCCATTGCATCGTACCGAGCTCCTGCCAAACTTGCAGTCCTTCGGAATTCTCTGGGTATGAGGGAATCTCCGTCTGCTGGGCCGCAACTGACCATCCCCATGGGGTTTATCTAAGGTGTTGATTTCTCGCATCTTAGGCGTTATATTGGCCGCCTTCAAACTTGGCTCGGCCTCAGTCGTGGCTGTTCACCGAGCAGGGGACAATGTCCCGTAGGAGGCTAAAGGCGTGACAATCAAAGCACGTAGTAAGCGCCGCCCGGTACGGCCGGCGCAGATCGCTCGGGCAATCGATGAAGGTCGCGAAAGCCTGGACCTTTATCTGGACGAGATCAGCCGGGTTCCGCTCCTCAATCGTGAGGAGGAGATGGAGCTCGCCCGCAAGGCGTTCAAGGGAAATGTGACTGCCCAGGAGCGCTTGGCGCGCCACAACGTCCGGTTTGTCGTCTCGGTGGCCAAGAAGTTCCAGAACCGGGGCGTCCCACTGGTCGACCTCATCGGCGAGGGGAATCTCGGACTCATGACTGCGGCCCGGAAGTTCGATCCGGACCGGGGGGTCAAATTCATCTCCTACGCGGTTTGGTGGATTCGCCAGGCGGTCCAAGCCGCTATCGCCCGGCACGGCCGTCCGGTCCGGGTTCCGCTCAACCGTACCGCCGATCTGAGTCGGCTCGGCCGCACCACGACGCTGTTGAAGGACCGGCTGGGCCGTATGCCCACCACTGAGGAGCTTGCCCGCGCCACCGGTCTCACGGTAGAAGCCGTGCGGTCACTGAGCGCGTTGAACTCCGAGGCGGTGCGGCTCGATCATCCCACCCGGGACGGTGAGGGCAACGAGCGTATCGAGCGCTTCACCAGCGGGGAGCAGGAGAGCACCGACATGTCGACCATGGCCAACAGCCAGACGCGCGACATCGAGGCGGCGCTGGCGGCGCTCCCGCCCCGGGATGCCAAGGTGCTCCGGCTCTACTTCGGCCTGGACGATGGCAACAGCCGCACTCTCGAAGAGATCGGGCGCATGATGGGTGTCACGCGCGAGCGTATTCGGCAGCTTCGGGATCGGGCATTGCTGCGCCTGCGGGAAGGTGAGACCGGCGAACGTCTGAAGGACCTGGTGGCGTAAGGGTCATTCGCTATTGGCTATTGGCCGATGCGTTTTCGAGAAACCCTCCAATGAATGGGAGGGTTTCTTATTTTCGCCAATAGCCAATAGCCAATAGCCAATAGCCAATAGCCAAAAGCCAATAGCCACATGAACCCCATCCCTCACGCCATCAACCGCCAGGACGACGGCCTTCGCATCGAATGGGACCAGCGCGGGCACGAAGGGTTTTTCTCAGCCCGCGAGCTACGCCTGGCCTGTCCGTGTGCTGCCTGCGTGGAGGAGATGAGTGGGCGGCCGATCCTAGATCCGAGCAGCGTTCCAGCAGATATCCGGCCGGTCTCCCTGGCGCTGGTGGGCGCGTATGGCCTCAAGATCCAGTGGAGTGACGGCCACTCAACCGGCATCTATACCTTTGAACGTCTGCTAAGCAGTTGTCCCTGCCGGCGGTGCATAAGCCTCCGGTGACCGGCAACACATCCCCCTCGCGCATTTTCGAGACAATCTGTACACTCAGCGTAGTTCTAGGCGAGTCCTTCCTCGGGAGCCATTGATGCCGCACCAGCACCATTCGAATGTTCGCGAGGGACTGCTCGCCGGTCTGCTTGGAGGGCTACTGGTCGCCGGATGGTACTTTGCCGTGGACCTGGGACGGGGTGAGATGTTTTACACCCCGAACGTTCTGGGTCAGGTGTTCGCGCAGGGTGACACCATTCCCAGCATCAGGACGGTTACCTCCCCGGCGGTCGTGCAGTACTCCCTGCTACACTTCGGATGGTTCGTCCTATTTGGAATCGCCCTCGCGGCACTGACGCACCTGGCGCTACGAAACCCACAGCTCCGCATGGGTGTCTGGCTGTTTCTGGTGATTGGATTCGTCTTCTGGCTGGGCATCTCCTACGCTCTATACCGGCTGACGGACCAACGGTTACCATGGTGGACATTGTTCGTCGGGAGCGCACTGGGCATTGGTTCGATGGGATTTTACCTCTGGCGGCGGCACCCAGGTCTGCGAGGAAGCATGCAGCATCGGCCTTTAGGGGCCGAGGTGAAGTCACCGCCACATCCGCCTGGGGGTCCTTGAGTCAAAGCCGGAGTTGCGTCTTGCGTTCTGGACAGATGAGCCCCAATGTGGGGGCAAGCGCGTAAGAGCCACTGTGAAGGCCTCGCTTCGGAGGGGATTCATGCTGGACAACTCCCACTCGACCATGGCCGAAGGTACCGATGTCGGAATCATCGGAGGCATGGCCGTCGCCGTCTGGTTTTTGATCCTCGACACCATCGCGGGCCACCCCTTCCAAACACCCAGCCTGCTTGGCCAGGTGGTTCTCTTCGGGGATGCCCGTCCCGATACCAACCAGCTGGTCTTCGGCGCTATTCTAGTCTACACCGCTTTTCACTTCGCAGTCTTTGCCCTTCTGGGAATGGGACTCGTTGTCCTGGTTCATTGGGCCGTCCGTGACTCGGTGGTTCGGTATGCCCTTCTGCCGGTGTTCCTGGTCTTTGAAGTGATGTTCTACGGACTCCTGGAAGTGCTATCCGAGCGGACCAACACGCTCTTTCCATTCTGGGCGGTGGTCGTGGCCAACACATTGGCGGCGTTCTGTATGGGTCTCTATCTGTGGATCCGCCACCCCGATTTCCGCCGTTCGATCCAAGACACGCCGCTCGGCGACGCCCCCCGTTAAGCCGGGGCGCACGTTCGTGCGCCGCCGCCCCGCTCAAGTTACCTTCCAGCCTCACCTTAGAACGGGCTGGTCTGTGCGCCATCGTGTTTCCTCCGTGGTTCTTCTACTCGTCATTTCTCTCCTCGTCACATCACGCTTGCTGGGTCAGCTCGAGCCGCCTTCCACCGGTGGGGTCGTCGCCCTGGACCAGGAGCTCCGGATGCTGGGTCACTTCAAGCGCGTCCTGATGATCGGTGCTCATCCGGATGACGAGGACACTGAGCTTCTGACCGTGCTGGTGCGGGGTATGGGGGCCGAGGCGGCGTACCTCTCGCTGAACCGGGGTGAAGGGGGCCAGAATCTGATCGGCCCCGAGCTGGGCGAGGCCCTGGGGCTGATCCGGACCGAGGAACTGCTAGCCGCCCGCCGGCTGGATGGTGCCCGACAGTACTTCACCCGCGCTTATGACTTCGGCTATTCCAAGACCATTGACGAGACCTGGAAACATTGGCCGCGGGACACGGTCCTCAAGGACGTCGTGAGGATCGTCCGGCGGTTTCGTCCGCAGATCATCGTGACGGTCTTCACCGGGACTCCGCGGGACGGTCACGGGCAACATCAGGCAGCCGGCTGGGCGGCGATGGAGGCGTTCCGGATCGCGGGGGACTCCAGCCGGTTTCAGGAGTTGTTCCGTGAGGAGGGGCTGGTTCCCTGGGCGCCTATGAAGCTGTACCGCAGTGCCCGATTCGATACGGCCGCCACGACCCTCACGCTGAACGGCGGCATCGTCGATCCGGCAGTGGGGAAATCGTTTCACCAGATTGCCATGGCCGGCCGCAGCCTGCATCGGTCTCAAGACATGGGGCAGCTGCAGGGCATCGGGCCGTCGCAGGTTCGATTGGCACTGGTCGAGGACCGCACTGGCGGTGGGCCAGGTCTGTTTGGGGGGATCGACACCGCGCTCGTGGCAATGCCGCTGGGCGAGCGGCGGAGCGCGGAATCAGCCGAATTGGTCCGTGCCTCCCAGGCGGAGCCGGGGCTTCTGCGCTTCGTTGCGCGCATTGATTCCCTGCGCGCCGCCCGCGGCAGTCCGGCTCGGCGCAGGGTCCTGCTGGCCCGTGCCGCCGCCGATCTGGACGCGGCCGTAGCGCGGCCACCGCAAGCCTCCTCCGCCGAACGCGGAGTCTATTACACCCGGGGCATCGAGCAGGAGGATCAACTGGCCCATCTGAATGCCGCGGCCTGGCATCTCGCAGGAGTCGTATTCGATGCCGTCATCGATGACGACCGGGTCGTACCGGGACAGATGCTGCGCTGGATGCTGTCCTCGTGGAACACTTCCGAGGAGTCCCGGATGACGGCCATGCGCGCCGCTGAGTGCATACCCCTGGCCGACTGTCGCGCGCCCGACCGCGAACCGGTAGCCCACTCGGTCGCCCCGGGGCAGGTGAGTACCGACACCATCGACTATCAAGTGTCCGATGATCAGCCGCCGACCACGCCGTACTTTCTCCGATTGCCCCGGAACGGCGATCTGTACCAGTGGCCGGAGGAACGCTCAGACCAGGCTCGGATTACCGGCGGGCTTCCCTACGGAGAGCCCTTCGAGTCGCCCACGTTTCTAGGATCGGTCGAAGTCAATGCCGGAGAAGCGGACAGCTTGGGAGCGGCCCGCTCGACCGAGGCGGTCTATCGCTTCAACGACCAGGCTCGGGGCGAGGTACGCCGGCCGGTGACTGTCGTGCCTCGCGTCGACGTGAAGATAGAGCCCGCCGTCGAGCTGTGGTCCACCAAATCAGGGGCACCCCACAAGTTCACCGTCACGCTGACCCATGGGGGCCGGGATTCGACTTCCGGTACCGTGAGTCTGCAGCTGCCTCGGGGTTGGCCGGCGGTGGCGCCTCAGCGTTTCAAGTTCGCCCGGGAAGACGAACGCGCCACGCTGGATTTTCTGGTCAAGGCGCCTCTCAAGATGCGGACGGACTCGGGAGATATCCGGGTGGTCGCGCGTGATGCCGAGGGTACGGTGTACGGAGTCGGTGTCTTCACGGTCGACTATCCCCACATCCGCCCCCGTGCATACGTGAAGCCCGCGGTGGCCATGCTTCGGATGGCGCCGTTGACGTTGCCGCGATTGGTCAGAGTCGGGTACGTCCGCGGCGCAGCAGATCAGGTTCCCGAGGCGCTCGCGAGCGTCGGGGTGACGATGGTGTTGCTGAGTCCGGAAACGCTGGAGCGAGGAAACCTCTCCCGGTTCGACGCCATCGTGGTGGGCCCTCGAGCCTATGAGACTGATTCCGCCCTCGTGGCCAACAATCGGCGGCTGCTGGATTATGCCAGGCGTGGCGGCCTGGTGATCGTGCAGTACCAACAGCATCGCTTCTTTACCAGCGGCTTCGCGCCGTACCCCATGAAGCTGGGAGGACCGGGGGTAAGTCATGACCGCGTCACCGATGAGAAGGCCCCGGTGCGGATCCTGGCCAAGGCGCACCCTGTGGTGCGGGGGCCGAACCGACTTACCAGCGGCGATTGGTTGGGATGGGTGCAGGAGCGAGGGCTCTACTTTCCGCGCAGCTGGGATGCCCGGTATCAGCCGGTCCTCGAAACCCAGGACCCCGGCGAGCCTCCCCAGAAAGGGGGGCTGCTCATCGCGCCGGTGGGTCAGGGGACCTACGTCTACACCGGGCTGAGCTTCTTCCGGCAGCTTCCGGCGGGGGTGCCGGGTCCATTCCGGCTGTTCGCGAACCTGCTGGGACTTAGGAAATGACGGAGAGGGCGGAGCAGGCGGAGAGGACGGACGAGGCGGAGAGGACGGAGAAGCCGGAGAGTATATCGCCGAGCCGTCGAGCGCAGTGCTGCACTTCGAGGGGGTCCGCCCTCTCCCTCATTTCCGTCCTCTCCGCCCTCTGCGTCTTCTCCGCCTGCTCAACTGACGACCGAATCCCGGTAGTCCTCTACTCCCCCCACGGCCGGGACCAGCTCACCTTGCTCGAACGCGCCTTCGAAGTCCGTCGCCCGGACATCGACATCCGCTGGCTGGATATGGGCTCGCAGGAGATCCTGGATCGGCTGCGCTTCGAACGGGTGAATCCCCAGGCGGATGTGTGGTTCGGTGGTCCCAGTCCACTCTTCGAGCGGGGCACTCGCGATTCCCTCCTGGTGCCGTACCGACCCACCTGGGCCGGCCGGGTGAATGCCAAACAAGTCGGGCCCGACAACCTGTACTTTCCGGTCTACCGGACGCCGGCAGTCATTGCCTTCAACAGCCGGGCTGTCTCCCGGTCAGAAGCGCCGCGGGATTGGGATGAGGTGCTGGAGCCGCGCTGGAAGGATAAGGTCATCATCCGCGACCCGATGGCCAGCGGTACCATGCGCGCCATCTGGGGACTGATCATCACTCGCAGCCTGCGGGAAACCGGCGACACCGCCAAGGCAATGGCGTGGCTGCGCCGGCTGGACGGCCAGACCAAGACCTATACCATCAACCCGGCCCTTCTCTACGAAAAGCTCGCCCGGCAGGAGGGGCTGGTGAGCCTCTGGGACCTTCAGGACATCCTTATCAGCGCGGCTAAAGGCATGCCGTTGGGCTATGTCTTTCCCCGGAGCGGGACCGTCGTCATAGACGACGCTATCGGTCTGGTGCGGGGGAGTCGTCACCCGGACGCAGCGCGCGCCTTCATCGATTTCGTCGGCGAGCAGGAGGCGCAGCTGCTCACCGCACGCGAAGTCTTCCGGCTCCCGGCCCGGGATGACCTGCCTCCGGATTCGGTGCCCTACTGGGTCAGCGAGGTGGAGCGCGAGATGATAGTCAGCGACGTAGACTGGAGCCTCCTGTCGACCCAGGGCGCGGAGTGGATGCGATACTGGGATCAGCACGTGCGCGGAACGGGGAAGTAGTGACCTTCCTCCAGCTGGACTCCCTCACCAAGCGCTTCGATGGCACGCTCGCCGTCGACCACCTCTCCCTGTCCATCGAGCGGGGAGAGATGCTTGCGTTGCTCGGTCCCAGCGGGAGCGGCAAAACCACCACCCTCAGGCTCCTCGCTGGGTTCGAATCGCCGGACCAGGGACGCGTGATAGTGGAAGGCGAGGACGTGACCCGGCTGGAGCCGGTGGCGCGCCGCTTCGGGATGGTCTTCCAGCACTATGCGCTCTTTCCCCACCTCGATGTGGGGGAGAACCTCGCGTTCGGCCTCGAGTCGCTGGGCGTTCGAGGTGAGGAGCTGGACCGGCGCGTGAGCCGGGCCCTGGCACTGGTCGACCTCGGCGGGTTCGAGCGTCGCCGGATCGGGCAGCTGTCCGGTGGACAGCAGCAGCGGGTGGCACTGGCGCGCGCCCTTGCGCCCGAGCCCCGGGTGCTTCTGCTCGACGAGCCGCTGTCGAACCTCGACCCCTCCCTGCGGGAGCGTACCCGGCGTGAGATCCGGGCGCTGATTCGCAGAGTCGGCATCACCACCGTGCTGGTGACCCACGAACAGGACGAAGCCTTCGACCTGGGCGACCGGGTGGCCGTGCTTCGGGGCGGGCGACTGGAGCAGGTCGGGACGCCGGAAGACCTCTACGCTGCTCCGGCCAATGTCTTCGTCGCGGAGTTCGTGGGGCGGTCGAGCGCTATCGGCGTAGTAGTGCTTGGTCCTGCCGACCGGGGGATTCGGGTGGCTGTCGAAGGCGCCGAATGGGATCTGACGGACACGGCGAGTGCTGCCTTGGGCCCGGCCCTCATGGTGGCTCGTCCCGAGGCCCTGCGTCTGATGCCGGCGGCCCCGGGCGCCCTGAATGGTACGGTGACAGAGCGCCGGTTCACCGGCGCCTCCAGTCTCTTCACGATCGTGACCGACGGTGGCTCGACGGTGGAAGTCACCGGGCCTCCGCGCTCCGTGAGCGCCGGCGAACGGGTCGGGATCATGCCCAGCCGACGGGCCGGCGGCGGCATACACCTGTTTCCTCCGGCGGTCCAGTGAATCGGCCCCGGCGCGTCGATCTGACCGGCGGGCTGTTACTCCTCCTGCTTGCCTGGCTCATCGTGTATCCGCTCCTACTGGTGCTGGTCGAAGGTTTTCTTGGGCCCCGTGGCTGGACCCTGGACTTCGTTCGCCTGTTCATGAGCCAGCGCAACGAGTTTCAGGCCCTCTGGGGGAGCCTGTGGATCTCGGTCGCGAGCGTGCTGCTTGCCGCTCTGATCGGGATCCCGCTGGCGTTCCTCTTCGCTCGCTATGACTTCCCGGGACGAGGCGTGCTGGGCTGGCTGGTGGCGCTGCCGGCGGTGCTTCCGCCGCTGGTGGGCGTTATTGCCTTCCTCTTTCTCTATGGTGAAAGCGGTTTTGTCTCGCTGATGATTCAGTACCTCCTCCGCCTGGAAGAGGCGCCGTGGAGCCTGCAGGGCGCGGGGGCAATTCTGCTGGTTCATGCCTATTCCATGTACGTGTATTTCTACCTGTTCACCCGGGCGGGGCTGGCGTCACTGGACGCGGCCGTTCTGGAGGCGGCGGCCAGCCTGGGCGCGAGACGCTGGCGGACGCTGCGTCGGGTGGTTCTGCCGCTCCTGTACCCCGCGCTGGGCGGTGCGGCGTTGCTGACCTTCATGACCTCGCTCGCCTCTTTCAGTGCGCCCTACATTTTCGGAGGCGGGTTCCGGGTCATGACCACACAGATCGTTGCCACCCGCTTGAATGGTGACGACGAGCTTGCCATGATCGAAACCGTCTCGCTCACGCTGGTGGCGTTGATCGCGCTGTGGCTGCTGCGGGGCCCCCGCGCGCTCGACCACGCCGGCAGTGGTCAAAAAGGTACGGCGCCGGTCAGAGTGCGGGTTCGCGGCCGCGGAGTCCGTCTGGCTCTCGGCCTGCTGGGCTGGGCCCTGGCGGTGCTGCTGTTGCTGCCGCACCTGACGCTGCTGCTGGTGTCGTTCGTGCCGCTCGGCACCTGGACCACGGAGCCGCTGCCACCGGCGTACACCTGGCGCAACTACCTGACGCTGGTGGAAGACCCGGTGCGCGCACGGCCGCTGTTCAACAGCCTGTGGCTCGCCTTCGTATCCACCGCGGCTGCCGTGGGTCTGGCCCTCGCGGCGGCGGTCCTCGCCGTCCGGCGCCGGGTTCGGGGCCGAAGTTTGATCGAAGGGCTGCTCGCGCTCCCCTGGGCCGTGCCGGGGACCGTGTTCGCGATTGCGCTCGCGACAGCCTTCAGCGTGCGCGCTCCATGGGCCGGTCGGTTCGTCCTGGTCGGCACCCTCTGGATCCTTCCGCTGGCATATCTCGTCAGGAACTTACCCATCACCAGCCGGGCGATTCTCGCCGGATTCCGGGCGTTGGATCCTTCGCTTGACGAGGCGGCTGCCACCCTGGGCGCCGGACGCTGGCGCACGCTGCGCCGGGTAACGCTGCCGCTGCTCCGGCCTGCCTTGCTCGCGGGAGCCAGCCTGGCGTTCGTCACCGCCTTCGGAGACTTCGTGACATCCATCATGCTGTACACCTATGACACCCGTCCCATCTCGCTCGAGATCCTGTCGAGCCTCCGCCAGTCGGATGTCGGCGTGGCCGCGGCCTACGGTGTAGTGCTGATGGCGGTGAGCGCCGCCGTCTTCGCCCTGGGTGCCGACCAGGGAAGCGGGGGATGACCGAGCCCCTCCTGGCATCCCCCAGTCAATTTCGCCGACTCGCGGTGCTTATCGGCGTGAACTTTGTGGACATGATCGGGTTCATGATCGTGCTCCCGCTGCTGCCATTCTATGCCCTCAAGCTGAACGCATCGCCTGAGATCGTAGGCCAGCTGATCGCATCGTACTCGATCGCCCAGCTGGTGGCGGCGCCGCTCTGGGGCAGGGTGTCGGACCGTTACGGCCGGAGGCCGGCATTGCTGATCGGCCTCAGCGCGTCCGCGCTCGCGTACCTCGTGTTCGGATTCGCCGACAGCGTGTGGCTGCTCTACCTCTCGCGCGTGGTGCAGGGTGCCGGCGGCGGGACCACGGGCGTGGCCCAGGCTTACGTGGCGGATACCGTGGCGCCGGGCGACCGGGCGCGGGCGCTAGGCTGGCTCTCAGCCGCCACCTCGGCCGGGGTGATGGTGGGTCCCGCCATCGGCTCCTCCGCCGCCCACTTCGGTCAGGCGGCCCCCGGCCTGATCGCCGCGGTGCTCTGCATCATCAACGTGATCTTCGCCTGGAGGTGGCTGCCAGAGTCCCGCAAACAGCCCAGCGCGGCCACCGTCAAGCCTCCCCGGCCGGTCTGGTACCCTGCGTGGATGGCGCTCCGCCATCCGGGCTCCCCCATCGGCCGGCTGCTCTGGATCTACGGGGTGGGTATGATCGCCTTTTCGTCAATGACCTCAATCATGGCCCTGTATCTCGGCGCCGAGTTTGCGATCGATGAGAAGACGATTGGATATATCTTCTTGTATGTCGGGGTCCTCTCGTTTGTTATGAGGAGCCTCCTGCTGGGGCCGATCGTAGACCGGATTGGAGAGACCTGGGCCATGCGGATCGGTACCGGCCTTCTGGTACTTGGCCTGGCGCTGTACCCTCTTCCCCGGGATCTCTGGACCCTCGCCCTCGTCATTCCCGGCGTGCCTATCGGCACGGCGCTGCTGTTCCCGGCCACGACCTCGCTCATGTCGCGTTACTCCGATCCCGGTGAGCTGGGAACCACCATGGGAGTAGCGCAGACCTTCGCGGGACTGGCGCGCGTGGTGGCGCCGCTCCTCGCGACCACACTGTTTCAGCGGCTGGGCCACGCCTGGCCCTTCTATGCGGCAGCGACTTTCGTCGCACTCGTCGGCATCATGGCATTCCAGGTTGAAGTTCACCCCAGATCCGCCAAGCCGGTGGCGGAAGGAGCGGGAGCCTGATGAGCGAGGAAGACCGGATGGTGCGCCTCGAGGCGCGGATGGCGCGGCTTGAGGGTTTGCTGGAGACGCTGGCGGGGCAGCGGGGCAGCGGGGAAGTCGGACAGCGGGGCAGTGAGGCGAGCGGGCATCAGACGGCCCCCACATCGGCGGTTCAATCACCCTCTGCTGCCCCGCTGCCCCGCCGCCCCGCCGTTGAACCGCCCCGCCGCCCCGCTGCCCTTTTGTCCTCCGAACAATGGATCGGCCAGCGGGTGCTCCTGGCGGTCGGTGTGGTCGCGCTCATCCTGGCAGCGGGTTACCTGCTACGCCTCTCCTTCGATCGCGGCTGGATCTCTCCGCTGATGCGCTGCATTGGAGGAGCCCTCGGGGGCATCGCGGTCGGCGCGGTCGGCTGGCGCCTACAATCCCGCTACCGGACCTATGGGGCGGCACTGATCGGCTGCGGTGCGGCGATCATATACCTGAGTGTGTGGGCGGCGGCCCGGCTCTATGGCGTGCTCCCCCCTACCACCGGCATCGTCGGCTTGGCGCTGGTGTCGATCGCCCTGGCGATGGTTGCGTATGCCATTGACGTAGAAGCGCTGGGAACGACCGCTGCACTCGGCGCCTTCTTCGCGCCGATCCTGCTAGGTCAGGATCAGGCCAACCAGGGCATGCTGCTTCTATACCTCGCCTGCATGGCGGCGGGGCTCGGCCTGGTGGCCGCGCGGCGGCGCTGGCGGCTCACCATGTTCGTCGTTGCGCTCAGCTACTTCGGGGTGGCCTTTAGCGGCGCGGCCGAACGAGGGCCACCGTGGGGGCTCCTGTTCTACGGTGTCCTCGGCGGAGCGGCCGGGATCTACGTCGGGCTGAAGGAACGCTGGTGGGAAACCCGGTTTCTCAGCTTCGGCGGTGGCTGGGCTTTCGTCTTCGCGGCCAGCCGGCACCTGGATGAACCCTGGGCCATCCTTGCAGCTGCGATCCTGTTGGCCGCGCCGGTGTGGTGGTACGCCCTGCGGACCACACAGATCCTGCCTTTGAATCTCTTTCCCATCGCCGATGTGGCCGGATGGTCGCTGGGCGAGGCATTCTACTTCTTTCTGACGCCGGTGCTGCTTGCCTGGGCTGTCTACGGTGTCGCTCCCGGCTTCTTCGACAACATACCGGGGTTGGTCGCGCTGATCGTCGCAATACCGTATCTGGTTGCCGGCTACTATCGGGTGCGTCCGGTCTTCGCAGTGGTCGGTGCCGCGGCTCTCGGCGTGGCCGCATGGCAACAATGGGGCGGCGTCGAACGAGTATGGGTCCTGCTGGCTCTGGCCCTGCTGTGGGCGGCGCTCGACCATGCACTCGAACGCGATGATGGCCGCTGGTTTGCCCTGGCCACATTGTGGGCCGCACTCGACCAACTGTTAACCGGTGCGCTGCTGGAGCGTTCTCCGGCAGAGTCCGCCTTTGTGGGCACCTGGTCTCTGGCGCTTTGGGGCACGGTGGCGGCCACCGTCGTTCTGGCCCGGGGACTCTGGAGATCGGTGGCACCGACCAGCGTTGCCCCGCTGATACGGGGCGGGCTCTGGGCACTCGCCGGAGCCATGGTACTGTTCGGGGT
>CAWEMG010000013.1:0-7310 GCA_963810165.1 uncultured Gemmatimonadales bacterium
CTCCGTACTCTCGAAGCTGAATCGGGGCTCGTCACCGCAGTTCTGCCAGGTCACCCGCACCCGCCCCTGCATCTCACCGAAATCGCCTGCGGCGTGAAGCTCGCCGGCGCGGATGCGCTGGACCGTGGTGGTGCAGCTGGCATCGTACTGCAGCGGCGTGGGGGTGGTGATAGTGAGGACATAGTGATCGGTATCGCGGGTCCAGTCCACCGTGCCCGCGATGTCGAGCGCCCCGCTCGGCAGCGGCGCGTTGATCTGAAGCGGCGTGGCGGGAGTAAAGTTGAGCGACCACTGCTTGTCTATCGCCGCGTCGGAGTGACCCGGAAAGACCCGGAGGATCTGAAGATCGGCGGTCATGAGAAGACTGCTGACCGAGCCGCTCAGGGTCCGGGTGCCGTTCCGCCGCACGTCCTGGAGGGTGTTGCCGTCGGCGCTGATGAAGAGGGTGCGAAAGTTGGTGAGGGTGGCGTCGTACCCGAACCCGGCGTTGGTAGGGGCGGGGTCCTGGACCCGGAGCGAGCCCACCAGGTCGAGCTGGCCGCCGCGCCAGCCCTCGAACCGGCAAGGCGGCGCAGTAAAGAGATAGGTGGCGTCGTCGGGCACCCCGTCCCCATCGCTGTCCGCCGCCGATGACGGATTGACACAGGGCTCAACCACCAGAGAGGACATTCCGGCCGCCACCTGGGTGGTCCCGATGGGGTCCAGGGAGCTGCCCAAGGTCAGCCCGCCGAGGGCGGACTCGACCTCGTCCCGGAGGGTCGCGCCCACATCGGTAGTGAGCTCGTCCGCGGGGCCGGCACCGCTGAGGATGTCGTCACCGCAACCGACCGTCACGAAAGCTGTTAGCACAAGCGGGAGGGTCAGCTGGAACCAGGCTCGGGGCATGCGTCCTTCTCCTTCTATCTATAGCGGCACCGCCGGGCCTTAAGGCGGGCCAGTCTGTCGAGGGTCGCCAGGACCGGCGACCGGGCTGAACCGCAGAGTCGACTCCCCTATGAGCATAACCCGGGCCGGACCGATCCAGGGACTTTGCTCCGCCCGCTTCCCTCTGCCCCGCTGCCCCGCTGCCCCGCCCGGTTTTCACCCCGTCACCCGGTTCCCCGGATCGTTCTTCCCCGCCTTCTTGGCAAAATCTTCCGGCGGCGGCCGGCGCCCGAACTCGGCGACGTACTCACGGGTAAACTCGGCGCCGAGCAGGATGATCTGGGAGGAGTAGTAGACCCACACCAGCAGCACCACCACCGATCCGGCGGCGCCGTAGGAGGAGGAGAATCCGCTGGTGCCGAGATAGAGACCGATGACTGACTTTCCAATGGTGAAGAGACCGGCCGTAACCAGCCCGCCGACCCAGACATCGCTCCAGGCCAGCTTCACGTCCGGCAGCACCTTGTAGATCATGGCGAACAGTAGCGTGATCACGCCGAGCGAGACGATCACGTTGAGCGCCTCCCACAGCACCGCCATCGCCGGGTAGGTGTGGCCCATGTAGCGGTCCAGCGCCGCCAGGCCGGCACTGACCAGCAGCGACGTCAGCATCAGAAATCCTACCCCCACCACCAGCCCGAACGAGATCAGCCGCTGCATCAGCAGCACCCGGACCCAGCTTCCACTGTTCTTGGGCTTGACCCTCCAGATCGTGTTCAGCGCCGCCTGGAGCTCGAGGAACGCACCGGTGGCGCCGATGAAGAAGGTGATGATTCCGATGATGGTGGCGGGGATGCTGGACGAGGGCTTGGCCGCTCCCTGCAGCATCGCCTGCACTGCCAGCCCGCCCTCGCGTCCGACCAGGCCGTCAATCTGGTGCACGATCTCGCCCCGCACCGCCTCCTGGCCGAAGACCATTCCGGCAATGGCGATGGCCACAATCAGAATGGGCGCCAGGGAGAAGAGGGTGTAATAGGAGAGGGCGGCGCCCAGATGGGGCACGTTGTCGTTCCACCAGCCAGCGAGCGCGCGCTTGAGTACGCGCCAGAGTCCGCGCAGAGTCATGCACTATCCTCCTGTGACAATCCTCACCTCGCAAACCGTTGGCGAAAAGCAGATTAGGTCACACCCCATCGGGAGATCGCATGGCGACCAAGAAACAGCAGAAAGGACTGGTGGAGACTGCCGCCGTCCTCGCGGCGACCGCTCTGGCCGAGAAGGCGATCAGGAAGGCGGCGGAGGATCCTCGGGTTCGCCGTAAAGCGAAGGCCGCCGGCCGGGCCGTCGCCCGTAAAGCAAAAGCAGTCGGCCGGAAAGCCAAAGCCGTCACCCGGAAGCTCACCAAGCGCGCTAAGAAGCGCCGCTGATCCACACCGTCTTGATGTTCACGAACTCGCGCAGGCCGTAGCCGCTGAGCTCCCGGCCATAGCCGGACTGCTTGACGCCGCCGAAGGGCAGCCGCGGGTCCGACGCCACCATGGCGTTGATGAAGACCATGCCCGATTCCAGCTCCGCGATAAAGCGGCGGCGCTCGCGCTCGTCGTTGGTCCAGGCGCTGGCACCGAGGCCGAACGGCGAGTCGTTGGCGATGCGTATCGCCTCGTCGATGTCGCGGGCGCGAAAGAGCAAGGCGACCGGCCCGAACACCTCTTCGCGATACGCCGGCGAATCCTCGGTGATGTCCGTCAGCACGCCAGGGGCGAAGTAGTACCCGGGCCGATCCAAAGGATGGCCGCCGGTCAACAGGCGGGCGCCGGCTCGTACCGAGCGCTGCACCTGGTCGGTGAGCGTCTTGACCTGGGCCTCGTTGGCCAGAGGGCCGACATCGGTGGCCGGGTCCATGGGGTCGCCCACCACGAGCGCCCTGGTGCCGGCAACCAACTGCCGCTCGAACTCATCGGCGATCTTCCCCACCGCGATGAAGCGCTTGGCCGCGATGCACGATTGCCCGTTGTTGATCACCCGCGCCTTCACCGCGGTGCCGGCCGCGGCATCGAGGTTGGCGCTGGGCATGACGATGAATGGATCGCTGCCGCCGAGCTCCAGCACCGATTTCTTGATCTGCCTGGCCGCCGCGCTGCCCACGGCGCTCCCCGCGGCGTTGCTCCCGGTCAGGGTAACCGCAGCGACCCGGGGATCTTCAATGACACGCTGAACCCGGTCGGTGTCGATGAGCAGCGTCTGAAAGCAGCCCTCGGGAAAGCCGGCCCGGCGGAAGATCTCCTCGATGGCCAAGGCGCACTGGGGGACGTTCGACGCGTGCTTGAGCAGTCCCACGTTGCCCGCGGCCAGCGCGGGAGCAGCGAACCGGAAGACCTGCCAGAAGGGGAAGTTCCACGGCATCACGGCGAGGATCGGCCCGATCGGCTGGTAGGTGATCAGACTGCGATCGGCGCTGGTCTCGACCACTTCGTCGGCCAGGAAGCGCTCGGCGTTCTCGGCATAATAGCGGCAGCCCCAGGCGCACTTCGCCGCCTCGTCCACCGCCGCCTTCAGGGTCTTACCCATCTCCAGCACCATCAGCTCGCCGAACCGCCCTTTCTCGCCCTCGAGGATCTCGGCCGCCTTCACCAGCATCCGGGTGCGATCGGCCAACGGCGTGCGGCGATAGCGGCGGTAGGTGTCGGCCGCGCACTGGAGGCGGGCCTCCAGCTCGGCATCGGTCAGCGGTTGGAAGGTGCGGACGGTCTTACCAGTAGCCGGATTGGTAGTCGCGATAGTCATGACAGAATCCTAGTGGGCCGGTTGTCATCCTGAGCAACGCGAAGGATCCCTCGGCGTGATCGGAGAGATCCTTCGCGGAGTTTACCCTGAGCGTAGCGAAGGGCTCAGGATGACAGCGGCCCCGCTCAGGATGACACAAGAGTGCTATTTTCTTGAGCATGAATGCGATTCAAACCCTGCTCCGCGAGAGTATCGATTACGCCGGGCTCTTTCCTCCGGCCGGGCTCGACATGGGCACCGCCGTCCAAAACTATGCCCGCTACTCGGCGGGACCGTGGGCCTGGGCGCTGGGCCGCTTCATCGTGTCCGTCAACCAGCTGCCCGAGCTCGAGTACGAGCTGGCGCGGGTTCCAGTCCCGGGCGATCGGCCCTGGCGCGGAGCGGCGCTGCTGGGAGCGGACTTCGAGGCCGATGTGGAGCTGCTGGATGCGTTCAATCGCCGGCACCAGGACGCGGGGGTACTGATCGATTCCGTCGAGGTGAAAGCTACCTCCGAACGCGAGGTCGGCGAGATCATCGATGCGGTGCCGTCCCGCTGGCAGACCTACATCGAGATTCCAGCCACCCGCGACCCAGTAAGCCTTCTACAAGCCGTTCGCAGCGGAGGACGACGGGCCAAGGTGCGCACCGGCGGAATCACCGCCGATGCCTTTCCCCAGACACGGGACCTGCTCCGCTTCCTCCGGAGGGCCGTCGAGATCGCCGTGCCCTTCAAGGCTACGGCCGGACTGCACCACCCGCTCCGCGCGACCTATCGCCTGACATACGCCGAAAACAGTCCCCACGGCAACATGTTCGGCTTCCTCAACCTGGTGCTCGCGGTGGGGTTCATGCGGGCGGGATTGGATGACACCGAAGTTGCCCAGGTGCTGGAGGAGGGCGATCCCGAGGCGATCCAGGCGGATGGCACTAGCCTGCGCTGGCGGAGCCGGCGGTTGGACCTCGCGGACCTCGCTGCTACCCGGCGGCAGGGGATGGTCTCGTTTGGATCCTGTTCGTTCACCGAGCCGATCGAGGATCTCGAGGCCCTGGGGCTGTTGGCGCCCGGCGTTCCCCAGACATGAACGAGACTCACGATCCGGCGCGGCGTTCCTGGGTTGAGTCGGCCCAGGGCCATCCCGATTTTCCGATTCAGAATCTCCCCTTCGGGGTATTTCGCCGCCGCAGTGGCGGCCCGGCGTCGGTCGGCATCGCCATCGGCGATCAGATCCTCGATCCCGCGGCGGCGGCGGTGCAATTCACCGGCGTGGCCGCGGCCGCCGCGAGAGCATGCGAGAGCGGTTCGCTCAACGCCCTCATGGCGCTGGGCCGGGGCCACTGGACCGCGCTGCGGCGGGAGATCAGCGCGTTCCTCGCGGTGGACTCGCCCGCCTACCGTTCCGACCGGCGCGTGGGCGACCGGGTACTGGTCCCCATGGACCAGGCCGAGCTGCTGCTGCCGGCCACCGTGGGCGACTACACCGACTTCTATGCCTCGGTGCACCACGCCACCAACGTCGGCAGCATGTTCCGTCCCGACAATCCCCTACTGCCGAACTACAAATGGGTGCCGATCGGCTATCACGGCCGCGCGTCGTCGCTGATCGCCAGCGGCACCGCCGTGCGCCGGCCTCGCGGGCAGATCAAGGATGCGACCGCCGAGGCGCCGGTGTTCGGGCCGACGCGGGCACTCGACTACGAGATGGAGGTCGGCTGTTTCGTCGGAAGCGGGAATCCGCTGGGGCAACCGGTTCCGCTGGACACGGCGGAGGAGCACCTGTTCGGTCTGTGCCTGGTGAACGACTGGTCGGCCCGGGACATCCAGACCTGGGAATACCAGCCGCTGGGACCGTTCCTCTCCAAGAGCTTTGCTACCACGGTCTCTCCCTGGGTCGTCACCATGGAAGCGCTGGAGCCGTTCCGGGTTCCGGCGTTCGCGCGCCCGGCGGGAGATCCCGCGCCCCTTCCCTATCTGGACTCGGCCGCCAACCGCGAGCGCGGCGGCGTGGACCTGACCGTCGAGGTCTGGCTCCGGAGCAGTCGGATGCGCGCGGCCGGCGTCCCGGAGCAGCGGTTGAGCCGGAGCCGCATGGCTAATCTGTACTGGACCGTCGCCCAGATGCTGGCTCACCACACCAGCAACGGGTGCAACCTTCAGCCGGGCGACCTCTTCGCCAGCGGGACCATCTCGGGACCGGAGCGCGATGCGCGGGGCTGTCTCCTGGAACTCACCTGGCGCGGAGCCGAGCCGCTGGCGCTGCCGGGGGGCGAGACCCGGAAGTTTCTGGAGGATGGAGACGAGGTGATCATGCGGGGGTACTGCGAGCGCCCCGGCACCGCCCGAATCGGGTTCGGCGAATGCCGGGGTATTGTCAGCTTGGATTAGAACAGATCAACTGCCGTCCTCGCCGTTTGAACCATCGTCTTCCTGCGTCTCCTCATCACCACCGGTCCCCCCGCCACTCATTTCCTTAAGCTCCGCGGATGCTCCGGGACTGGCGAGATACTTCACCGCGAACTGGGCCAACGTGGCCGCGGGAACGGTTTCCGGATCGGTCTGTTTCTTAAAGGTCCAGATCCCCAGGATGAAGTCGGCATCGTCGTAACCCCCTTTCTTCCACTGGACAGCCTTCGGCCGAAGGCTGGCGACAGTGGGGACGGGACCATTCAGGGTGACCTTTTTGGCGACCAGGTTCAGGTTTTGCTTTTGATCCGACCACTTGAGCATTACCATGGGCGCCTGAGGGATTACACAGGCCGTAAAGGTCTTACGCTTATACACGTCACACTTGTGGCCTGCCACGGTTTCCGACCCGACCTTGTCACCGGTAAGCATTATGAAGGCATCCATGTCGTCGGATGCAGATGAGTTATCCGAGGTGCCCAACTTCAGGTTTTCCTTGAAGCGGGCCTTTCCAGCGGCATCGAGTGCGGCGTATTCACGGGCCAGGTGGAAACGCAACGTGGGGCTGACCTCGGCGTCGCTGCCTTGAGAGCCCATGCTGTTGTATTTGTACTGTGAATCCCGGGTGGTGATCACCAGGCTGCGCATCGTGTCTTTCTTTCCGCCAAGGTCCACGGGCATAACCATGCGCAGGATCCAGCGGTCCGGGGCCACTCCCGACTCCCACGTGGTCCCCTGCACCGCGCCTTCCTTGCTCATAAGCTCGTAAACGATATAGGCGGTCTTCACCGAGCCTCCGGTGAAGGCGAACGGATTATCCTGGGCGGCCAGAGGGCTCGCGGCTACAAGAACGCCGAAGAGAACTATTCCAAGACGCGGCATGCGAGAAGATCTCCAATACGGGTGGGGCCCAATGCGTGGGGCCCTAAGATGGAGCCACCCCGGACACCGGCGCAATCCCCCCCGCCGACCCCTTGGCCGGAGCCAGGGGCAGACAATATTTTGGGCGTCCGGTTGGCAAACCCACTCACTGAGCGTTCGGAGATCGCGATGCACTCCAGCATGAGACTGTTCCTCCCGGCCGCCGTCCTGGCGCTGGCGGCCTGCGGCAAAGGCGATGACGCCCCCAAGGCGGAGGAGGGTGAAAGCGCCGTACAGACGCCGATGGGTACCGGCGGCACAGCGACCACCATTCACCTCGTGGTCGATGGCGGCCCCCATGCCGGCACCTACGACGCCAAGTCCGACAACATCACCTGTACCTACGGCTATGCCGGGA
>CAWEMG010000014.1:0-20333 GCA_963810165.1 uncultured Gemmatimonadales bacterium
GGCATCCTCATCGCTCAGCGGCTGTCCGTCCGCTCCGGTGATGATCGGGTCGCCGACGCTGGTGGATGTCACGTCGCCATAGACGTTGCCGTTGACCCGCACGGTGAGCGTCCCACCGCTCTCACTGAACTGGCCCGCCATCGACACCACGCCGTTCGGTCCGCTCATGGTCATGTTGATGCTGATAACCGACGTCTCCGCGTCCAGTCCGTTGGTGCTCATGGTCAGATCGATGGACACGTCGCGCTGGTACGTCCAGGCTGTACAGCAGGGTGAGCCCGGCGCTCTCGTTGACGGTGGAGTGCAGGTTCACGTTCGCCCGGTTCTCTCCATCGGTCACATAGCCCACTACTGTCACCCGCCCGCCGGCTGTCGTGGCGGAGGCCGTCACGGGTAGTCCAGATAGGTGGTCTCACCCGACACCACGATCACCCGCGCGGCCTGGGTGCTGCTGCCGCTCAGGTCGGTGAGCTGCACGTATCCCACTTCCTGCAGCGGCTCCACCGGGACGAAGGTGATCGGATTCACCGCATAGATAAGGAAACGCACGCCGTTGGCGGGCGCCCCAGTCCGGTCGGTCGGCACGTAGGCGTTGCCATCCCACTCGAAGGTCTTGCCCGCCGCTTCGGCCGGGATGGCCGCGGTTGCCGCGCTAAAGCTGCCATGAGTTGCCGCGGTGAGCGCCGCGATCCGGCGGGCATTGCGGGTTCGGCGGCGCGGAGCTCTCCGGCGCTGGTCGCGCGGCGGAAGTTGAACGCCTGGGCCGAAGACGAGATCACCGGCGTCGCCGTACCGAGGGTGGCATCGAAGTGCATGCTGAAGGTGGCGAAGCTGCCGAAGACCGGGGATGAGAAGGCGTCAGTTACCGCCTGGACGTCCTCGCTGGTGCCGGTCGGATTGAAGGGGACGTCGGGACCCGAGTCGCCACAGGCGGTGAGGGCGACGCACGCCGCCGCCAACAGGGTCACAGAACGCTTGGTGCATTGCAGGACGCGCATCGGTCGAGCCTCCGTCTCCTGGGCCGGGGGGCGGCCTGTCGCCGCGCCTCGGTGGGTAAATACTTAGGGGGATGGACTTTGGGGTGGCGGATCGCCGGCTCAAAACCCGGTTTCCGGCCCGCTTCCGGAGGGAGAGAAGGCAACGGCTATGCCAAGGTTTGCATATGGAGATGCGAGCAACCCTGGCCGCCCGGCCTTATGGACGGGCTACCGGGATGTTGGCCAGGCCAACAGTCCGGCGTTTCTTCCGGGAGCAGGGCCGGGCGCGTGTCCCGATATCAATGACAAAGGCCCATCCGAGGACGGGCCTTCCCCACACTTGGGGAATCCACTGGCGACTGGCGACTGGCGACTGGCGACTAGCGACTGATTCTAGCTCCCTCTCGCCTCCACCGGCAGGCCCGCCGCCTTCCACGCCTCCCAGCCGCCTACCAACGCGCGCGCCTTGGGCCAGCCGGCGGTTCGTAGCTCTCGCGCCACCCGGGCGCTTGTGGCTTCGTCCTTTCAGGCACAGTAGAGCACCACCGTGCCGTGATGGTCGAGGCCCAGCTGGCGGGCCCGGCGCACCGCATCATCGGGTGGCAGCCGGAGCGCGCCCCGGGCCTGCATCGGATCGTCGTTGTAGCTCCGGTCGGTGCTCACGTCGGCCACGATCACCGGCGCTCCCGCCTGCTGCAGCTGCTGCATCTCCGCGATGGTGATCCGCTCGGGCACCGGCGCATCGGGAAGCCGCCGGCGCTGCCGGAGCCGCGGCGCGCACGCGGTGATTGCTCCAGCGCCGGACCCGGCCCGGCGTCCTTCCGGAGAAAAGCGGCGATGGCGGCGCCGTGCAGAAACACCGAGAGCAGCACCACGAGACACGTGATCTGGAACAGGCGCACGCTGCCCGGCATCCCGGCGAACACCGGCAGCAGGATCAGCAGCAGCGAGCTGAGCCCGCGCGGGCCGAACCAGGCGATGAGCCGGCGGTCGCGCGGGGCGAATCCCGGACTCCGAGCAGCACCGGCAGCAGCACCGCGGTCCGCGCGAACAGCGCGATCGAACGCGAACAGCAGCGTGCGGTGCATCGGCCACCTCGAACCCGGTCCAGATGAGCCAGGCGCCGAACGCCACGAAGGTGAACAGCAGGAACATCTCGGCGGTGGCCTGGCCGTAGTCGAGGAAGCAGTCGCACAGCTCCACGTCCAGCGCCGCCACCATGAGGCCCGCCGCGAATGCCGCCAGGAAGCCGCTGCCCCCCACGGCCTCCGCCGCCGCGAAGGCGGTGAACGCCACCCCCAGCGCATAGAGCGACTCGTAGTCCCGCCGCACGCCGACCCGGGCCCGCACCTGCTCCAGCAGCATGATGGCGATCCAGCCGATGAAGGCGCCGAGCAGCGGCCCCAGGAGGAAGAGCCCCACGGCGTGGCGGCCGAACTCGACCGGGTCCACCGCCCCATCCGACTTGACCACCAGAATGCCCAGCACCACGATGGGCAGCAGCACCACGTCGTTCATGCCGCTCTCCAGCCGGAGCGCCACCCGCGCCGTGGCCGGCAGACTGGGCCGGCGGAGCAGGTTCCTGAGCAGCACCGGATCGGTGGAGGCGAGCGCGGCGCCGATGATGGCGGACTCCAGCCAGGTGAGGCCCAGCAGGAGCCGGCCGGCGAGCGCGACGATGACGGCGGGAATGAGGGTGCCGGGGCCCAGCACCAGGAACGAGATCCGGCGCTGCCGCTTCACGTCGCCCATGTCCACCGCGATGGCGTCGCTGAACAGCACCAGCACCAGCGCGAGGGTGGCGATCGCCTGGAGGGTGGGCGACTCCAGCGTGAGCGTGACCAGCCCCAGCCCGAACGGCCCCAGCAGGGCGCCGAGGATGAGGAAGATCCCGACCTGCGGCAGCCCGCTCCGCTCGATGACGCCCGAGAGCAGCGAGGCCACCACGATGACGATGCCGATCAGCGCGAGGGCGTCGGCCAGGTCTTCGGTGAACATGGGGGAAGTATGGGGAGGCTATGGGCTATGGGCTATGGGCTATTGGCTGATGGTGATCGGAGGAGGATCTCGACCGGGTCGCACCTTAGCGCATCGCGAATAGCCCATAGCCCATAGCCCATAGCCCATAGCTCCTTCATGACCCCACGAGCCCGAGGCCACCGCACTCCTGCTGCTGACCTGCGGCCTGCTGCTGGGCATCAGCGTGCTGTTCAGCCGCGCGTCGCAGCGCTTCGGCGTGCCCATCGCCCTGCTGTTCCTCGGCGTCGGGATGCTGGCCGGCTCCGAGGGCATCGGCGGCATCGAGTTCAACGACTACCAGTTCGCCTTCCGGGTCGGCGTCGTGGCGCTGGCGCTGATCCTGTTCGACGGCGGGCTCAACACGCCGCTGCACGCAGTGCGCCGCGCCGCCGGACCGGCGGGCGTGCTGGCGACGCTCGGCGTGGCGGGCACGGCGACCCTGCTCGCGGTCGGCGCGCACTGGCTCGGCTGGGCTGGGGCGAGGCGCTGCTGCTCGGCGCGGTGGTGTCGTCCACCGACGCGGCGGCGGTGTTCGCGGTGCTGCGCGGCAGCGGTCTCCAGCTCAAGCGGCGGGTGGGCGTGACGCTCGAGGTCGAGTCGGGCATCAACGACCCGGTCGCGGTCATCCTCACCACCGTGCTGACCCAGAACCTGCTGACCCCGGGCGCGGTAGTGGGCTGGCGGATTCCGCTCGAGGTGGTGGCTGCAGCTCGCCGTCGGCGCGGCAGTGGGCGCCGGCCGTGGGATACGGCGGCCGCTATCTGCTCTCCCGGCTCCAGCTCTCGACCGGCGGGCTCTATCCGGTGATGACGCTGGCGCTGGGGCTGGTGGCGTTCGGCCTGGCGACGCTGATCCACGGCAGCGGCTTCCTCGCCATCTACCTCGCCGGTCTGCTGCTGGGCAACGGGCCCCTGCCCTATCGCACCGGACTGCTGCGGGTGCACGACGCGCTGGCGTGGCTGAGCCAGGTCGGGATGTTCCTGATCCTGGGGCTGCTGGTCTTTCCCTCGCGGCTGCTCGATGTGGCGCCGGCGGGCTCGCCATCGCGCTGCTGCTCGGCTTCGTGGTGCGGCCGCTGGTGGTGTGGCTCTGCCTGCTGCCGTTCCGATATCCGCGGCGCGAGGTGCTCTATATAGGATGGGTCGGCCTCCGGGGCGCGGTGCCGATCGTGCTGGCGACCTTCCCGGTGCTGGCCGGCGCGCCGGGCGCCGCCCGGCTGTTCGACCTGGTGTTCTTCATCGTGGTGGTGAACGCGGTGGTGCAGGGCGGCAGCGTGGCGTGGCTGACCCGGAAGCTGGGGCTCCAGAGCAAGGAGCCGCCGGCGCCGCAGGCGGTGCTGGCCATCGAGAGCCGCCAGCCGCTCCAGGGCGAGCTGATGTCCTTCTATATAGATCCCGCGCTGGTGGTGGTGGGCGTGCCGCTGGAGGAGCTGCCCCTCCCGAAGGATCGGCCGTGGCGCTTATCATTCGCGGCGCGGAGCTGGTGCCGCCCAAGCCGGGGACCGTGCTCCAGGCCGGCGATCACGTGCACATCATCGCGCCGCCGGAAGACCGGGCGTTCATTCAGCTGATGTTTGGGGGACCGGAGGAGGAGTAGGCGGGTAGGCGGGTAGGCGGGTAGGCGGAGTCATTGCGAGGCGCATCGCGCCGAAGCAATCCGCCGTGAACGCACGGGGAGAGATCAGTGACACTAGCAGGTGACCGGCCCCTCCGGTCGGCCGAGGACGAGGACGCGGAAGAGCGGCTGCGATTCCAGGCGCAGCTGCTGGAGGCCATTCCCGACAGCGTCATCTTCACCGACCTGAAGGGCCGGATCCAGTACTGGAACCAGGGCGCGGAAGCCCTGTTCGGCTACACCGCGGCGGAGATGATCGGCCAGACCGCCGGCCATGCTCTACCCCAACGCCGGCGACGAGCTGCTCCAGGAGGACCTGGCCGGAATCATGGCGGGCCGGGACTATCTCCGCCACCTGGCAGGGCCGGCGCAAGGACGGCGCGATGGTCTGGCTCGACGTGAAGACGACCCTGGCGCGGGACGCGGACGGCGAGCCGATCGGCATCATCGGGGTGTCGAAGGACGCCACCGCGCGGAAGCAAGCCGAGGACGCCCTGATGAAGAGCGAGCGGCTCTACCGCCTGATCTCACAGGCGAGCCGCGAGGCGCTCTGGGAGTGGGAGCTCGAGACCGGGAAGGTGAGCTGGAGTCCCGGCGCCGAGGCGATCCTGGGGATGGATCCCCAGACACTCGACACCAACGGCGCCTTGGCGGCCGGATCCATGCCGACGACCGCCGCCGGGTCGAGCAAGGACTGGCGGACGCCATCGCCGGCGACGGCGTGTTCTGGTCGGACGAGTACCGGGTGAAGCGGCGGGACGGCTCCTACGCCACGGTGGCCGACCGGGGCTACATCGAGCGCGGCGCGGACGGGGTCGCGCGTCCGGGTGGTGGGCGCGATGGCCGACGTGACCGCGCGCAAGCAGGCGGAGGAGCACTATCGCCGGGCCGACCGGCTGGACGCGGTGGGCCGGCTGGCCGGCGGGATCGCGCACGATCTCAACAACATGCTCACCGCCATCCTCAACTCGGCGGCGTTCGTCACCAAGCGGCTGCCGGCCGACTCCTCCGAGGTGAGCGAGCTGCAGCGGCTGAGCCTCGCGGCGAACCGGTCGGCCAAGCTCACCCAGCAGCTGCTCGCCTTTGCCCGGCGCGACATGATCCAGCCGCAGAAGGTGGACGTCAACGCCGTCGTCACCGAGGCGGTCCACCTGCTGCGGCCGCTGCTGCGGCGCACCATCGACCTCGAGCTGGAGCTGGCGCCGAACATCGAGCCGGTCATGGCCGACAAGTCCCGGCTGGACCAGGTGGTGGTGAACCTGGTGCTCAATGCGCGCGACGCCATGCCGCAGGGCGGACGGGTGATCCTGGAGACGTCGTCGGTGCAGCTCGACCCGGCGTACCTGGAGCGCCACGCCCAGGTGAACATCAAGCCGGGCCGCTACGTGATGATCGCGGTGAGCGACACCGGACACGGCATGGACCGGGAGACGCTGAGCCACATCTTCGAGCCGTTCTACACCACCAAGCCCGCGGGTCAGGGCACCGGACTCGGCCTGGCGACGGTGTACGGCTCGGTGAAGCAGGCGGGCGGATTGGTGTGGGCCTACAGCGAGCCGAACATCGGCACCGTGATCAAGGTGTACCTTCCGGTATTGGACAAACCCCGGATGAACGCTGAAAGTGGGATCGCTCTCCACGCCGCTGACCCGAGCCGAGGTCGGCCGATCAGCTGCGCGAGCTCGGCGTGGAGGAGGGCGACGTGCTCCTGGTGCACAGCTCCTTTCGCGCGGTCCGCCCGATCGAAGGCGGACCGGCCGGACTGATCGACGCATTGCGCGATGCGCTCGGTCCCGAAGGCACCCTGGTGATGCCGTCCTGGACCGGCGACGCCGACACGCCGTTCGATCCGCGCACCACACCCGCCGCCGAAGACCTCGGCATCGTCGCCGACACATTCTGGCGACTGCCCGGCGTGCTCCGGAGCGACCATGCCGAGGCGTTTGCCGCGGCCGGTCCCCATGCGGCGGGCATCGTCGCGGGCCCGCTTCCGCTCCCGCCCCACATTCCCGAGAGTCCGGTGGGACGGGTCTACGTCCTCGACGGCCAGGTGCTGCTGCTCGGCGTCAACCACGACGCGAACACCACCCTGCACCTGGCCGAGCTGCTGGGGAACGTCCCCTACCGGGTGCCGAGGTATGTCACCGTGCTGCAGGACGGCCGGCCGGTGCGGATCGACTACGGCGAGAACGACCACTGCTGCCGGCGGTTCATGCTGGCGGACGAGTGGCTGCGGGAGCGAGGACTTCAGCAGGAAGGAAAGGTGGGATACGCGGAGGCGCGGCTGTTTCGCGCGCGCGATGTCGTGCGAGGTGACGGTGGAACAGCTGTCGCAGGACCCGCTGATCTTCCTGCATTCACCGGAGGAGGGCTGCGCCGAGTGCGATGAGGCGAGAGGGACAGTGAGAGGTGAGAAGTGAGAGGTGAGGAGGTGAGAAGTAAGAGCGGGACGGCACTCGGTCATACCTCGCTTCACTTCTCGACTGCTCACTTCGACTTCTCAGCTTGCTTACCTCTCACGTCTCACTTCTTACTCAGGACCGGGCGGTGGCGTCCTTCTCGATCACCTGGGCCACCGTCTCCAGCAGCAGCTCGGGTAGATCGGCTTGTGCAGGAACGGCTCGTCCCGGCCAACCTGCCCCAGCTGCAGCTCGGTGTCGCGCGCATGGCCCGACATCCAGACGATGGGGATCCGGCGGTAGCTGCGGCTCAGCTCGGTGGCCAGCTGCCGGCCGCCCATGCCCGGCATGACGATGTCGGTCATCACCAGGTTCACCGCGCCGCCGATCTCCTCCAGCTCGCGTAGCGCCTCATTCCCCTCCGGGCGCCGAGCACCTCGTAGCCCTCGGCCTGCAGCATGCGCATCACGATGGCACGTACCGTGTCCTCGTCCTCCACCACCAGAATCCGTCCCAGCGACGGTGCTGGGCCGGAACACGCGCTGGCGCGACGCCGGCTGCATCATGGGCTCCGAGGTGAGGGGAAGCAGCACGGTGATGGTGGTGCCGCGGTTCAGCTCGCTCTCCACCTGGATGCGCCCGCCGCTCTGCGCCACCACCCCTTCGACCGTCGCCAGCCCCAGCCCGGTGCCGACGCCCACCTCCTTGGTGGTGTAGAACGGCTCGAAGATGTGGGGCATGTGCTCCGGCGCGATCCCCTTGCCGGTGTCGCTGACCGAGAGCGAGGCGTACGCGCCGGGCTCGACCGGCGGCTTCACCCGGTCGAACACGTGGCTGGGGCTCACCTCGGGGTGAGGGTGCGGAGCAGGATGCGTCCACCGGCGGGCATCGCGTCGCGGGCGTTGATGATCAGGTTGAGCAGCACCTGCACCAGCTGGGCCCGGTCGACCCGCACCCACTTGGGTCCCGGGGCAAGCTCCAGCTCGATCACCAGGTTGCTGCCGATGAGCCGCTGCAGCATCGGCCGGGTGTCTTCGATGGCGGCGTTCAGGTCGAGGGTCTCGGGGGCGAGCACCTGCTGGCGGGCGAAGGCGAGCAGCTGGCGGGTCAGGCTGGCCATGCGGTCGGCCACCTTCTGCAGCTCCAGCAGATCCTGCCGAGCGGCCGGGCCCAGGCCGGGGTCGCGGCCGATGAAGTGGGCGAAGCCGCTCACGGCGTAGAGCTGGTTGTTGAAGTCGTGGGCCAGCCCGCCGGCCAGCACCCCGATCGCCTCCATCTTGGCCGCCTGGCGCAGCGTCTCTTCGGAGCGCTTCTGCTCGGTGATGTCGCGCTGAATGGAGGACGCCGCGATGATGGCCCCGCTCGCATCCCGCAGGGGCGAGAGGGTGAGGGAGACGGCGATCTCGGTGCCGTCCCGGCGGCGCCGCATCGTCTCGTAGTGCTGCACGTGCTCGCCGCGCCGGACCCGCTCCAGGATCGCGCGCTCCTCCTGCTGCAGCCGATCGGGCACCAGGGTGTAGATGGACTTGCCGATCATGTCGGCCGCGGAGTAGCCGTACATCCGCTGGGCCGCCGCGTTCCAGGTGAGAACCGTGCCTTCGAGCGTCTTGCTGAGGATGGCGTCCTCCGACGACTCCACGATGGCGGCGAGCCGGTTCGCGTTCTCCAGGGCGCGCTTGCGCTCGGTGACATCGCGCTTGATGGAGGAGGCGCCCACGACCTCGCCCCGGGAATCCCGGATGGGCGAGATGCTCAGCTCGATGGGGATCAGGGTGCCGTCCTTGCGGCGGCGGATGGTCTCGAGGTGGGTGATATGCTGTCCCGCGGCGAGCCGGGCCAGGATCTGGCGCTCGCTCTCGTGCAGCTCGGGAGGGATGAGGACGAAGATGGAGGAGCCCACCATCTCGGCCGCGGAGTAGCCGAAGATCCGCTCGGCCGCCGCGTTCCAGCTGAGGATGGTGCCGTCGAGCTTCTTGCTGACGATGGCCTCGTGCGGAGGACTCGACGATGGCGGCGAGCCGGGCCGCGGTGAGGGCGGCCTGGTCGGGTCCGTGGAGCGAGGGATCGAACTGAGGCAGGCAGGATCTCCGCTGACGTGAGTGCAGGAAGGGTCGCTGACCGGCATAGGGAAGCTATGTAGGGGCTCGGGCGAGGGCAACGGTGCGGCAGTCGCAGTCGCCAGTCGCCAGTCGCCAGTCTTCGTGTCGCGCGGGATTCGCACCATGCGTCGTACGCGACAGGAACAGCGGGAATCATGTCGGATCGGGAGACTGTCCCGGACAGGACAGTGACTGTCGTCAATCCGACACACTGAAACTCCGCTGCAAAGCCCGAGTAACACCGCCGTGCAGGCTCGTCTTTACAGTATGTCCAGCGCGAGGCCCGCACTGGGCATAGAAAGCCGGCCCCCAGGCTGCCGTCGGCTCTCACAGTGACTGCGTCGGAATTCACAGCCCGCGCGTCGGCGCTCACGCCGGCTGCGTCGGTGGGTGCAGTCACAGGGTGTGGGATTGAAGCGAGACCGTCCGGGTTTAGCGGAAGGGCGTCCGCCTGAACAGCGAGCGCGTCCGGGTTCGCAGGGAACGCGTCTGAGTTCACAGCGAGTGCGTCGGCGTCTACAGCCAGCACGTCCGGCCAGGCAGGGAGCGCGTCTGACTTTGCAGTGAGCGTGTCGGAGTCTACCGGAAGCGCGTCGAGAGCTCTCAGAGAGCGCGTCGCAGTTCACCGCAAGCGCGTCTGAGTCTGGAAGAAGCGCGTCGGAGCTCACCGAGAGCGCGTCTGAGTCTGCAGGAGAGCGCGTCGGAGTCTACAGGAAACGCGTCGAAGTTCACAGAGAGCGCGTCCGACGTAATCGCCAGGGCGTCCGTCCAGTCAGTGACGACGTCGGGTCTACGTGCGCGCACATCAGTCGGACTTTCAGTTACTCCCCGAAACAAAATGCGTCGTGTTTAGTGTGGCACACTCTATGCTTTTTCCTCGTGCGTCCGAGTAAGGCGTCGGGAAATACTCGGAGCTGTTCACCTGTCGTTCCATTACCGGCGGCGCCCGGCAGCCGGCCGGCATACAAAGGAGGGTGCAGTGAAAGCAACAACGCGCAGGATCATCGAGATGGGAACCCGGGTGCTGAATTTCAGCCGGGCCCATCCGAACCCCGGCTCCGGCTACGCCTCGGCGCTGTCCCGTCTGGAGGAACAGCTGGCCCGGGCCGAGCAGCTCGCGGAGCAGCAGCGGGCCGGCTTCATCGGGGTCCGCAGCGCCACCGCGAAGAAACGCGACCTGCGCCGGACCATTCTGCAGACGCAGGTGGTGCATCTGGCGCGGGTCGCGGAGGCTGCGGAGGCGGAATCGCCGGGCATGGAACGGAAGTTCCTGCTCCCCGGTGGCATCCATACGCCGTACCTGGCGTTCCGGACCGCGGTCCGAGGCATGGCCGCGGAGGCGCTGACGCACAAGGAGCTGCTGGTCAAGCACGGCCTGGTGGATTCAGTGCTGGAAAGTCTGGCACAGAGCCTGGCCGAGTTCGATCAGGCGATCGAGCAGGGCACGGAGGCGCGCCGCTTGCACGTCGCGGCGAGTGCCGAGCTCGATACGGTGGCGGAGGAGATCATCCAGGTGGTGAGAATCATGGATGGCCAGAACCGCTATCGCTTCGCCAGCGACCGGGATGCTCTGGTCGAGTGGGAAAGCTCCAGTAACACCGTGGGTCCGTTCCGTCAGAGTGTCGTCAAACCCGAGCCGCCCTCAACCGGCGGCGCAATGGAGCCGGCGGCATGAAGGCGTGCGGGAGGACGGACGGACAGGCAGACGGGCGGACGGTTAAATTTGTGAAGGCCCGGTCCCAATAAGCTGAGGAAGCTCGCCTGTCCGGCCGGCCGACGGCCCGCCAGCCCGCCCGGCGAGGAGCTCATCATGAAAACGAATTCAACAGTACTCATCCTGCTGGCCGGCTTTACCGGTGTCGTCGCCGAGCGACCGAAAGCCAGCGGTGATCTGCCCCCGACGGTGCTCGGAGCCACAGCGCTGGTCGCCGACTCCGCATCGATCTGCTGGGAGCGGTTCAGCCGAGGCGTGACGCTGGCGGCCGGCTGTACCAGCATCGGGGTCACCACCCGGATCGATACAGTTCGCGACACACTCCGGCTTCCGGCACAACCCGCCGAGTTCAGGCCCTTCGCCTTCGGTCCCGTGGGGATGTACCAGGGTCCCAACTCGGCGGAAGGATTCACCGCGGGGCAGAGCTACGCCGACCCGCGCGGCCTGCTCGCGCTGCTGGAACGGCTGCGCGCCAACCAGCAGGCGGCCTTTCTCGCGCTCACCGGCGGCGAGCACGCCCAATACATCACCGCCGGCCGGTTCGATTTTGCCAAGTGGAAGGCGGGCACGGCGCGCTACACCACGCCGGTTCTCAAGACGGCGCTGCAGGAGGCGGTGGCAGACGGCACGGTCCTGGGATATCTCATGCTGGATGAGCCGCAGCACGCATCGTGGGGCGGCGCCCTCACCAAGGCGACGGTGGACAGCATGGCGGCGTACTGCAGGGAGGTGCTTCCGTTTCTTCCCTGCGGCGTGGCGGTGGACTACCGCTGGCGCGCTCATGAGCGCTACCGGGTGGTGGACTTCATCATGGCGCAGACCTGGATGGAGACCGGGAGCGCCACTGCCTTCCGCGACTCCGCGGTGGCGACCGCGCGGAGAGAGGGTGTCGCACTGGTTCTGGCGATCAACCTGTTCGGGGCGGCCCAGACTCCAGGATGTGAGACCACGAGGCAGGCAGTGCCTCATGCGCCCGGCGGAAGTGCGGGAGTGGGGCCGAGCCTTCGTGACCGAGCCGTATGCCTGCGCGCTGACCTTGTGGCACTACGAGGCGCCGATGTGGGCGAGGCCGGAGTACCAGGCTCAGTTCCAGGATATCGCGAGCATAGCGAAGCAGCGGGTAGCGAAGGAGTGCCGGAGATAAGCGGGGCAGCGGGGCAGCGGGGCAGATCATGCGCGAATGCAATCGCTGCTCATTTCACCACAGCCCCGGGCGCAGCAGGAAGACTCCGAGCACGAAGGTCCCGATAGGAAACACCAGCAGGAGCGGCCAGAAGTAGAGTCCCTCCAGCATCGACAGCGGCATGGCCGAGAACACGATGGCTTCCAGCACCGAGAGCGGAATGGACGAGGAGGGCGTGGGGGCGCGGACGAACTGGGTGGACCGAAACAGGGGAAAGCTCTGGCCGAGCCACCAGACGGGCAGATGCTGAATACGGGTGTCGCCGTCCTGCTCGACCGTGATCACCTCGATCGTCGGCTTTCCGGTCCCCCTCGGTTGCAGGCGACGCACCAGCCAGAGGGACCTCCGGCCGGTGGCCCGGTTCTCGAAGATCCAGGCGTCCAGCCAGAGGTGGTAGCGGCCAATGTCGTTGCGGCCCCGGCGAACCCGGGCGTAGGACGGTGATCCGAACGGCTCACCGTCCCGGACCCACTGCACCGTGCCATCGTACTCCTCCTCGGACGGGATCGTGTCGCGCGGCTGATCGTCACGGATATCGAAGCGGTAGCCCGCGAACTCGAGGGGGAAGGCGAGAAAGGAGTCCTCGTCGTAGCGGCGCTGTCCCGTATCCCACAGCACGATCTCTCGCACTGACTGGACTACGGCAGCGAGCGAGAGCAGCACGAGTAACCCTCCCGCGAGCCTCCTGAGCCTGCCTCTACGGACTGGCGGCATCGGTCTGGCCCTGGTCGGTTCCCTGCTCTAGAAGCTGGCGCAGCATCTGCTCCGGGCGCTCGAGAAAGGCCCTTGTCACGGCATTTGTCTGCCGAAACACTGGACCCCCGCCGTCAAGTGCGAATCAAGCACCACGGAGCAGATTCTGACCGACCCTGCCTATGGAGAATGTTCAATTTGGGGCGTACAGGAGAGATGTCCGTGCAATTGTGACGAGCAGAGTCGCCAGCGCGCAGAGGGTGGTGGCTTGCATTCTCCTGCCTAGTTTGGTGGGCAGGTCAAGTCGGAAAACCTATCGCCGAGAGCTGGACTGGTGACCGTCGTCTGCCGACTAGCGACTAGCGACTGGCGACTCATCACTCCGTACTCTCGAAGCTGAATCGGGGCTCGTCACCGCAGTTCTGCCAGGTCACCCGCACCCGCCCCTGCATCTCACCGAAATCGCCTGCGGCGTGAAGCTCGCCGGCGCGGATGCGCTGGACCGTGGTGGTGCAGCTGGCATCGTACTGCAGCGGCGTGGGGGTGGTGATAGTGAGGACATAGTGATCGGTATCGCGGGTCCAGTCCACCGTGCCCGCGATGTCGAGCGCCCCGCTCGGCAGCGGCGCGTTGATCTGAAGCGGCGTGGCGGGAGTAAAGTTGAGCGACCACTGCTTGTCTATCGCCGCGTCGGAGTGACCCGGAAAGACCCGGAGGATCTGAAGATCGGCGGTCATGAGAAGACTGCTGACCGAGCCGCTCAGGGTCCGGGTGCCGTTCCGCCGCACGTCCTGGAGGGTGTTGCCGTCGGCGCTGATGAAGAGGGTGCGAAAGTTGGTGAGGGTGGCGTCGTACCCGAACCCGGCGTTGGTAGGGGCGGGGTCCTGGACCCGGAGCGAGCCCACCAGGTCGAGCTGGCCGCCGCGCCAGCCCTCGAACCGGCAAGGCGGCGCAGTAAAGAGATAGGTGGCGTCGTCGGGCACCCCGTCCCCATCGCTGTCCGCCGCCGATGACGGATTGACACAGGGCTCAACCACCAGAGAGGACATTCCGGCCGCCACCTGGGTGGTCCCGATGGGGTCCAGGGAGCTGCCCAGGGTCAGCCCGCCGAGGGCGGACTCGACCTCGTCCCGGAGGGTCGCGCCCACATCGGTAGTGAGCTCGTCCGCGGGGCCGGCACCGCTGAGGATGTCGTCACCGCAACCGACCGTCACGAAAGCTGTTAGCACAAGCGGGAGGGTCAGCTGGAACCAGGCTCGGGGCATGCGTCCTTCTCCTTCTATCTATAGCGGCACCGCCGGGCCTTAAGGCGGGCCAGTCTGTCGAGGGTCGCCAGGACCGGCGACCGGGCTGAACCGCAGAGTCGCCTCCCCTATGAGCATAACCCGGGCCGGACCGATCCAGGGACTTTGCTCCGCCCGCTTCCCTCTGCCCCGCTGCCCCGCTGCCCCGCCCGGTTTTCACCCCGTCACCCGGTTCCCCGGATCGTTCTTCCCCGCCTTCTTGGCAAAATCTTCCGGCGGCGGCCGGCGCCCGAACTCGGCGACGTACTCACGGGTAAACTCGGCGCCGAGCAGGATGATCTGGGAGGAGTAGTAGACCCACACCAGCAGCACCACCACCGATCCGGCGGCGCCGTAGGAGGAGGAGAATCCGCTGGTGCCGAGATAGAGGCCGATGACTGACTTTCCAATGGTGAAGAGACCGGCCGTAACCAGCCCGCCGACCCAGACATCACTCCAGGCCAGCTTCACGTCCGGCAGCACCTTGTAGATCATGGCGAACAGCAGCGTGATCACGCCGAGCGAGACGATCACGTTGAGCGCCTCCCACAGCACCGCCATCGCCGGGTAGGCGTGGCCCATGTAGCGGTCCAGCGCCGCCAGGCCGGCACTGACCAGCAGCGACGTCAGCATCAGAAATCCTACGCCCACCACCAGCCCGAACGAGATCAGCCGCTGCATCAGCAGCACCCGGACCCAGCTTCCACTGTTCTTGGGCTTGACCCTCCAGATCGTGTTCAGCGCCGCCTGGAGCTCGAGGAACGCACCGGTGGCGCCGATGAAGAAGGTGATGATCCCGATGATGGTGGCGGGAATGCTGGACGACGGCTTGGCCGCTCCCTGCAGCATCGCCTGCACCGCCAGCCCGCCCTCGCGTCCGACCAGGCCGTCAATCTGGTGCACGATCTCGCCCCGCACCGCCTCCTGGCCGAAGACCATTCCGGCAATGGCGATGGCCACAATCAGAATGGGCGCCAGGGAGAAGAGGGTGTAGTAGGAGAGGGCGGCGCCCAGATGGGGCACGTTGTCGTTCCACCAGCCGGCGAGCGCGCGCTTGAGTACGCGCCCAGAGTCCGCGCAGAGTCATGCACTATCCTCCTGTGACAATCCTCACCTCGCAAACCGTTGGCGAAAAAGCAGATTGAGTCACACCCCATCGGGAGATCGCATGGCGACCAAGAAGCAGCAGAAAGGACTGGTGGAGACTGCCGCCGTCCTCGCGGCGACCGCTCTGGCCGAGAAGGCGATCAGGAAGGCGGCGGAAGATCCTCGGGTTCGCCGTAAAGCGAAGGCCGCCGGCCGGGCCGTCGCCCGTAAGGCCAAAGCAGTCGGCCGGAAAGCCAAAGCCGTCACCCGGAAGCTCACCAAGCGCGCTAAGAAGCGCCGCTGATCCACACCGTCTTGATGTTCACGAACTCGCGCAGGCCGTAGACGCTCAGCTCCCGGCCATAGCCGGACTGCTTGACGCCTCCGAAGGGCAGCCGCGGGTCCGACGCGACCATGGCGTTGATGAAGACCATGCCGGACTCCAGCTCCGCGATGAAGCGGCGGCGCTCGCCGCTCGTCGTTGGTCCAGGCGCTGGCACCGAGGCCGAACGGCGAGTCGTTGGCGATGCGTATCGCCTCGTCGATGTCGCGGGCCCGAAAGAGCAAGGCGACCGGCCCGAACACCTCTTCGCGATACGCCGGCGAATCCTCGGTGATGTCCGTCAGCACGCCAGGGGCGAAGTAGTACCCGGGCCGATCCAAAGGATGGCCGCCGGTCAACAGGCGGGCGCCGGCTCGCACCGAGCGCTGCACCTGGTCGGTGAGCGTCTTGACCTGGGCCTCGTTGGCCAGAGGGCCGACATCGGTGGCCGGGTCCATGCGGGTCGCCCACCACGAGCGCCCTGGTGCCGGCCACCAGCCGCCGCTCGAACTCATCGGCGATCTTCCCCACCGCGATGAAGCGCTTGGCCGCGATGCACGACTGCCCGTTGTTGATCACCCGCGCCTTGACCGCGGTGCCGGCCGCGGCATCGAGGTTGGCGCTGGGCATGACGATGAATGGATCGCTGCCGCCGAGCTCCAGCACCGATTTCTTGATCTGCCTTGCCGCCGCGCTGCCCACGGCGCTGCCCGCGGCGTTGCTCCCGGTCAGGGTGACCGCAGCGACCCGGGGATCTTCAATGACGCGCTGAACCCGCTCGGTGTCGATGAGCAGCGTCTGAAAGCAGCCTTCGGGAAAGCCGGCCCGGCGGAAGATCTCTTCGATGGCCAGGGCGCACTGCGGGACGTTGGACGCATGCTTGAGCAGTCCCACGTTGCCCGCGGCCAGCGCGGGAGCGGCGAACCGGAAGACCTGCCAGAAGGGGAAGTTCCACGGCATCACGGCGAGGATCGGCCCGATCGGCTGGTAGATGATCAGGCTGCGATCGGCGCTGGTCTCGACCACTTCGTCGGCCAGGAAGCGCTCGGCGTGCTCGGCATAATAGCGGCAGCCCCAGGCGCACTTCACCGCCTCGTCCACCGCCGCCTTCAGGGTCTTGCCCATCTCCAGCACCATCAGCTCGCCGAACCGCTCTTTCTCGACTCTCGAGGATCTCGGCCGCCTTCACCAGCATCCGGGTGCGATCGGCCAACGGCGTGCGGCGGTAGCGGCGGTAGGTGTCGGCCGCGCACTGGAGGCGGGCCTCCAGCTCGGCATCGGTCAGCGGTTGGAAGGTGCGGACGGTCTTGCCGGTAGCCGGATTGATGGTGGCGATGGTCATGACTGATCCGGTTGCCGAGCACGCTAAGGATCCTTCGCTCCGCTCAGGATGACATAGAGTGCTATTTTCTTGAGCATGAATGCGATCCAAACCCTGCTCCGCGAGAGTATCGATTACGCCGGGCTCTTTCCACCGGCCGGGCTCGACATGGGCACCGCCGTCGAAAACTATGCCCGCTACTCGGCGGGACCGTGGGCCTGGGCGCTGGGCCGCTTCATCGTGTCCGTCAGCCAGCTCCCCGAGCTCGAGTACGAGCTGGCGCGGGTTCCGGCTCCCGGGCGATCGGCCCTGGCGCGGGGCGGCGCTGCTGGGAGCGGACCTCGAGGCCGATGTGGAGCTGCTGGATGCGTTCAATCGCCGGCACCAGGACGCGGGGTATAGTGATCGACACCGTCGAGGTGAAAGCTACCTCCGAACGCGAGGTCGGCGAGATCATCGATGCGGTGCCGTCCGCGCTGGCAGACCTACATCGAGATTCCGGCCGACCCGCGACCCGATGACCCTGCTCCAGAGCGGTGCGGAGCGGAGGGCGACGGGCCAAGGTGCGAACCGGCGGAATAACTCCCGATGCCTTTCCCCAGACGCGGGACCTGCTCCGCTTCCTCCGAAGGGCCGTCGAGCTCGCAGTGCCGTTCAAGGCCACGGCCGGACTGCACCACCCGCTCCGCGCGACCTACCGCCTGACATACGCCGAAAACAGTCCCCACGGCAACATGTTCGGCTTCCTCAACCTGATGCTCGCCGTGGCGTTCCTGCGGGCGGGATTGGATGACTCCGAAGCTGCCCGGGTGCTGGAGGAGGGAGATCCCGACGGCGTTCCAGGCGGACGATGCGGGCATCACGCTGGCGCGAGCCGGCGGTTGGACCTCGAGGACCTTGAGCGATGCGCAGGCGGCAGGGGATGGTCTCGTTTGGATCCTGTTCGTTCACCGAGCCGATCGAGGATCTCGAGGCGCTGGGGCTGCTGGCGCCCGGCGTTCCCCAGGCATGAACGAGACTCACGATCCGGCGCGCCGTTCCTGGGTCGAGTCGGCCCAGGGCCATCCCGATTTTCCGATTCAGAATCTTCCTTTCGGCGTGTTTCGCCGCGGCAGATGGCGGCCCGGCGTCGGTCGGGATCGCCATCGGCGATCAGATCCTCGATCCCGTGGCGGCGGCGGCGCAATTCACCGGCGTGGCCGCGGCCGCCGCCAGAGCGTGCGAGAGCGGCTCGCTCAACGCCCTCATGGCGCTGGGCCGGGGTCACTGGACCGCGCTGCGCCGGGAGGTCAGCGCGTTCCTCGCGGTGGACTCGCCCGCCTACCGTTCCGACCGGCGCGTGGGCGAACGGGTACTGGTCCCCATGGCAGCAGGCCGAGCTCCTGCTGCCGGCGCAGCGTCGGCGACTACACCGACTTCTATGCCTCGGTGCACCACGCCACCAACGTCGGCAGCATGTTCCGTCCCGACAATCCCCTGCTGCCGAACTACAAGTGGGTGCCGATCGGCTATCACGGCCGCGCGTCGTCGCATGGTGGCCGAGCGGCACGCCGGTGCGGCGGCCTCGGGGGCAGATCAAGGATCCGACTGCCGAGGCGCCGGTGTTCGCGCCCACGCGGGCACTCGACTACGAGATGGAGGTCGGGCTGTTTCGTCGGGACCGGGAACCAGCTGGGGCAACCGGTTCCGCTGGACACGGCGGAGGAGCATCTGTTCGGTCTGTGCCTGGTGAACGACTGGTCGGCCCGGGACATCCAGACCTGGGAATACCAGCCGCTGGGGCCGTTCCTGTCCAAGAACTTTGCCACGACGGTCTCTCCCTGGGTGGTCACGATGGAGGCGCTGGAGCCGTTCCGGGTTCCGGCGTTCGCGCGCCCGACCGGCGATCCGGCGCCGCTTCCCTATCTGGACTCGGCCGCCAACCGCGAGCGCGGCGGCGTGGACCTGACCGTGGAGGTCTGGCTCCGGAGCAGCCGGATGCGCGCGGCCGGCGTCCCGGAGCAGCGGTTGAGCCGGAGCCGCATGGCGAATCTGTACTGGACCGTCGCGCAGATGCTCGCGCACCATACCAGCAACGGGTGCAACCTTCAGCCGGGCGATCTCTTCGCCAGCGGGACCATCTCGGGACCGGAGCGCGATGCGCGGGGCTGTCTCCTGGAGCTGACCTGGCGGGGCGCCGAGCCGGTGGCACTGCCGGGCGGCGAGACCCGGAAGTTTCTGGAGGATGGAGACGAGGTGATCATGCGGGGGTACTGCGAGCGCCCCGGCACCACCCGAATCGGGCTTGGCGAGTGCCGGGGCATTGTCTGCTCGGGAGAATGCTAGTTGCCGCTGGTGTCGGCCTCCTCCGATGCGTCTTCCATCGCTCCGGCATCACTCGCTCGCGCCGCTCTCCATGCCGCTCATCTCTCGAAGCTCGGCGGTGCTGGCCGGGGCTGGCCAGATAGTTCACCGCAAACTTCGCCATGGCCGCCCCGTTGGCCTGTTTCGGGGTCCTGCTCCGGGTGCTTGAACCCCCAGACCCCCATGATGAAGTCGGCATCGTCGTAGGGCTCCTTCTTCCAGCGGACGCCCTTCGGAAGCACGCCGGCGGAAGGCGGTAACGGGACTGTTGAGCTTGATCGTCTTGGCGACCATGCTCAGCCCCTGTTCCTCGTCGCTCCACCGCAGCACCACCAACGGAGCATCCGGCACAACGCAGGCGGTTACCTTCTCCCGCTTGTAGACATCGCACTTGTGGCCGCCGATCGTTTCCGACCCCAGTTTCTGCCCGGTGAGCGTGATCAACGAATTGGCATCGCTGTCTCGAGCCCATCCCGGATGACCACTGGTCACCAGCCTCACATTCTCCTTGAAGCGGGCCTTTCCGGCCGCATCAGCGCGGCGTACTCGCGGGCCAAATGGGGCCTCAACTGGGGGCTGACCTTGCCCTCACTGACTGGTGCCCATGGCGGTATAGGTGTACTGGGAGTCGCGGGTCGTCACCATCAGGATGCGCATGGTGTCCTTCTTGCCGGCCATCTCGAAGGGCATGACCGATTTCATGAGCCAGCGATCCGGCGCGACGCCCACTCCCAGGAACTCCCGGCGCCTGCGCCCGGCTGCTTGCTGGTGATGGTGTAGGTGATATAGGCCGACTTGACCGAGCCGCCGGTAAACGCGAACGGATTGTCCTGTGCAGCCAGCGGCACTGCACACAGCAGGCTACGACAAACCATCACGCCAAGACACCGCATCAGAAGATCTCCAGACAGGAGTGGGAAATAAGAGTGTAGCACCGAGTCGGCCGACGCAATCCCCCGCCGGACACACGTTGCCGTCATCACATGGCCGGGTATTCTGGGTTCACTGATCGCAGGTGTTTTCATTCAATTCGGAGAATCCAACTAATGTCTCGATCCTTGAATGTTTGCGTGTCGGCGCTGGCGTTGGTGCTCGTGTCCTGTGGGGGGGCCAAGGACCAGGACCCTGAGAGCGCAGCGGCCAAGGCTCTTCTGCGGTGCAGGTGCCCACGGGTGGCGGCACCGCAACTACATCCATCTGGTCATCGGCGGCGGGCCCCACGCGGGCGCCTACGACGGGAAGTCCAACGATCTGACCTGCACCTACGGAATCGCCGGCAA
>CAWEMG010000015.1:0-25510 GCA_963810165.1 uncultured Gemmatimonadales bacterium
GCTGACTATTCTGGCCGACCAGACCGAGTACAAGACCCTCAAAGAAGTCACCAGGGTGGTGGTGCACGACGTCGAGTCCGGAAACACTCTGGCCGACGCCTTTGCCAAGCACCCCATGGCCTTCAGCAGCCTGTATGTCAACATGGTGGCCGCCGGTGGGGGCGGCGGTATTCTCGGTACCATTCTGATCCGCCTGGCCACCTTCCTCGAGAAAAGCGACGCCCTGATCCGGAAGGTCAAGGGCGCCATGATCTACCCGGCGGTGATCTTCAGTGTTGCCATCATCGCCATCGCGGTGCTGCTCATCTTCGTCATCCCGACGTTCCAGAGCATGTTTGCCTCGGTGAACATGGAGCTTCCGCTGCCTACCCGGGTGGTCATCGGGATGTCCAACCTGCTGATCGGGTTCTGGTGGGCGTTCATCGCCACCGGGGCCGGGATCTTCTTCGCCATCAAGAAGTACTACTCCACCACCAGTGGTCAGAGACATATCGACGGCATGCTGCTCCGGGCCCCAGTCCTGGGAGACATTCTGCGCAAGTCGGCGGTCTCCCGCTTCACCCGTACGCTGGGAACCCTGATCTCCTCCGGTGTCTCGATTCTCGATGGCCTGGAAATCACGGCCAAGACGGCCGGCAACATGGTGATTCACGATGCGGTCATGGAATCCCGTCAGTCCATTGCGGGTGGCGAAACGATCTCTGCACCACTGGCGAAGTCCAAGGTCTTTCCGCCCATGGTCATTTCGATGATCGCGGTCGGTGAACAGACCGGCGGCCTGGATGAGATGCTCACCAAGATCGCCGACTTCTATGACGAGGAAGTGGACGTGGCAGTCGGGTCGCTGCTCTCCCTGATGGAGCCGGTGATGATCGTGGTGCTCGGCGTCATCGTCGGCGGCATGGTGGTGGCGATGTACCTGCCGATCTTCGACATGATGAACGCGGTGCAGTAATGGGTGCGCATTGTCTTCACGCTCCTCGTCGTGGGCACCGCCCTCATGGCCGAGCCCGCAGAGGCGCAGTATTGAACGTGCGCCCGGCGCCCTTGGCCGATCTGCAACCGGGCAAGCAGGCCCGCCATGGTGAAGTGGTGCTGGGACAGACGACCCTGGCCGGCGCGCTGCGGATGTTCGCCGAGCACCTCAGGTCGGACAGCGTCAAGGTGCCACGGGGTCATGTCGGCAACCCCTCGCCATGGGGGCCTGGAACGGTATGGGTCGCCGGGGACCAAGAGATGCGGCCACGGCACTACCTCGACCTTGGGCCTGAACGATACCACCTCTTCTTTGATGAGAACGAGCGGTTGATCAGGGCAGCAACCGGGAGGCGGCTGCCGGGCGGGCTGACGTGGAAGGTGCTCAGCAAGCACTACCCATCACTTCGAAAAAGTCGCCGCTGGTACAGCGGCGATCAGCCTATGATGGATAGGTGGGGCGTGGCACTCGAAAGCTGCGTGACACTCGTCGCGAGTGTGCTGATTGAAGGACAGAAGGTGCAAAACCTGAGCTATAACTACACCTGCCCCACGACGAGCACGGGAGCGAGCAAGACAACGTCATCCCGCTGACCAGGGCCACCGGTCGATCGCTACCAGTCCGTCTCGCGGTAGTCCTTCAGGAACTTTCCCCATACATGGGTGCCCGTGTTGATCCCTGTGATGATGGGATCCACAATCCGGGCGGCGCCATCCACGATGTCCAGCGGCGGGTGAAACCGGTGCTCCGCCACCTTTCGTGCCGCCAGCTCAACGGGATCCTCATCGGTAACCCATCCAGTATCCACGCTGTTCATGTGAATACCGTCTCCGTAGTAGTCCGCGGCGGCCGTGCGTGTCATCATGTTCAGCGCGGCCTTGGCCATGTTGGTGTGCGGATGGCGCGTGGTCTTGAAGTTCCGGTAAAACTGCCCCTCGACCGCTGATACGTTGATGATGTGCTTATCACGTCCGGGCGTCCGAAGCATCAGCGGCTTCAGGCGAGCGTTCAGAATAAACGGGGCCACTGCGTTGACCAGCTGTACCTCCAGCAGCTCCACCGAGGGAACCTCCGCCATCAGCATGCGCCAGGAGTTCTTCTGCCGCAGATCCACCTGCTGCAGGTCCTGATCGAGCTGACCTTCGGGGAAGAGATGCCGCTGGGGGTGGCGCTCGTCCGCCAGCAGCGCCACCTGCGAGAGCTCGGCAGAGCTGATCATCCCGGCCACGTTAGGCAGACGCCGCTCGAACACCGCCGGCGCGACGCCGTTCCCGCCACCATGGACGTGGGCGTCGCGCCACCCCTCGTATGCACCCAGCAGCGGGCGGGCCCGCTCCGGCATCTGGTGCAGGGCGGCGGTTTCCCGTTCCATCATATGGGCGTAGAAGTCGGGAGGGCGGCGGACGGTCTGGCAGGCATTGTTGATGATGAAGTCAAGCCGGTGCCGGTTCTGGAGCAGTTCGCGGGTGAACGCCTCCACGCTGGGCGTGTGCCGGAGGTCGAGCCCGAAGATCTCGAGCCGGTCGCCCCAATCAACAAAATCAGGCTCACGGGCGTAGCGCGCCGCTGAGTCACGGGGGAAACGGGTCGTCACGATGAGATGCGCTCCCGAACGGAGCAGCTTCAGGCCGGCCTGATAGCCGATCTTCACGCGGCCGCCGGTGAGAAGGGCCACCCGCCCGGTCAGGTCCGCCAGCTCGGTGCGCTTGGCAAAGTTGAAAGCCGCGCACGGGGGGCACATCTGATCGTAGAAGTGGTGCAGGACGGTGTATTTCTCCTTGCACACGTAGCAGTGCTGCGGCTCGAGTGCTTCCCGGAACTCGGGATCCTCTATCTCTCGCTGCTCGAAGCCAGACGGCGGGAATACGTTGGGGCTGGTATACACGGCCTGGCGCCGGAGGGTTCTGATCCCGGTGCGCTCCAGCGCCAGCTCCTCGCGTCTGATGCGTTCCGCCTTTTCTCGACGCACGCCTGCGCGTACCAGCTGCCGTCGCGACGCAGAATCCGGGGCGTAGACATGGCCCGCGGCCTGGAGCAGCCGGTGTCGATCGTCCGGGGCCAGACCGGCCAGCAAGCCCCTGTCAGCGACGATCGACTCCAAAAGCTCGGTGGCCGATCGTACGCGCTGAATGAACGCGGTGTCGGCGCTGTCGGAATCCTTCGTTGCAATGGGATTTGGCATCGCGCTAAGTCTAATCGGACCAGTGTTCGGAGCGCACGCGCCCAGCGTGATCCGCCTCGCCGCCTGTCTCCCGGCACACCCCTACCTACAGTGGGACGGCTCTCTCATGCCTCCCCCTGGCGGCAAACGGGATGACACCGATTTACAGCTATCGTCGGGTTGTGTGGGCTGCGGTGTGCCTCCTGGTCTCCTCTCAGGCAGGCTGCAGAGCTGGTGGCGAATCCTCCCCTCCGGCCAAAGCAGCTGCGACGCCGGCAGCCCCCAGGGACACGGGACCGGTCCAGGCGTCCCCGGCCGATGATGGTGAGTGGCGTATCCCGGCCAAGGACTATGCCAGCACCCGATTCAGTGGCCTGAATCAGATCACGACTGCCAATGTCGCCCGGCTGCAGCCGGCCTTCACGTTCTCTACCGGGGTCCTCCGGGGTCACGAGGCAGTGCCGATCGTGGCCGGGAACCGCACGATGTATGTGGTGACTCCACATCCGAACATCCTCTATGCTCTGGATTTGACCCGCGACGGTGCCCTGAAATGGAAGTACGAGCCTGGCACCGCCCGGGCCGCGCGCGGTGTAGCCTGTTGTGATGTCGTCAATCGGGGCGCGGCGTATGCGGCCGGCCGCGTTTTTTTCAACACGCTGGACGTCCACACCGTGGCGGTGGACGCGGAGTCAGGCAAGGAGCTGTGGAAGGTCAAGCTGGGTGAGATCAATCAGGGCGAGTCCATCACCATGGCTCCTCTGGTGGTAGACGACAAGGTCTACGTGGGCAACAGCGGAGGCGAGTTCGGAGTACGAGGCTGGATTACTGCCCTCGACGCCGGCCACCGGAAAGATCGTGTGGCGGGCGTATAGCACCGGCCCCGATGAGGATGTGCTGATCGGTGACCGGTTCAAACCGTTCTATGCCGCCGACCGCGCACCGAACCTGGGCGTCACGATCATGGTCGGGTGATCAGTGGCGCATCGGAGGCGGCGACGGTATGGGGCTGGATCTCCTACGATCGAGCAACGAACGCGATCTTCTACGGGACGTCTAATCCGGGGTCCTGGAATCCCGGCCCTGCGGCCGGGTGACAACAAGTGGGCTTCTTCCATTTTCGCCCGTGATGCCGACACCGGCGACGCGCTGTGGGCCTACCAGTGGACCCCGCACGACGAGCACGATTTCGACGGCATCAACGAGAACATTCTTCGTCGAGTTGCCGTGGGGCGGCCAGAATCGCCGCTATCTCCTGCTCCGCCCCGAGCGAAATGGCTTCATGTATGTGATGGATCTGAGCCACTGGTGAGGTCCTGGCGGCGGATCCGTACGGACCCTTGAACTGGGCCACGGGCATCGATCTCAAGACGGGGCGGCCAATTCTGAATCCAGAAAAGTCCACAGAAAATCGGCAGGCGCTGAAACGTCTGTCCGGCGGCACCGGGTATGAAGGACTGGCAACCTGCCGCCTTCTCGCCGCGCACCCGGCTGCTCTACCTCCCACATAACAACCTGTGTATGGACTACTAAGGGTGTGGAAGCGAACTACATCGCCGGCACACCGTATGTCGGGGCAGAGGTCCGAATGTTCGCGGGGCCCGGCGGGCATCGCGGCGTTTTCAGCCGCCTGGGATCCGAGTAGCTCGGACGCAAAGTGTGGGAGATCAAGGAAAACTTTCCGGTCTGGAGTGGAACGGTGGTCACGGCCGGAGACGTGGCCTTCTATGGTACTATGGATCGATGGTTCAAGGCGGTAGACGCTCGTACCGGCCAGCTGCTGTGGCAATACCAGGTAGGCTCCGGAATTATAGGCCAGCCGATGACGTATCTCGGCCCCGACGGCCGGCAGTACGTCGCGATATTTTCTGGCGTCGGTGGCTGGGCAGGAGCGGCGGCCCTGGGGATCTTGCCCCGGGCGGATCCGTTTATCGCACTGGGATTTGCGGATGCGATGAAAGACTTGCCGGATTATACCGCCGAGGGCGGGACACTCCACGTCTTTGCCCTGCCGAAGGCGGGCACCCGGTGAGACCCGTCGACGCCGGATTCGCTCTCTGCGGTACTCATGGTGCTGGTCCTCGGCTGCAAGGGCGAAGCGGCGCCGATCGTGACCGGGGGCCCGGCCCAGGGCGTCGGTCCGGAGATGGTTTGCGACCGGTGAGCTGGTGGCTGGAGGTCGTCCGCCCGAAGCCGGTCTGCGCAACCCCTACGAAGGCCAGCACAACGTGCTGGCCGAGGGGAAGCGGTACTACGGATGGTTCAATTGCGCCGGCTGCCATGGTGGTGCCGGTGGGGGCGGAATCGGGCCCCCGCTCGCCGATAACGACTGGATCTACGGGGGAGAGCCGGCCAACATCTTCCTCAGGATCGTGCAGGGCAGGCCCAATGGGATGCCCTCATATGGCAGCCAGATCCCCGATGACCAGGTCTGGAAGATCGTGAGCTTCGTGCGCACCCTCTCGGAGCATGCTGGCGAGGAAGGGAAGCACGAGGCCCGCCGTGGCCGCTAGGGCATCCGTCACTACTGCGGCGGGGGCCTGCCTCGTCGCTCTTTCGGCATGTTCCGACAATGGCCAGTCAACACTTCATCCCGGCGGCCCGGGCGCGGAGCAGATCGCCGATCTCTGGTGGATCATGCTGGCAGCGGCCACCGTCATTTTTCTGGTGGTCATGGTGACGTTGACACGCGGGCTTACCCATCGCGGGCATCGGGCAGAGCCGCATTCTCGAGATCACACGACTGCTCCCACTCGATGGGTAGTGGCTGGAGGCGTGGTCCTACCAACGGTGGTACTGATGCCACTGCTCGTCCTCACCCTTCATGCTCTCGCTCGTCTCCACGCCGCCCGGCGCGGGCGCTGCTCCCGAGATCGTCATCACCGGTCTCCAGTGGTGGTGGAATGTGCAGTACAGCTCCGACAACCCTGCTGGCGCGCTCCGCAGCGCGAACGAGATTCACATCCCGGTTGGGCGCCCGGTTCGCATTCAGCTGCGCTCCAGCGACGTGATTCACAGCTTCTGGGTTCCCGCGCTCCAGGGGAAGCTCGATCTAGTGCCCGGCCAGGTGAATACGACCTGGCTTCAGGCGGATTCAGCCGGGGTATATCGGGGGGCATGCGCCGAATACTGCGGCCTGCAGCACACGCGCATGCAGTTTCGTGTGGTGGCACTGCCGCCATCCGAATTCGATGCTTGGCGGGAGGCGCAACAGAAGCCTGCCGCTCCGCCAACCGACTCGATCGCCCAGGCAGGACAAGCGGTGTTCATGTCCTCCGGCTGCTCCTTCTGCCATACGATCCGCGGCACGGGAGCCCGCGCAACCGCCGGGCCTGACCTGACCCATCTCGCCAGCCGGCGGACCCTAGCCGCAGGCACGCTGCCGAACACAGGGGCCATCTTGCCGGGTGGATAGGAAACCCGCAGGCTATCAAGCCCGGCAACCTCATGCCCCGGATCCCGCTGAGCCCGGAAGAGCTGCGATCACTCCTCGCTTACCTCGCCACGCTGCGGTAGACGACATCGTGTCTGCCCCTGCCCCTGTGGCGCCGCCGCCGGTTCCTCCCGAGACACTGCAGGAATTCAAGAAGACCTGGAGCTCGCCTGCCGGATTCATCGGCATGCTGCGGGAAGTGAACAACATCCCCATCGCGCAGCGGTACATGCTGACGGGCTTCGCCTTCTTTGCTCTCGGCGGACTGCTGGCGCTCGCTGATGCGCATCCAGCTTGGCTCGCCCGGAGAATACGTTTCTCGATGCGCGAGACGTACAACCAGCTGTTTACGATGCACGGCACCACGATGATGTTCCTCTTCGTCATCCCGTTCATCGAAGCGCTTGCCAACTACATGCTGCCGCTCCTGCTCGGGACCCGGGATCTGCCGTTTCCGCGCATGACGGCGCCCTCAGTTACTGGACCTTTCTGTTCGGTGGGATCTTCCTTTACTTCGAGCTTTCTCTTTGGCGTCGCCCCGGACGGCGGGTGGTTTGCCTACGTCCCCCTGACGAATGTGGAGTACTCGCCCGGCATCAACATGGACTTCTGGGATATTGGGCTGAGCGTGGCGGAAATCGCTGCCCTCGGTGCGGCCGCCGAGATGATCGTCGGCTATTCTCAGGATGCGGGCAGCGGGGATGAAGCTGAACCGGATGCCGCTGTTTGCCTGGGCCATGTTGGTCACCGGGGTGATGATCATCTTCGCGTTCACCCCCCTGATCGTCGGCACGGCAATGCTGGAGCTGGACCGGAAGGGTTTCACCGCCTTCTTCAAGCCGGAGGCCGGAGGCAAGCCTCTCCTCTGGCAGCACATCTTCTGGGTGTTCGGCCACCCCGAGGTGTACATCATGTTCATCCCGGCCGCCGGCATCGTATCACACGTGGTGCAGACCCTCTCCCGCCGGCCGATCGTCAGCTACACCCTCATGGTTCTCGTCGATCGTAGCCACCGGGTTCATCAGCTTCGGGCTCTGGGTCCACCACATGTTCACCGCCGGCCTCTCGGCGGTGGCGCTCGGCTTCTTTACTGCCGCCAGCATGGCAATAGCCATCCCCAACGGAGTGCAGGTGTTCGGCTGGATAGCCACGATATGGACCGGGCGCCCGGTCTGGCGCACCCCTCTTCTCTTCGTACTTGGATTTCTGGCTCTGTTCACGATCGGTGGGCTGACCGGCGATAATGGTTGCCTCGGTGCCCTTCGACTGGCAGGCGCACGACAGCTATTTCGTGGTGGCGCACTTCCACTACGTGCTCATCGGGGGCGTAGTGTTTCCGCTCTTTGCCGGGCTCTATTACTGGCTGCCCAAGGTCACCGGGAGGCTGCTGGACGAACGGCTGGGGCGCTGGAATTTCTGGCTCATGTTCGTCTTCTTCAACGTTGCCTTCTTCCCGATGCATCTGTCGGGCCTGCTCGGCATGCCGCGGCGGGTCTATACCTACCCCGCCGGCCTCGGCCTGGAAACCCTACAACCTCATTTCCACCATCGGCGCGTTCGGCTTCGCGCTCGGGATCTCACTGTTCGTCGTCAATGTGTTGTGGAGCCGCAAACGCGGAAAGCCGGCGGGCAGCAATCCGTGGGGAGGCGACTCGCTGGAGTGGTCGGAAGCATCGCCCCCGCCGGATGCGCAGTTCGTGCGGATCCCGGTGGTCCGCAGCAGGTTTCCGTTATGGGAACAGGAGGACCTGCTTCCCCATGAACCGAAACTGGTGCGTCAGATGGAAGACCTGAACGCTCGGCCCGCCCGTTGGCGTGGAGCGCTGGTCGTCACCACCCTCGACGGCGCGCCGCTCGCGATCGCGCACGTGCCCAACTCTACCATCGCGCCTTTTACCATGGCGGTGGCCTTTCTTGCGCTCTTTGCCGGAGCCCTGGTCGACAAGGCGCTCCTGCTGACGGCCGGGGGTGCGCTGGCCGCGGTCGCCCTGTTCCTCTGGTTCCGGCCCCAGAGTTCGGAGACCCTGGCACTGGAGGAGTTTCGAGGCCGGGACCGAGAGCCGGACCGGCTGCCGCTCGCGGTTGGCGGGCCGATCGCCAGCGGCTGGTGGGCAATGATCGTTTTTCTGTCCATCCTCACGACGGCTCTTGTCACCATGCTGGCCAGTTACTTCTACATCAGCGATGCGCCGGCCGGTGCGGCGCGCTTGCCGCCGTCGACCACGGAGGCGGGGCTCGCGACACTGCTCTCGCTGATCGCCATTGGTGCGGGCCACTGGGCGGTCCGTGGGGTCGGGGGGCTGCGGCCGCTGGCGATGAGAGCCGGGCTGTCGGTGGTCTGGCTCGTGTCCGCGGCGGCGCTCGGGCTGAGCATCAGGTCCTTTCCCTGGAGCACGCTCGACCCGCAAAGCAGTGCCTACGCCTCGGCCGTGCTCGGGATGGTGGGGTTCCAGTGGCTGATCCTGATCGTACTGCTGGTGACCGTCACTATTGCGCTCCTCTGGGCGATCGGTCGTCCCACAGATCCCCGGGGACATACCGTGATCCACAATACCCGACTGATGGCGGCATTTACCGGCGCGAGCGCAGCCGTGGTGTTCGCGGCCGTCTACCTGTTTCCTCGGCTGTAGAGGAATTGTGTCGGCCGTCAGACCGCTCCTGTTCGCATTTCTGGGCGCACCCACGATGTGGGTCTTGCACCTGGCGCTGAGCTACTTCCTGGTGGTAGTCGGGTGCGGCACCGGCTGGACGGGCGCGCGAACCGCCGTCGTGGTGGTCACAGTGGTGTGCGCCATTGCCGCGGCGGTGACCGGAGTCTTTGCCTGGAAGCGGGTGAAGTCGGCTCCTGAGAGACCGAGCACTCCGCTGCTCGAGACCGACCAGACATCAGAGTTCCTCGCCCTCAGCGGTGCCCTGCTCGCCGTGCTCTTCACCGGGGCTATCATTGCCTCGGGGGTGTCGCCGTTTTTCCTTCCGCTCTGCAGCCCGAGCTGAGGCCCCATGCGCGTACAATGGCTACTGTACCTCACTGGAACCGCCGCTATCGCCTTGCACGGATGCTCCGCGCGGGGAGGCGGCGGGGTCGAGCACCGACTGGATTGGCTGGGGGACCTGCCATGTATCCCGGGTAAAGGCGCGGTGTGGCCCGCCCCTTTCACGCTTCGCCGTGCGCTCCTACATAGCCGGGTAGCTCGCCAACGAGCCGCAGAATCTGATTCGGTGGATCCAGGACCCGCAGGCGGTCGAGCCCGTCACCGCGATGCCCAACCTGGGAGTCGACGAGGCCGTAGCCCGGGACATGGCCGCCTACCTCTATACCCTCCGCTGAGCCGTTTCCCTACCCGTTGAGCTCTTGCCGCGGCACTCCAGGCCAGAGGCTGGCCCTGGAATTGCCTTTCCGCCAGGAAACGGCGACCCGAACTACATCCCAGTCCCAATAGTTCCGGAGGGCTCCATGGTAGCTAAGAAACTGGCACTTCTAACGTTGGCCCTTCTGGTGGGCTGTGGTGGTCAGCCAGATGACCGTGCTGCAGGTGACGACTCGACCCGCGATCTGCAACGTCCGGCAGTCGATGCCAGCAACCCCCGGAACGACCGGGCTTCCACCACCAGACCGGCTGCCAAGCCGGCTGCGGCGAAGCCTGCAGCAAAAGCGGCGGCCCGTGAGCGTGTACTCGCGACGGGCACGGCGATCTCGGCCAAGTTCGACGCCGGCATCAGCTCCCGCACCCACAAGGCTGGCCAGAAGATCACCGGCACCGTGTCGTCCAGCGTCAAGGACAAGAGCGGTAAGGTCGTGATTCCCGCCGGCTCCAAGGTGCACGTTACGATTACCGCGATCCACGAGTCCGAGAGAAAGAGCGACAAGACCGGCAAGCTGGTGCTCACGCCGACCAAGGTCGAAATCGGCGGACGCACCTATGCGCTGACGGGAACAGCCAGCGCTCTCGATCGCACGCTTAAGGATCGCAAGACGAACGCCGGCGACATTGCCAAGGTGGGCATGGGTGTCGGCGCCGGGGCCCTTCTGGGCACGGCGGTGAGCGGTGGCAGCACCAAGGGCGCGGTCATCGGCGGCGTCGCCGGTGGGGCCGTGGGTGCCCAGCGGGCGGTCGAGACCCAGGACCGGGATGTCGTCGTTCCGGCCGGATCCCGGCTCAAGGTGACTCTGGCGGCTCCGTTCCGCCGCACGATCTAAGGAAGCTCTAGCGGGGCATTCTCCATACTGGCCGGCCGTGGCCGTTCTGCTATACTGGGGGGATGTCTCGAGCGTTCATCAATGAGGATGCCGGGGGCGCCGATTCGCCCCGGTTTCCGCTGCCGGGGCGGGACGACCCGGCATTCGACATGGCGGCGGCCCGCGCACTCCTACAGGGTGCCGATCTGGGCGACACGGCCAGCGCCGAGTCCGCCACGGGCTACTACTGGGGAGAGCCGAAGCTTCGGGCCCTGATCCAGCGAATTCTGGAGGAGGCGCGGGAGGACGGAAACGAGCGACTGGAACAACTGGCGGAGCGGTTTCTCAGGGTACCGACGCGGACCGCGGCACGAGATTGACAGCGCCGCAGCCGGACCCTAAATTCTGCGCCAGCAAAGATGCGAATTTGGATCGCGAAGCCGGACCAGTGAATATCCTCAGGGACCTGGCTCACAGCTGGGTCCTTTTTCGTTGAGCCCGGCGCGGGGGCAAAGTCCGCGAACAATTCACTGTCGGCAGGTACGGCATCACCGGACTCCGACGACAACCAACCAGAGGAGTACGAAATGGCACGTACCACCGGAACCGTGAAATGGTTCAACGATGCGAAGGGCTTCGGCTTCATTACCCCGTCGAACGGCCAGAAGGACTGCTTCGTGCACCACTCCGCGATCCAGGGCAGCGGCTTCAAGTCGCTGGCAGAAGGTGAGAAGGTAGAGTTCGATATCGTCCAGGGCCAGAAGGGCCCCGCGGCGGAGAACGTCACCAAGATCCGCGACTAACGCACCACTGATGGGTACCACGGCGGGGCCGTCCGGCAATCGGGCGGCCCCGCTCCCTTTTGGGTAGGGATGCTGGACATCGCCCTGCTTTTACCGAGATTGAGCAGTGGGCTCACACATCAGGAGGACAGTATGGCGGATGACAGCAACGACATTCTGAATCCCCACCGTTCCGAGGAACAGCTGCGGACCCGTGAGCGCGTGGCCGATCTGCTGGCGCGCCGGGGCGTCCTTCTGTTCGGAGACGAGACCGGCGACGAGCTGGCGGACCTGTGGTCGTCGGTGGAGCGATTCGAGTCCCTGGTGGAAGCTCGAGGCGGGGACACGATGACCAACGCCCCGGACTCGTCCGAGCCGGACAACCCTCGCTTCGTTCTGCCCGAGCGCCGTGCCCGCGAAGGCGCCGGGGACTATACTCGCAGAATTCTGGAGGCAGCCACCGAGCTTACCGAATTCGAGCGCTGAGGAGGGTTTCCTCGTTTCGCTGCAGTCTGGCGTCGCGCCGGTAGGGAAATACGTCCACCACTTCACCGGCCGCCAGCCTCGTTTGCACGCCTTGCCAGAACCGGACGTCCAGCAGATCTGCGTGGGCCTGGAGGAAGTCCTCGCGCAGCGGACCGGGTGGAACGAGGAAGGCTCGAAACTCTTCGGGGAATACGTCCTGCTCGGCGACGTAGAACCAGGGCTCGGCCGAGAGCTCGTCCTCCAGCGAGGTCGGCTCGGGAATCCGGCGGAAGCGGCACTCGGATAGCAGGCAGAGCTCGTCATAATCGTAGCAGATGACTCGGCCGTGTCGGGTTACCCCGAAGTTCTTCAGCAGCATGTCGCCCGTGAAAATATCGGCGGCGGCCAGATCCTTGATGGCCGTGCCGTAGTCGATCACTGCCTCCCGCGCCGCACTTTCGCCGGCATCTCGCAGGAACAGGTTGAGCGGCACCACCCGGCGCTCGGTGTACAGTTGCCGCACCACCACCCGCTCGCCCTCAACCCGGATGGTTGCCGCGGCCTCCCGCAGGAGATACGCGAGCAGATCATCGGGAAAGCAGCGCCGGGGGAACTCCAGATGCTCGAACTCCTGTGCATCGGCCAGCCGGCCCACCCGGTCGCGAACAAACACGAAGTGGTATTTCTCCATCACCGCGCGCCGGGTGGTGTTCTTCGGAGCCCCAAAGCTGTCCTTGATGACCTTGAACACGACGTTGATGGACGGCAGCGTGAAGACCGCCATAACCATTCCCTCGTCGCCCTCCGCGAAAGCAAAGCGCGCGTTCGGCTCCTGCAGGTGCCGCATGAGGTTCCGGTAGAGCTCCGTCTTCCCGTGCTTGTTGTACCCAATTGCCGTGTACAGCTCGTGAACCAGCTTCAGCGGCATGATTGAGGCGAGGAAGCTCACCAGGGCCCTGGGGCTGGGTGCCTCCACCCGGAAGTAGGTCCAGCTGAAGCCGAACACCACACTCGCCGCGTCGGTTGTCATGAGCACTGCGTCGACCACGATGCCGCGCTCGGCATGCAGGAGCGGGATTACCAATGGTATGATGGCCGAACCCGCCCGGATGCGTCCCACCAGATAGGCGCCCTTGTTGCGATAGAACACGGAGCGCACCACGTCGATCTCTACCGTGCCAGCTGTCTCCGTCTCCTGCCGGATCCGTGCGTCGATCAGTTGGGCCACGAGCGCGGCATCGCGCTCCAGCTGGGCGTACCCTACGGACCAGGGGATGGCCTGGAGCATCCGGCGCACGACGGCGGCGTCGACCTTCGAGGCCCGGTAGGTGTGGCAGATAGCCGGATCATCCGCCGACGAAGGGGGCGAGCAGTCCAGGTATTCGATGGACGGATCGACCCCGACGGTGCTGAACACCCGCCGGGTGACCGAGTTGAAGAACGTCTCCGCCAGCTCGCGGTCGGCGCGCCCGGCTATCTCGCGCGCATGCTGAGACTTCATGGCGGCCCAGACGGTGCGTTCCATGACCCCGTCGTCCAGGATGTCGCGAACGTCCGAGACCGCCGCATCCACGTGCGTCTTATAGAGCGCCAGTCGCTCGGTGGCGTCCGCCTGTGCCCCGGACCAGTCGCGCCGCTCGAAGCGGCGCTGGGCCCTTCCTGTAATCTCCTCGAAGCCCTGTTCGTACCTCTCGTAGGCCGATCGAATGGATGCCACGGCGGCCGCGACAGGCCGGGGAGTTGTATTGCTGTTCATCCGTCACCCGATCAGATTGAGCGGCACTTCCCCATGACCCCTAGCCCGTTGCCCGAGGTATCCATGTCCGCGCCAGCCTCTGCCTATAAACCACTCGAGGCCCCCACCGGTGGCGAAGCCATTGCCATGCGCCAGGGCCGCATTCAGGTGCCGGCAACCCCGATCATACCGTTTATCGAGGGAGACGGCACCGGGCCCGATATCTGGCGCGCGTCCCAGTACGTCTTCGACCAGGCGGTTGAGCGGGCATACGGCCGCGGTCGCCGGATCGCCTGGCTGGAGGTGCTTGCCGGGGAGAAGGCGAAGGATCGGCTCAACAGCTGGCTTCCCGAGGAAACCCTGGCCACGATCGACCATTTTCTGGTGGCAATCAAGGGGCCGCTTACGACGCCCGTCGGTGGCGGGTTCCGATCGCTGAACGTGGCGTTGCGTCAGAAGCTGGACCTCTACGCCTGCGTCCGACCGGTCCGCTATTTCGCCGGGGTACCCTCGCCGGTCAAGGCACCCGAGGCGGTCAACATGGTGATCTTCCGCGAGAACACGGAGGATATCTATGCCGGGATCGAGTACAAGGCTGGAACCGAGGACGCGCGGCGGATGGTGGACTTCCTGCAGCGCGACATGGGCGTCCAGACTATCCGCTTTCCGGAAACCAGCGCCATCGGCATCAAGCCCATTTCAGTGGAGGGATCGAAGCGGCTGATCCGCTCCGCCATAGACTACGCCCTGGCTCAGAAGTATGAGAGCGTCACGCTGGTGCATAAGGGCAACATCATGAAGTTCACCGAAGGCGGCTTCCGCGATTGGGGCTACGCCCTGGCTCGCGAGGAGTACGGCGCGACCGACCTCGATGGCGGTCCCTGGTGTCGCTTGCCCGGTGGCCTGATCATCAAGGATGTCATCGCGGATGCCTTTCTGCAGCAGATCCTTACCCGGCCCCGCGACTATGGCGTGATCGCGACCATGAACCTCAATGGCGACTATATCTCCGACGCCCTGGCGGCGCAGGTCGGCGGCATCGGCATCGCACCGGGGGCGAATATCAACTATCTGACCGGGCACGCCATTTTCGAGGCCACCCACGGAACCGCACCCAAGTATGCCGGTCAGGACAAGGTCAACCCGGGCTCGGTCATTCTCTCCGGTGAAATGATGTTCCGGTACCTCGGCTGGGACGAGGCGGCGGACCTCATCGTGTCCTCGCTCGAGAAGACCATCACGCAGAAACGGGTGACCTACGACTTCGAGCGGCTCATGACCGGCGCCACCCTGCTCAAGACCAGTGAGTTTGCCAAGGCGATGGTCGAAAACATGAAGGCGTACGGTGAGCGGTGAGCAGTAAGCGGTGGGGATGGGTGGTGGCCGGTTCACTGCTCACTGCTTCACCGCTCACGTCCTTTCAGTTTATTGATCTCCCGCCGGTCCTTCTTCGTCGGTCTCCCACGCTCCGGAACAAAGGCGGCGTGCAGGCTCTTGAGCTGGAGTGCCATGGCCTCACGCGCCGCCCGACTCTCGGGCCTCTCTTCATACAACTGAGTGGCCTCGCTGGCCGGTCCGCGCCGTCCGGAGAGCGCTCGCACCAGGATCTGGTGCTCGTAGGGCCCCTGGCGGATTCGTACCTCGTCGCCGACCTGTACCGGCCTCGCGCGCTTGACCCGGTCTCCGTTGACCTGGACCTTGCCGCCCGCGATGGCCTCGGCCGCCAGGGAACGGGTTTTATAGAAGCGCGCCGCCCATAGCCACTTGTCCAGACGTACCCGGTCATCGCTGTCGGTCATCCCTCTAAAGTAGCCGGTGCACCTTTCTGCTGTCCTCGGTTTTGCGAGGTTTGGCGCAGAAACACGCGGCCCGGGCCGGTACGGTGGCCAAACGGCTAAGTCTGCGGCGGCGCGGCATTTGCATACAAGTCCGTGGCTGCATTCCTCCACCGAACGGACGTATCGTGACCCATCTGGTCCATGTGTGGCTCTGGCTGGCCAGTATCACCGTCTCACCGCCGGGCTCTCCCCTGATTCCGGCCGTCCGGACGGCTGCGGCAGCGAGGGACTCGACCGAAATACATCGCACGCTCGATTCGGCACTGGCGCAGGCCAATGAGGCGCTGGCGCGGGGCCGGCCGTGGCAGGCGACCCGCCTCATCGCCCCGTGGCTCAGAGACTCGTCCATGCGGACGCCTGCCGTGGTCTTCCTGGCCGCGCGTGCCGCCAGCGAGTGGCGCGGCTGGAGCGAGGTGCTTCAGCTGCTGGGCGCGGAGCCCTGGGTGGACACCCTCTACGGCGGCGGCGCGCGCGTCCTGCTCACGCGGGCGGCGCTTGAGCGGGGGCACGACTCGGTGGCGCTACGGCATGCGACCCTGGCGCTCCAGCGGCGCCCCGGTTCCGGGGAGCGCCTGCTCCTGTTGGCGACCGCGCTGGACCGCCTGGGTGCGAGAGACAGCGCCGCCGAGGTCTATCTGCGGGCCGCTGAGCGTCTTCCATCCATCGCCGACTGGCTGTGGCTTCGCTCGGCTGTGGTGACAGATGACAGCGTCGCCCGAGCCAAGCTTTACGGCAGGATCACGAATCCACTGGCCCAGAGCCGGATTCCCCGAGCGGAGGCCGCGGCCCACGAAAAGATCGGCGACCTGCTCGGAGCAGCCCGGCGGTACGCCGCCGCCGGTGATCGTATCGCCAGCCTGCGCCTGCGTCTCGCCGCGAGTCCCGACCGGGCGCCCCGGGCCGCGTTGCGCCGCGAGTTCCTGAGCGTCGTGGCGGGACGGGCCGGCAGCACCGCGGTCCGCGAAGCGATCGCCACTCTCGACAGTGTGTTCGCACCGCTCAGCTCCTCGGAGGAGTTGGTCGTAGCCCGGGCCGCCATGGATGCCGGCCTGCTCGCGCGCGCGGCGGCCGGCTTTGCCCGGGCGGGCAACAAGGCCCTCGGCGCAAGCGAAGATCGTTTCGCGTACGGCAACGTGCTCACCCGGCTGAATCGCAATGCCGAAGCCGCGGCCCAGTTCAAATTGGTTCGCGCCCCTCGCTCTCTGGCCGCGCTCGCCGCATATCAGGGAGCCCGGGCGTGGGTGCGCGATGGCCAGATCGAGCGTGGCCGGGCCGCGCTGGTGACGGTAACCCGGCAGTACGAGCGTGATACCGTCGCTGCCGCCTCCGCCTTCTTCCTGCGCGCCGATCTTGCCTCGGACGACCGGGGCGACCTCGAGGCCCGGCGCCTGCACCGGATTGTCGCCACACGCTACCCCAGCAGCCGCTTCGCGCCCACATCCCGCTTTCGGGCCGCGATGATTGCGCTCCTGAGCGGCGACCCGAAGCTGGCGGCCGCGGAATTCGATGCCTTGGTCGAACGCTACCCTTCGAGCGACGAGGCACTCGGCGCCACCTACTGGGCCGGCCGCGCCTGGGCCAGCGCCGGGGACAGCGCCCTGGCGCGGGGGCGCTGGCTGAGTCTGACGACGCGGGACCCCCTCTCTTACTACGCCGCGCTGAGCGCCAGTCGGCTCGGTATTCGCCCGTGGGTACCCGCACCCGCGCGGGATTCATTTCCCGCCGATACCGTGCTGGACACCCACGTGGCCCGGGCAGCCCTGCTCGCACGGCTCGGCCTCGGATCGGAAGCACGGTGGGAGCTGGACCGGCTGGCTCGCTCCACCGACAGCTCGCCCGAACGCCTCCTGACTCTCGCCAACGCGTTCCGCGGCCAGGGCATGGCGGCTCAGGCCATTCAGATCGCCCGCCGGGCGCTGGCTCAGGGTGCGCTGCCGGATGCGCGGACCTACCGGCTGATCTATCCCGTGGTGCATGAGGACGCCCTGTTCGCGGAGGCGGCGGAGCATCGGCTCGAGCCTAGCCTGATGGCGGCGCTGATCCGGCAGGAGTCGAACTTCAATCCCTCAGCCACATCGCCGGCCGGCGCTCGGGGACTGGCCCAGGTAATGCCCGAGCTGGGTGAGCGGCTGGCGCGCGCATTGGAGTATCCCGTGTGGGATCCGGTCCTGCTCTATCAGCCGGACGTGAGCATTCAGCTCGGCGCCGTGCACCTCCGCGAGCTGTTCAGCCAGTACCAGCAGCGGGGCCACATTCTCGCCGCGTACAACGCCGGTGCTTCCCGGGTCGAGCGGTGGTCCAAGCGCATCGGGGTGGATGACCCCGAAGTGTTCGCCGAGCGCATCTCGTTCGTCGAGACCCGCGACTACGTCCGCATCATTCAGCGCAACGAGGAGATCTACAAGGCGCTCTACGAGATCTTCCCCACCACGTCGGCGGAGAATCCGCCCCCGGTCGAGAGCGCCCCGATGTGAGGGTAGCACCTGAGGAGGGAAGTTCTTAGTTTCAATCGGCCTCCTCATTGCCAAGGTTCATCCGGTTGCTCAATACCGCTCAGCCACTGGATCTGCTCGACCGCATAGGCGAGGGCATTTTTGCCCTCGATGCCGACTGGCGGTTTTCCTACATGAACCAGCACGCGGAACTGGTGCTGGCCCGCCTGACAGGCTCACCCTCCGGACAGCTCATCGGCACCGTCATCTGGGAGCGGCCCGCTCTAGCCGACTCCTCGCTCGGCCGCGCATTGCACCGGGCCCAGGCCGAGCAGACCCCGGTCATGCAAGAGGTGCTGGACAGCGGCAGTCGCGGCACCATCGAAGTTCGTGCCTACCCATCGGACACTGGCCTCACGGTTCTCCTCCGCGAGAGCGCGCTCCGGGGTCACACCGCGCAGATCCTCGACGGCATGGGCGAGGCATTCCTCGGCTGCGACCACGAGTGGCACATTACCCACATCAACGAGCGCGCCGACCGCTATCTAAGCGCTCTCGGCTTCCGCCGGGCCGACCTGCTCGGCCTGAACGTGTGGCGGGCCTTCCCGATGCTTGCCGGCACCCGGATCCAGGCTGAGGCGTTTCGGGCCCATGCCCAGGGAACCGAGATCGAGCTTGCCGAGCAGATCAGCCGGCTTGGTGCACGGTTTTCCCTGCGGATCGCGCCGACCTCCAGCGGCCTGGTCTGCTACGCCCGAGAGCTGGCTGAAAACAGCCCCACCGAGCATTCGCTCCAGGCCAGCGAGCAGCGGTTTCGCAGCCTCGTCGAATCCATCGACGATGTGGTGTTCCGGCTCGATCGGGAGCAGCGCTGCGTGGACGCGTTCGGCCGCTGGCTGGAGCGGCAGGGTTTCAGCACCGCCAATCTGATCGGGAAAACCATCGCCGAGATCGTCGGTCCCGATGCCGCCCGCGAGCACGAGATGGCGAATCTCCGCGCGCTCGCGGGGGAAACGCTCACGTACGATTGGGTGCTTCGATCGCAGCGCGACGTCCATCACATGCAAACCACGCTGTCGCCGCTGCGCGATCCGTCGGGGCAGATTACCGGCATCGTTGGCGTGGGCCGGGATGTCACTCAGCGGGTCGAGGCCGGCCGTGAGCTCCAGCGCTGGGCCCGCATCTTCGAGCACGCCGGCTGGGGCGTGGCCATCATCAGCCCCGATGGTCAGACCATCGAGAGCGTGAACCCTGCGTTCGCGCTGATGCATGGCTGGACGGTGGACGAGCTGCGCGGCCAGCTCATGGCCGATCTCGCGGCCCCGGGCGCCGGGACGAGTTTCCGCCGCAGGGTGGCGAGCTGCGAGCCCATGGGCACCGCATATGGGAGACGGAGCGGCTGCGGCGCGGTGGCGCGTCCTTCCCGGCGCTGATCGATGCCACGGCGGTGAAGGACGCCGAAGGCCAGGTGATCTGCTACGCGGTGAACGTGCAGGATCTCACCGAGCGGCGCCGGGCCGAGGAGCAGGTGCGGCAGGCACAGAAGATGGAGGCGGTGGGACGGCTGGCCGGCGGCGTGGCGCACGACTTCAACAACATGATGATGATCATCATGGGCTTCAGCGACTTCCTGCTGACGACGCTGGCCCAGGACGATCCGCGCTGGGCCGATGCCGACGAAATTCGGAAGGCCGCAGAGCGGGCGATGCACCTGACCCGTCAGCTGCTGGGCTTCGGGCGGCAGCAGTTGGTGGCGCGGTCGGTTCTGAGCCTCAACGAAGTCGTCTCCGGTATGGAGCGAATGCTGCGGCCCCTGCTCGGGGAAGACATCAGGCTGCTGACCCGCCTGTCCGTGGGACTCGGTGGGGTCGAAGCCGACTATGGGCAGCTGGAACAAGTGGTCATGAATCTGGCCCTCAATGCCCGGGATGCCATGCGCGGTGGGGGCCGGCTCACCATCGAGACGCTCGATGTGGAGCTGCCGGAAGGTTACGCGTACCGGCAGACGGGCATCGACATCCCGGCCGGGCCCTATGTCATGCTTGTGGTGACTGACACCGGCCACGGGATGACCGCGGAGGTCAAAGGGAGGCTGTTCGAGCCGTTTTTTACCACCAAACCCACGACTCAGAATACCGGCCTCGGCCTGGCTACCGTCTACGGCATTGTGGTTCAGAGCGGCGGGTACATCTGGGTAGAGAGCGAGCCGGGGCGGGGAACCGCATTCAAGATCTGCTTTCCCCGAGTTGATGCGGAGGGTGAGGATCTTCCTCCCACCGAACGGGCCATCGGCCCGGCCAGGGGATCCGAGACGATTCTGCTGGTCGAGGACGAACAGGCAGTACGCACCGTTGCAACCCGGGTTCTGAGGAACCAGGGCTATTTCGTGCTTGCGGCCTGCAACGGTGAGGAGGCGCTCGGGATCGCGGACAAGGTTGGCGGCGCCGTTGACCTGGTCCTTACCGATGTCATCATGCCGGACATGGGCGGCCCGGAGCTGGTGGAACGCATCTGGCAGCGCTGGCCCGGCATTCGGGTTGTTTACATGTCAGGGTACGCCCAGGGAGACAAGATCCGCAGTGAAATAGCCGACCGGGACAGCTCGTTCCTTCAAAAGCCGTTTTCCGCCGATAGTCTCCTCCTCACCGTCCGCCAGGTTCTGGACCAGGATGCCCGGCACGGGGAGTGAGTGGGGCCTCCGTCACATCTGGCCTCTTTCAGTCCTCCCATCTTTTCGTACCCTGAGCCCCCGCAGGACGCCGCCGCGAGGAGTTGAGCCTACAATGGAAAGCAAAGTCAAATTCGCTGGGCATCCGGTACACCCGATGCTCATCGTGTTCCCGCTGGGTCTGCTGGGCGCGGCCGTCATCTTCGACATCATCTACCTGATTTCGGATAACACGCGCTGGGCAGTCGCCGCCTACTATATGATTGGCGCGGGCGTTGTGGGGGGCCTTGCCGCCGCACTCTTCGGCTGGATTGACTGGCTCGCGATTCCACCGGGAACCAGGGCCCGCCGGATTGGCCTGTGGCATGGCGTAGGGAACGTCGCGGTGGTGGTGCTGTTTATCCTTAGTTGGGTGCTGCGGCGTGACCACCCGGAGTTGCCGCCCACGGGAGCCATCGTGGCCGGTCTCTCGGGGGTGATACTCTCACTGCTGACGGCCTGGCTGGGCGGCGAGCTGGTGTACCGCCTGGGGGTGGGTGTGGATGGAGGGGCGCATCTCGATTCGCCCAGCTCACTTTCGGAGCTTCCGGCCGGAGCCGGATTGAGCACCGCCCGTCGACCTAACGAACGCTCCGCGGGTTAAACCACGCGCAATCTCTTAATCAGGATCTCCTTCTGCGCCCGCGTGAGCCGCTTGATGGCGCGCTCCCGCCGTTGGGCGCTGGACCGGTCCCCCGCCGGTTCTCCATAGATCATCACCAGCGGCAACCTGGAGCGGGTGTAGGCCCCTCCGGTCCCGGAGTTGTGCTCGGCCAGACGGCGCTCCGGATCGGTCGTGATTCCGGTGTACAGGGTGCCGTCCCGGCAGCGAGCGACATAGACGGTCCAAGTCATCTATTAATGATACGCCCCCTACCGTCTACGTGGTCGCCCTCTCTATCTTCGGCTGGTCCCCCTGCTAGCTATGGCCGTTGGCTATTGGCTATTGGTCGTTTGTTGCGAGCCGTGCTCAGGCCGATTCCCAACGCCAATAGCGAATAGCCCATAAAGCCTCCCAAAAGAGGTACGATGGAATCTCACGCTCCGCCGGAACGGATATCGGTTCCGACGGTGCCGGACCGGCGGCGCCCGGGAAAGAACACCCTTCCCAACCAGCGCACGCTCCTCACCTGGCTGTTCGCGGGCCGGCTGGTCCTGGCAACCGGCGCATTGCTCTGGGCCGCCCTGGTCTGGACCGAGCGTCCCCAGGAATCCTTCATCGTCAGTATCGCGGTGGTATTCGCCCTGGTCTTTACCGGCTACGGGGCGTGGGCGGTGTTCCTGCTCAACCGGAGGGCGGGCAATACCTTCTTCCTGATCCAGGCGTTGGTGGACCTGGGTCTGGTCACGACGGTGGTGCATTTCGTAGGACAGCCGCAGTCCGCGTTCCCGGCCCTCTATGCCCTGGTGGTCGTCGCCTACGCCCTGCTGATGCCGCCGGTGTGGGTATCGGTCACTGCGGGGCTGGCCGCGGTGCTCTACCTGGGCGACACGATCTGGAACCATGGTTTCGGTCTCGATACCGCGACGTGGGCACAGATCGTGGTGTACAATCTCGTCTTTGCCATCGTGGCTGTGCTGGGCCACCGGCTGCGGGAGGCCGGGATGGAACAGGCGACTCTGGCTACCGAGCTTCAGCGGGTCCGGCTGGAGGCGGACGACATCCTGCGCAACATCCGATCCGGGGTGCTCACGGTTGACGGAGTCGGGCGGCTGGCATTCATCAACCCCACCGCGGAACGACTGCTGGACCTCGACGGTGAGGCCCTGATCGGACGGCCCGTGCTCGACCAGCTGAAGACCCGCTCTTCCGAGCTCTGGGCCGCCGCGGTGGCCGGTATCCGGAATGGGCGCAAGATCAGCCGGGGCGAGGGGATGGTGGTGCAGGGCGGCGGGCGTATGTTCCCCATCGGCCTCAGCACTACCACCTTTCGGCAGGAGGCCCAGGAGGCGCCGTCGGTCACGGCTATCTTCACCGATATCTCCGATCTCAAGGAAGTGCAGGAGCTCCACATGCGGGCGGAGCGCCTGGAAGCGGTGGCGGAGCTGAGTGCGTCGCTGGCCCACGAGATCCGTAATCCTCTGGCCTCTATCCGGAGCTCGGTGGAACAGCTGGCGCGGTCCAAGCACGCCGACGAGGACGAGCGTTTTCTGTCGGGGTTGATCGTCCGCGAAAGCGATCGGCTCAGCCGGCTCCTGAGCGAGTTCCTGGATTTTGCCCGGGTGCGGGCGACCCACTTCGTGCCGCTCGACCTGTATTCCGTCATCGTGGCGGTCGTGCGATTGATCCGGGCCCACCCCGATTGCCGGCCGGACGCGGCCATCACGGTGGAGGGCGAGCATGCCGTGCTCGAGGGGGACGAAGATCTTCTGCATCGGGTCATCGCGAACCTGGTGCTGAATGCGGTCCAGGCGGCTCGGGGCCCCATCAAGATCACGGTGACGGTCACCGCGGTGCAGGCGGCGGACATACCGCACGGCACCAATCTGGAGCACGCCGTTCGGCTGCAGGTCAAGGACAACGGCCCCGGCATCCCGGAAGAGGTGCGGGAGCGGCTGTTTCAGCCGTTCGTCTCGGGCCGATCCGGCGGCAGCGGCCTCGGACTGGCTATCGTACAGCGAGCTGTTGAGGCACACCGCGGTCTCGTCCTGGTCGATTCGGGGCCGGCGTCAGGCACCACGTTCACCATTTTCCTGCCTGCCAAGATGATTGCGGAGGACGCTGCATGAATCAAAAGCCGTCACTGTTGGTCGTCGACGACGAATCGGGAATTCTCGACACCCTGCGGATCCTGCTCCGAAACGAGGGATTCGAGGTGACGACCGCGCAAGGCGGGAAAGCGGGACTGGAACAGATCCGCTCGGGCACTCACGACATCATCCTGTCGGACGTGCGCATGCCCCAGGTCTCGGGACTCGATATTCTCACGGCCGCGCGGGAACAGGATCCCATGACGCCGGTGATCCTGATGACGGCTCAGGCGTCGCTTCAGAGCGCCATCAGTGCGGTCAACTCGGGCGCCTTCTATTACATCCAGAAGCCGTTCTCCAATGACGAACTGGTCGCCATTCTCCGGCGGGCCTGTGAGTATCGGGCCGTCAAAGTCGAGAATACGCAGCTCAAGCAGGAGATCCGGCGGCGGGATAAGGCCCCCGCCATCGCGCGTCCCATCGGAAAGTCCAAGCGTTTCCTGGACGTGCTGAAGCTGGCGGAGCACGTGGCGCCCACCGACTCGACCGTGCTCATCCAGGGAGAGAGCGGCACCGGCAAGGAGGTCATTGCGCGCTACATCCATAACCTGTCCAGCCGGAACGATGGGCCCTTCATGTCCATCAACTGCGGCGCGCTCCCCGAAAACCTGCTGGAAAGCGAGCTGTTCGGCCACGTGAAGGGCTCCTTCACGGGGGCCGTCCGGGATAAGCAGGGGCTGTTCGCGGCGGCGCGAGGGGGGAGCTTTTTCCTCGACGAAGTCGGAGAGATGCCCGCCTCGCTTCAGGTCAAGCTGCTGCGGGTGCTCCAGGAACGGGAGGCTATCCCGGTGGGCGCTACCGAGGCCATCCCGGTGGACGTGCGGATCATCGCGGCGACCAACCGCGAGCTGGAGGAGGAGATCCGCCGGGGAAACTTCCGATCCGACCTCTTTTACCGGCTCAACGTCATCGCCATCAACCTGCCGCCGCTGCGGGAACGGCGCGACGATCTCCTGCTCCTGATCGAGGCGCTGCTCCAGAACCTGGCCACCGAGACCGGGACCGAGCCGAAGGCGCTGGCGTCGGAGGCGCTCGATGCGGTGATGGTCTATGAGTGGCCCGGCAACGTTCGCGAGCTGGACAACGCGCTGGAGCACGCCGTGGTGCTGACGCGCGGTAACCTGATCGAGGCTTCATCCCTCCCGGAGCGGATCACCAAGCGGCGGAAGGAGCCGCTGGTGGCCGAGCGCTCCTACCGAAATCCGACTCTGGAGGTCATCGAGCGGGCCTACATCATGTGGGTGCTCCAGGCCGAAGGCGGCAACAAGACCCGGGCCGCCGAGGTGCTCGGCATCGACCCCTCGACCCTGTACCGCAAGCTGAGCCGCTACGAGGAGCAGGTCGAGGTCAAGGTGTAGAGGCGCACTGCGTGCGCCTCCTGCCGGGCGCGCGCCTCCCGCGACCGGCGGATCCGTCCTGCGCTTAGAAGATTCGCACCTGGGCGTGTGCTTGACCATAATGGGCCATGTCGCCCGCATCTCCACTGGACCCTTTGCACTTCGCTCGCCGAAAAACCATCCGATTAGAAGAGCACGACTACTCAAGCGGCACGTACTTCGTAACGCTTTGTGTGCGTAGGCGGAGAACTCTTCTGGGGGTCGTCAAAGGCGGCGTCGTTCTGCGCACCTCTGTTGGTACTATCGTATCGCAGGAATGGGTGCGAACCGCCGAAATGCGTCCGGATGTCTCACTGGATGCCTTCGTGATGCCCGATCATTTCCACGGCATCTTAACACTCCATCCATCCCTAACGGATATGGGTTGCGCCGGCAGTTCCCGGGCGCACGCAGTGCGCCCCTACGATTTGGGGCGGGTTGTGGCCGGCTTTAAATCCCTCATGCACCCGGCGGTACCTGGCCACGATCCCAGACGCCTCGGCGACGCTGTGGCAACGGGGCTATTACGAGCACGTCGTTCGCGGGGCGGCCGATCTCGATCGGATACGCGCCTACATAACCGACAACCCCCGCAACTGGAGCACTCCCCTGGCCCTACCTGGGTGACGGGCCAACCGACTGAGTTCAGGATCGGGTGAAGCAGCGCCATAAACCAC